>JAFQQJ010000007.1 GCA_017411325.1 Clostridia bacterium | reverse complement strand
GAGGGCGAAGTATGTCCGGACCACATACATATGTTGATAAGTATCCCGCCCAAAATGAGCATTTCGGGATTTATGGGGTACTTGAAAGGAAAAAGTTCGCTATTGATATTTCAAAAGTGGGGGAATATGAAATTTGCATACCGAAATCGCGAATTTTGGTGTAAGGGATATTACGTAGACACAGCGGGGAAAAACACAAAAGCAATAAAGGAGTATATAAAAGAGCAATTGAAAAAAGATATGGAAAGTGATCAATTGAATATGTTTGAGCCGCGGGACCCATTTATGGGTAGTAAGTAAAAGATGCATGGCTGGCAGGCCAATAAAAAACGCACTTGTGCGTAGCCAGTAATATAAGGGTTATACCCGAAAATGAAAAACCACCCGCTATGCGGGTGGATATTTATTTCTTATCCTATAAATGCCCCTGCGGCAATCAATTTTTCCTGAATAAGTGAAATATCTGCATCAATGGCGTTACAGCCCTTTTCCTTGCAGACTGATGCCGCAATACCTGCCGCCTGACCGAGTGTGGCACAAACAGGCATAATTCTGTAGGACGCCTGAGCCTCAAATGTTGAGGAGATACATCTTCCTGCTACAATCAGGTTTTTGATTTCCCTGGGAATCAAAGCACGGTAGGGAATGGTGTAGTATTCACCGGGACCGAAGAAATAGTGGCTTGTTCCGCTTCCGTCGGGAGAATGGATGTCGATCTCATAGTTGCTTGCCGCAATTCTGTCGGGGAATTTTGTGAGAGACTTTAAGTCATCGGTATTTAAGATATATTCGCCCTGAATCTGTCTGCTCTGACGGACACCGATTTCGGGAGCCGTTGAGAGGAGGGTGGCGTTTTCGCATCCTCTTGCATTTTCTTTAAGGAACTTGAACATTTCATAAACCTGAAGTCTCGCTTCTCTTTCTGCAGCGGAAACATCAAATGCGTCAACGGGACATTTCTTAATTACTCTTGTGGTATTGAAATGAACAACTCCGTCGGAATCATAGGGGAAGAGAAGAATATCCTCTCTGGGGTTACGCATTTTGCCTTCTGCAAGGAGCTTCTTGTAAAGCTCGTTGGCTTCCTTCTGGGCATTCAAATCAAACTTTTCCTTATCGATTCCCGCAAGGCGGAAGCAAAGTGTCATAGGTTGACACTGATGGTCGGTTTCCCTTCCTATATTGTAGGAGCATCCGCTTAAAACGGAAAGGTCGGCGTCGCCCGTTGCATCAATAAAATAGGATGCACTTAAGGTGATGGGGCCGCCCTTCGTGGAAACGGTAACGCTTTCGATTTTGCCGTCCTTTGCGGAAACGGCTGAAAGATAAGCGTGGAAAAGCACCTTTACTTCGGCTTTTTCACACATATCGTCAAAAACAAGCTTTAATATTTCCTCGCTGAAGGTTACGCGGTTTTTGGAAAGACCGCCCATCTTATCAAGGTTATCTAAAATTTCGGCAAATATACCGTCTGAAATTTTTCTTATTTCACCGTCTATATTTACTTTATAGGGCATAAAAGGATTTACATAGGCATTGCAGGCCGCGCCGCCCAGAGAGCCGCCCTTTTCAATTAAAAGCACAGAAAGACCGCATCTTGCCGCGCTGACCGCCGCAGATACACCTGCAAAGCCACCGCCGGCAACTATCAAATCATACATAATAACACCCCTTTATTTTGTTAAGTTAAATATAGCAAAAAAAGGGTAAAAAGTCAACGCAAAAATGTGGATTTATAAGGAAAAGCTGACGCCGTAATAGTCTGCCCAGTAGTCAAACTGGATGAGCCAGGCGATAAGCTGAGGCTTACCCATAAGCTGACCGAACCAGGTGACATTTTCCTCCGTCATAAGCTCTTTGAGCATATTATCGTCAAGCACCTCTGTAAGAATTCCGCCTTTTTTCAGGCGGTAACGAAGCATTGAGGTGACTATTTTCTCATATAAGGGATTATGGGTTTTAGGATAAGGGCTTTTCTTTCTGCCGTATATTTCAAGGGGCAGATAATCCTTCATGGCGTTTCGGAGTAAGGATTTTTCCACATTGTTTTCAAATTTTATTTTCCAGGGAACGTTATAGATATATTCAAGTATTCTGTGGTCGGCAAAGGGAACTCTTATCTCAAGTCCGCTTGCCATACTCATTCTGTCTTTACGCTCCAGAAGTGATGTCATAAAATAACCCGTGCTTAAAACCGTGGCAATTCGTGCGGTTTTATCCTCTTCGGAATCTGAATCAAGCAAAGGTACACCGTCTATGGATTTTTTGTACACCTCCTGCATAAAACGGAAGCCTTCCTCTTTTTTCGTAAAGGAATCTCTGAAAAGATTAATCCTTGTAAAAGGTGAGTGAATCCAAGGGAAAAAGCCGGATTCAAGCATTTCTTTTCTGTAAAACCATGGATAACCGCCGAAGATTTCATCGCTACACTCACCGCTGAGTGCAACGGTATGCTTCTTTTTTACCTGACGGCAGAAATAGTAAAGGGAGGAATCGATATCTGCCTGCCCCGGAATATCTCTTGCAACTGTGGCGTTTAGAAGTGATGACGCCACAAGACCGGTGGGAGCGGTTAAAACAGAGTGGTCTGTCCCTAAAAATTCTGCCATAAAAATGGCATATTCATCATCCGACTGAGGCTGGAACAAGCTTTTTTCAAAATTATCCTTGTTGTCTTCGTATTCAAAGGAATAGGTCGAAATCTTTTCTTTGTTCTTCGCATATTCCTTTGCGGCAACGGCTGTAATTACTGAGGAGTCAAGCCCGCCCGAAAGGAAGGTGCAAAGCGGCACGTCGCTTTTAAGCTGGCGGCAGATAGCATCTTCCAACAGATAGCGGGTATGCTCCGTTGCCTCGGAGCGGCTTTCGGTAAAAGGCTCTGCCGTAAGATGCCAGTAAGGTTTTATCTTAAGCCCGTTTTCCGTAAAAGAGCCTGAGTGCGCGGGCATAAGCTCTTTTATGTCACGGAAAATTCCGCTTCCCGATATTTTACAGGGAGAAAGGAAAAGTAGCTGCCATAGGCCTTCTCTGTTGACTTTCGTAGTAATTTCCGGATGGCAAAGTAAAGCTTTTATTTCCGATGCGAATATAAAGGTACTTTCAGAAACGGCATAGAAAAACGGCTTTACACCGAAGCGGTCGCGGGCGAAAAACAGCTTTTTTTCCTTCTCATCAGATACGGCAAAGGCGAATATACCGTTTAAGTATTCCGGGGCTTTTTCTCCGTATACTATATAGGCGGTTAGAACGACCTCGGTGTCACAGCTGGTATTGAAAGAAAATCCTTTCTTTTCAAATTCATATCTCAGGTCATCTGCATTATATATTTCGCCGTTATATACTATCGTATAAGAAAAGCCTTCGTGTATCAATGTCATAGGCTGATGCCCGTTTTCAACATCCATTACCGCAAGGCGGTTATGGTGTAAAACCGAAAAGGAATTTTCTGAAATATCAGTATCATCGGGGCCGCGCATTTTCATGGTTGCACCCATTTTCATAAGGATGTCTTTGCTAAGGCTTTCCGTGTTGTGAAAATCTGCAATTCCGGCAATGGAACACATAAAAAATCTCTCCTTTCATTAGAGTTTATGCGGAAAGAGGAAAAAAGGTTAAAGTGCTTGACTATTTTGCACTGAAGTGCTAATATATTGACGACAGATGTGGAAGGGGAAAGAAGAAATGAATAAAATATTTAATGTGCTGCTTGTGCTTATAATGATTTGCGGAAGTATGAATGTGCTTGCCGAAGAGGGGACGGTTTTTGATGAGGCGATGGTTGCTGCTGAAGGGGAAGCTTCTGAAGAAACAGCAGCGGAAGATGTAGTTGAAGAAAACAATGTTTCTTCCGTAGGAAATGATGCTGAAGAAGCCGTGTTTATTTCGCAGAAGGAAGTTATGTTCCATGCGGAAATTGTAAGTGATGAGATATGCTCGCGCCATTTTATATTTGAGCTGTATGCTTCCGACGGACAGACCATGCTTAAAAGACTTTATATAAATACTGAGGAATGGGCAACAAGCTTTAAGATGGTATTTTCTGTGCCGGAATATAATATCGGAGAAAAATTTATATTGAAGCTTATAAGCGACAATGCAAAACTGTCATTTAACGGCTTTGACGGAAAAGAGGTTGTGCTTGAAACATATCTTACGGCAGACGATGAAGGAAATGCGGTTTATCAGACTGCGTTTTACGGAAATATAATTCCGGATGATTTGAAGATGCACACACTCAAGGTTTATAACCATACTGCGGATGCGGATTATAAAATCTTCGGGGATGAGATTTATGTATCGGAAGACTTTATAAAAGAGCTTAAGATCAATATTCTGAAGGAAGAGGGAACGTGGTTCTTGTCTTCTCAGACAGAAGGTCTTTCAATGCAGTTTTTTGATGACAATATATATGCATGTAAAAACGGAAAGGGTTATAACTTAAAGTATCCGGTATTTACAGAAGAAGGGAAGGGGTATCTTCCTCTTTATGAAATAGCGGAATATTTTTCATGCGCTGTCGACATGGAAGAAACGGAAACGGGAAAGATTATAAACACGGAATATTCTGTATACGGTATTGTTATCTCCAAAGAAAGCTTTGTGAATGAGAGCGGTGTTGAAAGCAGGACAGATTATCTTATATGGATTTCGAAAAAAGACCACACTGTAAACGTATTTAACGGCAAGGTGGGATTATGGCATCTTTATAAGAGCTATCCGTGCGCTTTGGGAGCACCGAGAACTCCCACAATTGAGGGAGAATTTGAGTATATCGAGCGTCTCAACAGATGGACATATCCAAACTACTATTGCGGTCCCGTAATGAGATTTTACAGGGGATATGCCCTGCATTCAACACTCATAAAATATAACGGAACTCCTTATGATGACAGAGTAGGTGTGGATATATCTCTCGGATGCATAAGACTTCACCCTGAAGACATAAACGAGCTGATTGAATTTATTCCCTTCAATACAAAAATTTATATAACCAAGGATTGAGCTTGTCTCCCGGCAGAAATTTCTGTCGGGAGAATTTTTAAAAAAAGCTTGACAAACAGGCAACTATCTGTTATACTCTGTAAAGTAAAAAAGCTTTACAGGCAAAAAGGAGCGGGAAAAATGGAAAAGAAAATCGAACTTTCCATGCTTCTGGACCTATATAAAGGTCTTTTAACCGATAAGCAGGCAGAGACAATGGAGCTTTACTACAACGAAGATTTATCCCTTTCGGAAATTGCCGAGAATATGGGTATTACAAGGCAGGGTGTAAGGGATGCTCTTGTAAAGGCAGAAAAAATATTAACCGAAGCGGAAGAAAAGCTTGGTCTCGGAAAAAGGATAGAAGCACTTGAAAGCCGGCTTAAGAATATTAATGAACTGATTAAAAGTGGCGGGACAGCAAAAGAAGTCTTAAAGCTGTCAGAAATCGGAGAATAAATATGGCATTTGAAAGCTTGGGCGAAAAGCTCCAGAAAACCTTTAAAAAGTTAAGAGGTCACGGTAAGGTATCCGAAAAGGATATTAAAGAGGCTATGAGAGAAATCAAAATGGCTCTTCTTGAGGCTGACGTTAACTTTAAGGTTGTTAAAAACTTTGAAAATTCCGTAAAAGAAAAGGCTATGGGAAGCGAGGTAATGGAAAGCCTTACTCCCGGTCAGCAGATTATAAAAATCGTAAGAGACGAGCTTACCGCTCTTATGGGAGGAGAGGCTGAAAAGCTTCAGGTTTCATCGAAGCCTCCTACGGTTATTATGATGGCAGGTCTTCAGGGTGCGGGTAAAACCACCACTACAGGTAAGCTTGCCAAAATGCTTAAAAAGCAGGGCAAGCGCCCGATGCTTGTTGCCTGCGATGTTTACCGTCCGGCGGCAAGAAAACAGCTCGAGGTTGTGGCTTCTCAGGTAGAAGCAGGATTTTTCTCAATGCCTGAATCAGATAATCCTGTTGAAATTGCAAAAACGGCGGTTTCCCGATGCGACCTTTCCTTATACGATACGGTAATAATCGATACTGCAGGCCGTCTTCACATTGATGAAGAGCTTATGGCAGAATTGGTTTCAATAAAAGAGGCGGTTGCGCCCACGGAAATACTTTTGGTTGTTGATGCTATGACCGGTCAGGATGCGGTAAATGTTGCTGAAAGCTTCAATAACCAGCTTGATATTACAGGTGTTATTTTATCAAAGCTCGACTCCGATACCAGAGGCGGTGCGGCGCTCTCCGTAAGAGCCGTAACAGGAAAACCCATAAAGTTTGCGGCATCCGGTGAAAAGATGGATGATATCGAAGCCTTTCATCCCGACAGAATGGCATCAAGAATCCTTGGCATGGGCGATGTGCTTACATTAATCGACAAAGCGCAGGAAGCCTTTGATGAGAAAAAAGCGGCAGAGCTTGAAAAGAAAATGCGCGAAGCAAGCTTTGATCTTGATGACTTTTTAGACCAGATGGAGCAGATGAAAAATATGGGCCCTATGGAAAACATATTGGGTATGCTTCCGGGGGTTAATGCGAAGGCATTAAAGGGCGTCAACGTGGATGAAAAGCAGATGGCAAGAACTGCTGCGATAATAAAATCCATGACAAAGAAGGAAAGAGAAAATCCTTCTATAATAAATGCAAGCCGCAAAAAGCGAATCGCGATGGGAAGCGGCACGGAAGTCCGCGAGGTAAATGTGCTTCTTTCAAACTTTGAAAATATGCAGAAGATGATGAAGCAGATGACAAGCGGAAAGTTTATGAAAAAGTTCGGCAAAAGATTCGGTATGTAAAATTCCCAAGGAATTTTAATATAAGAAAAATTACGGAGGTGAACAAAATGGCAGTAAAAATGAGACTTAGAAGAATGGGTGCTAAGAAGAACCCCTTTTACCGTGTAGTAGTAGCTGATTCCAGATTTCCCCGTGACGGTCGTTTCATAGAGGAAATCGGTACTTATAATCCTATGGTAGAGCCTTCTGAAATCAAGATCGATGCAGAAAAGGCAAAGGCATGGATTGCAAACGGTGCACAGCCTACAGAAAGCGTTAAGAGTCTTCTTAAAAGAGCAAAGATTGTTGACTGATAAGGAGAGCGCAAAATGAAAGAGTTACTTGAGTACGTTGTGAAATCCCTGGTTAACAATCCTGAAAACGTTCGCATCGAAGAAGCGGAAAACGGCGACGAAGTTGTTTTTTCCGTATACGTTGATTCGGGCGATATGGGCAGAATCATCGGTAAGGGCGGAAGAATAGCGAAGGCTGTCAGAGCTCTTATGAAGGCTGCTTCATTTAAGGAGAATAAGAGAGTCATCGTTGACATCGTTGACTGACAGGGCACAAAGTAAGGGAAAATAAACGGCGGCCGAAGCGGAAAAATTCGCTATTTGCCGCCGTTTTGCTCTACGAAAGGAAATAATTATGGAAAAAGAATTATTTGCGGCTGAAATTGTAAATACTCACGGAATAAGAGGCGAGGTAAAGGCTATTTACCACACCGATTCTCCTGAGTTTTTTGACGATATAAAAAATATAAGACTTGAGCCTTCGAACAATAAATATAAGCTTACTGCATCACGTCCCCATAAGGGTTCGGTTTTGTTAAAGCTTAAAGATATTGATACAATTGAGGATGCCCAAAAGCTCATAGGACAGAAGATTTATGTGCCGAGAAAAGAAGCAAATCTTCCCGAAGGAAAGTTTTATATAGTTGATATAATAGGTCTTAAGGTATTTTCCGAAGAAGGTGGGGAAATAGGCGAGGTGACAGACGTTTTCAGAACCGGAAGCAACGATGTTTTTGAGGTCAAAAGAAAAGGTCATAAAAACGCCTACATACCTCATATAGACGATGTGGTTAAGGAAATTGACCTGGATAAAGGAATTACAATCCACGTTATGGAGGGGCTTCTTGATGAAGATTGATGTTCTTACATTGTTTCCTGAAATGTTTGAATCGGTTTTCGGAGTAAGCATAATAAAAAGGGCAACAGATAACGGACTGCTTTCTTTGAGATTTGTAAACATCAGGGATTTTTCAGAGGACAAGCATAAAAGAGTGGATGATTATCCCTACGGTGCAGGCGGAGGTCTTGTGATGCAGCCTATGCCCATTTTTGCGGCATATGAGCATCTTTCAGAGGAAAGCGAAGAAAAACCTTATGTGATATATATGTCTCCCCAGGGGAAGACTTTTACACAGAAAAAGGCGATAGAATTAAAAGAGCATAAGCATCTTATACTTTTGTGCGGACATTATGAGGGTGTTGACCAGAGGGTGCTTGACGAAATCGTTGACGAGGAAATTTCCATAGGTGACTATGTCTTGACCGGAGGGGAGATTGCCGCAATGGCTGTAATTGATGCAACTGCAAGAATGATCCCCGGTGTGCTTGATTCGGAGGATACCTTTTCTCACGAATCTCACTTCGACGGACTTTTGGAATATCCCCAGTATACAAGACCGCCTGTATGGAGGGAAAGAGAAATTCCTGAAATTTTAGTTTCGGGGCATCACGCAAGAATCGAGAAGTGGAGAAGGGAAAAATCCATTGAAATAACGGCTAAAAAACGCCCTGAATTACTTAAAACAGCACCTCTTACCGAAAAGGAAAAAGAATTTGCAAAAAAGTTTCTGGAAAATTAAAAAAAAGCTTGCATTTATGGAAAATATATGATATAATGTATCAGAATTCGAGCGGTCCTCTGTAAACGTGATTTGCACGAACGCTTAGTAAGAAGGGAGGCTACATTCATGGATCAGCTTATGAAGGCTATTACAGCAGAACAGTTAAGAACAGATTTACCCGAAATTAAAGTAGGTGATACTCTTAAAGTTTACCTTAAGATTAAGGAAGGCGAAAAAGAGAGAGTTCAGATGTTCGACGGTACTGTAATCGCAAAGAAGCACGGCGGCATCAATGAAACCTTTACCATCAGAAAGATTTCTTACGGCGTAGGTGTAGAAAGAGTTATTCCCGTAAATTCACCCAACATTGACCGTATAGAGGTTGTTAGAACAGGTAAGGTTCGCAGAGCTAAGCTTTATTATCTCCGCGATAGAGTTGGTAAGGCTGCTAAGGTTAAGGAAAAGATTGTAAGCGCTAACGAACAGTAATATGAATGTAGTGACGGATTGTTTTAAACAATCCGTTTTACATTTTATAGAGGAGTGGACTTTTATGAACATACAGTGGTTTCCGGGCCATATGGCGAAAACCAGAAGACTTATAACTGAAAACCTTAAATTTGTTGATGTTGTATTGGAATTGCTTGATGCGAGAATTCCTGCATCCAGCCGCAATCCCGAAATCGCAAAGCTTTGCGAGGGGAAGAAAATACTTACTCTTTTGAATAAAGCGGATATGGCAGATCCCGAGGCTAATAAAAAATGGAAGGAAGCCCTCGGAAACGATGTATTATTCATAAGTGCGTCGAGCGGTGACGGAATGAAGGCGATTTATCCTAAAATAAAGGAAATGATGAAGGAGAAAACCGAGCGTGACAAGGCAAAAGGAATTAAAAACCGTTCTGTCAAGCTGATGATTGTTGGAGTGCCGAATGTTGGAAAATCATCATTCATAAACCGCTTTACAAAAAAGGCGGCAACGGAGGTTGCCGACCGTCCCGGTGTCACAAGGCAGAAGCAATGGGTAAGAATTGCGGAAGGCTTTGAGCTTTTGGATACTCCGGGTGTACTCTGGCCAAAATTTGAGGATGAAGAGGTTGCAAAGCGTCTTGCATATACAGGTGCAATAAAGGATGATATACTGGACATTGAGGAGCTTTGTCACTTTTTCCTTGCTTTTATGAGAGATAATTACCCTGAAAACCTTAAAGCAAGGTATAAAATTGATAACTTTTCAGACCTTGAAGGCTATGAAATCACAGAGCTTATCGGTAGAAAAAGAGGCTTTGTTGTATCGGGCGGCGAAATAAATACAGAGCGTGCCGCGAATGTTATTATGGATGAATTCAGAGGCGGTTTACTTGGAAAAGTTACTCTTGAATTACCGGAGGGATTTTGATGAAAGAAAAAGAGCTTGAAAGACTTTCCTCTATGGTGGAATTTGAAAAAGCTTTCTATGACAGAGGATATAAAGTAATTGCCGGTGTTGACGAGGCGGGGCGCGGCCCTTTGGCAGGTGACGTTTACGCAGCTGCAGTAATTTTCCGTCCCGGTACGATAATCGAAGGACTTAACGACTCCAAAAAAATCTCACCCAAAAAGCGCGATATGCTTTTTGATGAGATAAAGGAAAAGGCAGTAAGCTATGCTGTTGGGGTTGCAACTGTTGCCGAAATTGAGGAGCTTGACATACTTAATGCCACCTTTCTTGCAATGAGAAGGGCGATAGAGTCTCTTTCTGTCAAGCCCGATTTTGTTATGGTTGACGGAAATCAGCATATAAGGAAGCTTGAAATAGAAAATGAGCCGGTGATTAAAGGTGACTCTTTATCTATGTCCATTGCAGCGGCATCCATACTTGCCAAGGTTTCAAGGGACAGATACATGGAGAAAATGGCAAAAAAGTATCCCGAATATGAGTTCGAGGGTCACAAGGGCTATGGAACAAAGCGTCATTCTGAGCTTATAAAAGAATTCGGACCCTGCCCGATACACCGTCTTTCCTTCCTTAAGAACATATTAAAATGAGAGCAATAGGAAATGCAGGCGAGGATTACGCCGTAAAAATACTTAAAAAGAATAAATATAAAATAGTTGAAAGAAATTTTACCGTGCGAGGCGGAGAAATAGATATAATTGCAAAAGACGGTGAATATCTTGTATTTACAGAGGTTAAGCTTCGTAAAAGCACAGACTTCGGAAGGCCTTCTGAGTATGTTGGAGTTAAAAAACAGGATAATTTAAGGACGGCAGCCCTGCTTTATATGAAAAAGATTGAGTATGACGGGCTTTGCCGTTTTGATGTGGTTGAGATTGTCGGAGAAGTAAATGAAAAAGGGAAGCTTATTACAAGTGAGGTAAATATTATAAAAAATGCTTTTTAGTTGACTCTCGTAAGAAAAGATGCTATACTGATATGACAGATTATATAAACGGAGGAATAAAAATTGCGTAAAAGATTAAGTGTTCTGATTGTTACGGTATTTCTCATATTTGCTTTTTTTGTGCCGGCAAACGCCGCAGAGCTTGATGAGTTTTCGATAGTTAATCAGGTGTCGTTTTTTGTGGAACAATCATATAAATTCGGTGCAACTTCCGTTCAGCTTAAAAATAAGGCGCTTGAATATATGCTTTCCACAGGGGATACATCTTTGGATAATGTTCTTGATGCAATGTTTAAAGGGCTTGACGACTATTCGGTATATTTCACCGAAGAGGAGTATAAAGCCTTTCTCGGAGATGTAAATTCCAGCCTTTGCGGTATCGGAGTAAGTGTTGTTGCAGGCAGGGAAGGTATGGCGGTAATCGAGGTTATACCGTTTTCTCCCGCGGAAAAGGCAGGAATAAAAATGTATGATACGATTGTTTCTGCAGGAGATATCAATCTTGCCGGAATGACGGTTTCGGATGCTACAAAATATATGAAAGGCATTGCGGGAACAAGCGTAAAAATAGGCGTGAAACGCTACGGAACTGAAGATGTTATATATTTTGATATAGTGCGTGCAAATGTGGAAATCAGCCCCATTTCGTGGAGGAAGCTTGATGATGAAACTGCATACATATCGATTTCTACACTTACCGCAAATGCCGATGTTTTTATGAAGGAGGCATTGAAAGAAATTGATGCCCTTGGCATTGAAAAGATAGTTCTTGATTTAAGGGATAATCCCGGAGGAAACATTGTATCAACAGTTAACATCTGTGAAATGTTTATGCCGGAAGGCCCGGTTGCTTATGTTGATTATAAGGATCCTGCGAAAATGGAGACATACTATTCGGAAAATAAAAACCCGAAATATTCTCTTGCTGTACTTATTAACGGAAACACAGCCAGCGGAGCGGAGCTTTTGTCCGGAGGGTTGCAGGATACAAAGAGGGGCGTTATTTTCGGAGAAACAAGCTTCGGTAAAGGAACTGTGCAGACAGTTAAAGAGCTTGTAAACGGCGGAGCTATAAAGCTTACTATAGCAAAATATTATACAGCCGGTAAGCAGGATGTGGCAAAGGATAAAATAGTACCGGATTTTGAGGTGAAAAATTCTTACAAGCAGCTCAGGGAAGAAACATTCAACCCTCTTGATTTTGAAACGGAATTCAAGGTTGGAAGTAAAGGCAGGGGAGTGCTTGCGATAGAAGAAAGGCTCGTGGTTTTGGGCTATATGGAAGAGGCGGACGAAAGCTTTACGGAAGAAACAATGGATGCCGTAAGAAGATTCAAAGCTTACAATGGTATGGGAACTGAGCCTGTAGTCAATTTTGACTTTATTGCATTTATCAATAATATAGAATATGATAAACAGTATATAGAGGTGGACAGACAGCTTGAGGCGGCACATAACTATCTGAAAGGACTTGAAGGATGAGTTATATAGAACTTATATCGGTTGCCTTTATACTGGCAATAGATGCTATGACGGTGTCTGTCACCAATGGTATAAGACTTCGTAACTGCAAATTAAAGGATGCTCTTTTAATGGCTGTTTTCTTTGGTGGATTTCAGTTTGCGATGCCGCTTTTGGGCTATGCGGTAGGTGAAAAAATTGCTTCCTTTGTGGGAATTATGGCACCATTTCTTGCTTGCGGGATTTTATCGTTTTTAGGTGTAAGGATGATAATTGAATCTTTGAAAAAAGAGGAAGAGGAAAAGGAAGAAACAAAGGAAAGACTGGGCTATGGAGAGCTTACTCTTCAGGCAATTGCAACAAGTATTGATGCCTTAGCGGTAGGTTTAAGCTTTTGCATAATGTCCGATGGAGGCTGCGGAAAGCTTTTATCTTCGGCAGTAATAGGTATCGTTGCATTCGGCTGTTCCTTTACCGGCGCAGTTCTCGGTAAAAAAGTGGGAAAGCTTTTTGAAAAAAGAGCAGAGCTTGCAGGTGGAATTATACTAATTGTTATAGGTGTAAAAATGCTTGTGGAAGGTTTTGTCAAATAAGATGGCTGCTGTACTTATGTACAGCAGTTTTTTGAAAGGATGCTTGATATGGAACAATTCGGAACGGTTTCGGAAATAAAAGGCGGCTATGCTGAAGTTACAATAAAAAAGGAAAGCTCCTGCGGTGATAACTGTGCTTCCTGCGGAATGTGTGATATAAGCAAGATGAGAAAAGTCCTTGTGTTAAACGAATGCGACGCAGAAAAAGGCGACAGGGTTAAAATATATTTAGAATCCTGTAAAACGGTTATTCTTTCTCTTGTGACATATATTTTGCCGCTTATAATATTTTTTGTTTCCTTTGTGTTTGTGAAAAATGAGCTTGCACTTACATTGATTTTTGTATCGGCATTTTTAATCTGCGCTTTTATTTCCAATCTTCTGGCAAAATGCAAGAGCTTCAGAAGTAAAATGGAAAAAACGGAGACAATTCAAAATGATAATTGATGCTCATTGCGATACCTTATCAAAGTGGGCGGACGGAATAGCTGAAACTCATGTTTCGCCGTCATTGATGAAGGACGATTATTTTCAGGTTTTTGCGGCTTTTTCAGGAGAAAATAAAAGCTTTGAGAGATTGGAAAGCTTAATAGACACATACGATAAAATGACCGGATTTATCAAGGTTATCTTAAAAAGCGACCTTGATAAGAAGGGCAAGAAAGCTCTTTTGTCCGTTGAGGATGCAGGAGCGATTGATTCGCCTGATAAGGTGGATTATCTCTACGGCCGCGGAGTAAGAATGATAGGTATGACCTGGAACTACAATAACCACCTGGCGGGAAGTGCTATGGAGGAAGATACAGGGCTCACTGCCCTCGGAAAAGATGTGCTTTCAAAAATGGAGCACCTTGGCATAACGGCAGATTTATCCCATATGGGAGAAAGAAGCTTTTATGAAGTTCTTGAAAACGCGAAAAAGCCTGTTGTGCTTTCCCACAGCTGCTGTAAAGAAATTTGTGATCATAAAAGAAATATAACGAAAGAACAGTTTTTCGCATTAAAGGAAAACGGCGGCGTTTTGGGTATTAATTTTTACCCGCCTTTTCTTGGCAGAAAGGATGCCGATACGGACGATATAATAAGACATATTGACGCCTTTTTATCTCTGGGCGGAGAGGATAATATCGGCATAGGCTCCGACTTTGACGGTATTGATAAAATGCCGAAGGAAATAGAGGGGAGTGCCTCCGTTTATGCACTTTGCGAAAAGCTTGATGCCATTTACGGCGGGCGAATAGCAAAAAAGATTGCGGGAGAAAATTTTTTGCGTATTTTAAGAGGAAATTTAATGTAAAAAGCTTGCAAAAACAAAGAAAATATTGTATAATAAGTGTTTAGAATAAATACCGGAGGTTATACTATGGAACTCAGCAGAAAATATAAGTCAATAAGCCCGTCATCAACCTTGATGATAGACTCAAAATATAAGGCTATGAAGGCTTCTGGAGAAGATGTTGTCGGCTTCGGTGCAGGTGAGCCTGATTTTGATACCCCCGACCATATTAAAGAAGCTGCAATCAAAGCGATTAACGACGGCGTTACAAAATATACACCCGCTTCGGGAACGGTTGAGCTTAAAAAGGCAATATGTAAAAAGTTCAAGGAAGAAAACGGCCTTGATTACGATGTGACAAATATCGTTGTATCAAACGGTGCAAAGCATTCTCTTTTAAATGCAATCGGTGCTCTTGTAAATCCCGGGGACGAGGTAATCTTTTCAGCTCCTTACTGGGTAAGCTACAAGGAAATGGTTTTAATCCAGGACGGTGTGCCGGTTATAATTCAGACAAGCGAAGAAAACGGATTTAAGTTTACCGCAAAGGAGCTTGAGGAAGCT
The DNA here is from genome assembly GCA_017411325.1 of Clostridia bacterium. Classification (GTDB taxonomy): domain Bacteria; phylum Bacillota; class Clostridia; order CAKSNL01; family HGM11501; genus HGM11501. The sequence continues at coordinate 97,203 of JAFQQJ010000007.1, read as the reverse complement.
ATAACAGATAAGACAAAAGCAATTATTTTAAATACTCCTTCAAACCCCACGGGTATGGTTTATTCCGAAAAGGAGCTTCGTGAAATTGCCGAGGTTATTAAGAAGCACGACCTTTATGTGATATCCGATGAAATATATGAAAAGCTTGTTTATGACTTTGAGACACCCATTTCCATTGCAGCTATCGATGAGGATATGAAAAACAGAACCATCATCGTAAACGGTGTATCAAAAACCTTTGCAATGACAGGCTGGAGAATAGGCTATACTGCGGCAAATGCGGAAATTACAAAGATTATGGCAAATGTTCAGAGCCATTATACTTCAAACCCCAACTCAATTGCCCAGGCGGCAACAGTTGCGGCATTGAACGGCCCTATGGACAGCGTTGAAGAAATGAAAAAAGCGTTTAAGGAACGCCGTAACCATATGGTGGAACGTATGAATAAAATTGAAGGCGTTTCCGCTTTAATGCCCGAAGGTGCTTTTTATGTAATGATGAATATTTCTAAAATCAAGGGCAAGAGCATAGACGGTGTGGTTATAAAAACCTCCGACGATTTTGCAAACCTCTTCCTTGAAAAGAAGCTGGTTGCGGTAGTGCCCTGCTCAGGCTTCGGAAATGATGACTATGTGCGCTGGTCATATGCCACAAGTATGGAAAACATTGACAAAGGTCTTGACAGACTGACCGAGTTTGTATCCGAATTAAAATAAGCCATAGAAAGGAATTTTCAAATGGACTATATGAAACTTGCCGAGCTTTTATTCGGCGATATTAAAACTACTCCCGAAGACATTTATGCTCTTTTCCCCGAAAGAAACCTTCCGGAGGGCGCTATGGTAACAAGAATTGCACCAAGCCCCACAGGATTCGTGCATTTCGGAAATCTTTTCCCCGCCATCACCTGCGAAAGAATGGCACATCAGTCAGGAGGTATTTTCTATCTCCGTATCGAGGACACCGATGCAAAGCGTGAGGTTGAAGGCGCTGTTGAAGTTATCTTAAAGGCTTTTAAGACCTTCCGGCTCAACTTTGACGAGGGTGCAACAATAGACGGGGATAACGGTGCATACGGCCCTTACCGTCAGAGACAGAGAGAAAATATCTATAAAACCTTTGCGAAAATGCTTGTTGAAAAGGGAATGGCTTATCCCTGCTTCTGCACAGAAGAGGATTTAGAGGCTACACATAAGGCTCAGGAGGAAGAAAAGAGCAACTTTGGTTACTTCGGTAAATGGGCAAAGTGCCGTGACCTTTCCTTTGACGAGATAAAGGCAAATATTGATGCAGGAAAAAGCTTCGTGCTCCGTTTTAAGAGTATGGGTAACTGCAATAACAAGATTAAGTTCAAGGACCTTGTAAAGGGTGATATCGACGTTTCAGAAAACGATATCGACCATGTATTATTAAAGTCCGACGGAATTCCCACATATCACTTTGCACACGTTGTTGACGATCACCTGATGGGAACAACTCACGTTGTAAGAGGTGACGAGTGGTTATCCACACTTCCTTTCCACCTTCAGCTTTTCAGGGCTCTTGAGTGGAAAGCGCCCAAGTATCTTCACATCGCACCCCTTATGAAGATGGACGGAGATTCCAAGAGAAAGCTTTCCAAGAGAAAGGACCCCGAAGCAGCGCTTACCTTTTATGCAAAGGAAGGCTATGCGGCTGACGCGGTTTATGAATATATCTTAACACTTCTTAACTCAAGCTTTGAGCAGTGGAGAATGACAAACCCCGACAAGAATGCAAGGGAATACCCCTTCCAGTATAAGAAGATGAGTGTATCAGGATCACTTTTTGATATAGTCAAGTTAAACGACGTAAGTAAAAACTATGTTTCACGTCTTACAGCGGATGAGGTTTATGACTATGTTGCCCAGTGGGCGAAGGAATATGATGAGGAATTCTACAAGCTCTTCACCCGTGATGAAGCTTATTCCAAGGCAATTCTTGCAATCGGCAGAGGCGGCAAGAAGCCCAGAAAGGACTTCGGTATCTGGAGCGAGGTTAAAGGCTATATGGACTTCTTCTTTGATGAACTCTTCACACCCGACTATACCTACGATGAAAAGCTTGATAAGGAAGATATCCTTGCTATACTTTCAGAATATATGAGCGTTTATGATGAAAACGACGATAACTCCGCCTGGTTTGAAAAAATCCGTGCACTTTCAGAAAAGCACGGCTTCTGCGGAGATATGAAGGCTTACAAGGAAAATCCCGATGCTTATAAGGGTAATGTAGGCGACGTTTCCATGATTCTTCGTATTGCAGTTTGCGGAAGAACAAATTCTCCCGATATGTACTGCATATTCAACATCCTTGGTAAGGACAAGCTTGAAGAGCGAATCAACAAGGCAATCGCAGCCTTAAATTAAGGAGGCATATGTATGTCAGAAGAATATACAAACTTTATACACGAGTTTATTGACGAGGACCTGGAGAAGGGACACGTAAATAAAATACACACCCGTTTTCCTCCTGAGCCCAACGGATACCTTCATATCGGAAGTGCCAAGGCTATATGGATAAACTCCTCCACAGCCAAAAAGTACGGCGGACTTTTCAATCTCCGTTATGACGATACCAACCCCGCAAGGGAAGATAACGAATACGTTGAGTCCATTGAGGAGGATTTACGCTGGCTTGGTGCAGAGCCCACAGGCGGAATTTTCTATGGTTCAGACTATTTCGATAAGTGCTATGAATATGCCGTAAAGCTTATAAAGGACGGTAAGGCATATGTCTGCGACCTTACTCAGGATGAAATGAGAGAGTACCGCGGAACACTTACAGAGCCCGGTAAAAACAGCCCCTACCGCGACAGAAGCGTAGAGGAAAATTTAGAGCTTTTCGAGAAAATGAAAAACGGAGAATTCCCCGAAGGCTCGAAAACCCTCCGTGCGAAAATCGATATGGCATCGCCTAATATGAATATGCGTGATCCTGCCATTTACAGAATTGTATATGTAGAGCATCACAGACAGGGTAAGAAATGGTGCATTTATCCTCTTTATGACTATGCTCATCCCATTCAGGATGCTCTGGAGGGAATTACTCATTCTCTTTGCTCCATCGAGTTTGAAAACCACAGACCTTTATATAACTGGGTGGTTGACAATATCGGCTTTGAAGCAAAGCCCCGTCAGATTGAATTTGCAAGAATCAACATAACTCACACCGTTTTAAGTAAGCGTTATCTTCGTGAACTTGTTGAAAAAGGCAAGGTTGACGGTTGGGACGATCCCAGAATGCCCACCTTATCGGGACTTCGCAGAAGAGGCTATACTCCCGAGGCTATTATGGAATTCGTAAAGAGAGCCGGCGTTGCCAAAACCGACAGCGTTGTTGATATCGGACTTTTAGAATACTGCGTAAGAAACGAGCTTAACAAGAAGGCACTTCGTAAAATGGCGGTGCTTGATCCCGTTAAGGTGAAAATTACAAATTATCCCGAGGGAAAGACAGAATATTTCGATATCCCCAATAACCCCGAGGATGAAAATGCAGGAACAAGAAAGGTTGCCTTCTCCGGTGAAGTTTATATTGAGAGAGATGACTTTGCACTGGTTCCTCCTCCCAAATTCCACCGCTTAAAGCCCGACGGGGAAGTAAGACTTATGGGTGCATACATAATTAAGTGCAACGAAGTTAAGACCGACGCAGAAGGTAACGTAACTGAAATCCTTTGTACTGCAGACCTTGAAACAGCAAACGGCAATCCCGTTGACGGAAGAAAGATAAAGGGAACTGTTCACTGGGTATCTGCTGCTCACGCGGTTGATGCGAAGGTAAATCTTTATGAGCACCTTTTCTTAAAGGAAAATGTGGGCGATCTGGAGGAAGGCGAGAACTATCTTGACTACTTAAATCCCGACTCCTTAAAGACTTATGAAAACTGCAAGCTTGAGGAAAGCCTCGGTGAAGCCCAAAAGGGCGACAAGTTCCAGTTTGTTCGTCTGGGTTATTTCTGCCGTGATTCCAAGGCGGATGATATGGTCTTTAACCGTGCGGTAACCTTAAAGGATACCTGGTCAAAGCAGAATAAATGAGTTAAAGCGGCTTCTTTTGAAGCCGCTTTTTGCAACCTTTTTGCTTTCTCATTTGTATTATTGGTAAAGGAGGTAATTTTATGAAAAAAGTATTGGCACTAATTCTGGCATTAATTCTGGTAATTCCGATGCTCAGTATTACGGCAGAGGAAAAAAATATGCTTTCCCGAGAAGAAATTCCGCTTTATAACGGCGGAGGGCTTGACAGAATAGGAATATTAAAGGGAACGGAAAAGGGCTTTGAGCTTGAAAGAGAGGTTACAAGAGCCGAGGCGCTTACCTTTATTATGCGCACCCTTGCTATGGATGATGAAGGGGCAAAAGCTTCGCCTTTCACCGACATAAAAGGGCACTGGGCGGAAAAAACAGTTGACCTATTTTATGAAAAAGGCTTTGTTAACGGCATTTCTGAAACTCTTTATGCTCCCGACAGAACCGTTACGGGACAGGAATTTATAAAAATTCTCTTATCAGCAATGGGCTATTCCGGCATTACTCTTGAAAATGCCCTTGAAAAGGGAGATGAGTACGACGTTTTATCAAATAACTTTACAAAAAGTGTGGTAAAACAGAACTTTATACTTACAAGAAGTGATGTTACAAGAATAATTCACTCAGCCTTAAGTGCCAAATGCGCCGACGGGGTTATGACCTACGAAAAACATATTGAAAAAGGTCTTCTTAAATATGAGGATTTAGAAGGTGTGCTCTGGTGCGGAACGCCTGCGGCAAAACCTTTGAGCTTTGCCGATAAATTTTATAACAAAATCAAATCAGATGAAAGCTATATGGTTTCTCCTTTTTCCGTGAAGATTGCATTATTGCTGCTTGCAAACGGTGCAGAGGGTGAAACGAAGAAAGAAATCCTGTCGCTTCTCGGAATTGAAAACCTTACGGAATATAACGAAGAAATGAAGACTCTTGCAGGAAAGTATGCGGATAGTAAAAGCTTTACCTTAAATACAGCAAATTCTGTATGGATGAATAAGGACAATACGAATCAGAATTTTTCAGATAGCTATAAAGAAACCGTAAGCAATTATTACAATGCCGAAGTTATGAAAACCGATAACAAAACGGCGGTAAAAACGGTAAATGACTGGGTAAGTGATAAAACCAACGGTAAAATCAAAAGTCTTATACAAAAGCCGGATTTTTACGCGCTTTTGGTAAATGCAGTATATTTCAAGGCTTCCTGGCAGAATGAATTTAATAAGGGTGCAACCTGTAAGGATACCTTCCACGGAGTTACAGGCGACAGGGAAGAAGACTTTATGAGAAGAACCGGCTATATGAATGTATTTTATAATGATGGACTTAAAATTTTAGAACTTCCCTATAAAAATCGTGTGGAAGAAGCCGACGAAAACGGAATGTTCAAAGATGCCTACAGAGAGGACATCAACATAAGTATGTACATCCTTATGGGAGATGACAGAGTGAGCGATGCCGATAGCTTAATTTCGGGCGAGGAACTTAAAAGCACCTATGTATCGCTTTATCTTCCGAAGTTTGAAACAGAAACTACATTAAACCTTTCGGATACACTTAAAAGCCTTGGAATGAAGGTGTCTTTCACGGAGGCAGCCGATCTTACAAAGATGTGCGATTATGGAAATATGCAAGTCACCGACGGTATCCACAAAACCTATATAAAGGTGGATGAAGAGGGAACGGAAGCCGCGGCAGTTACGGGGATAATGGCGGGAGCGACCTCGGCAAAACCTCCTGTGCCCATAGAATTTAAATTCGATAAGCCCTTTACCTATGTGATAAAGGATAAAACATCCGGCGAGGTTCTTTTTATTGGAGAATATATGTAAGCTAAAAAGCTAAGCATCGCTCAATGCTTAGCTTTTTATTATTGAATTAAATGAATAAGTGTGATATACTGTAAAAAAGAAATTTAATTATGAGGTGCATTATGAAATATTCTGAAAGCTTTGGTAAAATAAGTTCAAAAATTCTTCTCGGAACAGCATATTTCGGAGAAACAATATCTGAAAAGGATTCCTTTGATATAATGGATAAATATTATTCTCTTGGAGGTCGCCATATAGATACAGCAAGACTTTATGCTGAAGGAGAATCAGAAAAGGTTATCGGAAAATGGCTTCGTGAAAGAGGATATGAAGACATATTTCTTTCAACCAAGGGTGGATTTCAGAGAACTTCCGACCTTCCTGTATCCAGATTAAGTGAAGGAGAATTGAGAAGCGACCTTGGAAAAAGCATTGATGCCTTAAAAATTCCGCAAATTGAGTTTTACTGGCTTCACAGAGATGATGAAAGGCTTCCTGTAAGCGAAATAATAACAACCATGAATAAATTTGTAGCCGAAGGCAAAATAAAGAAATTCGGTGCATCCAACTGGAAGATAAACCGTATTGAGGAAGCGAACCGCTATGCAGAGGAAAACGGACTTATGGGCTTTTGTGCAAGTCAGATTCGCTTCAGCCCCGCAATAATTGCACCGGGCGGAAATGCAGACAGAACCCTGGTTGATATGGACAGGAAAAGCTTTTGCTACTATGCCGAAAAAAGTATGCCGGTTGCGGCATACGCCTCCCAGGGAAAGGGCTTCTTCTCCAAAATGACTTCTCTTGGGGAAGGCGGATTATCCGAAAAGTCCAGGGAGCGCTATCTTTGCGATGAAAATTTGAGACGGCTTGAAAAGATTAAAGCACTTTCCGGAAAATATAATATCAGCATTGCATCCTGCGTATGTGCCATTCTTTCATCCGCCGCTTCCGTGGATGTTTTTCCGATAATAGGCGGAAGCAGAGTTTCTCAGATTGAAGATTCGATGCTTGGTGCAGATGTTACATTGGAAGAATCTGAGGTAAAAGATATTCTCGGATTCTGCTGATAAAAGGAGAATTGCAATGAAAACCCTGATAGAGCTTTTTGACGAATGTCAGACGGATAATGTGATTGCGGCAACAGCCTTAAAGCCTGAAAAAGTGGTATATATCGGCTTTAAGGAGACTATGACAAATGAACGCATAACATATCTTGAGAATTTTTTTAAAAACAAAGGTATAGATATAAGCCTTGAATTTGAGATAGTTGGAAGATTCAACCTTGAGGCGGTGGAAGAAAAGCTTTTATCTGTTATATCAAGATATCCCGACTCTTTTGTGGACATAACGGGAGGGAGAGAGCTTTTGCTGACTGCGGCAGGAAAGGCATCTTACGGAAAAAATATTTCCATAATACAGTATGATCCTGATTCGGGAAAGCTTAAATCCCTTGAAAACGGTAAAGAGCTTTCTGATACAGCTGATCCTGACATCACAATAAAGGATATCATAGGTCTCAACGGGGGAACTGTGTTGCCGGATGCACCATGGGTGCTGGATGCAGACTTTTGCGAAGATATAAAAAATGTATGGGAGCTGTGCAGGGATAACTGCGGTCTGTGGAACAGACAGGCAACGGCTTTGGGCAATTTCGAGAAGTACGGCAAGCTTGATGCCTTCTTCAGGGTAAGTGCCGATCTTTATGATTTGAGAAAAAGAAAAAAGGATGCCTTTATCAATGAAGAGCTGATAGAAAAGCTGAAAGAAAAAAATCTCATTTACGGGTATGAGAAAAACGGAGACTATGTGTCCTTCTTTTATAAAAACGACAGTGTACGCCGCCTTATAACAAAATCAGGAAACGCACTGGAGCTTTACGGATATATGACAATAAAGAAAATTATGGCGGAGAATGAAAAGTTTGCAGATGACTGCGATGTCGGCGTTTTTGTTGACTGGGACGGTAAAGATAATTACGGAGCTGAAACGACAAACGAAATTGACATTATTATTGTAAAGGATTTTATTCCCGTATTCATATCCTGTAAAAACGGTGAGGTTTATAAAGAGGCTCTTTATGAGCTTGATACCATGGCAAGAAGATTCGGCGGAGAATATGCAAAAAAAGTTATGTTTGCAAGCTATGTTTCCGCAGATGATAATAAAAAGGAATACATAAAAAAGCGCGCTTCCGATATGGGGATAACTCTGATTTACGGCATAGATAAAATGCCGGAGGAAAAATTCAGCGAAGAAATTATAAAACTTATATGATATAACGGTCGCACAGGCGACCGTTATTAATTTTAAAAAACTATTGACAAACTGTGATAACTGTATTAATATAGATAGTACAGAGGAGGTGATAAGGTGATAAAGCTGGATATGAGGGACTCCCGTCCGATTTACGAACAGATAAAAGAGGAAATGAAAAAACTTATAATCAAAGGGGCGCTAAAGGCAGACGAAAAGATTCCGTCTGTAAGACTTCTGGCATCAGAGCTGTCAATTAATCCCAACACGATACAGCACGCATACAGAGAGCTTGAGGCGGAGGGCTATATTTATTCAAGAAAGGCAACGGGCTATTTTGTTGCTCCCATAACGGATAATGTGACAAACGAAAAGAAAGAAAAGCTTTTTGAGGAATTAAAAGATATATTAAAGGAACTTAATTACCTCAATACCGAAAAAGAAGATATAGCTTCTCTTATTGACAAAATATTTGATAATTAAAGAAAGGATGGAAAAAATGATTAATGCTCGCGGAGTAACAAAAAAATTCGGAGATTTTTATGCACTTGATTCGCTTGATCTCAATGCCCAAAAAGGCTCGGTTTACGGACTTGTCGGCCCAAACGGGGCAGGTAAAACCACTTTTATCAAGTGCCTTATGGGAATATATAATTCTGACGGTGGGGAAATTACGGTTGACGGAAATCCTGTTTCGGAAAATGCTATAAAGCAGAAAATGGTTTACATAGGCGATGATTTATACTTTTTCCCCGGCTACACAATTTTAGATATGGCGAAGTATTATGCGGGAATATATGAAAGCTTCAGCTGGGAAGAGTATGAAAGAATAAAAGGCGTTTTCGGACTTGATGAAAAAGCAAAGCTTAAAAGGCTTTCAAAGGGTATGAAAAAGCAGGCGGCATTCTGGATAGGGATTTCCTGCAGACCTGAAGTGCTTGTGCTTGACGAACCCGTTGACGGACTGGACCCTGTAATGAGAAAGGCTATGTGGAGTGTGGTGCTTGAAAAGGTGGCGGAAGGAAATATGACGGTTTTGGTTTCAAGCCACAACTTAAGAGAGCTTGAGGATGTATGCGACCACGTTGGTATAATGCACGAGGGCAAGGTGGTAATTGAAAAATCACTTGATGATGTGAAAGGAAATATTCATAAGCTTCAGATTGCGTTTGAAGGCGAAATTCCTGAAGAATTAAAGAATGAAATAACCGTTCTTAAAGAAAGCAGGATGGGAAGTGTAAGCTTGCTTATTGTAAGAGGTCAGGCGGACGAAATAAAGGAAAAGGCAGAAAAGTACAATCCTGTTATTATGGATATTCTGCCCCTTACGCTGGAGGAAGTATTTATTTACGAACTGGGAGGTATGGGCTATGTTGTCAAAAATGTCATTTCTTAATAAAAGCATCATAAAAAGCGACTTGAAGCGCTTCTGGTATCTTGCGGCACTTAATACCCTTGTGACCTTCTTTCTCGGCACATTTATTGTGATGGATCGTTATAGGTGGGGCGACCGTTATTACGGTGCAGCCTTCGGAATCCCGAATGATTATTATATAGCAATGTTTGTGGGAATGGCTTTCAGCCTGCTTACAACAGTTGCGGTATTCTCATATCTCAATAAGTCGGAGCAGACGGCATTTGCCCATGCGTTTCCCAATACAAGAAAGAAGCAGTATATTTCGCATCTCATCTCGGCGTTTATACTGTGTGCATCATCAGGTATCATAAATACAATTATGATTCTGATATACCGCTTTAATGACAATGTGGCAAAAAGTGTTTCTCCTGTTGTTGCATTTAAGTTTCTTGCGGTATACATAACATATTCTGCTCTTATAATAGCACTTACTGCATTTACCCAGATGCTGACGGGCTCAAGCGTTGCCTGCACCGTACTTACTCTTTGTTTCGCTGCAATTCCCGTAGCACTTGAAGGATTTATAAAAGCTTTCTGCGAAGCTCACGTTTACGGCTTTGAGGCAGATAATGAATTTTTTACAGCAGATGTATTTTACCTTTCAATGGTAAAAATCCTTTCGTGGAAGGTTCTTATTTATCTGGCATTAATTGCTGTGCTTTTACTCGCAGGATATTTCCTTTATAAAATAAGACGGCTTGAATGCTACGGAGAAGTTTGTGCCTTTACGGAAACAAGACCTGTGTTTATTTACACAGTGGCACTCTTTACGGGAATGGCAAGTTATCTTTACTTCGGAAGCTTTTACGATCCCAATATTTTCTTCCTTTTACCCTTTGGTATAATCGGTATAATAATTGCCTATATGCTGTCAAGAAAGTCTCTTAACATAAAAGGAGTTCATAAACCGATACTGGTTTACGCCCTTGCGGTTGTACTTTTGTTTGCGGCAGTAAAGCTTGATATAACAGGCTATGAGAGAAGGGTTCCCGATGCCGGAAGCGTTGAATATGTGCTCCTTCCCGGAAGAACAGACTATGATGCAGAAGGATTTTATGCAAGAATTTCAGAGAACGATTTAGATCACTATCACTTCAGGTATGCGGAGCCCTTTGACGGAAGGATTACCGACTTTGCCGAAATTGAAAACATTGTAAAGCTTCACTCTCATCTTATTGAAGACAGGCAAGACAGCGGAAGGTTTATCCGTCTTTCATATAAAATGAAAAACGGAAGCACCATAAACCGTCGTTACAGAGTGGATGTGCATGACGATATTGATTACTTAAAGCCTATATACGATTCTGAAAAGTACCGCGGAATGATGGTGGAATTTGCCAACGGACAAAAGAAGGATATTACCACGGTAAGTCTTTCTGATATGAGGCTTGGAAGCACACTTTACTATCATAAGGAGTTAAATGAAGAACAGATTAAAATGTTATCCGATGCATTTATAAAGGATGTGCTGGAAACGCCTTATGAAGAGATGGACGGAATATATGAGCGCAATAATGTGAACCCAACCACGATAAGATTTACATTTTACGTTGACGGGAAATTTGAAAAAGAGGGGGCAACTGAAACCAGAGCAAAGAGAGAACTTGCCTACGGAATTTCTCCGAATTATAAAAACACAATAGCAGTTTTGACGAATCTTGGCTTCTATGACAGTTTGCCAACCTACGAAGAAGTGGCTGAAATCGGGGTAAATATACATACTCTCTTTTATGCAGAGGACGGATATTCAACTGCATCTGCAGAAAGAGCGGTTTCCTATGTGACCAGCGAGTACAGAAGCGATATGAGCTATATGTATAAAATAACCGAGCCTTCTGAAATTGAAGAGGTTTATTCCTTCATCGATAAGGATATTGTGATATATCCCGGTGAGGAGAAAAGGGGACACGAAGCCGAGGTATTTATCATTATGAAAAACGGAACGGTTCTTAACTTAAATCTTTTCTGTCACGAAAAATACTGGCCCGCAGCAATAAGAAATCTTATATCCGAGTAATAAAAATAATGCCTCCCGCATATAGTGTACTATCACTAATGTGGGAGGTATTTTAATGTCAAATGAAAATAACAGTGTAACACTTAAGGGAACTATAATAGAGACGCCTTCCTTAAGTCACAAGGTGTACGGGGAAGGGTTTTACAATACGGTAATTGCGGTGCCGAGGTTATCGGGCTCCTGCGATTTACTTCCGGTGACAGTATCGGAAAGGCTTCTTCCCGGATATGAGGATATTTTAGGGAAAAACTATTACATAACAGGACAGTTTCGCTCATATAACAATTATTCCGATGAGGGAAGTAAATTAAAGCTTACGGTGTTTGCCAAAACCTTTGAGGAAACCGACACCGATGATTATGATGAGCCCAATGACATTTTTCTTGACGGATATTTATGCAAGGCTCCTACCTTTCGTGAAACGCCCTTCGGAAGGGAAATTGCCGATATGCTTCTTGCGGTAAACAGAGCATACGGAAAATCAGACTATATCCCGATAATTGCCTGGAGCAGAAACGCCAGATTTTGCTCAAATCTTCCCATAGGGACGCATCTTAAAATTTACGGAAGAATCCAGTCAAGGGAATATCAAAAAAAGATAGAGGATGAGTTTATAACCAAAACCGCATATGAGGTATCCGTTTCTAAACTGGAAGTAGTTGAAGATTGAAAAGAGGGCTGTAATTTGTAAATTACAGCCCTCTTTTTTCAGGAGATAGGAAAAAATGTTTCAGAATGGACAAACTGAATTTAGAAAAGTCTGATTTCAGACTTTTCTAAAGCACCCGAAGGCGTATATGGATACGTCGAGCGGTGAAGTTTGTTCATAGCAAAAAGGCATAAAATGAAGAAAAATCGCAGACTTTGCGATTTTTCAACATCATTTACACATTAGAGGTTGCAAAATTGCCGGAGGTATTAATTTATCCGCCTTTTTGCGTTCTGGACTTTTTTTACATCTCCTTTTATGACGGGGGAAGCTGCTCGGGTGTTGTGCCTATTTTGGGCGTTGCAGTTCCTTCGTTGGTATAATCTTTGCCGCGCGCTATTTTATTAAGGGGCGGAGTTCTGTGTCCGTTTTTTTCATTCTTTTTCTTTTTAGCCATATAAATTCTCCTTTCTTTTTTAGTATGCTTTTTATGGCTTGTTTTATCCCGTATAAATTTATAAATAATGGAAAAGATAGGGGAAAGGAATGATTTTTTATGCTTAAAAAGCTTTTTACATTTACACCGCCTCCCGAAGAAAACGAATTTGAAATTACAGAATCTTTGCCTGAGGTAAAAACGGAAAAAGATGCAAAAGTTTCCATATATCTTTTTCAGAATAAGGACTATCTTGATGAGGCTTTTAAGAGAAATATGTCCTATGATATAAAGATAAGGGAATTCAAAATCAGGCTTGGGAAAAACAAGGTTTCGGCTTTTATTTACTACATCGACGGTCTTGTATCAAACCAGAGCGTAAACGATACCATTTTAATGCCCTTGATGGTGGAATCCGAAAAGCTTAAGGAAAGCGGATTTGACGGGGTGGCAGATGTCCTTCTTACGCAAAATCAGGTGAAAATTTCCGATAAAATGAAGGATGTGGTAGACGAAATATGTTACGGAAGCTGTGGCCTTTTTATTGACGGCTATGACAGGGCAATTCTTCCTCAGGTTATAGGATGGGAAAGAAGAGGGGTCGAAGAACCATCGGGCGAGCCTGCAATATTGGGTTCCCGTCAGGCATTTAACGAAACCCTTAAAACCAACACCTCCATGGTAAGAAAGATGATCCGCTCGGAAAATCTTGTTATAGAAAATATCTTAGTCGGCAAGGCAGGTAAATGCAGCTGCGCCATCCTCTATATGGGTAACATCACCAATAATTCGCTTGTAAATGAAGTCAGAAAAAGGATTTCATCCCTTGCCGTAGACCACATAATAAGCGCTCCCGAGCTTATGCAGTTTATAGAAAATGACAGCTTTATAACCTTGCCTCAGATGCTTTTGACAGAGCGCACCGACAGATGCGTAAAAGCAATTATGTCCGGGAGAGTTGCAATTTTTGTGGATAATTCGCCCCTTTGTCTCATTGTGCCGGTAACAGCCTTTGAGCTTTTGGAATCGGCGGAGGACATTTATCTTCGTCCGCCTTTTGCCGTTCTCGTGAAAGCAGTACGTTTTTTGGGGATATTTCTTTCGGTGTATCTTCCGGGAATCTACATTGCAGCCATAACCTATCATACAACCATTTTTCCGACAGGTATGCTTACCACCATAATGAAGGCGTCAAGGAAAGTGCCCTTTGATTCTGTAACCGAACTTATTATAATGGTTATTGCCTTTGAAATAGTGAGAGAAGCAAGTGCCAGAGTGCCGGGCTTTTTAGGGCAGAGCCTCGGCATAATCGGGCCCCTTGTTTTAGGGCAGGCGGCGATAAGTGCAAATATCGTAAGCCCGGTTATGATAATTGTTTTTTCAATTGCTACAATCGGCTCCTTCGCAACGCCTAATTTTTCAATGGCGCTGTCGGGAAGGGTGCTTAATATAATCTATATAATCCTTGGAAGCACCGGAGGATTTTTGGGAATTGCTACGGGAATGTTTTGTCAGATAATGCTGTGGCACGAAACAAAATCCTTTGGAGTAAATATGCTTTCGCCCTTTGCTGACGGAAATTCCTTTCCGGAATCCTTTAAGATCCTTCCCATATGGAAGCACGAAAGAAGGGATGATTATCTTAAGCCCAAGCGGGAAAAAGAGCAAAGACACATAAGCAGACAGTGGAAGAGGTGGGACAAGTGAAAATTAAAAACAGAGAGGCTCTTTTTGCGACGGTAAATTTCACATCGGTAAAAATTTTCACTCTCGCACTTCAGAGCATAATAAATATAGGAAAAAACGCCGCCTGGCTATTTTTTCTCATAAATGCGGCATTTACGGCACTTATGTTTACCTTAGTGTATTTTCTTTATAAGAAAAGCGGACAAAGGGATATATTTTCAGTTCTTCCGCCATTTTTAAGAAAGGTACTTGGCGTAATTGTCGCGGCATATTTTGTGATTTCAGCCTCACTTCAGCTTGACATTCTGATAAAAAGTGTCATAAAAACCTTTATGCCGGAATCGCCCGCGCTATTCATTGCGGCGTTTTTCATTCCTGCAATCATATATGCATCTATGAAAGGTATAAAAAGCAATGTTTCCCTGGCTGTCATAATTGCACCTTTATTAAGCTTTGCAATCGCGGTATTTACCGTGCTTTTGCCCTATGCTGATTTCACCAATTTTTTTCCGCTCCTCGGAAACAACGATTTTTATTTAAAGGCGCTATGGTGCTTTAATTTCTTTTCTGATTTTTATATGTTTATCTTAATTATGCCGTATCTGGAAAACAGGGAAAAGGCACTTAAAACAGGACTTACGGCAATTTTAATTACAACCCTTTTAAGTCTGATGCTGATTGCTTCTTCCGTTATGACAATTCCGCAGGGCGTAAAGTTTTTTTCGCCTTTTTACTATATGGTAAGCTTCCTTGCGGGAAGCAGAAGTGCGGTAAACTTTGTGAAAATATTAAAGCTTATTTTTCTTCTTAATTTCCTTTTGTATTTTTCAACGGCAATTGCCTTTGCGTCGCACAGCCTTAAAAAAGGCTTTTCCCTTAAATATGAAAAGGAGATAACGCTGAGTCTTTCCCTTTGCCTTCTGTTAATTGCAGAAACCGGATTCGGGGCAAATTTAATTCCTTTTTATGACGGCTTTATGAAGTATTCGTTTTTTGTTTTCCCGATAGTTCCTTTTGTATGCTATCTTTTTTCAAAAAAGGAGGGAAGAGTCAGGTGAAAAAACTGTTGATTTTTGTTGTAACAGCATCAATCGTTATGGTAAGCACCGGCGGGTTTTACGATGCCAGGGAAATAGCCCATACGGTTACGGTAATAGCAATGGGAATTGATAAAGGCGAAACAATGCCGTATCGCGTAACATTTCAGATAGAAAGAACGGGCACCGGAGAAGGGGCAGCATCCGGCGAAAATTCGGGCAATGAAACGGAAAATGAAAAAAGCAAGGATGTATTGGTTGTAGAGGCGCCGACGATTTTATCTGCTTTTGCCAGAGCCAACAGTATAAACAGCGTTGATTTGAGTATGAATAACGTGAAAATGGTTATTATATCAAGCGAGGTTGCTGAAAACGGCATAAAGGATGCCGTATGTGAAATAGCATCCGCAACAGAATTTAAGAACAATGCCTATCTTGCACTGTCCCTTAAGAAAGCGGAGGATATATTGAAAAATGTATCGCCGGAGGATGAGGAATATCTCTCTGTTTACTATGAAGAAATAATTCATCGTCACTATAAGGAAGCTACAAGATTTTTTCTTTTGAGCGAAAGTTATTTTGACCTTGAGTCAAAGGGCGGAGATTTTGTATTACCTCTTGTTTCCAAAAGGGAAGAAGACGGCTTTGAAAACTATTTTAAGGATGATACGAAGTCAAACCTTATTGCAGGGATGATTCCTAAAGAATCCAAGCATAAGGTGGAATTTTTAGGCGGAGCGGTACTGTCCGAAGGAAAGCTTAAAGGCTATCTTACGGAAAGTGAAATGCTTGCTTTAAGCTTTGCAGGGGGCTTTTTTGCTCCCAGAGATATCTCTGTTGAATATCCCGGTGACTCAGAAAGCTTCGTTATCATAAAGCTGAGTCAGAACGAAAACAGCAAAATAAAAACATTTCCCGGGGAATATACAAAAGCAAAAATAGAAATCACCCTTTCGGGCAACTATGAATTTATCCCGGAAGCAGATTATGAAAGCTTCGATAAAGAATTTACCCTATATCTTGAAAAAGAAATAGGAAAGAGTGTAAGAAGCGTTATTAAAAAATGCATAGAGCAATACGATTCCGATGTGCTGGGACTGATTGATCATGCGAAAATACACTTTGTGAAAAATGCGGATATGGAAAGGAGCGGTATTGAATTGAAGGATATACAGATTAATCCTGCTGTAACCATAAAAACGGAGAGAAACGGGAGGTTTACCTTCGGATGATATTTTTCATAAATCTGGCAGAAATTCTCCTTGTCGCATATTCGGGAATAAGGGGAGTTGCCTACGGAATATGGAATATAAAGGAGAAAAACAGAGCAGGAGGAATTCTTTGTTTTTTCCTTTCGGGGTTGGTGATTCTTCTTTTTATATTAAAGCTTTACAAACAGGCGTAAAAGATGTATAATGATGAAAAAACCCCGTAAGGGGTGTACATAGGAGAATTTTATGAGAATAATGGGACTTGACTACGGAGATGTAAGAATCGGTATTGCCGTAAGCGATTTAACGGGAATGATTGCCCAGTCCGTTGGCGTAATAAGCGGACGTGACGAGGAAAAAAGAATGGCGGAGCTTGATTCATACATAAAGGAATATAACCCTTCTGAAATCGTTCTGGGCTATCCTCTTAATATGAACGGCACCAAGGGTGAGCGCGCGGAAAAAAGCGAACTTTTCCGTGATGTTTTAGTTGAAAAATACGGTATCAAGGTGGTGCTCTGGGATGAGCGCTTATCATCCATGGCGGCACACAGAACACTTGAGGAAGCAGGAATAAGCGGTAAAAAAAGAACAGGCAAGGTTGACCCGCTCGCTGCCGCATTCATCCTTCAGGGCTATCTTGACAGCAAGGGATTTTAAAAAAGAAAAAGGCACAGCTTGGTGTACCTGAGATAAAGCAGAAAAAGCATCATCTATGTAGATGGTGCTTTTTTCAACCGTGAGTTGAGTAAGGTTGTTTAGGCGGTTATTGAACAAATAGACATCCTGTGGTACAATTACATCACAAGATAGGCGCCGTCTTGATTATTTGGGGGTGTACAATATGAATATTGGAAATAAAATTAAAGAATTACGAAAGCAAAGAGGGATTACACAGGAACAACTCGCTAACAGCATAGGAATTTCTTTTCAAGCCGTAAGCAAATGGGAAAATGGTATTGCTTTGCCCGATATTACACTCGCTCCCATATTGGCGAGCTATTTGGGTGTTTCAATGGATGAATTGTTTGAATTCAATCTGAAAGAAATTGAGTCTGCCATCGACTCCATTGTAAATGAGGCATACAAATTCAGAGAGTCAGATCCACCGAAAAGCAGATATATTCTTGAAGAAGGTCTGAAAAAATATCCCGATAACGAAGTTTTACTCAACAATCTTTTGTATGTATTGAATTACACAAAAGATCCGGACGAGACAATTTCAATAGCAAGTTCCTTAATTGAGAAAACAAATCAAGCTGATATTAAGTACGATGCATTAAGATTTCTTGCGTATGCATATAAGGTTAAAGGCGATTTGAAAAGTGCAGAAGCGGCTATTGAGCAAATACCGGAGATTTATTTTACTAAGCTTACAGAAATGGCATACCTCTTGGAAGGCAAACTTAAATACGAAGCAGCAGAAAAGCAAAAATGGATCTCCTTTGAAAATCTTATTCAAATGATGGAAAAGCTTGCAGAATATTATGAGTCGCAAGGAATGAAAGCGGAAGCTATCAAAGAACGCGAGAAAGCATTAAAATTTATTGATCTCGTTGAAAACAGCGCATTTGATGTTTACGTTAGTTTTTTTAATAATAAAATTAAAAATAATTTAGAATAACACTGTAACGTGTGGAGTTGCTTTTGTGTCCGCAAAAGCAGTGCTTGTCAAGAAAATTGACACGGCATAGATGAGCATAAAAAAGGCTCCCTTGTGTAAAGGGAGCTGACGCCGAAGGCGGCTGAGGGATTGTTTTGAGTGAAAATCTAACATTTTACAATCCCTCCGTCACGGCAAGCCGTGCCACCTCCCTTTACACAAGGGAGGCCCATTACCGCCTGACAGTACACCAAAAGATCTAACACACTATACTTTGCAGGCAAGGTATGTGAAAAGGAGTACGAACAAAATTGATCGTACTCCTATTGTTTTTTCGGCAGGTAAAACCTGCTTTATTGAAGGCACAGTTTCGGCTGTGCTTTTTTATGCTGAAAAAGCAGTTTTGTCCTTATTACAGCAAAATTGTCCTATTGACAGCACTTTACAGATTGTGATATAATTAACTATCACTTTTAAGGAGGTACATATATGAAAAGAGTATTAAGCTTGCTCCTTTGCCTGATGATGGTTTTGTCAGTTGTTTTTGCAATTCCTTCATCTGCTGCAGGGGAGGTGGTCTTGAAGCCTTCCGATGTGGACTATAATTCAGTAGTGTCCTACAGCGCTGAAGGCATAAGAGGCCTTGAAAGAAAGGGGTATTTCGGCTTTAAAAATGTCGATTTAACCGGAATTAATTCAATTTCTATGGAGTTTTACAACAAAATGGCAGGAAACTCCAACGGTGAAACCTTACTTGTAATGGTTGACGATCCCAAAAAGGGTGAATGCATCGGTTCCCTTACCATGTCTGAAATGGGTGAAAAGGTAACCGTTAAAACAGCAATTACACCCACCACGGGAACCCACGACCTTTATTTTTACTGTTTATACGGCAGACAGACCTGGAATGAAATTAAGGTTTTTGACATCACATTATCACCTGAAACCTATGTTCACGATACAGCGTCGGCAAAGGTTCCCGATTCTGCAATAATTGACAACTTCTCAGATACCTGGGTTGCAACCGACGATATGGGAAGAGCAATTGCCACATACGAAGAAGCAGGCGACGTTAAGACAGACGGACGCGAGGTTGGTATTTTATACTGGAACTGGTTTATAGATAAAGCACCTTTGGTTCGTGCTTATGTAATTCCTGAAATCGTGGCACAAAAGCCCGAGGCAAAGGAAAACTATATGGACCCCATCTGGGATCCCCAGGGTAAGTTCTACTGGGGCACACCCATATTCGGATATTACAATTCCTATGAATACTGGGTATACCGTAAGCATGCGGAAGTTCTTTCCCTTGCAGGTGTAGATGCGATTTTCTTTGACTATACAAATAATGGTCTTGATTACATTCCTGCTCTTAACATTCTTGCAAGTGCTTTCCGTGATGCAAAAGCGACAGGCGTTGACATCCCGAGGATTTCGGGAATGATGACACTTGGCGGCAACAGGACAGATGCTTTCGGAGGCAGAGCGGCAATTTATTATAACTGCTTTGTATTAAATGACTATTCCGATATCTGGTACTATCGTGACGGTAAGCCATTATTATTCGGTAATGCGGCAACAAAGTTTGCAGCACCGGACGTTGATGCGGATAACAACTTTGAACCCGGCTTCCTTAAAGAAATGGATGACTTCTTCACCATAAGATATTCAGGTTCAAGAGATAAGCAGAAGGGACATAATAACGGCGTTGACGAGTGGATGTGGCTTGAAAACTTCCCCCAGCCACTTCGTAATGTTGATGAGGCTACAGGCAGACCTGAATTTGTGGCTGTAGGTACAGCTGTAAACGAATCCACCGTAATCGGCGGCGCTATGACAGGTGTATGCTCTGACCAGTATTCCAAGGGAAGAGGCTTCTCCGAGGTATTCGGCGAAGATTATACAGCCGACGGAATGAGAAAGGCATACTTCTTCCGTGAGCAGGCAGCTTTGGCACTTCGTGCAGAACCCGAATTCATTATGATCGACGGATGGAACGAGTGGACAGCTGTAAGAAACGCTGTATATAACGGCTTCCCCAATGCCTTCGTTGATACCTACGACTATGAAAACAGCCGTGACTTTGAGCCCAACGACGGTCCTTTGAAGGACGATTATTATATGCTTTTAACAGATATGATAAGAAAGTTCAAGGGCGCGCGTAAAGCTCCGGTAGCTTCCGGCATAACCACAATTGATGTAAACGGAGATTCCGCACAGTGGGCAAATGTCGGCCCCGCATTCATAAATGCTTATCAGGATTATGAGCGTGACGGTGACGGGCTTGCAAAGCCCCGCTCAAGCGAAGCTTATCACTATACAACAACAGTTGTAAATGCAATTAAGGGGGCAAAGGTTTCCTTTGATGCTGAAAACATTTACTTTATGGTTGAAACAGAGAAGGATATAGTTAAGGATGCTGAAAACTTCCTTACACTTTATATCAATGCCGACCGTAACCGTGCTACGGGCTGGGAAGGCTATGACTATGTTGTAAACAAGGACGGAATCGGAAAATTATCCGCATTTAACGGAAACGAATTTGCAACAACAGTGGTTTCTGACCTTACATACAGCATAAAGGGCAATATACTGCAGCTTGCAATTAAGAGAAGCGATATAGCAGAAAATGCAACCGTTGACCTTGAATTCAAGTGGACAGATTCCGTTGATGCGGCCGGAAACTTCTTAAACCTTTACAAGGACGGAAGCGTTGCTCCTTACGGAAGATTTAATTATCTCTACACAGAAATTGAGCAGACAACATTAACTGATGCCCAGAGGAACGAAATGTATCAGACATCCACATCTGTAATCAAGGCAGGAAGCCCCAAGATGATTGCAAACGGCGGTAAGATGTATGTTCACGAGGCAGATATAAGGGTTGCACCTTTCGAGGAAAACGGAACAGTTTATGTTCCTGAATCTGCATTCAACGAAATTATGGAATACGGCAGAAGCAAGACAGAATATAACAGCTTCTACAATATGTTCTTCACACATCATTTTGATATGAATGACGAGCTTACAGAAGTAACAGACTACACCTGGACATACTCTGTTCTTGACTCCAACGAGGTTCGTATAAACGGTGAGCTTTCAACACTTTCTGCTCCCGTTAAGTATGTAAACGGAATATTCTACATTCCCGTTTCATTGATTGCTGAATGCTACGGCTGGGAAGTAAAGAGCCTCGGCAACGGCGTATACACAGTAAGTAAGCTTGGTGCAGATATGGCTACGGTAAATGCCGTACTCAGCCATCTTAATTAAAGGAGGGGAAAGCAATGAAAAAAATATTTTCAATAGTTCTGGTTTTAATGATGACTCTTTCCCTTTGCTTTACGGTAAGGGCAGAATCCGAGATTCCTTTCAGCGAAAGCTGGAAAATGTCGGTATCCAGCTATCACGGTGATAACTTCAACATTGATAAGGCATTTGACGACGATATAAATACCTACTGGCATACAAGATATACCGCAAAGGACGGCTCTGTGGTAAGCCACGAAAATCCTCCTTTTGAAATCAAAATTGAATTCGGTGAAACACTTGATGTTTCAGGCTGGAAATACACCCCCAGAACTGACAACGGTACAGGTACCGTTACCGCATATTCGATTTATGCCACAAAAGACGGAGAAAAATATGTTAAGATTTTTGAAGGCAAGTTCGATTATATCGGCGGAGTAAACGTGGTACGTGAGCCCTCCACCGCTTCATGGGGAAGCTACGATATGTCGGGAATCATAATTTATGTTACCGAAGGTCTCGGCGGCTACGGAACAGCTGCTGAAATTGACTTCCTTACAGGCACAAGCGGAGAAGCTTTGGCAAACGGTGAAGAATATAAGGGCATCCCCGAAGAAGAGCCCCCCGAAAACGGCTCTGTTCCCGGAACCGAGCTTGTAAATGACGGATGGGAAATCACGGCATCCAGCGAAACAGAGGGGCAACCCATAGCACGTGCCTTTGACGGAGGAGATGCAAACTTCTGGCATACAGGCTACGAGGTTGTTGACGGCAAAGCTGTGAGTGTTGATGCTGCACCCTTTAAGGTAACGGTAAACTTCGGCAAGATGACAAAGGTATCAGGCTGGCTTTACTATCCCAGAACGGATAATGCAACCGGAGTATTTATGAATTATACTATCCAGGGTTCAACCGACGGCGTAAACTTCAAGGATATTTACACGGGAAGCTTTGACTATGTTGCTCCTATGGCAACGGATTTCAAGCCCTCCGGTGCATCCTGGGGAGATACCGAGGTTACGGCAATAAGAATTCTTGCCACAAAGACAAGAGGAGATAACCATGCAACAGCCTGCGAAATTAAGTTTTTCACGGGCGGTGAAAAGGTAGAGACGGCAAAGCCCGCAGATAAGCCCGCTGCAAGCGGTACTTCAGGAAGCGGAAGTGCAGCAGGAAGAGTAAGCTCCACCGGTCTTAAGCTTCTTCCCAAATCCGGCTGGAAGCTCACCGTAAATTCCGACAACGGAAATTCCATCGGAAAAGCGCTTGACGGTGATGTGAACACCTACTGGCATTCACACTACACCCACGCTGGCCCCACAATTACCGGCCACGACAATCCTCCTTATTACCTTGAACTTACACTTCCCGAGGTAACGGAAATTTCCGGTGTTGTACTTGTTCCGAGACAGGACGTTAAAAACGGTCTTTTCTACAACGGAAACCTCTATGTGTCCGACTCCGATGATGGGGAATACTTCCTCTTAAAGCCTGACCTTGCTTTCTCAAACAGCCTTGCGGACAGAGAAATGCTCTTTGTTGCAAACCTTAAGGTTAAGAGAGTGAAGTTTGAAGCTACAGCAACTCAGGGCGGTTACGGCTGTCTTGCCGAATTTGACCTTGTTGAGAAGAATGCGGATATGGAAACCGTAGCATACGAAGAATATGATGCTATGGACAGACTTTATGCACTTTATGAAATAGACAGATATCTGTTCAATGTTGAATATGAAGGTACAAACTGGGCTACAAACTGGGCAGAACACGAGCCTCAGATGGCGTTTGACGGTGTAGAAACAAGCTTCTGGCAGACAGATGAGGTAGAAAAGGATACGGTTGTAAGCCTTAAGGTTGATATGCAGAGAGTAATCGGCGTAAAGGAAATAGTTTATATTCCGAGACAGTCTGCTGACTGTCACGGTTGCTGGATGGGCGTAAGCATCTGGGGAAGTAAGGATGGCGAGACCTGGGAGCCCGTTAAGGAAGGTCTTACATATGAAAAGGACATTACAACAAAGACCATAACCCTTGATGAAGAGGTTTATTACAGATATTTCGAATTTGAAATATATGACTATTTCGCATCAAGAGTTTCTGCGGCAGAAATCAAGTTCTTCCAGTCAAGAGATGCGAAGGATAAGCTTAATTCCGCCGAGGGAGAGGAATATGTTCTTAAGATAGGCTCAAAAGATATAACCTATAAGAATGCCGACGGTGAAGGAACAAAGACAATCGACGTTGCACCCTACATCGTAAACGGCTCCACATTGATTCCCTTAAGAGGACTCTTAGAGCTTATGGGCGCCGAAATCACATGGGACGGCAATACCCAGAAGATAGGACTTGATAACGGTATTTATGAAATGACTCTTCAGATATGCAACAAGCTTGTATATGTAAAGGATCCCAAATACGGAAACATCAAGTATACACTTCTCAATTTCCCCGTAATTACAGACAACCGTACATTTATCCCCGTAAGATTCGTATCCGAACAGCTGGGATATAAGGTAGCCTGGGACGGAGAAAGTCAGACAATTACAATTACAAAATAAGATAAAGAAAGGCTCTGCTTTTGCAGAGCCTTTCTTTTTAATTTTCAGCTATATATTGTTTGACAGAGTGTGAAAAATATGGTATACTAAATTGATAAATAATGCTTTGGAGGGAATGCTATGGCAGAAAAGGTTTTTAAGGTTCATCTTAAAAAAATGGTAGACCATTTCAAGCTCGAAGCAATTCACGAGCCTGAGAATATCGAAAAGATAAAAATTAAAAATTCCGATATTTTCAGACCGGGTATTCAGCTGGCGGTGGATTTTTTTGAGCATTTTGATAATACAAGGCTTCAGCTTTTCGGAAAGGTGGAAATCGCTTATCTTGCAAGCCTTACAAGTGAGAAGAGACTTTCTGTTTTGAAAAATCTCTTTTCTCACAATGTCCCGGCAGTTGTTATAACAAGAGGGCTTGAGGTTTTCCCAGAATTTATTGAAGCAGCAGAGGAATATGATATTCCTTTGTACAGAACGGGGAGCGGAAGCTCCGCTTTCATGAGTGCGCTTATTGCCTGGCTTAATTTAGAGCTTGCACCGAGAATCACCCGTCACGGCGTACTGGTTGAAGTATACGGCGAAGGTGTACTAATCCTTGGTGAAAGCGGCGTAGGTAAGAGCGAGGCAGCGGTTGAGCTTTTAAAGCGAGGCCACAGACTTGTTGCGGACGATGCCGTTGAAATTAAAAGAGTGTCGGCAATTTCCGTTGTCGGAAGTGCCCCTGAAATCATTCGTCACTTTATTGAAATCCGCGGTATCGGAATTGTTGACGTAAGAAAGATTTTCGGTATGGGTGCTGTTAAAAATTCCGAGAAAATCGACCTTATCATAAACTTGGAGCAGTGGGATAAGGAAAAGTCCTATGACAGACTGGGTATGGAAAACGAAACAACGGACATTTTGGGTATAAAAATTCCTTCCGTAACCGTTCCCATCCGTCCCGGCAGAAACTTGGCTGTAATTGTTGAGGTTGCGGCAATGAACAACCGTCAGAAAAAGATGGGCTTCAATGCGGCTGAAGAATTAAGCGAAAGAATAACCAAACAAATGGAACTTACTATGCTTGAAGAAGCAGAAGATGAAGAAGACGAATAATAAGGAGATGTAATTATGTATTATTTAGCAGTAGATTTAGGCGGTACAAATATAAAGGCAGGTCTTGTTGACGAGAATGGCAACATCTTAAACCGTGCACAGCGTCCTACGGGAGCTGAAAGAGGTTATGAAGAAATTGCAAAGGACATAAGTCTTTGTGCATTGGAAGCGGCAGAAACTGCAGGCGTTTCTCTTGATGAAATCGAATCTGTCGGCATCGGAAGCCCCGGAACAATTGATAATAAAAAGGGAATAATTGTTTATGCAAACAACATAAACTTCAGAAACACACCTTTAAGATCCGAAATGCAGAAATACATCAATAAACCCATATATATGGGTAATGACGCAAACTGCGCAGCGCTTGGCGAATATGTAATGCTTAAACAGGATATGGATTGCTTCGTATTCGTGACACTGGGCACAGGCGTTGGCGGCGGTGTTATAATAAACGGCAAGCTCTTTACAGGCTTTAACGGTGCAGGAACTGAGCTTGGGCATACCACACTCTTTATGGGCGGTAAGGAATGTACCTGCGGCAAGAAGGGCTGTTGGGAGCGTTATGCCGCAACAACTGCGGTTATTGATATGACGAAGGAAGCGGTAAAGGCAAACCCCGGTTCCTATCTTGCATCTCTCTGCGACGGAGATATTGAAAAGGTTGGCGGCAAAACCGCATTCACAGCTATGGAAAACGGTGATGAGCTTGGCACAAAAATCGTAAATCAGTGGATAGAATATGTTGCAGAAGGTATTACCAATATGGTAAATATCTTCCAGCCTGAGGTTTTATCCATCGGCGGTGCAATAAGCCGTGAGGGCGACAGAATTTTAAAGCCCATCATAAAATATGTTGAGGAAAACCGTTATTCAAGAGATGTTGAGCAGACTAAAATTCAGATTGCCAAGTACGGTAACGATGCAGGCTTAATTGGTGCGGCGTTCCTTGGCAAGCATTAATCGGAGGTAATTATGGAACGTTTTTTCGAGGAAATTTCCAAAATTACAAAAGTAACGGAAAACGAACCGATGAAAAAACATACAACCTTCAGAATCGGAGGGCCTGCGCGCTTTTTTGCAGAGCCTTCGACTAAGGAGGAGCTTAAGGCACTTTTGTCTGAGTCGAAGGAATTTGGAATAGCACCGATTGTCATAGGCAGAGGTTCAAATCTTCTTGTGGCAGATGAAGGACTTGACACATTGGTAATTTCTCTCGGTGAGCGATTCTCGGAGATTATAGTGGAAGGTAACGAAATTTATGCTTCTGCGGGGGCATCGCTTTCTGCAATCGCTCAGGCGGCGCTTAAAAATTCTCTTACGGGCTTTGAATTTGCATCCGGTATCCCGGGAAGCCTTGGGGGAGCAGTGTATATGAATGCGGGTGCTTATGGCGGAGAAATGAAGGATGTAGTTGTAAAAAGCTTTTATCTTGATGAAAATTTGTGCGGTCAGGAATGCACAGAGCACGAATTTTCCTACAGAAAAAGCTTTTACACGGGGAAGGATTTTATCATAACCGGTGCAAAAATCGTACTTAAAGAGGGAAATGCCGAAGAAATCGGCGAAACTATGGCAAATCTGGCAAAGAAGCGCCGTGAAAAACAGCCTGTTACAATGCCGAGTGCAGGCAGTGTATTTAAGAGGCCTGAAGGATATTTCGCAGGTGCACTTATCGAAGAGGCGGGACTTAAGGGCTGCCGAATCGGAGGTGCGGAGGTTTCAACTCTCCACGCCGGCTTCATCGTGAATGCGGGAGATGCAACCTGCAATGATGTGCTTAAGCTTATAGAGCATATTCAGAAAACAATCTACGATAAAAACGGCGTTATGCTCGAAACTGAGGTTAAAAAAATAGGGTAAGGGAAATTCTGCCCGAAAGGATTTTTTACTATGCGTTTTATAATAGTTACAGGGATGAGCGGTGCAGGCAGAACCCAGGCCTCTCACTGTATGGAGGATATGGGGTATTACTGCATTGACAATCTTCCGCCCGTCCTGATTGATAAATTTGCGGACATATGCGGTCATTCCCAGGGGAAGCTTGAAAAGGTTGCACTTGTTATGGATCTTCGCGGAGGATATCTTTTTGAACAGCTTACGGATGAACTTAAAAACCTCAAAAATAATGGCTACGAATATGAAATTCTTTTCCTTGATTCAAATGAAGAAACGCTCATTAAGAGGTATAAAGAAACGAGAAGAAAGCATCCTCTGGCATCCGAGGGCTCAATCCTGGAGGGAATCCGCCGTGAACGTGAAATTTTAAGTCCCATAAGAGCCGTATCGGATTATATCATTGATACATCAAATATGACGCTCGGAAACCTTAAAAAGAAAATGGAAGAGCTTTTCGGAGGCGGAGACAACAAGGAAAACTTCCACATTGAGGTGGAATCCTTCGGATTTAAATTCGGTATGGCACTGGATGCGGATCTGGTATTTGACGTAAGGTTTATGCCTAATCCCTATTATGAAGAGAGCCTTAAAAAGAAAACGGGGCTTGATAAGGATGTTTACGACTATGTTTTTTCGGGAAAGGAAACTAAAGAGTTTTGCGAAAAGCTTTCCGATATGATGGATTTCCTTATTCCTAAATATATTGAAGAAGGTAAAAATAACGTTGTTGTTGCAATAGGATGCACCGGCGGACGGCACAGAAGTGTTGCAGTGGCATCCTATCTCGCAGCTTATCTTAAAGATAATGGAAATAATGTTATCACAACACACAGAGATATTGAAAAGTAAGCTGAAGGTGAACGGTTATGTCTTTTTCCTCTAAAATTAAAGAAGAAATATTAAAGACAGACTGCAGAAATAAAAACTGCAGCCTTGCTTTTGTTGCGGGAATTTCTGCTTTCTCTTTAAGCGTTGAAGAGGAATGCGTCAAATTTTCTGTTGACAGCGAGGATATGGGAAAGAAAGTATCCTTTATCTGTAAAAAGCTTTTTTCCATAGACGACGGTAAAATCATAAAAAGCACAACAGGTAATGCGGGAAGAAGCTTTGCTCTTTGCTATGAAGGAAGTAGCGCCGATACAATCCTTAAAGGCTTATCCTTAAAAAACAGTCTTAAAGAAGGCTATGTCGAAAACGATATTTCCGCTTTTCTTACCTCTGATGAGCAAAGATTTTTTATAATGGGTGCATATCTTGGTGGCGGATTTATGATAGATCCCGAAAAAACCTATCATCTTGAGTTTGTATCAAAAAGAGAACGGGCGCTTGATGAGCTTTCGTCTATGCTGGATTCTTTCGGAGAAATCCCCAAAAGGGTAAGGAGAGACAAATATATAGTAATGTATCTTAAAAATTATGACAGCATCGAAAATGTCTTGAACATCATAAATGCGCATAAAAGTATGATGCATCTTACAAATATTAAAATAGAAAAAGAACAGAAAAACGAGCTTAACAGAATAAACAATTTTGAAATCGCCAATATAGGCAAAACCGCCGAGGCGGCAAACAAAATAATTGAAGATATTGAAAGCATAATGTACACGGTAGGGCTTGATTCACTTCCCGATAATTTGCAGGAAATAGCTCTTTTGAGGCTTGCAAATCCCGAAGAAAGCCTTGCCAAGCTTGCGTCGCTTTCGGGACTTTCAAGGTCGGGGGTAAATCATCGCCTTAAAAAAATATCAGAGATTGCGAGGGAACTTGAATGAGTTATACACACTTACATTTACATACCGAATACAGTCTCTTGGACGGCGCCTGCCGCATAGAAAAGCTTCTTGACCGGGCGGTCGAGCTTGGTATGAAGCACATTGCAATCACCGACCACGGTGCAATGTACGGAGTAATCGACTTTTATCAGGCGGCAAAGGACAGAGGAATACACCCCGTAATAGGATGCGAGGTTTATACGGCAAGGAGAAGCCGCTTTGACAAGGAAAGCGGAATTGATAATAAGTACGGGCATTTAGTGCTTCTTGCAAAAAATCAGACGGGCTATAAAAATTTAATGTATTTATCCTCTGTCGGCTTCACGGAAGGATTTTATTACAAGCCAAGAATTGATATGAAAATTCTGCGCGAGCATTCTGAGGGCTTAATATGCCTTACAGCCTGCCTTAAAGGCGATGTGCCTTATCGTCTCCTTGAAGGCGAAAAAGACAAGGCAAAGGAGCGTTTGCTTGAATATAAGGATATATTCGGCGAAGACAACGTATATATAGAAATACAGGATCACGGCATTGCGGAGCAGCGAGAGGTGAATCCTATGCTTATTTCCCTTGCAAGGGAGACTGATACCCCGATTGTTGCCACAAATGACGTGCATTATATAAGGAAAGAGGATGCAAAATATCAGGATGTCCTTCTTTGTATCCAGACCGGGCACACCCTGGACGAAGAAAACCGTATGAAAATGAGTACGGAGGAGTTTTACTTAAAGTCCGAGGATGAAATGAGGGAAATATTCTCCTATATTCCCGAGGCAATCGACAACACGGAAAAAATTGCAGAACAGTGCAACGTGGAGTTCGACTTTTCAAAGTCCCATCTTCCGAAATTTGATGTGCCCGACGGCAAAACCTCCGAACAGTATTTAAGAGAGCTTTGCGAGGCGGGGCTTGCCGAGCGTTACGGCGAAAATGCGGACTCTATTTACAAGGAAAGGCTTGACTATGAGCTTGATGTTATAACCTCTATGGGGTATACCGACTACTTTCTTATAGTATGGGACTTTATCCGTTTTGCCAGGAACGAAAAAATTATGGTTGGGCCCGGTCGTGGAAGCGGTGCGGGAAGCATGGTGGCATACACCCTTCATATAACCAATGTTGATCCCATTAAGTATAATCTGCTCTTTGAGCGATTTCTTAATTCAGAGCGTATCAGTATGCCTGATATCGATATTGACTTCTGCTACGAGCGCCGCGGCGAGGTAATCGACTACGTTAACCGCAAATACGGCTCCGACCATGTATGTCAGATTATCGCCTTCGGTACCATGGCGGCACGCGGTGCCGTTCGCGACGTAGGACGAGTTTTGGGTATGAGCTATGCCGATGTGGATGTAATTGCAAAATTAATCCCGAAAGAGCTTAAAATGACAATTGAAAAGGCGATAGGGGTAAGCCCGAAGCTTAAGGAAGCCTATGATTCTTCTGAAGAGGTTAAAAAGCTTCTTGATACGGCTATGGCACTTGAAGGAATTCCGAGAAATACATCTACCCATGCGGCAGGCGTTGTAATTACGGACGATCCTGTAAGAGAAAGCGTTCCGCTTCAGCTTAATGATGATGTTATAACAACACAGTTTGCTATGGGAAATTTAGAGAAGCTTGGCGTTCTAAAGATGGACTTTCTTGGTCTCCGTACCCTTACGGTTATCCGTGATGCGGTGGCAAACGTGAAAAAAACAAGAGGGATTGACATTGATATCGACCATATCGATTTCAACATTCCCGAGGTTTATAAAATGATAGCGGACGGTGATACTGCAGGCGTGTTCCAGCTTGAAAGCCGAGGTATGACTTCGTTTATGAAGGAGCTTGCTCCTGCTTCAATGGAAGATATAATAGCGGGTATCGCCCTTTACCGTCCCGGCCCCATGGACTTTATTCCGCGCTATATCAAAAACAAGAAAAATGAGGACAGCATCGTTTATAAAACGCCTTTGCTTGAGCCTATTTTGTCTATGACCTACGGCTGTATCGTATATCAGGAGCAGGTTATGCAGATAGTCAGAGAGCTTGGCGGCTACAGCTTAGGAAGAGCCGACCTTGTGCGCCGTGCCATGAGCAAAAAGAAAATGGAAGTTATGGAAAAAGAGCGCAAAAACTTTATTTACGGCTCCGCTGAAGAGAATGTTCCCGGTGCTCTTTCAAAGGGAGTTTCGGAAGAGGCGGCAGGCGAGGTCTTTGACGAAATGATAGACTTTGCAAAGTACGCCTTCAACAAATCACACGCCACGGTTTATGCTGTTGTGGCTTATCAGACAGCATATCTTAAATATTACTATCCCGTTGAGTTTATGGCGGCGATGCTGACAAGCGAACAGGGAGACAGCGATAAGGTGGCAAACTATATCCGCTATTGCTCGGAAGCGGGAATAAAAATTCTTCCTCCCGATGTAAATAAAAGCTCGGATGTATTCTTGGTTGAAGATGGCGGAATCCGCTTTTCAATGGCGGCAATAAAAAATGTGGGCAGAAGCATTATAATAAGCTCCGTAAAGGAAAGAGAAGATGGCGGAGATTTTACTTCCATCACCGACTATTGCCGAAGAATGAAGAGTGCCGATGTCAACAAGCGTGCGGTTGAAGGCCTTATAAAATGCGGTGCCTTTGACTTTATCGGTGCAAACAGAATGCAGATGCTTGCATCCTACGAAGGAATTCTTTCCGGCATTTCCAAGGATGCGAAAAACAATCTGGACGGACAGATGAACCTCTTCTTTGACGAGGAAGCAGAAGAAAACGAATCCGGCAAGGATGATTTTCCCGATATCCCTGACTGCAATCCGAAGGTACGCCTTGCAATGGAGAAGGAAGCGGCAGGAATTTACCTTACGGGCCATCCGCTGGAGGAATATGTGCTTCAGATTAAAAATTCAGGTGCAGTACCGCTTGATGTTCTTAAGGAATGTGCGCTGATGTTTGCTGACGGTGATTATACCTCACTTTCCGTAAAGGACGGAGAAATGATAACTGTCTGCGGCATTGTATCCGACAAAAAAGAAAAAGTTACAAAGTCGGGGCAGATTATGGCTTTTCTGAATATCGAGGATATGACAGGAAACTTAAGGGTTGTACTTTTTCCGAAAACTCTCAAAGAGTGTGAGGAGCATACACAGGAAGACTCTGTTGTTATGATAAGGGGAAGAATTAACTATCGTGACGACGGAACGTGTGAAATGATGGCAGAAAGCCTGTCGCCCGTAAGGGAGCTTAATTCCGAGCCCTTGATTATAGAAACAGAAGATGCATCGGTGCTTGACAAAATAAATGAAGCGGTAAGGAAGAATAAAGGAGATGTGCCTCTTTTTATAAGCTATGCGGGAAAGGTTATACAGTCTGTTTATCTTGTGAACCGCACTGAAGACTTTTTTAAATACCTTGAAAATGCAGGGTGCAGAATTAAAAAAGGCGAAAAATAAAATGTACTTGATTTTTTTCTGGTTATATTATATAATAGTTTTATATTTAAATAAAACCTATGTTTGGAGGTGTAGCCAATGTGGACGGTGATTTATATGGTTCAGAGTATGGAAGATGCTGACAATTTAAGAATGCTTCTTGAAAATGCAAACATACTTGTTAAAATTAAGCCTGTCACAAAAGCTGCCGAAGGCGAGGCTAATGCTTACGAAATTTTAATACCCGAAACAGAGAAAGAGGAAGCACACAGCATTATTATAGGAAGCGGTTATTAAGATAAAAAGAGTGAAAAGTATGTGCTTTTCACTCTTTTTTCGCTATATGCAAAAAAACAAAAAAATAATGTCAAAAATTGAAAAATACTCTTGATAATTTATTCACATAGTGTTATAATATTATAGGATTTTTTGAAAGGAGATATAAACATGAATTATTCACACGAAGTAGAAAACATGTGCATCGTGAAGAAAGATGCATGTCACAAGCCTGCGCCCATTCCTCAGGAAGGAAAGTGGACAAAGGCTACCGAAATCAAGGACATCAGCGGCCTTACACACGGTGTGGGCTGGTGCGCACCTCAGCAGGGTATGTGTAAGCTTACCTTGAATGTTAAGGAGGGCGTAATTGAAGAAGCATTGGTTGAAACCTGCGGATGCTCCGGTATGACTCACTCTGCTGCTATGGCAGGCGAAATCCTTCCCGGAAAGACAATCTTAGAGGCATTAAACTCTGACCTTGTTTGCGACGCTATCAACACAGCTATGAGAGAGCTCTTCTTACAGATCGTATACGGAAGAAGCCAGACAGCTTTCTCCGAGGGCGGTCTTCCCATCGGTGCAGGTCTTGAAGACCTTGGTAAGGGACTTAGAAGCCAGATCGGTACAATCTTCTCTACAAAGGCTAAGGGTGTCAGATACTTAGAGCTTGCAGAAGGTTACATAACAAACATCGCTCTTGATAAGGACGATTGCGTAATCGGTTATAAGTTTGTTCATCTCGGAAAGATGATGGATATGATTAAAAAGGGTATGAGCGCTGATGAAGCTCTTGCCAAGGCATCCGGTCAGTACGGACGTTTTGACGACGCTGCAAAAGTAATCGATCCCAGAGAAGAATAATAAGGAGGATACTGAAAATGGCTTTATTTGAAAGTTATGATAGAAGAATTAAGCAGATCAACGAAGCTCTTTCTAAGTATTCTATAGCTTCTATTGAAGACGCAAAGAAAATCTGTGACGAAAAGGGCATTGACGTTGCAGGTATCGTTAAGGGCATTCAGCCCATCTGCTTTGAAAACGCTTGCTGGGCTTACATTGTAGGTGCTGCAATCGCAATCAAGAAGGGTGTTAAAACTGCAGCTGATGCAGCTACTGCAATCGGCGAAGGTCTTCAGTCCTTCTGTATTCCCGGATCCGTTGCTGACGACAGAAAGGTTGGTCTCGGTCACGGTAACCTTGCTGCTATGCTTCTTACAGAAGACACAAAGTGCTTTGCTTTCTTAGCAGGACACGAGTCTTTCGCAGCAGCTGAAGGTGCAATCGGTATTGCAAGAAGTGCAAATAAGGTTCGTAAGGAACCCTTAAGAGTTATCCTTAACGGTCTCGGTAAGGACGCTGCTCAGATTATCTCCAGAATCAACGGCTTTACTTTCGTTGAAACAGAGTTCGACTACTATACAGGCGAGCTTAAGATTGTTTCCGAAAAGGCTTATTCTGACGGTGAAAGAGCAAAGGTTCGTTGCTACGGTGCGGACGATGTTCGTGAAGGTGTTGCAATTATGCACAAGGAAGGCGTTGACGTTTCCATCACAGGTAACTCCACCAACCCCACAAGATTCCAGCATCCCGTTGCAGGTACATACAAGAAGGAGTGCATCGAGCTTGGCAAGAAGTACTTCTCTGTTGCATCCGGTGGCGGTACAGGTAGAACACTTCATCCCGATAACATGGCTGCAGGCCCCGCTTCCTACGGTATGACAGATACAATGGGAAGAATGCATTCCGACGCTCAGTTCGCAGGTTCTTCTTCTGTTCCTGCTCACGTTGAAATGATGGGACTTATCGGCGCAGGTAACAACCCCATGGTTGGTATGACAGTTGCTGTTGCAGTTGCTATCGAAGAAGCTTGCAAATAATTCTTAGAATTATTTGCAATGAAATTTGCCTTTGCAAATGAAATTCGCCCCGCGATTGAAATGTTAAAACATGAAATGCACCGCTGAACTGTTGTTCTGCGGTGCATAATCATATTTGGCAAATTTTATTTCATTTGGAGCAAAGCGAACATATTTCATGACTAAAGGTCATTTCAAGTACGAAGTACATTTCATTTTATTACGTTTCGGAGGGCTAAGGTATGACAGATAATATTCTGATAGACTTATCAATGGACTTTTCAGTAGAAGTAGTAAATATGTGTGATTTAATAAAGGGAAAGTCAGCTCTTACCAATCAAATATTAAGAAGCGGTACCAGTATAGGGGCTAATATTCATGAAGCCAATTACGCCCAAAGTCGAGCAGATTTTATATCGAAAATGCAAATCGCACTTAAAGAAAGCTACGAAACAGAGTATTGGCTAAAACTTTTTATGAGAACAAATATAATTGAAGAAGAAGCGTATAAAAAATTAAAAAACGACTGCGGTAAAATACGAAGAATTCTAATTTCATCAATAAACACTGCGAAAAACAATGCGTAAATATCGGCAGACCGCTAGCATCAGCGGAAAATATTCCCGCATACTTTTGGAAAAATAGATAAAAAATATCCACCTGTTGGTGGATATTTTTTATGCTTAAAATTCTCTTTCTACAAGATAATCAAGGCTGACACTGTAAAAATCCGCAAGCTTGATTGCCGCCCAAAGGGGAAGCTCCCGCTCACCGCGTTCATATCTCTGATACACCGTAAGCTGCATGTTTAATAATTCTGCAATTTCTTTCTGGGTTTTATCACTGTCTTCTCTTAAATCCCTCACACGTCTGTAAAACATAAATTTCATACCACCTTTATATTAGTGTATGAAATTATTATATAAAAAACACCGTTTGGTGTTGACGATAGCACCGAACGGTGTTATAATGTAAGCAAATATCTAAGGAGGATGATAAAAATGGAAGAAAAAGTATTGATTGAAAGTAAAAATAGTGAGAAATGGAAAAAGGGTGTGTTATTCTGTGCACTGTTTGCCGCGATAAATATTGTTTTACTTATAATAAATTTCTCTAAAAGTTTTGGCCCCACTCCTGGTCCTGGCGTTGCAGTAGCTGCTCCCGATGCTACATCAGCTGTAGTTTCATATTTCCCCGGAATTATCATCGGGATATTGGGCTGCGTTATAATTGTTACGATAGCAAAAGTGATAAATAATTGTAGCATTACGGTTACTGATAAAAGAGTAATAGGTAAAATCAACAAAAAAAATGTAGATCTTCCGATAGATAGTATTTCGGCTGTAGGAACAGGTGGTGGAAGTTCTATAACGGTTTCAACAGCTTCGGGAGTTATAAGATTTAAGTGGATTGAAAATAATGAGGAGATAAGAAGAATTTTAAGCAAACTTATTATGCAAAGACAGGAAGATGCAAAAAAGCAAATTGTATCATCACCTGTTGCTGAAAGCACAAGTAATGCAGATGAACTTAAAAAATACAAGGAACTTCTTGATTCCGGTGTAATAACACAGGAAGAATTTGATGCAAAGAAAAAACAGTTACTTGGTTTATAATTATAAAAATGTAGGGGAGGGCTTTATGCCCTCCCGTTTTTTATTGACAAATTTTTATAACCGTGGTATAATAATTTCTGCCAAACTATCACTTATATTAGTATATATTTTATCACACAGAGGAAAAGTACCTTTGGTAAAAGGTGTTTTCCTTTCATTTAATATTCTCTGTGTGATGATATTAGTGATTGTTTGGCGACAATTAAGGATTACACTTTTTCGTGCGTCCTTAATTGGACGCATTTTTTATTTTGGGGCTGTTAAAATGAAAAAATTAATGTTGGCAATTAGCTCGGCCATATTATATTCAGGTTTTTGCATTTTTCTGGATACTCTGCTTTGGCATTTTATGACTTTAGAGGAACGATATGGTTATATAATAACAAGAGACAAATTTTATCTGATTGAACTCATTATCGGAGGAGTGTTTTTCCTCATCGGATTGATAGGCATAATTATCAGCCTTTATAAAATGAAGAATGAATAGCAGGCATATAAAAAGTCGCAGTGAATTTCACTGCGACTTTTTAGTTTTATCTTTATCCCTCAATTCCGTCGGGAATTTCAATTTTTCTCGGTTTGATTTTCTTTAATACCTGTCTGTCTAAGTATATAATTAAGAGCACTGTTGCAAGGCAGGCGATTAATGATAAAAACTGCTGTGCATAAATGGTCAATCCGAAAATCTTTCCGCCAAGAACCTGATGATGCTGAAGCTTTTTGAATATGGGAGTCATTAAAAGTGTTGTTAAAAAGCCGCATATTCCGTAAATCGTCTGCTTCACGGCAAGTGCATCGCTTCGCTTGTCGGGATCAACATAGTCATAGATAAGATTGATTTCACCTGAGTTTATTCCGCCCATTGCCGCCGCCTGAAGCACGGAGTAGATGGGAAATACTATAAAGCCGTTAGAAGGGTTACAGAAGGCTGCAACAAGAAAGGAAAATGCCGCAATACCGTAGCATATTTTAAGCATCTTCGCAAAGGAATAGCGGTCTGCATACTTTCCGAAAACAAAGGAACAGGGAATACGTGATGCCGCATTTAAGATAGAAATTACGGTTATGAAAATCATGGGGAAGCCAAGCTCTTTAACCTGATATGTACCAAAGAAGGAAACAACGATATGGTTTGAAATTGTCCAGAATACGCTGGTCATAATAACCTTTACAATATCACGGTTGGTTAAAATGTTCTTAAACCGTGTAAGGGTGGGGGTGGGCTTTGCAGTTGTTACAATGGGTTCCTCTTCTTTAGCGAAAGCAATTGAAAGAGTGTGGGAAACCATCAGAACAAAAATGGTAATCGCACATATAATGAAAGCCATTCTCATATTTTCAGCTTCTTCATAATGGTCTATGACAAGTCCCATCACAAACTGGAAGAGAAAGCCTGAAACGAGCGAAACCGCTTCCTTGACGGATGTAAATATTCCTCGCTTATTATCCGCCACCTGACGCATATAAAGCCCTGTTTTAGGCGCGAAAATGATGTTTGAAATAAAGTAACCGCATAAAAGGAAAATGATGAAGAGGCCCGTTTTAAGCGTTCTTCTGAAGTTGAAGAAGGGAACTAAATATAATGCCATAAAGCAAAGCTGATTTATTATGTGCATTACGGTAACCTTCCATTTTACTCTCCTGCCGCTTTTGAAAAATGCAATGGATAAAAGCTGAAAACCATAGCCAAGCGCCACAAAGGATGAAAGAATCGCAGTTAAGCTGTCCGAAAAGCCTAAATTGGTTGTAAGCTTTGCAAGATAGGCACCGGTTATTAAAATGGAAATCAGATATTCAAGCCCTGCTTCCGCTATATATAAAACATTTGTTTTATTGAATAAATTTTTAAACATTTCGTCGCCTCCGAAGGGTATTATATTACCGGAAAAAATAAAAGTCAATGGTTTTCAAAACGAAAGCTATATGAAAATAAGAAATAAAAAAATTCTGTCCATAGGACAGAATTTTTTGCTTGCTTTTTTATAATTTTTCGACAAAAGCCTTTGCTTTTTCAACAGCACTACGGGCAAGACCGGGAGCACCTAAGGTCTTACGTTCCTTCACGCAGGTTGTAAGGGCAATCGCCTCGTAAAAGTCTTCTTCGATAATTTCGGAAAAGCCCTTAAGTACGGAGAGGGGAATATCGTCAAGTGCCGAGGACTGTGTGATTGCATAAGCAACCATTTTGCCGATTACGGCATGGGCATCACGGAAGGGCATACCTTTTTTTACAAGATAGTCAGCCGCATCTGTTGCATTGGTGTAGCCGCCTGATGCACCCTTTTCCATATTTTCCTTTTTAACTGTCATTGTGTCAATCATATCGGTGAAAACGGGAAGGCAAAGCTTAACGGTGTCAACCGCATCGAAAATCGCTTCCTTATCTTCCTGCATATCCTTGTTGTAGGCAAGGGGAATGCCCTTCATCATAACAAGAAGTGTGGTTAAATCACCGTAAACACGACCTGTCTTTCCGCGGATTAATTCTGCAACGTCGGGATTTTTCTTCTGAGGCATAATGCTGCTTCCTGTGGAGTGTGTATCTGCCATTTCAACAAAGGAAAACTCGTGGCTGCTCCAGAGGATAAGCTCCTCTGAAAAGCGGGACAAGTGCATCATAATAATGGAAAGGCTTGATGCCAGCTCAATTGCAAAGTCACGGTCAGATACGCCGTCAAGTGAGTTTTCGCAAACCCCGTCAAAGCCTAAGAGGGATGCGGTAAATTCTCTGTCAAGGTCATAGGTTGTGCCGGCAAGTGCACCTGAGCCAAGGGGAGAGAAGTTCATTCTCGAAAGAGCATCGGTAAGTCTTCCGAGGTCACGCTTGAACATCTCATAGTATGCAAGAAGGTGATGTGCAAAATTTATGGGCTGTGCCTTCTGAAGATGGGTATACCCCGGCATAATGGTTTCTGTATGTTCGTCTGCAAGCTTTACAAGCACTTTCAGAAGATTTTTAAGCATAGCCTTAATTTCTGTGCCTTCATCCCTTAAATAAAGACGGATGTCGAGAGCAACCTGGTCATTACGGCTTCTGCCTGTGTGAAGGCGTTTTCCCACCTGACCGATTCTGTCGGTTAAAATCTTTTCGATGTTCATATGTATATCTTCTGCATCAATTAAAAATTCAACCTTGCCATCGTCAATATCAACCTTTATTTCCTTCAGGGTTTTAACGATTAACTCGGCATCTTCCTTGGGAATTATACCCTGCTTTCCCAGCATAGTTGCATGGGCAATGCTTCCTTCAATGTCAGATGCATACATTCTTTGGTCAAAACGGATGGAGGAATTGAAATCATCCACCTTTTTATCGGTTTTGGCACTGAAACGGCCGCCCCATAATTTTTCTTCCATACTATCAGCCTTTCTGAAAATAAGGGTGCACCGAGTGGTACACCCTTAAGCATTTTTATTATTTGTTTTCCTTATTAGCCTTTTCCAGCATCATTGCACGAACCTTTAAGGGAAGACCGAAGAGGTTTATGAAGCCTTCAGCATCCTTGTGGCTGTAAAGGTCTTTACTGTCACCGAAGCTTGCGATATCTTCGTTGTATAAGGAGTAGGGGCTCTTAGCACCTGCGGGTGTAATGCTTCCCTTATAGAGCATAAGACGAACTTCACCTGTAACTGTTTCCTGAGTGGAATCAACGAAAGCGGAAAGTGCTTCACGAAGAGGTGTAAACCAGTTACCGTCATATACGAGCTCGGAGAACTTAACTGCAGCCTGAGCCTTGAAGCTCTGAGTCTGTCTGTCGAGGCAGAGATATTCAAGCTCCTTATGAGCTGCATAAAGGATGGAACCGCCGGGAGTTTCGTAAACACCACGGGACTTCATACCAACAAGTCTGTCTTCAACGATATCAACAAGACCTACGCCGTAAGCGCCGCCGATTTCGTTGAGCTTTTCAACAAGCTGAACGGGGCCTAACTTTTCACCGTCAACCGCTACGGGAACACCCTTTTCAAAATTGATTGTAACGTACTTGGGCTCATCGGGAGTCTTCATGGGAGGTACGGTAAGCTTTAAGAGGTTATCGTACTGAGGCATATTTGCGGGATCCTCAAGATCCATACCTTCGTGGCTGATGTGCCAGATGTTTCTGTCACGGGAATAAAGGTCAGACTTTGTAACGGGAATTTCAATTCCGCGTGCTTCTGCATAATCAATCGCATCTTCTCTTGACTTTATGTCCCAGATTCTCCAGGGAGCGATAATCTTAAGGTCGGGAGCAAGAGCTTTAACTGTAAGCTCGAAACGTACCTGGTCGTTACCCTTACCTGTAGCACCGTGGCAGATTGCAACTGCGCCTTCCTTACGTGCAATCTCAACAAGTCTCTTCGCAATGATGGGACGTGCGTGAGATGTACCGAGGAGATATTTACCTTCGTAAACCGCACCTGCTTTAAGTGTGGGGAAGATAAAGTCACGAACATATTCTTCTCTTAAATCTTCTAAGTAAAGCTTTGATGCACCGCTCTTTAATGCGCGTTCTTCAAGTCCTTCTGTTTCCTTACCCTGACCAACGTCGCCGCATACGCAGATTACATCATAGCCGTAATTTTCTTTAAGCCATGAAATGATGATTGATGTATCGAGACCGCCCGAATACGCCAATATAACTTTTTCTTTTTCCATCTTGAAATTCCTCCCAAATGTGGTATAATATATTTGTGTGCTTATTGGCCACATCATATGACCGATTTGCTATATACTATTATACACATATTAGTGAATAAATCAAGTGCTTTATGCAAAAATATTTCCGTTGATTTATAAAAATGCAAAAGTTGCACATTAAAAGTCCGAAAAAACGGGATTTTGTTTGTATAAATATACATAAACGGTGTAAATTAATGAAAGAAACGGTAAAAAAATAATGATTATACTCGGAATTGACCCGGGAATCGCCATTGTGGGAACCGGGGTTATACAGTATGAAAACAACAAATTCAAGGTGCTTTATTACGATGCGGTGACGACCAGGGCGCACACGCCTCTGGAGGAGAGGATAAAGCTTGTATACGAAGGAGTCGGACAGCTTATGGATTATTATAAGCCCGATGCACTTTCCATGGAAGAACTTTTCTTTAACAACAATGCAAAAACCGCTTTTTCCGTAGGTCAGGCAAGAGGTGTTATTCTGCTTGCGGCGGCAAATAGAAATATTCCCATTTTTTCATACACGCCCCTTCAGATTAAGCAGGCGATTACGGGCTACGGAAGGGCGGATAAAAACCAGGTTCAGCAGATGGTAAAGTCATTTCTTAATTTAAGGGCTGTGCCCAAGCCCGACGACGTGGCGGATGCTCTTGCGATTGCCGTGTGTCACGCACATTCCTACGGCTTTAACTCACTTTTAGATAAGTATAAATAAGGAGATTTGTTTATGATTTCTTTTGTACGCGGAACTCTTTTTTCAAAAGACGAAAATTCGGTAACAATAGATGTGGGCGGAATCGGTTTTAAGGTGCAGATTCCAATTCGTGACTCTGAAAAGTTAAGAATCGGGGAGGAAGCCTTCTTAAATACATACTTTGCCGTAAGGGAAGACGCAATGGATTTATATGGCTTTATTAATAAGGAAGACCTTTCTATGTTCAATAAGCTCATCACCGTAAGTGGTGTCGGCCCCAAGGCGGCAATAAATCTTCTTTCGGCGTTTACATCAGGAGAGCTTGGTACGGCGATAGTTTTATCGGACAGTAAAAAAATTGCAACTGCACAGGGAATCGGCGCAAAGACGGCACAGAGAATTATTCTTGAGCTTAAAGACAAGATTTCCGATGAGACATTGACAAGCGGAATCGTCGGAGGCG
The DNA here is from genome assembly GCA_017411325.1 of Clostridia bacterium. Taxonomy (GTDB): domain Bacteria; phylum Bacillota; class Clostridia; order CAKSNL01; family HGM11501; genus HGM11501. The sequence goes on along the minus strand of JAFQQJ010000007.1, from coordinate 55,476 downwards.
AAGAACCCGCTGTAAATGCCGCAGTTGATAAAGAGGCGGTAAGTGCACTTATGGCACTTGGTTATACCGCATCCGAGGCGCAAAGCGCCATAAAGAAGGCAGGAAGTAAGGCTACGGTTGAAGAAACCGTCAAGGCGGCACTTGTTGCCCTTATGAGATTCTGACGGAGGTGAAATGAATGGATTTTGAAGAAAGACTCATAACAAGTGAGCTTACCGAGGTTGACAAGGATACAGAATCCGGACTTCGCCCGAGAAGCTTAGAAGAATATGTAGGACAGGAAAAGGCGAGAGAGAACCTCTCTGTTTATATCGAGGCGGCGAGAATGAGAAAGGAAGCGCTTGACCACGTGCTTCTCTACGGCCCTCCGGGACTAGGTAAAACCACACTTGCCGGAATTATATCAAACGAGCTTGGAGTTAATATGAGAATCACTTCGGGGCCCGCAATAGAAAAGCCGGGGGACTTAGCGGCAATTCTCACAAACCTTTCGGAGCACGATGTATTGTTTATTGACGAAATTCACCGTCTTTCAAAGAGTGTTGAAGAAGTGCTTTATCCTGCAATGGAGGACTATGCAATAGATATAATAATCGGCAAAGGCCCGTCTGCACGTTCCATAAGGCTTGATTTGCCGAGCTTTACATTAATCGGCGCAACAACCAAAGCAGGAAGGCTTACATCACCCTTGCGTGACCGTTTCGGAGTTCAGCTCAAACTTGAGCTTTATAATACTGAAGAGCTTAAGAAAATCGTTATGCGTTCTGCTGATATATTGAAAATAAAAATATCCGAGGACGGGGCAAGGGAAATTGCCTCCCGTTCAAGAGGAACGCCGAGAATTGCAAACAGACTTTTAAAGCGTGTCCGTGACTTTGCCCAGGTAAAGGGCAACGGTGATATAACTGAGGATATCGCTGATATCGCCCTCGGAAGACTTGAAATTGATAAAATCGGTCTTGATGCGGTGGATAAGCGTATGATTACAACCATTATCGATGTATTTAACGGCGGTCCCGTAGGACTTGACACATTGGCTGCAACGATTTCTGAGGATGCAAATACCATTGAGGATGTATACGAGCCTTATTTACTTCAGCTTGGCTTTTTGAACAGAACACCAAGAGGCAGAGTGGTAACCCGTCTTGCATATGAGCATTTCGGGATTAAGTACGGTGGAGAAGATCCTCAGTTAAAAATTGAAGAATAAAATAAAAACCTTTCGCATATTATTTAGCGGAAGGTTTTATTTTTTTACAAAGGGAATGGAGCTTATGAAAAACAGAAATACTTTTCTTAATCCTGCAATTACCTGTATAATTACGGCAATAGCGCTTGTCGGAACCTTTACAGGAGTGCTTGCGGCAAAAAACTTTTCTGATATTTCGGTGCTTGGAAAAGCGGTACTTTTTTCAGATGACTTCTATGCTACTCTGAAAAATGCATTGCTTATGAAGGTTTTGTGGACGATGCCTCTTATACTTGGCGGAATAAATATCGTTTTCATTCCGGTGGCACCGGCATCGGTTTTTTTGAAATGCTGCAGCTTTGGGTATACAGCCGGGCTTCTTTTGAAAGCGTCGGGATTTTATGGGTTTTCGGTGGCACTGACAGGGGTTGTTCTGCATAATTTCCTGTTTTCGGTTTTTTCTGTTATTTATTCCTCCTTCGGGATAAATAAAACGATTGAATGCTACTTAAACCGAAGAAACTATGATTACCGGTTAAGGAAAAATAAAATTTTTGCAGCAGCTACACTTTTTTTCTTAATACTGAATTTTATAATATCCGTGTTTGAAGCGTATTTGTCCTCTTTTCTTTATGAAATATAGTCAGCTATATCTTCATAAAGAAGATTTTTATGAACGGCAAGGTTGATTCCGCGGGATAAAACAGCAGAGGCACGCATTACAACGGCATCGATATTTTTTGGTGTTACCATCATATTTTCCGACTTCTTATGAAGGTAAGCGGAGATGATTTTTTCTGCAGCGCTGTTATCAGAATTTACATCAAAGTCCGAAAGAATGTCCTTCATTGCATCGTATAAAACAGCTGATGAGTCAGATACCGTCGGAACGCCCAAAGCAATAACCGGCAGACCGAAGGTTTCGGAATTAAGAGCATTTCTTCTGTTGTTTACTCCGCTTCCCGGGCTTATACCGCTGTCGGAAAGCTGGATGGTTGAACCTACATGTGACGCACTGCGGGATGCCAAAGCATCAATTGCAATTATTACATCGGGCTTTATCCTGTCGCTTACCGATGACAGAATCTCTGCACTTTCTATTCCGGTTATACCGAGAACTCCGGGACATAGCGCGGAGAGTGATGCCAGCGGGATAAATTCGCCTGAGTTTTTTATGTGTCTTGTTACAATTAAAGAAGAAAGAGTCAGAGGACCGATTGAATCCGGAGTCACATTGCTGTTACCAAGACCTGCCACGAAGGTGAGCGGGTCTTTTTTTGTTTTGGGCATAAGTGAGGAAAGCTCCTTTGATAAAGCAAGGCTCAGTTCCCTGGTATAAAGGCCGGTTGAAATATGAGGGGAGTGTATGGTTATATATTTCCCGACAGGCTTTTTGATTTTTTCTGCCGCCTCGTCTGATTCCACACTTACTCTGGTAACAGTGTAAATGTCGGTTTTTAAGGTTTCCGCCTCAATCCCGGGAATTTCTGTTAGCCGGTTTTTCTTTAAATAAAAATTCCTTGATTCAAAAGCAAGATCGGTTCTTATTTCCTGCAAAATAATCTTTCCTTTCGGTTTTTCGTAAATATGCATTAATTATTTGCAAATATTTCATTAAATATACTTAAAATACACCTTGCACTTTTTTTATTTATTTGTTATAATATGAGAGGTACTGTAAAAAATAATTGTTTTTTGTAGGAGGAGTACAAATGGAAAGACGTATGGTAGGCGAACTCGGCATTATTGCAATGCGCGGTTGTGAAGAAATGGCTGAAAAGATTGACAAGTATCTTAAGGAATGGAGAAAAGACTCTCCCGATACCTATATCTTGAATCACAGCTGCCCCAGATTCGGAACAGGTGAAGCTAAGGCTCTTATAAATCACTCTGTAAGAGGTTATGATATATTCATAGTTGCGGATATGTTCAACTATGGTGTTACATATAAAATGTATGGAATGGAAGTTCCCATGAGTCCCGATGATCATTTTTCTGATCTTAAGAGAATCATCGGAAGCCTTGGCGGTAAGGCAAGAAGAATCAACGTAATTATGCCCATGCTCTACGAGGGCAGACAGCATAAGAGAAGCGGAAGAGAATCTCTCGACTGTGCAATTATGCTTCAGGAGCTTATTCATATGGGAGTGTCCAATGTATTTACATTCGATGCTCACGATGCGAGAGTGCAGAATGCAATTCCTTACAACGGATTTGAAGATATAAAGACATCCTATCAGATGATAAAGGCGCTTAAAAAAGCTTGCCCCGACATCGAATTCAACAAGGAGAAGATGATTATTGTTTCTCCCGACGAAGGCGGAATGAGCCGTTGTATCTTCACATCAACCGTACTCGGCTTAGAGCTTGGTATGTTCTACAAAAAGAGAAACTATTCCATCATTGTTGACGGAAGAAACCCCATCGAAGCCCACGAATATCTCGGTAACAGCGTTGAAGGTAAGGACATCATCATCATCGACGATATGATTTCCTCCGGTGACTCCGTAATAGACGTTGCAAAGCGCCTTAAGGAAAGAAAAGCAGGAAGAATTTTCGTATTCGTTTCCTTCGGTCTTTTCACAAACGGACTTGAAAACTTCGACAAGGCATATGAAGAAGGTCTCATTACAAAGATTTTCACAACCAATATGGTTTACAGAACAGAAGAACTCAAGAAGAGAGCGTGGTACGGAGAAGTTGATATGTCCAAGTATATCTCCTACATTATAGATACCGTAAACTATGACAGATCTTTAAGCGAGCTTTTGGATCCTGCAGACAGAATCAAGAAGTTCCTTGCAAAGCATCAGTAATAAATAAAAATACGGCAGACAAAAGTCTGCCGTATTTTTATTGCCATAAATCTTCTTCTGCTACTTCGCATATGTCGCCTTCCTTGAAGCCTGAAGCCTTAAGGTAAGGCTCAACCAAATCTCTCACATCGTGGAAATCTGCGTGGAAGTCAGAACCAAATGTAACCTTTATGCCCATTTCAAACATTTCTCTTAAGAAATCGGCATACTGATGACGGAATTTTTCAGTCGTTACATAATCAGTGAAGAACCCTTTATTGCACTCTATATACTTGCCGTTTTCCTTAAGGGCGTGACCAATATCCATATGCATGGAATGAGGGATAACGGAAAAATCCTCATACCATATGTGTTCCGGGTGATACCAGGGATGTCCTAAGATTGTGACACGCTCGTCAGTTGCCATAAAAAGCTGCTGGCGGTACCATTCCCTGGCACAAACCGAAATGTCTTTCTGATAAACGTGTGCTCTCGGTGAATCAACTCTCCAGTGGGAAGCGCCGACAGCATAGCGGATGCCGAGTGAAAGCATTTCCTCCTTGGTAAGTGCAAGCTCAATCGGATAAGGCGTTCCCTCTTCAGGAGGAACATAGCCATCACGACTTCCGTTGTGAAGTACTGCATAGTCATATTCGGGCTTTGCAATGGGCGTAAATTCAACACCAAGCACCAGGTGAGGATATTTTTCGTTTGCGGCTTTAACAGCCTCGGCTGACCTTTTTATGTCGCTTAAAAACTTATTATCATTATAATTTGCGTGGTCTGCAATACCTACACGGCAAAGCCCCTGGGAAAGTGCACTTTCAGCTATCTCAGAAAGTGTATTTGAAGCATCAAAAGAATATTCGCTGTGGATGTGCCAGTCTGAATTTATAATCATAAAAAACACCTTTCTTTCATTTTTCTTAAGTTTGATTTTATCGCAAATGAAGCATTTAGTCAAGGCATTAATCAATTATTTCTTGATTATTTGTATGCTTGGTGGTATAATATTAATACTATTTTCAGGAAGTGATTATATGACAGATTTGGAAAGAGCAAGAGAGTTTTTCAAGCACGACCGATATGCGACGGATGCCACGGGAATTGAAATTGATGAGGTTTCAAAAAACTATGCAAAGTGCAGTATGAAAATTACCGACATTCATAAAAATGCTTTAGGTCACGTTATGGGCGGGGTTGCATTTACTCTGGCGGATTTTGTTTTCGCCATAGCCACAAACTTTGATGCGGAAAATCCCACCGTTACAACCGTAAGTCAGATAAGCTATCTTTCTTCGCCGAAAGGGGAAGTTCTTTTTGGTGAAAGCCGCCTCATAAAGGATGGAAAGCGTAACTGCTTTTACGAGATTTTAATAACAGATAATTCGGGGACTGATGTTGCTGTTGTGAACGTAACAGGAACTCATATTGTTAAATAAGGAAAGGGATAGATATGAAAAAAGGACTTGTTATGGAAGGCGGAGCAATGAGAGGTCTCTTTACATCGGGTATACTCGATGTGCTTCTGGAAGAGGGAATTACATTTGACGGGGCAATCGGCGTTTCGGCAGGCGCAGCCTTCGGATGTAACTTTAAGTCGGGACAGAGGGGAAGAGCACTTCGTTATAATAAAGAATACTGCAAAGACAAGCGCTATTGCAGCCTTCATTCGCTTATCACAACGGGCGACTTATACGGGGCGGAATTTTGCTATAAAACACTTCCCGAGGAGCTTGATATATTTGACAACGATGCTTATGAAAATAATCCTATGGAGTTTTATGTTGTATGTACGGATGTGGTAACAGGACATCCTGTTTATAAAAAGTGCGACAGCTTCAGGGGGAATAACCTTGAATGGATAAGGGCATCGGCGTCCCTTCCTTTAGTATCGAGAGTTGTGGAGATTGACGGATATAAGCTGCTTGACGGCGGGATATCCGATGCTATACCCCTTAAGCATTTTGAAAGCCTTGGATATGAAAAAAATCTTGTTATACTTACACAGCCGGAGGGCTATGTGAAAAAGAAAACCGGTATGACACCGGTTTTCAGAATGGCTCTTAAAAATTACCCCAAACTTCAGGCGGCTATGGAAAGAAGGCATATTATGTATAACGATGCACTTTCTTATGTTGATTCACAGGAGAAAAAGGGGATAGCGTTGGTTTTAAGACCGAAAGAAGCACTTCCCGTAAAGAGGACATCGAAAAATCCTGAACTTTTGCAGGAGACTTACGACCTCGGAAGAGCCCTTGCGAAAGAAAAACTTTCAGAAATAAAAGAATTTATGAGTAATTAAAAAGAATCCGAATGCATTGCATTCGGATTCTTTTTTTACTTAAATTCAAAGGAGCCTGCAAGGAGAGTTACAGAGTCCTTGCCGACTGTTAAAAGACCGCCCTTTATACAGGCTTCCTTTGTTGTATCATCGTCGAAATGAATAAAGCAGGAAGACTCAACCAAAGATGTGACAAAGGGGGTGTGTCCCGCCATTACGGCAAGTTCGCCTTCTGTTCCCCGGACATCAAGCTTTATAATTTCTCCTGAAAACTTGTTGCCGTCGGGGGAGGCTACCGTTAAATGAAATGTATTCATAATCAGCCTCTTTTCGCCTTTTCAACGGCTTCATCGATGGTTCCTACAAAGAGGAAGGCAGATTCGGGAAGATCGTCGTGCTTGCCTTCAATGATTTCCTTAAAGCCGCGAACAGTCTCCTTAATCGGAACGTAAGTGCCGGGGATACCGGTAAACTTCTCGGATACATCAAAGGGCTGAGACAGGAATCTCTGAATTTTTCTTGCACGCCCAACAAGGAGCTTATCTTCGTCGGAAAGCTCATCCATACCCATGATGGCGATGATATCCATAAGCTCGTTATACCTCTGAAGGATTCGCTGAACCTCTTTTGCAACCGCATAATGCTCTTCACCCACAACATCTGGAGAGAGGATACGGCTGGAGGACTCCAAAGGATCAACTGCGGGATAAATACCCTGGGAGGCGATGCTTCTTGCTAAAACCGTTGTAGCATCAAGATGGGCAAAGGTTGTTGCGGGAGCGGGGTCTGTAAGGTCATCGGCAGGCACATATACCGCCTGAATAGATGTGATTGAACCTTTTTTGGTGGATGTGATTCGCTCCTGAAGCGCACCCATTTCCGTTGCTAATGTGGGCTGATAGCCAACAGCAGAGGGCATACGGCCAAGGAGTGCAGAAACCTCGCTTCCTGCCTGAGTGAAACGGAAAATATTGTCAATGAAGAGTAAAACATCCTGACCTTCCGTGTCACGGAAGTATTCTGCCATTGTAAGGCCGGAAAGTGCCACTCTCATTCTTGCTCCGGGAGGCTCATTCATCTGACCGTAAACAAGGGCGGTATTTTTGATAACGCCCGATTGCTTCATTTCGTTATATAAATCGTTTCCTTCTCTTGTACGCTCACCAACACCGGAGAATACGGAAATGCCGCCGTGCTCCTTTGCGATATTGTTGATAAGCTCCATAATGAGAACTGTTTTGCCAACGCCTGCTCCGCCGAAAAGACCGATTTTACCGCCCTTGGAATAGGGGCAGATAAGGTCGATTACCTTTATGCCTGTCTCAAACATTTCGTCGCTTGTCGCAAGGTCTTCATATTTGGGAGCGGAGCGGTGTATATCCCAGCGCTCCTTTGTTTCAACGTCCGGCAAATTGTCAACGGCATCACCCAATACATTGAAGATTCTGCCTAAGGTTTCATTGCCTACTGGAACGCTTATGGGAGCGCCGGTATCAACTGCATCAATGCCTCTCATAAGACCGTCGGTAGAAGCCATAGCTATGCATCTTGCGGTATTGTCTCCGATGTGCTGTGCAACCTCAACGGTTAATGTTTTTCCGTTATTATCAATTTTTAATGCATTGTAAATTTCAGGAAGCTCGCCTTCGTTGAAACGGACGTCAACAACAGGGCCCATAACCTGAATTACTTTACCTTTAACTGTTTCCATAAAAACACCTCTTCTTAATTGCCGCTGCCGGCAACAATTTCGGTAATCTCCTGAGTGATGGCACCCTGTCTTGCACGGTTGTACTGAAGACGGAGATTTTCTATCATCTGTGTCGCATTTTTGCCTGCCGAGTCCATTGCCATTCGCCTTGCGGAAACCTCCGATGCATAGCTTTCCCTCACAAGTGAAGTGATAACTCCCGAGACATATTCCCTTACAACGTTTTCAAAAACCGTAAGGCGGTCAGGCTCAAAGATAACCGAAGATGAATTCTCTTCGCTTTTTTCAAAGGGGAGAAGCCACTTGATTTCTGCTTCCGAGGACATAACGGAAATATACTTTGTATAAATTATTCCAAGGCGGTCAAACTTACCTTCGGCAAATTCCGTGCAAAGCGAATCGGAAAGAGCGAAAGCTTCCGAAAATGTGTACTTTTCAGAGGAATTAACGTCATAACCGAATTTTTCACAGGAGCGCTTTCCTATGGGGATAAATTCCGCATCGGGATATTCTTTGCAAAGTCTGAAAACATTGGCGTTATATCCGCCGGCAAGCCCTCTGTCTCCGGCAATAACGATTATTTTTGTACGGGCACCGTCAGATGTCCTCATATATGGACTTTTTGCACATTCCGGGTCGGATGTGAGATGGGAAATGGTTTCATCAAGTGCCGCAAGGTACTCTCTTCCTTTAAGCATAGCTTCGTTTGCCCGCCTGATTTTGGAGGAAGCCACAAGTCCCATCGCATTGGTCAGCTGAAGGGTGGAGGATACGCTTTTTATGCGATTCCTTAATTCCTTGGTATTTCCTGCCATTTTTTATACCTGCACTTCCGTAAGAATCTTTTTAAGGGAAGCTATATCCTCGTCGTCGAAGCTTCCGCTTTCGATTTTGCTGAGCCAGTCAGAATATTCGTTTTCAAGCTTGAAATAAAGGGCTGATTCGTACTTTTTAACATCGGATACAGCGACAGAATCAAGATAACCGTTTATTACGGCATAAACAATTGCAACCTGACATCCTACGCGGATGGGAGTGTTTCTGCCCTGCTTAAGCACTTCTACAATACGCTCACCAAGCGCAAGTCTTTTCTTTGTGTCGGCATCTAAGTCACTGCCGAACTGAGCAAAGGACTGAAGCTCACGGTACTGTGAATATAAAAGCTTAAGCTCACCGGATACCTTCTTCATTGCCTTAAGCTGGGCAGAACCACCAACTCGGCTTACGGAGATACCGGGGTTTATAGCGGGCATGATACCTGAATTGAAAAGCTCGGTTTCAAGGAAAATCTGTCCGTCTGTAATGGAGATGACATTTGTGGGGATGTATGCCGATACGTCACCCGCCTGAGTTTCGATAATGGGAAGGGCGGTAATTGAACCGCCGCCGTATTCCTTTGCCACGCAGGCTGCGCGCTCAAGCAATCTTGAATGGAGATAGAATACGTCACCGGGATAAGCCTCACGTCCGGGAGGACGGCGGATTAAAAGGGAAAGGGCACGGTAAGCAACGGCATGCTTACTTAAATCGTCGTAGATTATCAAAACGTCCTTGCCCTGCTCACGGAAATATTCAGCCATAGCGCAGCCCGAATAGGGGGCAATATACTGAAGGGGAGCGCTTTCTGCCGCAGTTGCGGAAACGATGATGGTGTAATCCATAGCACCGCTTTTTATGAGGTTATTTGCAAGCTTGGCAACAGATGTGCTCTTTTGTCCTATTGCAACATAAATGCAGATAACGCCGGTGTTTTTCTGATTAATAATGGTATCGATGGCAATTTCGGTTTTACCTGTCTGACGGTCACCGATGATTAATTCTCGCTGGCCTCTTCCGATGGGAATCATACTGTCAATCGCCTTGATACCTGTCTGAAGGGGAACATTAACACTTTCTCTTTCAATGATACCGGGTGCCTCGGATTCAACGGGGCGGTATGCACTGTAAGAAATTGCACCCTTACCGTCAATGGGCTCACCAAGAGCATTTACAACTCTTCCGAGGAGTGCTTCACCTACGGGAACGGATAAAACCTTTCCTGTTCTCTTAACGGTGTCGCCCTCTTTTATGTCGTTGTTGTTGGACAAAACTGCAACGGATACGGTTTCCTCTTCTAAGTTCTGAGCCATACCGGTTGCTCCGTTTGAAAACTCTAAAAGCTCGTTTGCCATACAGTTTTTTAAGCCGTAAACGCGGGCAATACCGTCTCCCACAAGGATAACGGTTCCTGTTTCATCCATTTCCACCGACTTTTTGTAGTTTTCTATCTGACTTTTTATAATACTGCTGATTTCAGCGGGATTGTTCATTTTTCAATCACTTCCTTAAGGTCTTTGAGGCCCTTTTTGATACTGCCGTCAATAAGCATATCTCCTGCGACAATTTTTATGCCGCCAAGAAGTGCCTCGTCCGTTTCATAAACGGCATTTATATTCTTTTTGTATTTTTCGGAAAGTCTTAAAATAAGCTTTGTCTTCTGCTCCTCCGTTAAAGGAACGCGGGAATATACCTTTACTGTTTCAGTATTTCTGAATGCAAGTAATAATTTATTAAACTCCTCTATGCAGAAAGAAAGGTCACGGATTCGTCCTTTTTCTGTAAGTAGCTTAAGAAAAGAAACTATGTGGGTGTGAAATGATGAAAAAGCTTCATCTATTGCCGAAAGCCTTTCAGAGAGCGGAAGGGAAGGAGAGGATAAAAACTCGGTATAGCCTTCGTTTTCCGAAATGAGTTTTTTTATTTCCGAAAGTTCGTTTGAAAAAACATCAAGCTCTTCGTTTTCTGCCGCAATTGAGAAAAGTGCTTCGGCGTATTCATTAATTATTGCCTTCATCGCCGCCACCTATTTTCTCTATAAAGGAATCTATTATATCCTCGTGATCCTTTTCGTTAATCTCTCTCTCAAGCATTTTTTCAGCCAAAAGAGTTCCGACCTTAACTATTTCTTCCTTCATACCCTGTTCTGCTTTCTTTATTTCGAGAGAGGCTTCTTCCTTTGCACGATTTACAATGCCTTCCGCTTCCGTTTTTGCATCGGCAATAATTTCCTCTTCTCTTTTCTGAGCCGCATTTACGGCAGACTGAATCAAGCTGTCAGACTCTTTCTTTGCGTCAAGCAGCTTTTCTTCGTAGGCTTCTTTAGCTTTTTTTGCATCGTTTGCCGCATCTTCGGCTTCTTTATAGCTTTTATCAATGGTCTCCTGACGGGATATAAGCATTTTTTTAACAGGCTTGTACAAAAACTTCTTTATCATAAAATAAAGAAGGGCAAGGTTACATAAAGAAATAAGTACATCCCAGAGATTTATTGATATAACATCTAAATTCTGCATTATAAAACTTCCTGTCTTATATTATTAAAGGGAACTCATTGTTGAAACAAGAATATCAACAAGAAGGTTGGGTGCAACAAAGATAAGCAGAATTGCGATAACAAGGGCATATAAACCTGTTGTTTCTGCAACGGCACAACCCATAAGCATTGTGGTTGTAACACTGCCCTTGGACTCGGGCTGACGGCCGATAGCTTCGCATGCCTTTGCTACTGCGTTACCTTCACCGATACCGGGGCCGATACCTGCGATCATTGCTGTTCCTGCACCGAGAGCACAGCATCCTAAAATAATACCGATTGCGATTGCCATAGATTCCATTTGTTTTTCCTCCGTTTAATTATATTTTTGCCTGCTTTTTTGCAAGCTTTTTTAACTTTCTTTTTTCGTATTCGTCCATATCAAAGCCGCCTGATACATTAAGCATTGTAAGCATAGCAAAGATAAATGCCTGAAGACAGCCTGAGAATACGTCAAAATATATTGACAATACTGCGGGAAGACCGATTCTTAAGAAGGGGATTTCGCCAAGGAAACCCGGGAGATTTCCGAAAATAAGTGCTGTAAGGCCCGAAAGACCTGCGGCAACAAGTGTCGATATAACCGTACCCGATAAAATGTTTCCGTAGTGACGGAAGCTCATTGAAATGGGGGTTGCAAACTCACTTATAAAGTTTATGGGAGCAAGGAGCGCGATAGGCTCTGCAAACCCTTTAAGGTAATAAAGGGGGCCGCACTTCATTTTATAATAGGTAATTAAAATGAAGACCAAGACTGCCCAGCCTGCCACAACATTTATGTCCGAGGTGGGAGGGAAAAGCCCTAAAAGTGATAAAAGGCTTGAAAGTGCAGAAAGGGCAAGAATTGAAATTATGAAGGGGGAATAGCCCTTGAAATATTCGCCCATATTTTCAATTACAAGCTTGTCCACCTTTTCAACAATCAACTCTGCAAAATGCTGCCTTTTAAGCTTTATGCGTTCTTCAATTCCGTGGGTCATATAAAGACAGAAGAAGAAAAGCGTTATCATAACAGCAAGGGAGTTGACCTGTGCTTCTGTTACGGGCATCGGCTGAATGGGCATATCAAGAATAAAATAAATTCTTGCGCCTGTAACGGTGATTCCTTCAGTAAGGGGTTGGGTTAAAACCTTTAATACAAGGCAGAAAACAAGGGGAAGAATCATCATTATAATATAGAAAATGTCAAGTAGTTTAAATTTTGAGTTTATGTTTTTCACCTTGTCACTCCTTTCCTTTAATTAAAGGTCTTATCATAACTGCAATTCTCGGGAAAATAAAAGGAATTACCACAGAAAAGAGATTGAATATTCCGACGAAGTTTCCGATTAACGCAACAATTAAAAGCATAAAAAGCCTTCCGGACTGGGAAAGCTGCACTAACTTTCTGGCATCCTTTTCTTCAAGGGTAAGCGCCTTCTGAACGGTTAAGCCCATTAAAAGGAAGTTTCCGACAGATGCCAAAAAACCTAAAGTGTTTCCCCATATGAATGTATGATTCCACATTCCGGCAATTAAAAACACCGCCTGCATCAAAATGCTTAATATAAAAGTCACCAAAGAGATATATAATGTTTCCTTTTTTACGGTAGGGTCAATTTTAAACATAAAATGTACCTCTCATATAAATTTTACCACAAAAAACCAATCCTAATTATTATATAATATAGTAAAGATAAATGCAAGGGGAAAAATAAAATAAAATGTTAAATTATATTGTTTTATTTAATGTCTTGACTTTATCAAATAGTTATTATATTATACGAAATAAATATGTTACAGGAGGGAAATATATATGAAAAAAATACTTTGTCCCAACGAACAGCAGATAAAATGGGCAGATTGCGAAGTAGGTGTAATTATCCATCTTGATATGCAGGTATTTGAACCGTCCTATTTTTTCAGAGATAACTTTGACTATCAGCCTGATGTGTCAGTGTTCAAGCCTGAAAAACTTGATACCGACAAATGGATAGAAGATGCTGTTTCGGCAGGAGCGAAATATGCGGTTTTAGTTGCCAAGCATTGCTCCGGTTTCTGTCTCTGGCCCACAAAACAGCACGACTATCATATAGGAAATACACCCTATAAAAACGGCAATGGCGACATTGTGGGTGAATTTATTGCTTCATGCAAAAAGTATGGGGTGCTTCCGGGACTTTATTATTCCGTTTCCTGCAATGCATATTATAAGGTAGATAATCCCGGACTATGCATAAGTGGAGATAAAGAAGAACAGAAGCGCTATAATGATATGGTTATGAAGCAGCTTCGCGAGCTTTGGACAAACTATGGCGAGCTTTTTGAAATATGGTTTGACGGCGGATGCCTGTCTCCTGAGCAGGGAGGAGCACCTGTTGCCGAACTTTTATACAAACTACAGAAAGATGCAATTGTATTCCAGGGGCCGATTAATATGGGTAACGGCTTAAGATGGGTAGGAAACGAAAGAGGAATTGCTCCCTTTGATACATATGCCACGGTTGACTTCCGTAAAGAAAGTTTTGACGGTATGACGGAAGAGGAGAATAGAGGTGGTGACCCTTATGGCAACATATGGCGTCCTGCTGAGTCCGACATTCCGGGAAGAGATGCAAAAAGAAGCTTTATGGGAGGATGGTTCTGGAAGTCGGGAGAAGACGATGCCGTATTTCCTGCAGAAGAGCTTTTTAACCGCTATCTTGATTCTGTGGGCAGAAACACAAATTTCCTTATCGGTATGGCAATTAACAACGAAGGGCTTCTTTCAGAAGCAGATAAAAATGCCTTAAAGGGATTCGGTGAGCTTGTGGAGGAGAATTTTTCAAAGCCGCTTGCCATACTTGAAGGGGAGCTTACCGGTGATTCCTATACACTTGAAAGCACTGAGAATGCAAAATATCTTGTAATATGCGAAGATATAAAATACGGTGAAAGAATACTCTCCTATAAAACAGATGTTGGTATTGAAGGAAAGGCGATAGGACATAAAAGAATACTGCCACTCCCTGAAAATACGAAAAAAGTTACATTTACCGTTATCGATAAGAAAGATACCTGTCACATAAAAAAGATAGCGCTTTACTGAAATAAAAAGACGTTTAATGAAGAAGTTAATACTTTACAGACATAAAATATAATTTATAAGCATAAAAAGAGCGGATGCGTTTGCATTCGCTTTTTAATTTCAAAAAGTGAAATATATTACTAAATTATGTACTGCAGGAGATTCCACATTCCGGCAATTAAAAACACAGCCTGCATTAAAATGCTTAATATAAAAGTCACGAAAGCGATATATAATGTTTCCTTTTTTACGGTAGGGTCAATTTTAACCATAAAACATACCTCGCATATAAATTTTACCCAAAAAACCAATCTTTACTATTATATACCAAATAAAGGTTTATTGCAAGGGAAAAAAGAAAATAAATTGTTAAATTTAGCATTGTTTTGTATGTTGCTTTTTGCCTTTTTGTGTGCTATATTTATTTTGAGGAGGGATTAGTATGCCGAGAGATGTTATTGTGCTTAAAAGACCTGCATCAAGGGAAAAGGATATGTGGAAGGAAGCACTTCCCATAGGATGCGGAATAACAGGCGGACTTATACTTGGAGCCATTGAAAAAGAGCAGGTTATAATCACGCGCCACGACCTTTGGCACAGGTGGGGGAATATACTTCCCGTCCCCGATATAAGCGACAGCTTTAAGCAGATGCGAAAGAAAATTGATGAAGGGAAATATTTAGATGCCTGTCATATGATGGAAAACGCCCTTCATGAAAAAGAGTTTTATAAAACAGGAGCTCCGTCGCCGTTTCCTCTTGGCTCGCTGAAGCTTTCCTATGTTACTGACGGTGTTACATTTAAGCATTACAGACGGGGTATAGAGCTTGAAAAGGCCCTTGCCTTTGTTTCCTGGACTGATCAGAGAGGATTAAGTAAAAGAGAATATTTTGCATCGAGAGAGTCGGGAATTTTATATACGAGAGTAACTGCGGATTTTGATGCTTCCTATGAAATTGATTTTGATTTTTATGACAATCTTGACGGGATTTCAAAAAATGAAGCAGAAAGAAGACGGGAAAAGCTTACTAAAGAATTCTCTGATAACGGCATATTTTATGCTGCAAACACCGACGGACAGGATTTCGGAGCACTCATTTCGGTGACATCTGAAAGCGGAACGGTAAAGAGAAGCGAAAAAGGAATACTTGTTACGGGCAGGGATTTTACGGTGAAGCTTTTAAGCTTTGCGAAGGTGGACAGGAAAGAAGCTTTCCTGCTGCTTAATGAAAAAATAAATAATTCAAAGGATTTTGACGAAGCACTTATAGCGCATAGCTTGTTACATAAAGAGCTTTACGGAAGAGTTTCAATTTTCCTGACAGAAGATACTGACGAGAGGATTGATTACACCAACGAAGAGCTTCTTGACGAAGCATACGAGGATGAGGCATCAGACGCCTTTCTTGAAAAAATATGGCGTTTTGGCAGATACCTCTTTATATCTGCTATACACTCCGATGCAAATCCCTTTCCGCTTTACGGACTCTGGCCCGGGGCAAACGATCTTCCGTGGACGGCTCACGTTTGCAATGAAAATGTTCAGTGTATGTACTGGCACACCCTGACGGGAAATTTATCCGAGAGCATAAAAAATCTCATAGACTATTATCATAAGAAAATGCCCGATATGAAAGAAAATGCAAAAAAGCTTTTCGGTTGCCGTGGTATTTTTGTGCCGGTTTACTCATATCCCGAAACCCTGGACGGAAAAGATTATGCACCGCCTCATCCGATAGTACCGGTAATTCTTAACTGGATTTCAGGCGCCGCCTGGCTTTCAAAGCATTTTTATGATTATTTTACATACACAAAGGATGAAGTAACTCTTAACGAAAAAATACTTCCTTTTATGATAGAAACAGCTCAGTTCTACGAAGATTATATTACCTATGATAAAAATGGCAGGATGAGAATTTATCCTTCGGTGTCACCTGAAAACTCGCCCGGAAACCTTGTAAAGCTTAATCCGACAGGGGCACTGGGACATCCTTGTCCTGCGGTTGAAAATGCGACAATGGACTTTGCACTTATGAAGGAAGTTATCTGTAACTTGTTAAAGCTGACGGAAAGCGTATATTGCAGGACTATTATTCCAAAGGAAAGCATAGAAAACTGGAAAAAGTTGATTTCAGAAATTCCGGGATACGAAATAAATGAGGACGGAGCGGTAAAAGAGTGGATGTCTCCTGAGCTTTCGGATAATTATGACCACAGACATTTTTCTCATCTTTATCCCGTGTTTCCCGGAACGGAAGTAACGTCGGAAAATAATTTACGCCTTGCAAAGGCCTTCAAAAAAGCAGGGGAAAAAAGAATATCGGGTGCAATGTCAGGCTGGAGCTTTCCGCACCTTGGACTTATTCACACAAGGTTTGGCGAGGGAAACGAAGCTCTTGGAAAAATAATAACCATGGCAAAGGGGATAGTTCTTGATAATTTCTTTACACTTCATAATGACTGGCGCCATATGGGAACGGGGATAAACGTTGACCATATGACTCCCGTGCAGCTTGATGCCTTGATGGGAACCGTTGCAGTAATTCAGGATATGCTTTTTCAGTATAATGACGGCATAATTCATATTCTGCCTGCAAAGCCTGACAGAATGAAATATGTAAAGGCAGAAAATTTGACATTCCCCGACGGAAAAGTCTCATTTGAACTTAAAGACGGAAAGCTTCGCTTTTCCATAACGTCGGAAGAAAATGCAGAAGTCACCGTAAAAGTCGGCAATTATAAAGAAAAAATAAAGCTTACTGAAAAGGGAAGATTTGAAAGGGATTTTGAGATATGAGCATTGCAGGAAAAGAAAATGTTATAAGACTATCTGAATTCGGCAACTTTTCGGACGGAAAGAAAAATGCTTTTGAAGCGCTGAAAAAATGCTTTGAAAAATCTTCGGAAAGAGAAAAATCAGTTATTGTTATAGAGCCCGGAGAATATCTTGTTGATTCGGGAGATTCTATACCCCTTTACTCTCATACATTGGTTATTGCAGACGGAGCGGAGTTTAAGTTTCCTGAAAATCTTGGAGATAATTTCATACGGAGAATGTTTAGGGGAATAAATGTTGAAGACTTCACCTGGCAGGGCGGAAGCTTCAGGGGCTATGTCTATGATATAAATAAAAAGGAAAATCTGTGGAAGCCTTATTCCTTTACGGGGTGTATATGCATATACACAAGAGAGGGAGGATGCGTAAAAGATATACGCATAAAAAATGTGACAGGCTATGATGTGGCGGGAACTGTTGTCAGCGTGGAAGGCTTTGAACATAAAAAGGCTGAAAATATTGATGTTAAGGACTGTCGCTTTATTCGCTGTGCCAGATTTATGTGGGATTACGGATATCTGTGGCAGAGGGTGGTATTTGCAAGCGAATATGACGAAGCTTCAGTTTTTAATGCACTTTCAAATATCCCGAAAGAACATATATCTGAAGAGCTCACCCTTGATAAAGATGGAGGCATTGTGGCGGAATTTATGCCGAAGGCACTTCCTGAAGAAAGGGATGCAGTTACATTTTTCGGAAAAGAAATGCCCGTTGGAATAATACGCGGAAAACAGTATTTTGTATTAAATAAAGGTGCGGAAAATTCACTTTTTATAAGTGAAAAAGAAAACGGAGAACCTGTGAAAATATCCGCAATGCCGCATAATACTCGGCTTTTCAGAAATATGTTTTTCATTTTCCACGACCTCTATTGTCCTTTTGGTGTGCTTGATATGGAAAAAATAAATGTGAGAAATCCGAAAGAGGAAAAGGGCTCTGTAAATGTTGTATACGGAAAGAATATAACAGTTACAGGCTGCCGTGTTTCGGGAGAAGGTGACAGTACGCACATTGCAAGAAGCGAAAATGTGGTTTTCTCAGATAATCAGATTTTAGGCTCGAGAATGGGCGCTTTATACATAGGATTTTTCTGTAAAAATGTTACGCTTTCGGGAAATACGGTTTACGGAACAAACGGCTCGAGAACCATTAGTGTGGAGAGGGGAACAGAGGATATAACCATTGTAGGAAATACCTTTACCGGAGGCGGAAGAGGGTGCTGGTTCAACAGCCCGAAAAACGCCGTTATAATGGGAAATATTTTCAGCGGAAACACAGAAAAATGCACTCCTGACATACAAACGGGGCGTTTTTGCCACGTTACGGGAGAGTTTGAAAAATATCCCGAAATGTATTTTACATCGGGAGAGAATGACGAAGAATACGGCTCTGTAATTATAAAAGGTAATGTTTTCAAGGCGAAAAAAGGCGCATCTTCAGCCGTTTCGTTCAATCCGGGCGGAAAGAATATTTTGCTGGAGGGCAATATTTTTAATGGGGATGTATGTGATATTCACGTTGCAAAAGGGTGTGAAAAGCCCCTTATGATGAATAATATCGGAATCGGAGAAATAATGGAACAAAGGTTTGTCAATACGGCAAATCAGAGATAAAATACGAAGGAGGATTTATATGAAAGAAATTCTTTGTCCTAACGAGCAGCAGATTAAATGGGCTGATGCGGAAATAGGCGTAATTATACATATTGATATGCAGACCTTTGAACCGACATACGATTTCAGGAGCGACTTTAACTATCAGCCGCCCGCATCGGTGTTTAATCCTGAGTGCCTTGACACCGACCAATGGATTGAAGCGGCGGTTTCGGCAGGTGCGAAATATGCGGTACTTGTTGCAAAGCATTGCTCGGGATTTTCGCTCTGGCCCACAAAACAGCACGACTATCATATAGGAAACTCGCCTTATAAAAACGGTAAAGGCGATATCGTGGCGGAATTTATCGCATCCTGCAAAAAATACGGAGTACTTCCGGGAATTTACTGTTCTGCATCCTGCAACGCCTATTATAAGGTGGACAGCCCCGGTCTTTGCATAAGCGGCGATAAAGACGAACAGAAGCGCTACAATGATATGGTGATAGGTCAGCTTACGGAGCTATGGACAGAATACGGAGAGCTTTTTGAAATATGGTTTGACGGAGGGTGCCTTCCTCCCGAAAAGGGCGGACCTCCTATTGCCGAGCTTTTATGCAAGCTTCAGAAGGATGCGATAGTTTTCCAGGGTCCGATTAATATGGGTAACGGAATTCGATGGGTTGGAAATGAAAGAGGAGAAGCTCCCTTTGATACCTATGCTACGGTTAATTTTGAACACGAAAGCTTTGACGGAATGAGTGAGGAAACCGATCGTGGAGGAGACCCCTTCGGAAACGTATGGCGTCCTGCGGAATCGGATGTTCCGAACCGTGATTCAAGACGAAGCTTTCAGGGTGGATGGTTCTGGCAGGAAGGTCAGGATGATGCTGTATTTACAAAGGAAGAGCTTTTCGAAAAATACCTTTATTCCGTTGGCAGAAACACCAACTTCTTAATCGGTATGGCAATAAACGACAAGGGACTTTTTTCAGATAAGGATAAGGAAGAGTTCAAAGGCTTCGGAGAACTTGTGAAAGAAGCCTTCGGCGAGCCTTTATATATAAAGGAAGGCGACCTTACTGAAGACGAGTATATATTGGAAAGCGAAAAAGATGCAAAATATCTTGTTGTATGCGAGGATATAAAATACGGCGAAAGGATACTTTCTTATAAAACCGATGTGGGAATTGAGGGAAAGGCGATAGGACATAAAAGAATTTTGCCCCTCCCGGAAGGTGTGAAAAAACTTACGTTCACAATTTTTGACAAAAAGGACACCTGCCATATAAAATCAATAGCGTTGTATTAAAAAACTGGCTGTGAAAAATCAATTCGGAATGTCGGCAAGCGCCATTCCCTACAATTTTTGTTCAATACATATTGTAGGGTTCGGCGGTTTCCGACGAACCGTGTTTTGGATTTTTCGCAGCCTTTTTTATATTTTGTCTCTGTCCTATATAAGTGTTGATGAAGAAAAATATACATCATTTAATGTTAATTATTCATAAATAGATGACAAATGAGCAAAAACATGCTATAATATCGTCAGTAATTGGAATTTTTTACTATTTTACAGTCTATTATAGAAAGAGTTACACAACTAAAAATTTGACGGAGGATATTGATATGCAAAAATGGTGCACTGAAGATTGGCAATTTGAATTAACAGCAATAGAGGGAAAAGCAGGGCATTGTAGGCTTGGATTAGAAAGAGGAGACAAATTTGTCTTTTCTTATGAATGTCCTGCTGGAATGTGTCCTAAAACAATGATAAAAGTATACACATGGTGTGAAGTTATCCGATGTGGTGGTGACTTTACATATAGAGGAGAAAAAGAAAAATATGAAATGAATATACCGTGTGCAGATGGATGTATACAATTTCATCTTAAAGCCACTCCTATTAACCGTGATAAAAACGGAAAACCTCTTCCCAATGGTCCCAGACCGAAAGATTGAAAATGTTATTCATAAAACCAATTCCAATTTGTTGGACTAACTATCTGTATAGGAGCAAGGCGTATTTCAACCTTGCTCCTTTTTTAATTTCATAGTGCATTCATAAAAAATGAATATAAAAGTTTTTATGCATACCAATACTTATCTCATACAGAGACTATATTTTCTTTTAACGGAGCGAAGGCATTTGCTTTCGCTTTTTTGTTTCAAAAGTGGAATATAGTACTAAATTCTGTACTGTTGAATGTTGACTTGAATTTTGAATCGTGCTAAAATGAATCCGGGAACAGAGGAAAGAAAAAAGAAGGCAGGCTTTTTTTGCCTGCCATCATTAATCATTTTATTTAACAGCTTTTTTCTTGACAGCACCCGGGCTTTTTCCGTAAAACTTCTTAAATGCCCTTGAAAAAACGGATATATCGTTATATCCCACCATATTTCCGGCTTCCGTTACACTTGTTCCTTTGGATAAAAGGTCGTAAGCTTCGGTAAGCCGCTTTTTTAAGCGATATTCCTGCATTGTTGTGCCGACCTGCTCTTTGAATATCTGGGAAAGATAGTTTCTGTTCAGGTTGTGCCTTTTTGCAATTTCGTCAATTGAAATATCGTTCATAAAATTATAGTCTAAATAGCGAACCACGGTTTTTACATGGTGGCTTTTTACATCGGATGTTATGCTCTGCTTTTCGGAAAACAAGAGGGCATACAACTTATATAATAATGAAGTTACAAGCATTTCTGCTTCGGATGATTCTTTTACGGCATCAAGTATTTCAAGAAAAAGGGGAGAAGGAAAGTTAAAGATACCGGGAATATAGTCAAAACGGGAGGCAAGCTTTCCCGAAAAACCTACCCATATATATTCCCAGGGATCATCAGGATTCGGGAAATAGGTTACAGATTCATCGGGGCGGATGAGGAAGCAGGAGCCCCCGGATATAAGGTGGGTGCCTGAATTGTCCTTTAAATAGCCGCTTCCTGATTTGACATAATGTAATAAGTAGTATATGTTTCTTCTGCAGTTTGGCTTCTTGTCCCTTTTGCACACCTCATGCCCTACCATAACAGGAAAAAGGTCGGTAAGCTTGGGCTTATTTTCGCACCAGGCAAGAAACTGATCCGGTACATCTGCTATAAACATATAAAAACCGCCTCCTTTTTACAACTAACATTATATCAAATTTTACTTACATATTGCAATAGTAAATTGCATAAAAAAATGTTATACTCAAATTATATTTATGATGATTTTTTGAAAATCCATAAAATAAAAAAAGAAAGAGGGAAAAACGCATGAAAAAAATTCTTGTATTGATGCTTGCACTTATGATGGTTTTATCTGTAAGCACAGTTCTTGCATCAAGCGGCGACATTGTTCTTATGCCGTCGGATGCAACTGAAAACAAGGGCATACAGATGGGAAACACAATAAGTGACTTTGCCATCAACGATTATTTCGGTTATAAGGATGTTGACCTTACCGGAATAAACTCTGTCATTATGGAGGCTTATTTCAATCCTCTTGGAGGACACAACGGCGAAGCCTTCCGCATTATGATTGACGATCCGGTTGAGGGAAGCTTAATCGGCACAATCGTGTTAAGTAACAGAGGCGGAGTATACGATGCTTTCATCAATCCCACAGCAGGTAAGCACAACGTATATTTTGTTGCAAGCTATAACACCGGTGTCGGAGAAAACCTTCAGGTTAAGAAGGTAACCTTCTCAAAGGCGGCATATGAGGATAATGCTTTTGACAATCACGTTGGAGACGAATACATAAAGGATTTCTATGAAGATACCTGGGTTGCAACCGACAGCTACGGACGCAGGGTTGCAGACTATGCCGAAGCAGGCCCTGTTAAAACGGGTGAGCGTGAGGTAGGTATGATGTACTGGAACTGGTGGACACCCAATGGTACATCCGAAGCAAGAATAATTTCCGATGTTATAAAGAAATATCCCGATGCTATGCAGAATCAGTCAAGCCCCGGTTGGAGCGGTCTTGCTACATATTACTGGGACGAGCCTGCAATAGGCTTCTATTCGGGTAACGACTACTGGGCGCATCGCTATCAGCTTGAGCTTCTTGCAGCAGCAGGAGTTGATGCAATATTCTTAGACTTCTCCAACGGCGGTGCAATTTATTTAGAGCCTACAAACGTGCTCCTTCAGGCAATGCGTGACCTTAAAAAGGACGGAGTAAATGTTCCTGAATTTTCTGTGTTTGCATGGCACGGCGGTCTTTATAACTTAAGACTTATGGAAGCACTTTACAATAACTATTTCTATTACGAAGATTTCTCCGATGTGTGGTATCACCTTGACGGTAAGCCGTTAATCTGTGGTCTTCGTGATATGTCTACTGCAAGATCCAACAATCCCAATAAGAAGGACCTTGCGAGAGTTGACCAGATTGACTTTATCGAAGAGTTCTTTACCTTCCGTGAAAACGTAAATGCGGCAAAGAATAAGAATGATAAATGGACCTGGTGTGAAGACTTCCCCCAGGGTGCGAGAAACGGTGTAAGAGAAGACGGCAGAATTGACTTTATGAACGTAACAGTTGCATTAAACCACTCTTACGGTCCCGAAGCAACAAGCTATGCAATGGGCGGTCCTTATACAATGGGCAGAAACTATTCTCCTGTATTTGGTGAAGACAGAAGTGAAAACGGTGCAAGAGAAGCTCATATGTTCCGCGCACAGGCAGGAAGAGTGTTGGAATTCGATCCTCACTTTGTATATGTTGACGGCTGGAACGAGTGGACAGCTCAGATTCAGAATCAGTGGGGACAGTTTGCGATAGCTTTTGTTGATACTTTTGATACCAACGACAGCCGTGACTTTGAACCTACAAAGGGACAGCTTAAAGACGATTACTATAACCTTCTTGTTGACTTTATGAGAAAGCATAAAGGCGTTCGTCCTGCACCTTCTGCAGGTGAAGCAGGCACAATCGATATCGCAGGCGACCTTTCGCAGTGGGATAACGTAAAGCCCGAATTCTTAAACTATAAGGGTGTTGACAGAAATTCTGAAGCTTTATATAAAGTTCACGGCACCGGAGAAAAGCGCCCCGATTATGTAAACGAATCGGGTAAGAGAGTTGTATATTCAAAGGTACAGAGGGATTCGGCTAATCTTTACTTTATGGCAAAGACCGTTGAAGGGGAAGATATAGCAGGAACAAACCTTTATCTTAATACCGACAGAAACTACTCAACGGGTCTTGAGGGTTATGATTATATCATAGGAAGAGACGGCTCATCCAATGTTGAAGCAATAACACCTGACGGTACATATACAGTTGTTGGAACTGCAAATATCGTAAGAAGCGGTAATGTAATGCAGATTGCCGTTCCGAGAGCAACAATAGGCGAAACAGGAACTGTTGAAATCGAGCTTAAGTGGGTAAACGGCACATTTACCGATGTAATCGAGCTTTACGAAAAGGGTAATGCTGCTCCCATCGCAAGATTTAACTATCTCTACACAGAAAAAGCCGATTTTACAACAACTGCAGCAGAGAGAGAAGCATTAAAGGATGCCCACGTTCTGGTTGCGGGAAAGACCAAAATGCTGGTTAACGGAAAGATTGAAACCGTAAACGAAAAGGATTCATCAAAGTATGCCTTTGAAATGAACGGAACACTCTATATTCCCAGCCGTGCATTTGAAGAATTACTCGGCTACGGCAGAGGCAGAATTGAATACGATTATCTTTCCAATATGTTCTATTACTATCACTTTGACTACAACGAGGATAAGACAGAGGTTGCAAAGACCGACTGGTACTATTCTGTTGTAGGCTCATATGAAGCAAGAGCAAACGGAAGACTTAAGACACTTTCAGCACCCGTTATTTACGCAGAAAATGACTTCTATGTTCCTGCAAGCATATTTGCAGAGACCATGGACATAGCTGTGACAAACTTAGGAAACGGCGTATACGTAATAGGAAATGCCGATGCATCGGTTGTTAATTCGGCACTTCATTATCTTGACTAAGGAGGCGAAGCGAAATGATTAAAAAGATAATTTCAATATTTTCTGCGGTTTTAATGGTTTTAACCGTATGCGTGACAGCTCCCTCTTATGCTTCCGGTGCCGTATGCTATGTGGACAGTGAAGCAAACACCTTTGAATCATTGGCAGAGGCCCTTAAAGCGGGCGGGGAAATCCACCTTTTAAGCGATGCCGAGCTTGATTGCTCATCACATTTTTACAACCTCAATGCAAAACTTTACGGTCACGGTCATACAGTAAAAGTACTTAACGGCGAATGGCACGTTGACTTAAAGTGCAATGTTGCGCTTTACGATGTGACAATCGACTTAAATCAGAAGAGTATGGTTGTATCGGGTGATACCACCGTGCTTACAATAGGTAAGGGCACAACCATTAAAAACGGTCTTGCCAACAACGGCGGTGCCGCAATTATGTATGTTCAGAGTAAGATAATAATGGAAGAGGGTTCACTCATTACCGATTGCGTTGCAAACTACGGCGGTGGCGGTATCCACACCCATCAGGGAACCTTTGAAATGAAGGGCGGCAAAATTACAAACTGCACAGGCGGCGGTGTAAACGTTGCGGCAGGAAGCACATTTATCGTAAGCGGAAATGCAACCGTTACAGGCAATAAAAAGGCTGACGGAAGCACACTTAACGTAAACGTGCAGACGCCCATAAAGGTAACCGGCGCTCTTACGGGAAGAATTGGTGTAACGGTAAAAGCTGACCTTGGGAATCAGTTTGGCGTAATTGAAGGAAGCGCATCAGGTCTTAATGCTATCGTAAGTGATGCCGATTCCTCCCTTGTCGGAACACAAAGCGGAACAAACGTGGTGCTCGGAAACGGAAAAGCATCTACTCCTGTTGAAACACCCGCAGGAAACACAACACCTGCTACACCGTCTGTTCCTTCCGCACCTGCGTATACCGGCGAATACGGAAATACATCAGCAAATTCCAAGGGAAATGTTTCCTTTGACGGAACCGGACCCGTATGCTATGTGGACACAGAATCAAACACCTTTGACAATCTTGCAGAAGCAATCAGAAAAGGCGGAAACATCCACCTTTTAAGACATGCAGAGCTTGATACATCTGAGCATTTCTACAGCAAAACAGCAAATATCGACGGTCACGGCTATACAATCAAGATAGCCGGCGGCGATTGGCACATTGACCTTAACTGTGTGTTCACATTAAAGGATATAACGGTTGACTTGAACCAGAAGGGCATGGTAGTTTCCGGAGCTAATACCCAGCTTACAATAGGAAAAGGGACAACCATTAAGAACGGTCTTGCCAACAATGGCGGTGCCGCAATTATGTATGTTCAGAGTAAAATCATAATGGAAGAAGGTTCGCTCATCACCGACTGCGTGGCAAACTACGGCGGTGGCGGAATCCACACCCATCAGGGTACCTTTGAAATGAAGGGCGGTATGATTACCAACTGCACAGGCGGCGGTGTAAATGCGGCAGCTTCCGGCACATTTATTGTTTCCGGCGGCGCAACAGTTACAGGTAACAAAAAGGCTGACGGCTCAACACTTAACGTAAATGTTCAGAACCCCATTAAGGTAACAGGAGCGCTTACGGGTAAAATCGGTGTAACCGTAAAGGCAGATCTCGGAAATCACGTTGGTCTTATCGAAAACGAAGCATCCGGGCTTACAAATATCGTAAGCGACTTAGATCCCAATTTGGTAGGCTCTGCCGATGGTACAAAGGTTGTACTTACAAAGAAAAGTGAAGCGGTATCAGGCGGCGTAGCATTCGGAGAAACCGGTGATGCCTGCTATGCAGGAAGCGAAGATAATAAATTTGCATCTGTTGACGAAGCAATCCGTGCTAAAGCAGGGGATGTATACCTTCTTCGTGATGCAAAGCTTGATTGCTATAAGAACTACTACAGTTCAACCGTTAATATCTACGGTAACGGACATACCTTAAAGCTTGAAGCAAAATGGAATATCGACCTTGGAAGTGATATTAAGCTTTACGATATTACCGTTGACTTAAACCAGAAAAATATCGGTCTTTCCGGTGCAAAGCTTACACTTGGAAAGGGCGCAACCCTTAAAAACGGTCTTGCCGATAACGGCGGTGCAGTTCTTTTATACTCCGCAGGCGAAGGCAAGGAAGCAATTTTAACAATGGAATCCGGCTCCCTTATCACCGACTGTAAAGCAAACTACGGCGGTGGCGGTGTCCACGCGCACAACGGTATATTCAATATGATGGGCGGTACCATTAAAAACTGCGTTGGCGGCGGTATCAACGTACCCAAAACTTCCAGGGTGAAAATTTCGGGTGATGCCGAAGTTACCGGAAACAAGAACAGCACCGGACAGATAATGAATGTTTCTGCAAAAGAAGATGCATCTGCACTTACCTTTGAAGGAAAGCTTACAAAGAAAATCGGTGTAACAAATAACCTTTCAGAAGGCGAAAAAATCGCAAATGCCGTAAACTTAAGCGGTGCGGAAAACATCGTTTTAGATCCCGAAGAAGCATATATCGGTAAAGCGGACGGGGACAAGGTTGTATGGCAGAAAAATCCCAACTCCACAGCAAAAGCTCCGGGTGAAGGCTATGTTCCGAAGACCGGCTGGAAAATTGAAGTAAATTCAAGAAGTGATCAGGCAACAAGAATGATTGACGGCGATACCAAAACCTACTGGCACTCCAATTACAGAGCAGAAGCAGGTTCCATCGTTGAAAAGGATGACCTTCCTTATATAATTGATGTTACACTTCCTTCCGAAACCGTAATTTCAGGTATTGAAATTCTCCCCAGACAGGATTCAAACTCCTCGGGTGTTCCTACAAAGGTTGAGTATTATGCCGAAGAAAATGGTGAATGGGTACTCATATTAAATGGTGAATATCCTTCAGGCCATGGTATCAAGCATCACGAGTTTGCAAGAAATATCAAGACATCAAAAATAAGAATAAAGTTTATTGAAGCTGTTGCAAACTACGGTACACTTGCGGAAATTTATCTTCTTTCCGAAAATAAGGCTCTTGAAACAGTTGCCGCTAAAGACCTTATGGGAATCGCCGAAAAAGAAGCTCTCTATCCTCTTGATAAGAGCCAAGCATCCGTTTCATACGACTATGACTGGTGGTCAAATAATGGAATAGAAAAAGTAATCGACGGCGTTGATGCATCCTTCTGGCAGGTCGGAACCGCAAGAGGCGAGAATAACTATGAATTTACCGTTGACCTTGGTGAAGTCAGAAAGATGTCTGCAATTTCCTATTTCCCCAGACAGTCTGCAGATATGGACGGATACTGGATGGATTATTCCATACTTACAAGTATCGACGGCATTGACTTTATAATTGATGTTGACCACGCAAAAATTGCGGAAAATGAAAGACATTTCGGACGTCACTACAGCTATTTTGAAGAACCTATTGAAGCCCGTTATGTAAAATTCTTTATCCATAAGGGTAAGGGTAATATCGCTTCCTGCGGTGAGGTTGACTTCTATGAGGACTATTACCTCCGTGAAGAAAGACTCAAGGAAGAAGCTGAAGAATACAAGCTTGTTATAGGAAGCAAGGAAATTACCCATAAGGACGGAACGCAGACTCTTGACGTTGCACCTTACATCGAAAACGGCACAACCTTTATTCCCTTAAGAGGATTACTTGAGCTTATGGGCGCAGAAATCCTGTGGGATGGCGATGTTCAGGGTGTTACAATCAAAAAGGGAGATACCGAAATCTACCTTCAGATCCGCTATAAAAATGTATATGTAACAACCGCTAAAAACGGCAAGCTTATGTATACGCTTCTTGCACCTCCCAGAATTACGGACAACCGCACATTTATCCCGATACGTTTTATTTCCGAGCATCTCGGCTATAACGTAGGTTGGGACGGTGCAACAGGTACAGTTACAATAACAAAATAATTTTAAGGAAGCTGTGGAAACACAGCTTCTTTTATGTGAAAATAAAAAATATATTGTCAAACGGAGAAAAAAATAGTATAATATATTTAACAGGTTAAATTAAAGAAGGGAGTAATGATTATGGGATTGTTAAAAGCAGGTATCGGAGCACTTGGCGGCGTTTTGGCTGATTCCTGGCGCGATTATTTTTACTGTGAAAGCCTGGATGCCGATGTACTTGTTCAGAAGGGCGAGAAGAAGGCGGGGGGCAGAAGCTCCAATAAAAAGGGAACGGATAACATTATTTCAGGCGGCTCTGTTATCAACGTAAATGAAGGGCAGTGTATGATTATCGTGGAATCCGGCAAGGTTGTTGAAATCTGTGCAGAGCCCGGAGAATTCTTATATGACACAGGGACAGAGCCCAGCATATTCTACGGAAACCTTGGCGAAAACATTAAAAAGAGCTTTTCTGAAATAGGAAAGAGATTTACTTTTGGCGGTGAGCCTGCAAAGGATCAGAGAATATACTATTTCAATACAAAGGAAATTATGGGAAACAAGTACGGAACACCTTCGCCAATTCCTTTCAGAATTATGGATCAGGCAATAGGCTTCCCTCTGGATATAAAAATCCGCTGTCACGGTGAGTATTCCTACAGAATCACAAATCCGATGCTTTTCTACACCAATGTATGTGCAAACGTGGAAGATCATTTCACAAGAGAGGAAATTGACGGACAGCTCAAGTCTGAACTTCTTACTGCGCTTCAGCCTGCAATGTTTAAGATTTCGCAGAACAATATCTATTACGGTGCAATCCCTGCATATGCGATGCAGCTTGCGGAAGAGTTAAACGAGCTTTTATCCTCCAAGTGGAGAGACAGACGCGGTGTTGAAATTGTGGAATTTGGTGTATCGGCTGTAAATGCCACAGAAGAAGACGAAGCAAGAATTCAGGAATATCAGCGTTCTGCCGCTATGGGAAGAGATGCTTCTATGCTCAGAGGACATATGGCAGGTGCAACAGCCCAGGCTATGAATACTGCTGCGGCAAATGAAAACGGCGCAATGACAGGTTTTATGGGTATGGGTATGGCAGGCAATATGATGGGCAATATGGCAGGAATGATGCAGGGCGCAACCACAAGCGGTGACACGATGGTAAATCAGAAAGTCGGCGGCGGATGGAAATGCGAATGCGGTGCCGAAAACACGGGAAAATTTTGTGCCGAGTGCGGAAAGCCGAAGCCGGCAGAGGGCTGGACTTGCAGCTGCGGTGCGGTAAACAAAGGCAAGTTCTGCTCCGAGTGCGGAGCGAAAAAGCCCGAAGGGGCACTTCTGTATAAGTGCGATAAGTGCGGATGGACTCCGGACGATCCGGCTAATCCGCCTAAGTTCTGTCCCGAGTGCGGCGACGTATTTGACGAAAATGATAAGTGAAAAAGCAGGGCCGAAGCCCTGCTTTTTTCTTATTTACCGTGTTGCCAAACGAATAAAATTGTGCTATAATAATATTGACTTAATTGCCTGATAGGAGGTGTAATTTATGACTGAAGTGGTTGCGGCACTGATTTGGGATAACGATAAGTTTTTAATATGTCAGCGTCCCGAAAATAAAGGAAATGCACTGCTTTGGGAATTTGTGGGCGGCAAGGTTGAAAAGGGCGAAACAAAGGAAGAAGCGCTTATTCGCGAATGCAGAGAGGAGCTTTTAATAACCCTTTCCGTGGGCGATGAGTTTATGGATGTGGTACACGAATATCCCGACATTACCGTGCATCTTACCTTGTTCAACGCCGAAATTAAAGAAGGTGTACCTGAAAAATTGGAGCATAACGATATAAAATGGATAACGGTTGATGAAATAGATGATTTTGACTTCTGTAAAGCTGACACGGCAATACTTGAGAAGATTAAAAATCTTAAAAAGAAATAAGGTGTATATATGGAAATAAGATACGCTGATAAAAAAGACGCAGGGCTTATTCTGGAGTTTATAAAAGAGCTTGCGGAATATGAAAAAATGTCCTCTGAGGTTGTGGCAACGGAGGAGCTTCTTACAGAATGGATTTTTGAAAAGAAAAAAGCGGAGGTTATCTTTGCGCTTGAAGATGGGAAAGAGGTTGGATTTGCTCTCTTTTTCCATAACTTTTCCACCTTTCTCGGAAGGGCGGGAATTTACCTTGAGGATTTGTTCGTAAAACCGGATTACAGAGGTAAGGGCTACGGAAAGGGGCTTCTTAAAAAGCTTGCTGAAATTGCAAAGGAACGAGGATGCGGAAGGCTTGAATGGTCGTGCCTGGACTGGAACAAGCCAAGCATTGATTTCTATTTATCCTTGGGAGCAAAGCCTATGGATGAGTGGACGGTATACAGAATTGCAGGGAAAACCCTGGATGAATTTTCAGAATAAAATACATTATTAAATGAATTTGAAAAGGAGACAAAATTATGAAAATTGCAGTAACTTATGAAAACGGAGAAATATTCGGACACTTCGGACATACCGAACAGTTTAAGGTGTATGAGGTTGAGAATGGTAAAATAGTTTCATCTGAAATATTGGACACAAACGGTAGCGGACACGGAGCACTCGCAGGATTTCTTCAAAACCTCGGCGTTGATGTTCTTATCTGCGGAGGAATAGGCGGCGGTGCGCAGATGGCTTTGGCATCTTGCGGTATCAGGCTCTTTGGAGGAGTTACAGGAAACGCGGATAAGGCTGTTGAAGCTTTTCTTTCTGATTCGTTAAATTATGATCCCGATGCAAAATGCGATCATCACGACCACGAACACGGCGAAGGTCATAATTGCGGACAGCACGGCTGCGGCGGAATTTGCCATAATTAAAGCAACAGACAGTTGCTTGATTAAAAAGGCGGCAGGAAGTATAATTGGCGTGAGGTGATTTTATGGAAACAAAAGATATTTTAGCAAAGCTCAGAAACGAAAAAGGGCTTACTCAGGATGAGCTGGCAGAAAAAGTATTTGTTACAAGGCAGGCTGTGTCCCGTTGGGAAACAGGGGAAACTCAGCCAAACACCGAAACGCTCAAATTGCTTTCAAAGCTTTATGATGTGTCTATAAACACCCTTTTGGGCTCTCCGAGAAAGCTTATCTGTCAGTGTTGCGGTATGCCTCTGGAGGATTCTGTTACAAGCAGGGAAACTGACGGATTCTTTAACGAAGAATACTGCAAATGGTGCTATGCCGACGGAGAATATATGTATCACAATATGGACGATTTGATTGACGTTTGTGTGGGGCATATGGTAAATGAAACGCTTTCGGAAGAAGATGTCCGTTCCTACTTAAAGGAAACTCTCCCGAAGCTTGATTACTGGAAAAGGTATAAGGAGCTTGGCGGCGACGGAGCTTTTGAAGAATTTAAAAAAGTTCTTATAGACGAAATAAATGATCTACACATCGAAGGGATGCCTCATCTTACAAAGCTTAATGCTCTTGTGGGAGGATATATAAACCTTGAATACAGACTTCCCGGCGGTAAAACCGTGAAGTTTTTGGATGACGGGGCGACATATCTCGGCAATCAGCTCGAAAGTGAATTCGGAGGCAGATGCTTCGGCATTGCTGCCAATATGGATTTTATTCTTATATGCACATACGAGGAAAACGGCGAAAACCCCGAGCTTGTTATGTATAAAAAGAGATAAAAACCGTCACTGAGTCATTCTGACGACGGCATTTTCTGTAAAAATGCCTGCGGAAGAATTTCTTTATCAATGTAACAACACCGTAAATACGGCAAAAAAGGAGAATTTATGAAAAAAGTTTTATGCTTGCTGATTATTATCTTTACACTTGTAAGCAATGCTTTTGCAAATTCCTCTGTTACGATGTATGCTCTTGACGGAAGGACTATAAGTGTCCCCGAAGAAGAGAAAAACCAATGGGAGGCGGTTGGCTGGTACAGCCTTCCTCCCGTTACGATGTATGCTCTTGACGGAAGGGAGATAAAGGTGCCGGCTGAAAAAGTTACAGCATATGAAAAGGTTGGCTGGTACAGCCTTCCTCCTGTTACGATGTATGCTCTTGACGGAAGGGAGATAAAGGTGCCGGCTGAAAAAGTTGCAGCATATGAAAAGGTTGGCTGGTACAGCCTTCCTCCCGCAACGGTGTACGCCCTTGACGGAAGAGTGAAAAAAGTGCCGCAGTACAGGGTGGAGGACTATGTCAATGTGGGATGGTACAAGGAAGAACCTGTCGCTATGGTGTCGCTTGACAGAAGACTTATTTTTGTTCCCGCAGGAGATGTGGAAGCCTATAAAAAAGTGGGCTGGTTTGTGCGCTCGGAGTTCCCTTTGTACAAAGCAGAGGGAATAAAAGGTTAAACAATTCTGCCTAAGATAAAATCAATTAAATATAAAAGCTTTTCTTCGTCTAATCTAAGCTTGTTGCAAAGAAAAATAAATTCGTTTGCGCTTTCGGGGCGAAAAAAAATGTCGGGTATTTCCTTAATCAAGGCATTTCCGACATATAAATTTATACCGTATACAGTATGTATTTCTCCGTCCTCGTCCTTTATTTTATCAGTTCGTACTGTATAATTATATTTAAGTTTACTGTTACTTATCATGTTCCACCTCCAGAAGCTTTGATACAGTTATGTTTGCATATGCCGCAATGTTTTGAAGCGTGCTTAATTTGGGATCGGTTTTCTGCCTTTCCAAAAGACTCAGCTCTTCTTCACTGATACCGCAATTTAAAGCAAATACAAATTGTGTCTCGTGTAATTCGCGTCTTTTGGCTTTCAGATTACGCGCCAAAGCTTCAAATTCCGGCATCAAACCCCTCCTTTATACATAATTATACAGATAAGGATTTTTTTGTACACGGAACGCAGTACGGATTTCAAATCCGAAAGGACATAGAAAAACTCTCACAGCATTGCTGTGAGAGTTTTTCAGTTTTGTTTGTTGCTAGTCAGGCAACATATTCTCACACCGGTAATATTGATTTTGATTTTGAAAAGTGGATTATGTCAGATCAACAATGTCGCTTTCCAGGCTGTAGCTTTCAATAAGAGTTCCGTCCTCATATGCGTAGTGAGTGGCTATTACTAAATACTCGTAGCCCGATTCAACGGCATAGTTTTTTTCCACAACTGCGATGGTGCCTGTGGAAGTTTTGGTCCAGGTTTTAATGGTTTCCCATCCACCGTCAACATGCTGCTGAAGCTCAACCTTTGTCTTTGCTGTGTAGCCGGGCTGAACTAAAGTGTCACCATAGCATAATAAAACTCCGAAGCCTTCGTATTCAAGAGAAACGCTGGTTGTGGTTATTGCAATGTTTGCCGGGGCAATGCCATAGTCTGCCGAGGCGGGGATAGAGCAAAGAAGCATCAAAGCTGCCATTGCCAGTGTGAAAATTTTTCCGACTGTTTTTTTCATAAGTAAAACCTCCTTCAATAAGTTTCATACATATAACTCATTAAAGGAGGTTTGGGGACAAAATTTTTAATTTATTTTTTAATTTTTATGTTTTTTGTGATTTTTTGAAGCTCTTTAAGGGGAATGTTGCCGAGGATTGTATAGCTGTAATTTTCATCCTTAAACAGGATGGTTTTTATATTCTCGTTTTCTGTATATATAGCTTTTCGACCGTTTATAATAATTTCTTCAGAAATGCTCATTTCTGTATCTATTGTGTTTGTGTTAATTATATTTCTGATAATGACATTGAAATATTCACTGCCGTTTTCAAATAAATAAATTGACGAGGTTTTGCTTATTTCCTTTTCGCTGACTTTGAAACCGTCGGGGACATAGCCGATATCAATCACATCATCGCTGTAGCTTGCCGAGTTCACTCTGTAAACCGAGTTGGGGGATTCTTTATCAAAGAAGAAGTTAAGCACTCTGTTTCTGAGCGCTTCAACACTTAAAACTGCAAATGCGGAAACGGTGAGAAAAGCAACTATGATGCAGGCGGCACGAAAGGCAATTTTTCTTGCGACCTTAAGCTTTTTTTCTATTCTTGCTTTCCTGAAAAGCTTCTGCATTTTAGCCTCATGTGCGGCTGAAAATACAATTTCGTCATCAGAGGGCAGCTGCTCTTTCAAAAGCTCCTCTTCGGCAGTTTTTGCCGCATCCTCTAAAAGCGCTTCAAAGGCAAGCTCCATTGTTTTATTCTCGCTCATATTTTCTCCTCCTTTTTGACAGATTCAATGATTTTTGCTTTCGCCCGTGCGTATCTTTTCTTGGCGGTTTCATAGCTTATGCCGTATAAGTCGCCTATTTCCTCAAAGGAATAATTATGTGCCTTGCGCATCAGAAATACACTTCGGTATTTTATGTCCATATTCATTATGCAGTTTACAATTATGCTGCTTGTCTCCTTGGTAATTACAATGTCATCTGGGGAACAGCTTTCGTCGGGAATAACCTCTTCAAAGTCCGAAATATCTTCCTTTGCAAAACGGTTTCGCTTGCGAAGAAGTGTCAGGGCTGTATTTTTGCATACTGTTAAAACATAAGCACGTTCGGATGCCTCGCTTTCAAAAGAAAGATTATCAGAGCTTTTCATAATTTTAACAAATGAGTCGTGGATAACATCTTCTGTTAAATCGTTATCATATAATATCGAATATATTTCTTTATACATCAGTTTTCTGTATTTCAGATAAATGGTTTCTATATCCAAACCGTTCTTTGGTTTCTTGGTGTGAAGCATGGTTTTACACTCCGTTTTCTAAACATTTACTCTATTATATAGTAAGAAATGCTAAAAATCAACAATAATTTTTTATATGTAAAAAAGCGGGTGCAGTAGTCACCTGCTGCACCCGCTTTAAGAGTCTGTGAGATTGGCTCTTTTCGGATTTTGTTACTGTTTGTAGGTTGTTTTGTTCATACAAGCACAGGGAGCTTCTTCGCGCATTGCAAAAACTGTCTTGCAGTCCTGCATATCCTGAACTGTTCTCAGCGCTTCACCGAAATTAGTAATTTAAGGAAAGTGCCGTAAACCCTTATTCTACAAGGGTTTACGGTGTTCTGTGTTTTAGAGGAAATTTTATTTTTTTTGCTCAATTTTTAATCGTCATAGTCTTTTATCTCTAATATTTTATCTGCTGAAACATATATGGTTGTGCTTTGAGGTTTCTTTGAGTTACCTATACATTGAACTAACACACCAACAAGCTTTATCTGTGAATTGTTTAAGAATATTGGAGAACCTGAGTAACCTTCTTCTGCACAAAGGTCAAGATAACCCTCTCTGTCCTCTGTAAAATCACTTGGTAATGAGGAAATATATCCTTTTTTGAATAGCGGGAATTTGTGATGTGTGCTGCTTATTCCTTTGGGATAACCTATTGTCAGCACTTCACTTAATATATTTATTTTGTTAAATTCCTCTTTAGTCATAATATCCTTTTCAGATATAGCGGTGTAAAACATTTCTTTTTCTGTAATCTCTTTAAATTTTTCTGCTATCGGCTTTACCTTGCAATATGCAATATCGTATTCATCAGAACAATACCACCTGACATTTGCAGTAATCGGTATTGTAATAATAGTATCATTTTCTTTATAATGAACCGAGACTGTTATAGCTGATTCTGTAGGAATAACAAAGTGCCTTGCTGTAACTATTACAGGAGTATTGTTTATTATTGCATAAAATCCTGTTGCGGAGCATATATGCGGTTTATCTTCTGAAATATTTTTTGCATTTATATTTACAGTAAGATATTTTAAAAAATCATAGCTATTCATTTGCTGAACATCCTTTCTACACTTTTATCAATGTATTTGTCTAATTCTTTTCTTGGGATTTTCCATATCCTGCCGATACGAAATGCACCAAGCTCACCACTATTTAAGAGGCGGTATAATGTGTTCTCGCCAATGCCGAGATATTCCATAGCCTCATAAGCGGTTAAAACATCATAATCGTTGTTAAACATT
This sequence comes from Clostridia bacterium, assembly GCA_017411325.1. Classification (GTDB taxonomy): domain Bacteria; phylum Bacillota; class Clostridia; order CAKSNL01; family HGM11501; genus HGM11501. The sequence continues at coordinate 18,859 of JAFQQJ010000007.1, read as the reverse complement.
ACAAAACCACTCCTCACATTAAGTATATTTAAATGTCATTATTATTCGTTTTTAATCGGTTTTTGACAACCAAAAAACAGATATAATAACTATGAAATCAATAAATGAGAGGTGGTTTATATATTTAACAACACACATTTTATATCAAGTGGTATCAGAAATAATGTGCCGCCGCTTCTGCAAATCATTATGTGGGAGCTTATTAAACAGATGCCTGTAGATAAAGACTATCTACAGGTTTTTTCTTTGTCCGCAAAAGGTGGCAGACAGAGAATTAAACACACTCAGGAAGTTCCTGAGTATAGCAAGGAATATGTTATCTTTATCGAAAACCCTGTTACAGAAAAGGTTTTTGTGATAGACGATAAAACACATTCCACAATGATATTAGCAAACGAATATTAAAGGAGGATTTTCAGAAATGAGAGAAACAAATAATGTTGTATGTTCTGAGTGCGGAGCAGTATTAACGGAGAGTAACACACATAATTTTGATGGACAGATTTTTTGTGAGGATTGTTTTAACAGATGCACAACCACTTGTGATAACTGCGGTGAAAGGATTTGGAGAGATAATGCAGAGGGCGATTCCAACTACACCCTATGCAGTCATTGTTACGAATACAGTTATACTACTTGCGAGGACTGCGGAAGATTGATACATAACGAAGATGCTTTGTATGAGGATGGCGAGGACTATCCATATTGTCGAGATTGTTTTGAAAAGCTGAATAATGATGCAATTAAAAATTACAGTTATAAGCCTGAGCCGATTTTCTACGGCTCAGGCAATCTTTTTTATGGGGTTGAATTAGAGATAGACAAAGGCGGTGAAGAACACTCCAACGCTCAAAAATTGCTTGATATTGCAAATAGGAATGAGGAAAGAATCTACTGCAAACACGACGGTAGTATAAATGACGGTTTTGAAATGGTTTCCCATCCAATGACACTTGACTATCACACCAACAATATGAATTGGCTTGATGTGTTTGAAAAAGCGGTTGGAATGGACTATCGTTCACATAATACCTCTACTTGCGGTTTGCATATACACTGCTCCCGCTCTGCCTTTGGTAAAGATTATGAACAGCAGGAACAGGCAATCGGTAGAGCGGTATTTTTTGTCGAGAGGCACTGGAACGAGCTTGTAAAATTCAGCCGCAGAACCCTTGACAACTTAAATCATTGGGCTGCTAAATATGCGACCATTTCAAGCACTACGGAAGAAACCTATAAAAAGGCAAAGGACAAGCGTATGGGACGGTATGTTGCTTTGAACTTAGAAAACTATAATACAATAGAGTTTAGACTGTTCAGAGGAACACTCCGCTATAAGACATTCCTTGCTACCTTGCAGTTAGTAGATGAAATCTGTTATTGTGCTATCAATATGACGGATAAAGAAATTGAGGATATGTCTTGGCTTGATTTCGTTCAGCGTATTCTCCCTAAAAAACCGGAGCTTATAGAATACCTGAAAGAAAAAAGACTTTATGTAAATGAAACTGTAACGGAAAGCGAGGAAATGTAAGATGTGCGGACTTTTTGGACACTTAAATTACAGCGGTGAAAAAATTAAAAATATTTCAGATTTGACAAACTCTCTTGCAGAGCAGTCGGCAGTGAGAGGCACAGATGCCACAGGAATAGCTTTTTGTTCGGGTGGGAATGTAAACATATTAAAAGAGAGTAAATCGGCTTACAGGCTGAATTTTAAGCTTTCTGATGATACAAAGGCAATTATCGGTCATACAAGACATTCAACACAGGGCAGCGAAAAGAAAAATTACAATAATCATCCGTTTCCTGCTAAATGCAGTAATGCTCGGTTTGCCCTTGCTCATAATGGGGTGCTATCCAACGATAAGGAACTACGACATAAATTCAAACTCCCTAAAACAAAAATAGAAACCGACAGTTACATAGCGGTTCAGCTTATCGAAAGTCAGAAGCATTTGGATTTTGACAGTATCAAATATATGGCGGAACGGACAGAGGGCAGTTTTTCATATTCTATCCTTGACGATAAAAATAACATCTGGCTTGTTAAGGGCGATAGTCCTCTTTCGATTCTTCATTTTCCAAAGCTGAAAATGTATGTATATGCCTCTACTGATGAAATTCTTTACAAGGCTCTTGTGGATTATCAGCCTTTGTTTAAAGCTCTTAAAAACGGAGATTTTGAGGAAATAGGCATATCTGAGGGCGATATATTAAAAATCCGCCCTGACGGAATTTTAGAGCGGAATACATTTGAATATAGTTATTACTACGGCAGAGGTTGGTGGGACTATGGCTCTTTTTCGTCTATAAGCTTGGGAAACGGAAAACCGACAAGCACAAGAAATGAATATTTAGAAAGCTTAAAGTCCATAGCTTCCTATCAGGGATATTCCCCCGAAGATGTTGACGAGCTTATTGTTGCCGGTTTTACTTTGGATGAAATCGAAGATTATCTCTATTGTGGGGGTGAGATATAGACAAGATGAAATACATAAAACTTGTGCTGATAGCCTTAATTGAGATACTTGTAGAGGTCTGGAATAGCAGGGGTGATGGCGATAGTAGCTAAAGAAGTGGCGATACCTCAATAGTATCGCCACTCACTTATCAAGCATAATATTCATTCGTTCTTCAATACGGATTTGGTCATCAGCAGACAGTTTTCTGAATTTGGATAGCAGTTCATTTTCCTTTTTCATAACTTGCTCTGTATTAGCATCTCGGTTAATTGGTCTTGCATCATTTGTTAACCCGACAATATAATCGGCAGTTGAATTTAATGCAATAGCCATTTTCTTAATTATTTCTGCTCTTGGTTCACATTTACAATGCAGATATTTATATAAGCTTTGTTTTGAAATCCCAATTTTGTCAGCAAGTTCTGTTTGCTTCATATCAAGATTTTCCATTAAATATATAAGCCGCTCGGCAACAGTTGTCATAAGCTACACCCCTTTTTTCTAATTATATCGTATTTTGTTTACCAAAATGGAAAAGTAAACGAATATACCCCAAAATATTGACAGTAAACAAATGTTGATGTATAATATATAGTGTAAACTTATGGTTATTTATATATACAGTTTAATGATAAATTAGGGAAAATAAATTTAAATAAACCTATACTTTTTGTTAATGAGAGGTGATATTTGTGGCAAAAGGAAAATCAAAGCACACATCATCTATTCGTGGCAAACTGTTTCTATTCATACTGATAGTAGTTATGCTGTTCGCTATTCATAAGCTTTTTAATTCAAATCAAGGGAATGAAACGAAAGAAAATACTACATCACAAGCAGAAATAGTTGACAAGAATTTAAGTGATGATGAATATATAAGCCTTTTAAAAGATTTAAAACCATCAGGCTCAACTTTGACTGTAGATGAACTATTCAGAAAAAACTATGGAATACCACAGTATAAGTTCACTACGGAAAACGGTGAAAAGTATGTGCTTACACGAGCTAACAGCTATGCAGTTTGTGAAACATTGACATTTTATTTTAAAATAACTGAATACACAGACAACACAGCGTTTCAGCCAATAAAGTGTATTATAACAGACCAAGTGCAAATGAGGGACACCGAACTCAATCAAAAAAATACAGAAAATTTATTGAAAACAATTTTTAAGAATTAGGAGCTGAATATTATGGATAACTCATTAAAAGATAAACTTCTACAAATGGATGAAGAAAGGTTAAATGAAATCATAGAAAATTCAGAGCTTTATGCTCCGGATGTTGTCGAAAAGGCAAAGGAACTTCTTACAATCAAGAATACTACAACCGCTCCAGTTGTTGAAAATACAGTAGCTATAAACCCCGCTCCCTCTCGTAAAAAAGGGTTTATGATTGTGAGCATATCTGTTATAGTTGTTTTGGTTGCACTTTTGGCAACAGTATTCGGTATTCGTGCTAATAATGCTGATAAGTATGTTTTAGTTGAGGAAAATTGTGATGGTTCATTAAGCACTTATGAATATGAATTTGACTTTCTAAACCGAGTTACAAAAAGATACACATATACTGATGGTGAGCTTTTTGGCACATCATATTACAGTAATGAAGGTAAATATAAAGAAGTCATAGGATTTGAAGATGGCGACTGCACTACCTATACATTAAAGAGCCAAACGGATGATGTGATAGAGTGGTCGTTTGATGATGGCAACGGAACAGGTATAATGACAGAAAAATATAACTCTCACGGGGATGTTATAGAGGCAATACAACCATTAACTGATGGTGATATAGTTTATAAATATAATTATCAATACGATAACAACGGAAACAAATCCAAAGGTGTTATGGAAGTTTTTTGTAATAATCAAAAGGTTCAGAACGACTTGGAAACCATATATACATATATAACGATAAAGGAATATAAAAGCAAGACAGCAGATAAGACGGTAGAAAAAGCAACAGAAAAGAAAGGAACATCAAAAACAAGTAAAGAGCTTCGTATATTAACAACTGCTGATTTTGAACCGTTTGAATATTATGACAATACCGACTTAGTTGGATTTGACATAGATTTAATGAGAGCATTATGTGAAAACTTAGAATATTCTCCTGTATTTGAAGATGTTGAATACGGAGAAATAATTACCGGAGTTGGAACTGAAAAAGCCGACTGCGGAATTGCAGGAATATCGGTTACTGAGGAAAGAGCAAGAATCGTTGATTTCACAGATAAATATATTTCTTGTTATGTATCTTATGACGGAGAGGAAAAATCAGAAGCATCATTTGCAATAGCATTTCCAAAGGGAAGTTCTTTAATAGCTGAATTTAATTCCGCTATAGAGGAAGCAAAAACTGATGGAACTATTGATGCTTTGGTTGAAAAATATGATTTAGACGTTTTGGATGACGATAAAACAGTAAACAATAAGCCTGTCAATAATATGATAGAAACTGCAAAGAAAGGCTTGGGAGTTCCTAATAACAAGTCGATAACTTATGAAACAAGCGAACCATTTTCGTATGTAGGAACAAACTGTGTGGAAATTACATTTTATGAAAATGGAGAACTCGTAGCTAACGGAAAGGTAAATGCTGAAACGGGAGAAGTGTTAGCAGCCATAATTGAATATACCTTCGACCACAGTAAAGCTCACGAATCGTCAAATGGGAATACCACTTCAAGCACAAACGAATATAAAAAACCCGAAGTGGCTTACTATTATACCATAAATGCAAAAGCGATACCAAAATCAGATGGTTCATATACATTCTACCATATATGTCCTTACTGTCACGAAGAAACACCTGCCTTATCAGCAGTAAAAAACAGAAAGGTTAAATGTCGTTTTAGTGGTTGCACCGGAAGAACAGCAGGCTACACATACACAATAGAAGCGATATATAATTAAAGTGTGATATGGAAGATAAAAAAAGATGCTGCTTTGCAGGGCATAGTGATATATGGGATAGCAGTTTGGCAGAAAAAATAAAAAGTGTTGCAGAGGATTTAATAGTCAACCACAATGTAAAAGAGTTTTGGGTTGGAAACTATGGCAAATTTGATGGCTCTGCCGCTTCTGTTATCAGAGAGCTTCAAAAGACTTATGCTGATGTAAAATTGGATTTGGTTATTCCATATCTGACAAAAAGCATAAATGAATACAAGGAGCTTTATTATAAAAAGTGTGATAACATTTTGATTGCAGACATTCCCGAAAACACACCTAAAAGGTTTCATATCACAAAAGCAAATGAGTATATGGTTAATAACTCTGATTTTCTGATATGCTACATACAAAGGTCTTGGGGTGGAGCTATCACAACCTACAAATATGCTAAAAGGAAAAAGTTGCAGATTTTCAATATAGCAGAACGACCAATCGAATAAAAAATAATGTTTTATATGACAATCAATAATGATTTAGCTAAAAATCGAGTGAATGGATTTGAGCTGATATTACAATCTAATGAGTTCGCAGTCGAAGGACTGCGAATTTTTTTGTGTCAACAAAAAAACGAACTCAAACCACTGCAAACCCTTTAATAATGCGGTTTGTGTCAATGTGTCAGAGTTATTGGGTAGGTCAAAAAACTATCATATATCCATTATTTTAGAAGCCTACAAAATCATTGACACACTGACACAGAAAGGAGAAATGAAATGATTTACGGATATGCAAGGGTATCAACGGCAGACCAAAATCTTGACCGTCAAACAGATGCTCTTAAAAATTACAAGGTAGATAAAATATTCTGTGAAAAGATTTCAGGCACAAAGAAAAACAGACCTGAACTCGATAAACTTCTTTTAGAAATCAGTTCAGGAGATACAATAGTAATTGAATCACTCTCACGATTAGGAAGGTCTGTAAAAAACCTTGCCGAGCTAATGGAATTTTTCAACGAGAATAAAATAAGACTTGTTTCATTAAAGGAAACCATAGACACAACATCATCTACAGGCAGATTGTTATTTACCATAATTTCAAGTCTATCTCAGTTTGAGCGTGATGTATTGGCTGAAAGGACATCTGAGGGGTTGAAAGCTGCCAGAGCCAGAGGACGATTTGGTGGCAGACCAAAAACTGCAAACGAGAAACTAAACAAGGCTATTGCTCTGTATAAAACAAAGGAATACACCATAACAGAAATTACAGAGCTTACCGGAGTTTCAAAGTCAACTCTTTATCGTTCCGTAAAGGGTTGAGTATCGGAACTTTGTTTTTGAAACGGGTATCGGGACAAGTAAGTTTCCCAAAACCCGTTTTCAATATCTTTTTTGGGAAAATCTCGTAAAGTTTCAAAAACCATCGTTTTCGGCACTATGCTAATTGAATTTATACAGGAATTGTGATATAATTTTAAATAGCATAACAGAAAGTTGGTGAAACTGTGAGCGAAAAATATCAGTATGTGAAAAATATCTTTTCAGAGGTATTAGATACAGAACCCTTGCCTGATAATATAAAGATAAACAAATTTTATACTATCAGCGACTATATCAGAGCTGTGTATGAACATATACACAAAGAGCATTATGGAAAACCGACAAAGGATGCAATCAGCTTTTTAGGAATAAGTCATACTGAGCTGGATGGATTGTTGATCGAAATTATATGTTCCAATTTGTATTGTGATGTATCACTCATATCACAGATTATATCTTCTAAAGGAAAGCGGCACGAATATTTTTTGAGTGAGTTAGGTGTTTTTGGTTCTGAGAACAAAAAAACAGTCGAAAGGTTTAGAAAAAGACTGAACCCTGAACGCTTGACCGTAAGAAAGCGTAAGATTGTTTTACCCAACCAAGATAACTATGCTTATTACATACCAACTCTTGCAGAGGTTTTCAGAGAAACCCTGTTTGTTAAAAGAAAAGATATTTTTGACATATCAGAAGTATTTTTTGATGTTTTTAAGGCGTTGTTTTATGATACGGATGAAAAGGTAAAAGACGATAGACGAACAACGGATATTGAGCTTATAAAATCCTATCGCCTATGGGAATTTACTACAAATACACTTATACAAGTATCTAACACATATCAAGAGGTTATGGCAGGAACAAGCAACTACAAATACGCTGAATTAAACCTTATTGAAAAGCTATTTGGCTTAATAACTTTGAGCAGTATTGTTGAACAAGATTTTACAAAAGCAGAGATTCGTTTAGTTGCAGATGGATTGTCAAAACTGCACTCGTTAGGATATTGTAATATGACCGAGCTTATAGTCGGTAAAGTGAGGAAAAACAATATTGAAGCATTCAGGGATTTTATTGAGGAATACATTTATCCGCTCTGTTCTAAGTGTATAACAATCATCCTTAGTGAGCTGATAACATATATCGGCAGACTCGAAACTGAAAAACGCAGTAAGTATGTTGATACATTCCTTAAAGTTTGCCAAAACCATATTACATACAGAGTTTCTGATGCAAAGATTAGGAATATGGTTGACACCAAATCTGATTTGATGTTAGAGCTATTTAAGGTGTTACATCATTTGCCTGAGCAAGATAATAAAGAAGCTATCAGAGAATACCTTATAAATTCATATATGGACTATAGTGATGAACGAACAATAACAGCCGAAAACGGTCATCTAACCTTGATTGCAGATGTGTCATATAAAGATTTATCATATCTGAGAGAAAGCAAGGATGTTGATTTTTACGAAGATACATCTGATGATGAAATAAAAAAATATTTTCGTGGTGAATAAACTGCACCATAAAAACATAAGATACCTCAATTATCTAAAAGTCGCACGATTGTGTGGCTTTTTTGTTTTATAAAAAAATAATTGGACACGGGATTTTTTCGTGTGTGATTTAGCGTGTTGGCGATAGACAGTAAATATATTTCCAAATCTTTTATGCTGTTGTATTATTGGATATAGAGGCAGGCGGTTAAACGCATAACCGCTAAACTATATCCCATAGCGGTTAGCCTTAACTGAATACCTCATAAATTATTTTATTGGAGGTGTTCGATATGAACTTTGAAAATTCAATATCGAAAAATCTGACTATCACTGAAAACGGAACGATAGCTATTCATAGGATAAAAAATTCTGATAATAGCCGAGTTCGTATAAAGCAGAGCGAGATTTCTAAAAAAATCGAAGCTGGAACTTATGAAGAACCTTCTGATAAATTTCTTGTAAAAACAAAATCTGATGCTTTATCCGATATAGAGGATAAACCCAAGAAAAAGAAAGACAAGAAAGGCAAAAAGCATAAGAAGGATAAAAAACATAAGAAATCTAAAAAGCTGAAAAAGGCTCAGAAAAGGAAAATAAATTCTTATTCTGAACAGCTTGATACAAGCAATCGCAAAGTAAATAACGGTATGCTTCTATCAAAGATTTTAGCAAATTCTATTGATGTGAGGGTTGTAAAAAACTCTGTGTATCTGTATGACAACAAAACAGGAATGTTTGTTTTGTCAAACAAGCAGGAAGTAACAACAAAGATTAACTCTTGGCTCGACAAAGAGCGTGAGGATTCTTATAAATTCACATCAAGAGATACGGATGAGGCTTATAGGTTTTTGATTACAAATGCTTCAATTCAAAGAGAAGCATTAGACTCTGCCTATAACAAGCCTTATGTGCTGTGTCGGAATGGAGTTCTTGAACTGCCGACTATGAAGCTGCTTCCGTTTTCTCCTGAGTTTGAGTTTACATTTGGTGTAAAAACAGCTTATGACGAAAACAGTGAAGGTGAACACTTTAAAGAGTTCATAGATTTTGCTACCAATGGAGATAAAGACCTTAAACATCTCATACAGGAGATTATGGGTTATGCTATCTCTAATTATAGCAACAAAAGAACTGCCTTTGTTTTCAAAGGTGATACAGGAACGGGTAAATCAACTATTCTTGATGTAATTCGTCAAATAGTTGGACAAGATAATACTTGCGAAGTTCCGGTAAACCTTATGGAGCAGGAGTATTATGCGGCAACTGTTTTATCAGCTAAACTCAATATAGTCCCTGACCATAACAATAAGGTTATCAAGGATGTTTCTAAATTTAAATCATTTGTATCAGATACAGATGTAATTTCAGGAAGAAATCCTTGTGAAAAACCTTTTGCTGAAAGGTGTAAAACAAAGATGCTTTTCGGTCAAAATGAGTTTTTTAGATTTTCAGGAGTTGCCGATAAAGATTTAGAGGCATTCTTCAACCGAATACTCTATATCCCTTTTAATCGGCAAATTGAAAAGACCATTGACGCATTTTGGCAAGTATTAGCTCCTGAATATGATTACATATTCACTTGGGCTATGAAAGGCTTAAAGCGTTTAATAGAACAAGATTTCAAATTTACAAAGTGTTATGCTTCAGAAAAATTAAAAATGAAAGCTGTTGCACAATGTAATCCCGAAGAAGCCTTCTTCGAGAATTGCTTGAAATCTGCTGAAGATAGGTATGAATCATCTTCTGCGATAACAGACGCATTTAAATATTTTTGTAAAAAAAATAATGTCGAAGGTAATTTCAACATTATAAGTTACCTCGATAAGAAAAAAATTCCTAAATCGCGGAAGCGTATCAATGATGGTGGTTACATATCAAGCAAAGGAAATCCCATCTATGTTTATGAAGGGATAAGACTTCGTGCTAAATATCGAGTAAGTAAGGGCGATAGCGAATGACCGCTACCGCCCTATCAAACAAGGAGGGATGTGATATGAAGAAACAGCAGTTAATACTGCACAAGACAGAGAGCGGGAATTACCGCTCTGTCATTAAGACCAAACACGGCAGACTTATTTACTTAGAAATAAGAGAGGGTAAAAACAGCCTATCGGTTATAAATTGTTTTTATCTTGACCGTATAAGAAGTGGGAGCGGAGAGTATTATAGCTCTCCGCAGAAGCTTGTAACAAGAGAGTTCAGTTATAATGAAATGCTTGATGTTATTGCTTCTGAACTTGACCGAAAGTATTTCGGTGTAGAGATTACAGATAAATTTGCAGATTTGACTAATGATGAATTTATCGAATTACAGCTTAAAGCTATGCAGAGAAAATATAATTTTCTTATATTTGTTGCAGAGGGAGAGCTTATAGACGGCATACCCTCAGTTATTAAAACTCGGTTCAAAAACCGAATACACAGAGGCATTTACTTAGAAATGCAATACAGAAACGGCAAGGGTGTTATAACCGATTGCCATTACTACGATAGGAAATACAAGGAGCGGAGTAAGGTTGTGCCTGAAATGCTCTCAAGCGTATTTTTTGAGTATAACAGACAGGCTATCCTTCATATAGTTAATAATGAGCTGAATACAGCGTTTAATCACATTATTTTTGTTACGGATGGCAGTCTTGATATTGATAACGAAATTGCCCTTTGTGGCAATATTTAAGCGGAACTGAGTGTGTCCGTAACCATAATATAGCTTCACTCGTGAGCATATTATTAGACTAAGCGAGAAAAAACAAATCGGAGGTCGATATTATGCTGCAAGCAGTAGCAACTATAAGCACAGGACACAATACCCAATTTACAGATATATCTAATAAAATCAAAGAAGTTAGGCACAGCGTTGTTTTTAACGCTGAACAGAGAAAGGAACTTGAAGAAGAAATAGTAGAACAGCTCTACAGGATTTTCTGCATAAAGCAGGCTGATTAAGGGAGCGGAGCGGAAACATCCGCTCCGCTTACAGAAAGGGGTGTAGTTATGGCTATTGCCCTTTATGCACGAAAGTCAATCGAACGGGAAAATTCAATCTCCTGCGAAACCCAGCTTGAATACTGCAAGGCTATGATAAAGCCTGATGAACGAGGCGAAAAGATACTTACATTTGTTGACAATGGATTTTCTGGCGGTAATACAGACCGTGATGGTTTTCAAAGTATGATGCGAAAAATCGAACAAGGAAAGATTACCAAAGTGCTCACCTACAGATTGGACCGTATATCCAGAAGCTTATCGGACTTTGTAAACATACTTGCTGTTTTCAAAAAATATGGAGTTGAGTTTGTTTCTACACAAGAGGCATTTGACACGGGAAGTCCTTACGGGGAGCTAATAGTAAAAATTTTAGCGGTTTTTGCTGAGTTTGAAAGGCAGAGCATCATTCAGCGAGTAACACAGGCTTATGCTCACCGAAGCGAGCTTTCTTTATGGATGGGCGGTCGAAAACCCTATGGCTTTGACCTTGAGCCTACAGTTATAAATAATATCAAAACGAAGCGACTGAAACCCATTCCTGATGAAATCGAGCAAGTCAAATATATCTATGATACATACGCAGTTGAGCAAGTATCTTTAGGTAGGCTCTTGAAAAATCTTGTAGAGAATGATATTAAAACTCTATCAGGCGGCGGATGGACTACTGCCAAGCTATCTACAATCATTAAAAACCCTATTTATGTAAGAGCGGACAGCAGGGTGTATGAGTATTTTCAAATGCACAATGCACAAATCATAAGTCCACCCGAAGCCTTTGACGGAATACACGGCATACAAATTTATGGAAAGACCAAGCACGAAGCGGGCAACAATGATTTTAGCGACCTCAAGGTAGTGGTAATGACACACGAGGGGGTTATAGATAGCGATACTTGGCTTAAATGTCAGCAGAAGCTATCTAAAAATAAACAGATACGAAATGCAGTATCTAATAAAACCTCGTGGCTCGGTGGTAAAATCATCTGTGGTAGATGTGGCAGAACTATGACTACTATCAAGGGTAAGACAGGAAGCGGAGAAATCCGCAGATATTTTACTTGCACAGGCAAAACTCATTTCAAGGACTGTAAAGGAACTAAAGGCACAATTTATGCAGAGAGCCTTGAAGATATGGTATATATTGAAATTGCCAATAAGCTTGAAACCTTGAAAAACATCAGGACAAGCGAGAGAAAGAATGTGCATCCCGAAATCAACGAACTGCGGAACAAATTAAAATCCATTGAATTATCTCAAAATAAAATCGCAGATATGCTGATGCAACCGGAAGCAAATGCTGATTTGCTTGAAATAATGAGCCAGAGAGCAACAAAACTCAAAGCAGAGAGAACGGAGCTTCTGTTAAAGATTGAAGAACTTGAAAATACAGAAATTGATGTTAAACAAGCTATCAATCTATCTAAGAAATGGAAAACCGCCTCATTTGAGGAAAAGCGTGGCGTATGCGGTATCATCATAAACCGCATCATTATAGACGAGGATGGAAATGCTGAACTCGTCTGGAACATCTAAAAGGTATTGCTTTTTTATTAGTAATATGATATACTGTAACAAACAAAATAAGACACTGCAATCCAAACGGTTGTGATGTCTTTTAGTATGGGTAAAATCTCCTTAAATTAGTATGGTTTGGTTCACCGAAACGCTGGAAGTGAACTATTTCTCTGGCACGAAGGAATTTTATAACCTCATTTACATCAGGATCATCCGAAAGCCTTAAGATATTGTCATATGTCTTTCTTGCCTTCTGCTCTGCTGCCAGGTTCTCTGTAAGGTCGGCAATGGCATCACCGGAAGACTGAATATATGCAGCTGTCCAGGGTACGCCCGAAGCGGAAACAGGATATACGGCTGTGCCGTGATCTACGAAATAATCGGAAAAACCACTCTTTTTAACTTCTTCGCAGGAAATGTTTTTCGTAAGCTGATGAACAAGGGTTCCTACCATCTCAAGGTGAGCGAGTTCTTCAGTGCCGATGTCATTGCAAATTGCTTTACATACATCGTTCGGCATAGAAAAACGCTGACTTAAATAGCGAAGACTTGCCCCTAACTCCCCGTCAGGTCCACAAAATTGTAATTGTTTGAGTAGTGATAAAAGCAGTTTTACAGACTGCTATTTTTTATGCAAAAATTAGATAAAATTCCTTGAAACCATTGACAAAATACTTCTGTGGGAGTATAATATAAAGCGTATAACTCTATGGAAGTACGGAGATGATGAAATGAGTAAGCTTACTATATATCACGGTTCGCCTGAAATCATTGAAAAGCCGCAGTTCGGCAAGGGTAAAACCTATAACGATTACGGCAGAGGTTTTTATTGTACAGAACATATTGAACTTGCAAAAGAATGGGCTTGTACCGAAGATGTTGACGGCTTTGCAAATAAATATAATATTGAAATGTCGAACCTTAAGGTTTTGAATCTTTCATCTGATGAATATACCATTTTACATTGGCTTGCAATGCTGATGAAGCATAGGAAAGTTCGTTTGTCTACGCCGGTTATGAAACGTGGTCGTGAATGGCTTATTGAACATTTTCTGCCTGATACAAAGGACTACGATGCGATTATCGGTTACCGTGCTGACGATTCTTACTTCTCCTTTGCAAGAGCATTTGTTAATAACGAAATTTCACTCAATCAGTTGTCTTATGCTATGCGACTTGGCAAGCTTGGCGAGCAGGTTGTTTTAAAGAGCAAAAAGGCATTTGATGAAATTAAGTTTGTGTCTTATGAAGTTTGCGACAACACAATCTACTATGCAAAGCGCAAAGCAAGAGACGACGAAGCAAGAGAAGCATTTAATGCTGAACTTGAAAAAGAAGATTTAAGCGGATTATTTATGAGAGATATTATTCGTGAGGAGGTAACACCTGATGATGCGCGCTTACGATGAGCAGTATTTAGATGATGCAATGCGAAATCTTGGCGAAGCTGCAGATTATGCTGTGAACGCTTGTAAGATGAGCTTGCAGAAATTCTTTGATTTGTTTGTTACAACGGGTTTCGCTACACAGTTTGGGAACGGTGTACCTAAAATCATTTCAGGATTATCGGGAACTGAGCTTGTTCACGAAATTGTTGTCAAAGCAGGCATAGAACAAGACCTACCTGAAGTACAGACAGAATATGATTGTTCCCCTGAATATTGGTGTGGATGGATTGTAGCTTACTATCAATGGCATACAGGCAGAACATTTAAAGACATTTTTCAGAATGTATCTGCAAAAGAAATTGAAAAGCTTTATCCAACACTCCACGAAGCGCACGAAGATAAATTTGTAGATGTAGTTAATTCAATTATAGAAAGAAAAACCACAACAACAAAATTACAGGAACTTCGCAAAAACATTGGCTACTCCCAAAGAGAACTTGCCGAAAAATCAGGAGTAAATTTAAGAACACTTCAGCAGTACGAACTGAAAGCAAAGGATATAAATAAAGCAGCAACAACAACTCTTCTTGCACTTTCAAAAACACTTGGATGTAAGATTGAAGATTTGTTGGAGAATGTGTGAAAATACTAGATTAGATAAATATTTAAGGGAGAGTAAATTATGAATATAAAAGAATTATCTTCAGAAGGAAAAATTGCATATCTTATAAAGCCCATATTAAAAGTGCTTCAAGAAGCAGGTGGACAGTTAGAACGTTCTGAAATTAAAGAACGTATTGTTGACTTAGATGACCAAATAGCTGAGTATGCTGAAATAGTAAAGAAATCTAAAAAGACAGGTAGCGAATATAAAGAGTTTAATTTTAAATTCAATTTTGCTATTAAAGATTTATATTTTAATAAGTTGCTTACATATACGGATTCTTCTCCTATAACATTGACCGACAAAGGATTATGTCTTGATGTTGATAGTCTTGATGTTCAAAAAGACATTATTGAAACATCGAAAAAGCATTGGGAAGAATTGAGTCAAAATAATAAAAAGAATAAAGTAGTTGATATAAGTGATAGCGAAGAAGAACCTGAGGAAGAAGAAAAAATTAAAGATGGCTTCAAGGAAAAACTTCTTGCCGCAATCGCTAAAATGACTCCTAAAAAATTTGAAGCATTTTCAAGAGCGTTACTTAACCGTATGGGTGTTGAATTCACAGAAAAAGGTGTGCAAATCAGTAATGACGGTGGCATTGATGGCTATGGTTATCATACTGATGTCAATGATTTTAGAACAACAAGAGTTGTAATTCAATGCAAGCGATACAATGTAGCGCCTGTAAGGGAACCGGAAATTAATCAGTTTTTGGGTGCAATGAATAAGTATCAAGCTGATTATGGTGTATTTATCACCAATGGCAGATTTACAAATTCTGCAAGACAAGCAGCAAGAGAAGGTTCACCTATTACATTGATTGACGGAAATGATTTGGTGAAATTAGTTATTAAGTATGAGTTGTATATAACTCCAGTTAAAACTTATGTGTTAGATGAATTCTATAATACTGAAAGTAATCTCTTTTAAGAGAGTTGCGTTAAAAAATAAAATAGCTAAACGGGTGAAAAAATGAAAGAACTTTTTGAAGTGTTAAAAAAATACAAAAAAACAATTATACTGACATCTTTAATATGTTTTATTATCCCCTTATTAGTTATACATTGCCTTTTCAAATGGTATAGTGGGATTGAATTTTTAGTTGCCGAATGGACGGCTGGAGAATTGTTAGGATATGTAGGGACTATACTTTCTTTTGTTGGTACAGTTATTCTTGGCATTCTTGCATTACAAGCATCGCAAAAAGCAAATAAGTTGTCAGAAAAAGTAATTGATATAGAAAAAGATAGGTATAGATTGGAAATAAGACCTTTTGTATTAGTTAGTAACTGGAAAGCTTATGAAATAGAAAGTGAACAGCTGATTGATGATCCAAGTGAAAAATATATCAAAATCGGTGAGTATAAGACCGGGAAAGCATTGGGATTAGAGATAGAATTAACTAATACAACCGAATCTTGTATTACCGTTGAATATGGACGTGGTAAATCAGAAAAGAAGGAAATATCTTGGGGAAAAGTAGCTGTTAATCAAGAAAATCTGAAAATGACTTTAGCCCCCGGTGAAAAGGATACATTTATATTCTACGCTTCTCCAGAGTTTATGACAGGGTTAATAAGCCATAGGGTAACGATAGAATTATATTTGGAAAATCGTTTCTCAAAGCGATATAAAGAAACATTTGTGTTAATTATAACCTCCTTATCAGACAAAGTGTCTAGAATCCCTGGAAAATGGCATTGTAATCTATTTGCACAAGAATATACAATAGGGCGTCTTGAAAAGGACAAAAACGAAGATACGATATACATTAGTGAAGAACTATAATAGTGTGATAACTAAATTATGAACATAAAATATCGAGATAAAATTGCACAGATTTGCTTTTAAAACATTTGGTTGCAAGATTGAAGATTTGTTAGAGAATGTGTGAAAATTTATGATGTATGAATTACAGAGTAACTATATAGAAAAGGGGTGTAATAATGCCAATTACTTTCTCAGAGGAATTCAATGTTGATGAAAAAAAGCTTGATGAATTATGTCTATTTGATGTGATTTTAGATGTAGATACACGGGTGTTTATTGATCCTGCTTTGCTAGAATTATGTGATGTTCCTGAGTTTGTTAATGCTAAAACTACCGTTGAGGGATACTTTTCTAATATAATAACATTACTAACCCACAGTAAGAGAAAAGGGGATCAGTTTTGGCGTAGAGCAGACGGTTTGCTTACTTTTAGAGAATTAGCAGGAACATGCTTTGGCTATTCCCAAGAGGGCACTTCGGGAAATGCAATAGGTTCAGTACTTAGAGAAAGTATACTGACCACAACAAAAGAATTGCTTGATGAAGGAATGACAGATCCGGTTTTGTTTGAATTACTTGGTGTCTTTCAAGAAAATATAGGATGTGATAGAATTAGCGATTTAGTTACATTCATATTGAGAAAAAATATTTTAGAATACACACAACGTGTTGTGGAAAAATGTGAAATACCACATATAATTGTTATGTTAGGAACACAAAAATACAAAACTTGTAGAAATCCTTATAACAATAAACCGTTGTTATTGCTTCCATCTACAATATTAAGTCCTTTACCTGTAGCAGAAAGTTTTGACGATGTAGATTGGATTTGTGCAGAAAATCAACGTGTAAGAGATGAAATAAATGCTTATTTTGATTTAGGAAACAGAAAAAAATTGCATAAGTCCGAGATTTTATCTTTAATGTTGCATAGTCATATGTTTAGAAATTCTTTAGTAGATGCATATAAAGGAACACCAAAAAAAGTCTACGATTTTTCGTTGGATCCATCTGGAGAATATATTTGGTATTTAAAAGCAAAACAATATACAGAAAAATTCCCAATAGAGCTTAACAAGGTATCTTCTGTAGAAGATGTTCTAACAGTGGTAAATAAGATTTGTGGTCAATTTAAAACTTTGATAGAAGATAATAACTTATCTGAATTACTATATAATCCTGATGGAACCTCTAAGCATGAATCTGCTGCGCAATTATTGTTTTATGGAATTGCAGATTCATATTGTAGAGCAAATGATATAGATTTGACAAGAGAAGGAAATAATGGAAGAGGACCTGTTGATTTCAAGCTCTCTCGCGGATTGTCTGACAAGGTGGTTGTTGAAGTAAAATTAACATCAAACAGTCAACTTAAACACGGAATTGAAAAACAGCTTCCAATATATATGAAACAAGAAAAAACCAAAAAAGCTATATATCTAATCATTGATAATGGACACGAGAGAGCTTTAGACAATTTCTTGAATTTTTATAATGATTTGAAAGTTGAGGAAAAAGAAAAAATTCCATATATCATTGTTGATGGAACAAAGAAACCATCTGCTAGCAGAAGCTAAAATATTATATATAAATTAAATTTAGCGGCTGACGAAAGTTAGTCGCTTTTGTATTTAACGATCGGTTATGCCGGTCGTTTTTTTATGTTCAAAAAGCAGTTTGTACATTGTTATTTAAGCAGAAATTAAAACATAAAATTATGAGAGGTGGTATTAATGAATGAATTTGTGGTTGAACTCTTCGTAGCAAGTGTTGAAGATCAGGATGTAATGCTCTCAAGCTTAAATGAAGATGAAATGGAACAATGGAAAAAAGATATGGAGGCACGAGCGTTGAGCGAATATTACAAAAGAAAAATAATGATTTCAGAACAAAAATTTTGATTTAAAAGGCGACTTTGCTATAATTATAATATGGAATAAATAGTTGCCGTTTTTTGGGAAGGAGGGTATTTAATGAAAGTAGCGGCAGCTTACATACGAGTTTCTACTGATGATCAGCTTGAGTACAGTCCTGACAGTCAGCTTGAAAAAATCAAACTCTATGCAGAAAAAAATCAAATGTTATTACCTAAAGATTTCATTTTTCTTGATGAAGGTATTAGTGGTAGAAATACCAAGAAAAGACCTGCATTTAATACAATGATAGGATTAGCAAAGCGCAAACCAAAGCCGTTTGATGTAATTTTAGTTTGGAAGTTCAGCCGATTTGCAAGGAACCGAGAAGATAGTGTTGTTTACAAGTCGATGCTTAGAAAAGAACTGAATATTGATGTTGTTTCTATTAGTGAAGATGTTGGTGACGACAAGATGGCAATACTTTTTGAAGCAATG
>JAFQQJ010000066.1 GCA_017411325.1 Clostridia bacterium | reverse complement strand
TTGCTCAGGCTCGGTAACGCCTTTGAGTTTATCAAGAAATCTGTCCTCGGCATTGACCCTTATCAAATTGATTCCGAACTGCTTGCCAAAGGTGTTTTCTACAAAATCGCCCTCATCTTTTCTGAGCAGTCCGTGATCCACAAACACACAGGTCAGGTTATTACCAATTGCTTTATGCAGAAGAACTGCGGCAACCGAGGAATCTACTCCGCCTGAAAGTGCAAGAATCACCTTTTTACCTGCAAGTAACTTTTTATATCTTTCTACAGAGGTTTCCACAAAGTTTTCCATCCTCCAGTCTGCCTTGCAACCGCAGACTGAAAAAATGAAATTGTGAAGAATCTGCTTTCCGTAAGCAGTATGCGTAACCTCCGGATGAAACTGCACACCGTAGAGCTTACGGCTTTCATCGCACATAGCGGCACAGGGGCATTTTGCGGTATGAGCAATGGTCGTAAAGCCCTTTGGCGGCGTTTTTACATAATCGGTATGACTCATCCAACAAATACTTTCACTTGGGAGCCCTTCAAACAAAACATTCTCTGCGGTAAACACAGTGGTTTTACCGTATTCACTGGAGTTTTCGGCAGATGTTATTTCACCGCCTGCCATATATGCCATCAACTGATCACCGTAGCAGATACCAAGAATTGGAATTTCCAAACCTAAGATATCCGGGGCGTAACGAGGGGAAGAATCAACATACACGCTATTCGGGCCACCGGTAAAAATGATCCCTTTGTAACCGATTTCTTTTATTTCTTCGAGTGTAATTTTATTGTAGGGCTTGATTTCGGCATATACCTGCTCCGAACGCACACGGCGCGCAATGAGCTGGTTATACTGACCGCCAAAATCCAAAACAAGAATTTTATCCACTATGTTCACCCCTTTCTTATAAGTTAATTTCTGCCGATTTCCCGTCAGCACCCGTAATAAGCGGCTTGATCTTCTCTATAAAGACCGTTACCTGTTCTGGGCATCTACCGATATACAAGGCCGGGTCAAGCAGCTCCGTCATTTCCTCTTCGGTAAGACCGAATTCCTTTTCTTTAGCCAACCGGGAGAGCAAGTCGCATTCTTCGCCGTTTTTTATCTTTGCGGTAGCATCCATAGAGCATCTGCGTATGATCTCGTGAATCTGTTGACGGTCGCCGCCACGCTTTACTGCCTCCATCATCAGATTTTCGGTTGCTATAAACGGCAGATATTCTTTTACTGTCTTTTCGATGATCTTTTCATTTACACGAAGTCCGTTGGTCACGTTCTGCGCAAGTCGGAGAATAGCATCACAGCAGAGGAAACCTTCAGGCAGAGAAATACGGCGGTTTGCCGAGTCATCCAATGTTCTCTCAAGCCATTGTGTTGATGCTGTCATCGGTGCATTCATTGCATCTGCCATAAGGTAACGGGCCAGGGAGCAAATACGCTCACTGCGCATCGGATTACGTTTATACGCCATTGCAGAAGAACCGATCTGATTCTTTTCAAATGGCTCTTCCAACTGGCGGTCATGCTGCAAGAGACGGATATCATTTGCCATACGGCAACAGCTCTGTGCTACAGACGAGAGCACATTCAGAATACGACTGTCAACCTTGCGGGGATATGTTTGTCCTGCTACATCGAAACATTCGTCAAAACCGAATTCAGTGGCGATCATGCGGTTCATTTCATCGATTTTCGCAGTGTCGCCCTCAAATAAATCTACAAAGCTGGCTTCTGTGCCTGTCGTTCCGCGACATCCGAGAAATTTTATATTTTCGGTGACAAAATCAATTTCTATAAGATCGGAAAGGAAGTCTTGCATCCAGAGTGTAGCACGCTTGCCGACCGTAACAAGCTGTGCCGGCTGATAGTGAGTATATCCGAGAGTGGGCAGATTCTTGTGTTTTTCGGCAAATTCCGAAAGATTTGCTAAAACGCCCAAAAGCTCTGAGCGTAAATACGTCAGAGCGTCCCGGTAAATTACAAGATCGGCATTGTCGGTTACATAGCAGCTTGTAGCACCCAAATGGATAATTCCTGCAGCTGTCGGGGCAACTTGCCCATATGCATAAACGTGTGCCATAACATCGTGGCGAACCTCTTTTTCACGCCTACTTACGCAGTCGTAGTCAATATCGGTGATATGTGCAGACAGTTCATCCACCTGTTCCCTTGTGATAGGAAGCCCAAGAGCCATTTCTGCCTTTGCAAGAGCAACCCAAAGTTTGCGCCAGGTCTGGTATCGGGTATCGGTGGAAAAGAGTCTGAGCATATATTCGGAAGCATAACGTGATGATAATGGGGATTCGTATCTGTTATTCATGATCTATCTCCTTTATTTTTAATTCGTTGTCAATGGCTTTTGCTGATGTTTTTCCTGCACCCATGGCAAGAATAATTGTTGCAGCGCCTGTCACTGCATCACCACCTGCGAAAACAAACGGTTTTGAAGTAGCACCTTGTTCGTCAATAATGATGCATCCTCGTTTATTTGTATTGAGACCTTTTGTTGTCTTTTTAATCAACGGATTTGGAGTCTGTCCGATAGAGATAATTGCTGTATCTATAGGTAGAATGTGTTCAGAGCCTTTTATTTCCACAGGACTTTTTCTTCCGCTTGAGTCAGGCTCACCAAGCTTCATGTTAACAATCTGTACTCCCGTGAGCCAACCTGTTTCATTGCCGATGAATTTTATCGGATTTTGCAGAAACAGGAATTCTACGCCTTCTTCCTCTGCGTGAGTAATTTCCTCCGCTCTTGCAGGCAATTCCTCTTTTCCACGTCGATAAATAATATAAACATTTTCAGCGCCCAACCGCTTCGCACTTCTTGCAGCATCCATTGCCACATTACCGCCGCCGAATACGGCTACGTTTTTGCCACAGTAAACAGGAGTGTCATATTCGGGATACCGATATCCCTTCATCAGGTTAATTCGGGTAAGGAACTCATTTGCGGAATACACACCGTTCAGACTTTCTCCCTCAATTCCGAGAAAAGAGGGGAGCCCTGCCCCTGAACCGATATATACGGCATCGTAACCCATGTCCTCAAGTAGTTCATCTACTAAAAGAGTTTTACCGATGATGGTATCGGTTTCGATTTTCACGCCGTACTTTTTCAGCTTTTCGATCTCAGTTTGGACAATTTCCTTCGGCAATCTGAATTCGGGAATACCGTACATCAGCACACCGCCTGCCGTATGAAAGGCTTCATAAACCGTTACCTCATAACCAAGCTTTGCAAGATCACCTGCGGCGGTAAGCCCCGAAGGACCAGATCCTACAACAGCTATCCTTTTTCCGTTCTTTCGCGATACTGTAATTTTATCCTCACCGTGTACCATATGATAATCCGCAACAAAACGTTCCAGTCTTCCGATAGCCACCGGCTCACCCTTAATACCTCTCACGCATTTCGATTCGCACTGCTTTTCCTGCGGGCAAACTCTGCCGCATATAGCAGGCAAAGCGTTGGTTTCAGTGATTTTTTCGTATGCCGCCTCAAAATCTCCTTCAGCAACCAATGCGATAAACTCAGGGATCTTTACGGCTACGGGACATCCCTGCATACAGGGCTTATTCTTACAGTTAAGGCACCGCTGTGCCTCATCCATTGCCATTTCAGGAGTATATCCGGTCGTTACCTCTAAAAAGTTTTTATTCCGCACATAGGGAGCTTGCTCAGGCATCGGATTTTTGGTGTTTCTCATATTAGCCATGATTATCACCCCTTCCGATTCTACATTTCCCTTCATCACAAGAACGCTTTTCGTGGGTCTTAAACATCTGTTGGCGTTTGAAGGCTGCTTCCCAATCAATTTTATGTCCGTCAAAATCGGGACCGTCCACACAGGCAAATTTCGTTTCGCCGCCGACAATAACACGGCAACCGCCGCACATTCCCGTTCCGTCGATCATAATGGGGTTCATTGAAACAATTGTGGAAACATCATATTCCTTGGTAAGCTCACATACTGCACGCATCATCATAAGAGGACCGATGGCGATGACTTGATCGTACTTTTCACCGGCTTCAAGTTCTTCTTTCAGCCTTTCGATAACAAAACCTTTAATACCGTTTGAGCCATCATCGGTGGTAATGATAAGTTTGTCGGATACCGCACGCAATTCATCTTGGAGGATGATGAAATCACAGTTGCGGAATCCTGCTATTACCGTAACCTCTGCACCGATAGCTTTGAGTTTTTTCGCCTGCGGATAGGCAATCGCCGTTCCGAGACCGCCACCGATAACAGCAACCTTTTTAAGATGATCAAGAGATGTCGGCATTCCAAGCGGGCCCGCAAAATCAAGCACCACATCACCGACTTCTAATTTTGAAAGATCCCTTGTGGTTTTTCCGACCACCTGAACAATAATGGTTACGCTACCCTTTTCACGGTCAAAATCTGCAATGGTGAAAGGCACTCTTTCGCCGTATTCATCAATTCGCAAGATAATAAACTGTCCCGGCTCGGCTTTCTTAGCTACTGTCGGTGCGTAAATTTCCATCAGAAATATTTGAGGATTTAAGTCTTCTTTCCTGAGTATTTCATACGCCATTGCTTTTTCTACTCCTAACGTTCTGTGTTTTATCTAATAACGATGCTGTCCCTTTCGGGACCAACCGAAATATACTTGATGGGACAACCGATTTGTTTTTCTATAAACATTACATACTCCTGAGCTGCTTTTGGAAGGTCATTCCAACTACGAGCACCGGATATGTCGCATTTCCAGCCGTCAAAGTATTCGATGACCGGTTTTGCGTTTTTCAGTGCCGATGGGAACGGAAACCGATCGATCTGCTCACCGTTTAACAGATAATGGGTACAAACGGGAATCTTATCCATATAACTCAGAACATCCAGCTTGGTAAGGGCAATTTCTGTTGCTGCCTGAACTTCAACTCCATAATGTGTAGCTACAATATCAATAGGACCGACTCTACGGGGTCTTCCGGTCTTTGCTCCGTACTCAAAACCGTTTTTGCGAAGTTCTTCGGCTTCATCACCAAACATCTCGCATACAAACGGACCTTCGCCGACACAGGTGGAATAGGCTTTCACCACACCTACCACTTCGTCTATTTTTGCACTTGGCAATCCTGAACCTATCGGAGCATAGGCTGCTGTTGTGTTGGAGGATGTAGTATAAGGATAGATGCCGTAATCAAGATCCCTGAGAGATCCAAGCTGAGCTTCAAAAAGAATTTTCTTGCCTTCTGATTCAGCTTTTTTAAGAAAATCTCCTGTATTGCATATATAAGGCTTGATTCTTTCACAGCAAGATTGCAACCATTCTTCAAGCATTTCCATAGTGTACGGCTCTGCTCCGTACACAAGTGTTAATGTCAGGTTTTTCCATTCCATCAGCTCTTTCAGATGCATCCTTAACTCTTCGGGAAAGAAAAGATCACCTGCAAGAATGGTTTTTTTCTGATATTTATCTGAATAAAAAGGTGCTATCCCCTGCTTTGTGGAACCGTATTTTTTATCGGCGAGCCTTTTTTCTTCAAGTTCATCCATATCACGGTGCCAAGGGAGCAAAAGCGACGCACGGTCGCTGATTTTCAGGTTTTCCGGAGAAAGTTCTACACCTTTTGATGTAACCTCCTGCATTTCTTTCCAGAGATTTTCCGGATCAAGAGCAACGCCATTACCGAGAACATTTATAACCCCGTTTCTGAATATACCGGAAGGAAGCAGATGAAGAGCGAACTTTCCTTTTTCGTTTATAACAGTGTGACCTGCGTTCCCACCGCCTTGAAAACGAACAACAACATCATAATCTTCAGTGAGCAAATCAACCATTCGTCCTTTACCCTCATCACCCCAGTTAATTCCTACAATTGCACAGTTTGCCATAATCACACCTCCGTTACATATGTTCACAAAGTCGCTTCATTACTTCCGCATAAGCATCTTCCACTCCGCCAAGATCGCGGCGAAAACGGTCCTTGTCAAGTTTTTTCCCTGTTTCACTATCCCAGAGTCTACAGGTGTCGGGACTGATTTCATCTGCAAGAACGATAGTTCCGTCAGAAAGTTTTCCGAATTCAAGTTTAAAATCTACCAAAATAATGCCGCATTCTTTCCAAAAGGTTTTAAGAAAATCATTTACTTTAAGTGCATAATTTTTTATGGTTTCAATTTCTTCACTTGTTGCAACCTCAATAGCTACTGCATGGCAATCGTTAATAAGCGGGTCGCCGAGGTCATCGTTTTTATATGAAAACTCTACTGTGGGCTTTTCAAATACTTTGCCTTCTTCGATTCCGTAACGTTTAGAAAAAGAGCCTGCAGAAATGTTTCTTACAATAACTTCAAGGGGAACAATCGTAACTTTTTTTACAACTGTTTCTCGCTCAGAAAGTTCTTCAACAAAGTGAGTAGGAACGCCATACTCTTCAAGTTTCTGCATCAGCATATTGCTCATTCTGTTATTGATAATTCCTTTTCCTGAAATCGTTCCTTTTTTCAGACCGTTGAATGCTGTTGCATCATCCTTATAGGACACAATCAGCAAAGAAGGATTATCTGTTGCAAACACTTTTTTTGCTTTTCCTTCATAAAGTTGTGATTTCTTTTCCATAACTTTAACCTCGCTTTTTCAAATATCTGTTTAATATAAAATTGTGTGCCTGAAGTTCAAGAGCATCATCAAGAGGAATCAGCTTTTCAAAATTTTTATATCTGCGTTTGAGCGCATTTGTCAAAATGCAGTCACATAAAGCAGGATTTTTCGGAAGCAGAGGGCCGTGAAGATATGTGCCGATAAGATTCCTGTATATCACACCATCATATCCGCATTTATCAGAGTTGCCGTTTCCGTAAATAACTTTTCCGAATGGTTTGTGACTGCCGATGTACGTCCTTCCACCGTGATTTTCAAAGCCAACAACAAAATTGTAAGGCTTTTTCAGAAAATCCGTTTCAAGAATTACATCCCCCACTAATCTTCCGTCATGAATTTCCGTACATATATCAAGTATTTCCAATCCTTTTATTGTTTCATCACGGAGTTTATAGTAGTTGCCGAGTAACTGATAACCGCCACATATTGCAAGAAGAGAACCTTCATCGTCAATATATCTGTTCAGTTCATTTTTATATCCGAGTAAACTTTTGCACGCATAACGCTGTGAATCATCAACACCACCGCCTATGAGGATTATATCAATATCCGATAAATCAACAAAGGGGTCATTCTGTCTGACGGAAATAACTTCACAGTCAATTTTGCGCCATTCAAGACGCTTTCGCATACACAGTATGTTTCCGCTATCAAAATACCAGTCTAATAAATCCGGAAAGAGATGCAATATCTTTATTTTCACTTATAGCACCCAGTTTCAAAAAAAATGGCGTCTTCAATGCGTATTATCGCATTAAAGACGCCATTGCCTTTAAATATTATTTTTGACCAAAAAAGAAGGCAGAGACACCTCGAGAAGGGAACTCAAAGACGCCTTTGCCTTTATGCGGATATTATACTCTTAACAGAACTATTTGTCAACCAATTTGAAAATGTTTGTTCAAAGTTCCGAATTATTCCCCTCTCGTAATGATTTCTGTTAATATTTCTGTCAATATTACGGGATTGGCTTTTCCGCCGGTGCTTCCCATAGCCACACCCATAAGTGCTTCAAGAGCTTTTTCTTTACCTTTTCTGTAATCACTGATAAGCTTCGGGTTTTCTTTTATAACCTTTTTGACTGTTTCAGTAAGAATTTCTCTGTCATTTATCTGTTTAAGTCCTTCATTTTCTACAATATATACAGGGTCTGCATCCTCTTCCCACATTCTTCCTAAAAGTCTTTTTACAGTAGAGGAGTTAATAGTTTTCTCTCCGAAAAGAGTTGCAAGCTTTGCAATGTTTTCGGCACTGACAGGGCAATAAAATTCATCTTTATTAAGCCTTAGTATTTCGGTAATAAAAATGTTCGCTACTATTTTACGGAAAGGTGTATGCTTTGCTACTTCTTCAAAATAATTTGCCATAGCAGGATCAGATAACAAAGTATCACTGACATAAGGAGTAAGGCCAAACTCTTCCGTAAACTTTTGTTTTTTGCTATCAGGGAGCTCTCTGATTTCGCTTTTTATTTTCATAATCTCACTATTGCTGATTTCTATCGGCGGCAGATCCGGATCAGGAAAATATCGGTAATCGTTAGCATTTTCTTTTGTTCGCATTGAAAAAGTTTTGCCTTTTTCCTGATCAAATTTTCGTGTTTCCTGAATTATTTTCCTACCTGATTCAATCGCTTCCACCTGACGTTTATATTCATATTCGATTGCTTCGGTAACGAACCCGAATGAGTTCAGGTTTTTTATTTCGGTACGAGTACCAAATTTTTCCTGACCTTTTTTGCGTACTGAAATGTTAACGTCGCAACGAAAAGAGCCTTCATTCTTTTTGCAATCTGAAATGCCTGTGTAAAGGATGATTGCGCGGAGTTTCTGAAGGTATGCATAGGCTTCTTCCGGGGAACGGATATCCGGTTCGGAAACGATCTCAATAAGAGGCACACCACAACGGTTACAATCAATCATTGTACCCCACTTTTCGTCATGTACAAGTTTGCCTGCATCTTCTTCAATATGAATTCGAGTGATTCCGATTTTCTTTGAACCTTCCGTTGTTTCAATCGTTATGTATCCGTTCTCACACAACGGAATGTCATACTGGCTTATCTGATAAGCTTTAGGCAAGTCGGGATA
>JAFQQJ010000065.1 GCA_017411325.1 Clostridia bacterium | reverse complement strand
TGCACCACAAAATTCTCGATTTTGAGTGCAGGACACGGAAAAAAGCCGAAGGAATCCTTGACGGATTGCAAGGCTTTTTGACACAGTAATGTGCCAAAATCGTGGATTTTGGGCGATTTATCCCTAAGAAGTACCGCCGTTTGGGTTCCGTATTTTTTACATTGTAAATTCCATATATTTCTTTCCGTCCAGATCTTTCCAGGTAAATGTTCCGCCTTCAAACATCATATAGGAGTGGGGCGAGTCTTCCTTCGGGATTGAAACCGAGCCGGGATTTATATAGGTGAAGCTTTCGCATTTTTCTGCTGTCGGTACATGGGTGTGGCCGTGAAGGAGAATGTCCCCCTCGGATAAAAGAGGCGGATTTTTGGTATTGTAATTGTGACCGTGGGTTATAAAAATAAGCTTGCTTTCGTGGTAAAGAAGGGCATAATCGGCAAGGATGGGAAACCGGAGTACCATCTGGTCAACCTCTGTGTCGCAGTTGCCCCTTACGCACATAAGCTTTTCCTTTATGTTATTTAATAGCTCAATTACCTTTTTGGGGTTATAGCCTTCGGGAAGGTCGTTTCTCGGGCCGTGATATAAAATGTCACCCAAAAGTATAAGCTTATCGGGCTTTTCTTCGTTAAAGCGGCAGAGCAGCTTTTCAAGATAGTATGCCGAGCCGTGAATATCCGATGCAATCATTAATTTCATAAAAACAACTCCTTTTAATAAATTTTACCACAGCATAATCTTTTTGTCAAAAGGAAAACAATATTGACGGAAAACTTAATTTGTGGTATATTTATTCTGCAATTAATTTTACGAGGTGATTATATTGAAAAAATATCTTTTGCCCGAGAACGGAAACTTTTATAAAGCAAATCTTCACTGCCATACCGTTATGTCAGACGGTAAGAAAACTCCCGAGGAAGTGAAGGAGCTTTATATGGAAAAAGGCTATTCCGTTGTGGCATATACAGACCACGATATTATGGTAACACACGATGAACTGACAGACGATAAGTTTTTGGCGCTTCACGGCTTTGAAATGGAGGTTAATCCCCCTGCAACCGAAGGAAATCCCTACGAAAAAACCTGCCATGTCTGCTATATCGGAATTGATAAGGATAACATCACCCAGCCTATGTGGCATAAAAGCAAGTATCGTTTCGGAAATGCACCAAAGTATGAGCATTTAGTTAAAATTGACGAGTCCGAGCCCGATTTCGAGAGAGAATACACACCCGGATGTATCTCCGAAATGATGAGAATCGGCAGAGAGAAAGGGTTTTTCGTAACCTATAACCATCCCACCTGGTCAATGGAAAATTACAATGACTATATCCATTATGACGGAATGCACGCCTTTGAAATAATGAACGGCTGTCTTGCTTTCGGATGGGACGAGTACAATTCCCACGAATATGACGATTTTTTAAGGGGCGGAAAGAGGATTTTCTGCATAGGTGCCGACGATAATCATAACTATGCTCCACACGATTCCCACTTTTTTGATTCCTTCCACGCATTTACTATGATAAAGGCGGAAAATCTGGAGTACAACACCATAACAAAGGCATTACTTGAAGGAAACTTCTACGCCTCCGAAGGCCCTGAAATTACGGAGCTTTACTGGGAAAACGGAGAGGTACATATAAAATGCTCCCCGGCTGACAGAATTTACTGCACCTTCGGAATAAGAAGGGCGGGGGTTATCTACCGCTCAGAAGAAGCACCTGTAACAAGCGCAACTTTCCCGATTCCCGAAGAGGCGGTTTATTTCCGCTTCACCGTGGTTGACGAGCGGGGAAGAAGGGCTTTTTCAAACGGATATTTCGTTGATGAAATGCCAAAGGAAGAGAAATAAAAAATCGCTCCGCCTTTTGGCGGAGCGATTAAAACAAATTACTGAGCGTTTAATTTATCTCTTATTTCCTTGAGAACGGAAAGCTCGGTCTCGGCAGGCTCTGCGGGAGCTTCTTCTTCTGCTGCTTCTTCCTTCTTTTTAAGTTCTTCAAGCTTTTTCTGAACATTCATCATAACTCTTATTACAAAGAAAATGGAAAGTGCGATAATCAGAAAGTCAATGATATTCTGAAGGAAGGAGCCGTATTTAATTGCAAGCTCGGCAACTGCAACCTCACCTGCTTCATCAAGCACTTCAGGTCTTAAAACTGCCTTTAAGTCAGCAAGGGAAACCTTTCCTGTTGCAAGGCTGATTAAGGGAGTGATGATATCGTTAACAAGTGATGTTACGATTTTGCCGAAGGCGCCGCCTACTACAACGCCGACAGCCATGTCAACGATGTTGCCTCTCATAATGAAGGCTTTGAAGTCATTTACAAAATTTTTCATTATATTACCCTCTTTCGTATATTTATGGTACAAAAAATATTTTACCATATAATATAAAATAAATCAACAAAAAAATAAAGGAGTAGACAAAAATGGACTGGAAAACATTATTTAATTCAATTGTTGCGTTCTGCACAACGGCAGGAATAAAGATTGTAATTGCACTCATTATTCTTATTGTGGGCTTTAAGCTTATCAAATGGTGCACAAAAATCTTTAGCAGGGAAGATAAATTAGCACATATCGATGCCAGCATAAAAAGCTTTCTTGCAAGCTTTCTGAACATTGCGTTAAAGATTGTACTTTTAATTACAGTTGCGGGATATCTCGGACTTCCCATGACATCGGTAATTACCGTGCTTGGCTCTGCGGCTGTTGCTGTCGGTCTGTCTCTTCAGGGAAGCTTGTCAAATCTTGCCGGCGGAATTATGATAGTTATCTTCAAGCCCTTTTCTGTAGGGGACTATATTGATACCGGCAGTCTGTCGGGAACGGTTACAGATATCGGTATATTCTACACAAAGCTCAAAACTCCCGATATGAAAACGGTTATCCTCCCGAATGGCGGACTTTCAAACCAGAACCTTACAAACTATTCTGATACAGATAAGCGCCGTGTGGATTTTGAAATAGGAGTAGGATACGGCAGCGATCCTGAAAAGGTTAAAAAGGTACTTACAGATATTGCACTTTCTTTTGAAAATGTGGATAAGGACCCCGCTCCTTTTGTGGGACTTAAAGGCTATGGAGACAGCGCAGTTAACTTTACTCTTCGTGTGTGGTGCGACGCCGGGGAATACTGGGATGTGTATTTCGCAATAAACGAAGAAATTATAAAGAAGTTCAGAGAAGAAAATATAGAAATTCCCTTCCCTCAGATGGATGTTCATATGAAATAAGACGAAAACGGCTTGTAAAACAAGCCGTTTTTTTATGTTTTTAATAAAATTTCACAAAAATTGCAAAAAACACTTTACAACTTTAGCTTGATGAAGTATAATGGTGTCATTGACGGGTTACTGCCCGAAAAGAAAGGATGTATAAAAATGAAAAAATTATTGGCACTCATAATGGCACTCGTAATGGTTTTTGCTTTAGCTGCTTGTACTGAGGAAGCTCCCACAGAGGAAGTAGTTGAAGAAGCTGCAATCGAAGAAATTGCAGACGGCGCTCTTACAATCGGTTACACAATTTACGAACCCATGAACTATTTCGACGGCGAAGTATTCACAGGCTTTGATACAGAGTTCGCAGAAGCTGTATGCGCAAAGCTCGGCGTAGAAGCAGATTTCGTTGAAATCAACTGGGACACAAAGTTCGTTACTCTTGACGCAGGTCAGATCGACTGCATCTGGAACGGTATGACAATTTCCGACGAAGTTAAGAAGAACTGTGACGTTTCCAAGGCATACGTTAAGAACGCTCAGGTTGTTGTTATGAAGAAGGACGTTATCGAAAACTATGCAGATGCTGAAAGCCTTAAGGGCCTTAAGTTTGCTGCAGAAGCAGGTTCTGCAGGTGAAGCTGCCATAAAGGATGCAGGCTTAGATGAAAATTATGCACCCGTTGCAGCTCAGACAGATGCTCTTCTCGCAGTTATGGGCGGTCAGGCTGATGCTTGCGTAATCGATATCACAATGGCTAAGGCTATGACAGCTGAAGGAACAAGCTTTGCAGAGCTCGGCTATTCCATCGAGCTTACAACAGAAGAATACGGTATCGGCTTCAAGCTTGAATCTGCTCTTACAGCTGAAGTTGATGCGGCAATCGATGCACTCAAGGCTGACGGAACACTTGATGCACTCGCTGAAAAATACGCTCTTAACCTTGCTCTTTAATAGTTAATTACATAAAGTCGGTAAAAGGCAGAGTTAATCTGCCTTTTACTTAGTTATAAAATAAAAGTAAAGGCATTGATATTATGTTTGTTACAGTAACGATGAGCCTTCTTGAAGGCCTGGCGACAACTCTTAAAATATTCGGTCTCACACTCCTTATGGCGTTGCCTCTGGGGCTTATAATATCCTTTGGCTCAATGAGCAAGATAGGAATAATAAAGTGGCCTGTTAAGACCTTTATATGGATAATCAGAGGAACGCCTCTGATGCTTCAGCTTTTTGTATTCGCTTTCGGTCCCGGTCTTATGTTCGATATAAAAGGAATGGATTTGTTTTTGGCGGTAATGATTGCATTTGTAATCAACTACGCCTGCTATTTCTCCGAAATATTCCGCGGAGGTATTGAGTCAATCCCCAAGGGACAGTACGAGGCGGGTGCGGTACTTGGACTTACCAAAACACAGGTGTTCTTCAAAATCGTACTTATGCAGGTTATAAAGCACATTCTTCCTCCGATGAGCAACGAATTTTTAACACTTGTTAAGGATACCGCTCTTGCAAATACAATTATGATTTATGAAATCACCTGGAATGCAAAGCGCTTTATGAACAGTGAGCATATTATCTGGCCCTTGTTCTATTCCGGTGCATTTTATCTTGCGGTATGCGGAATTTTAACACTTTTATTCGGATTTATCGAAAAGAAGCTTGACTATTATAAGGGGTGAGGAAGATGCTTGAAGTTAAAAATATTAAAAAGAGCTTCGGAAAAACCGAGGTTTTGAAGGGCATCAGCTTTTCCCTTGAAAAAGGAGAGGTTTTATCTATTATAGGTTCATCCGGAAGCGGTAAAACCACACTTTTAAGATGTCTTAACTTCCTTGAATTTGCGGAAGAAGGAAGCATACTTATAAACGGGGAAGAGCTTTACGACGGGGCAACAAGGAAAAATATCAATGAATCTGAGCTTCGGGAAAAGAGACTTCGTTTCGGAATGGTATTTCAGAACTTCAATCTTTTTCCGCAGTATAATGTCCTTGAAAATGTAATGCTTGCACCCAAACTTCTGAAAAAGGGAACCGAAGAGGAAATAAAGAGGAAGGCCCTTGCGCTGATTGACAGAGTTGGTCTTTCGGATAAGATGAAAAATTACCCCTGCCAGCTTTCGGGCGGTCAGCAGCAGCGTGTTGCGATAGCAAGAGCACTTTGTATGAATCCCGATATTCTCTGCTTCGACGAGCCTACAAGCGCTCTTGATCCCGAGCTTACGGGAGAGGTATTAAAGGTTATAAAGGGACTTAAGGATTCTGACAGCACAATGATTGTTGTAACCCACGAAATGGAATTTGCAAAAAATGTTTCAGACAAGGTTATCTTTATGGCTGACGGTATCATTGAAGAGGTAGGAACTCCCGAAGAGGTGTTTGACCATCCGAAGAGCGAAAAGACCAGGGCGTTTCTGAATAAGTCTCTCGAAAGCTTTTAGAGGTGATTTCGTTGAAGGAAATTAAAATTACCGGAGAAATGATAGAAGAGCTTTTTTCTGTAATTACCGAAGTTAAGGACAATGAAGAGTGTATGGAGCTTTTTGAAGATTTATGCACAAGGCAGGAAATAGAAAAAATGGCACAGAGAATCCGTGCCGCAAAGCTTTTATCCGAAGGAAAAACCTACAATCAGGTAATAGAGGAAACGGATATTTCCTCGGCGACTTTAAGCAGAGTGTCAAAGGCGCTCCGCTACGGAAAGGGCTATAAAAAATTTATAAAATAAAAAAACATCCGATGCTTTGCATCGGATGTTTTTTTACCTGAAAGTGCAAATACCTTCACGGACAAATGAAAAGCGGGCAGCATTTGCTGCCCGCTTATTTATATCAGTCCTGTTTGCTTTCTGCGATAACCTTCTGTGCGATGTTTTCGGGAGCCTGCTCATACCCTGCGAAATCGAAGGTGAAGTAGCCTCTGCCCTGAGTCATAGAACGAAGGTCTGTTGCGTAGCCTGTCATTTCGCTCATGGGAACGTCAGCCTCAACAACGCTCTTTCCCTTTGCCTCTGCGGCGTTGGAGCCTATTACTCTTCCGCGGCGCTTGTTGATATCGCCGTATACATCGCCGATATAGTCATCGGGGATTGTAACGAAGAGCTTTCCGATGGGCTCTAAGAGAACGGGAGAAGCCTGGGCCATACCTTCCTTATACGCAATGGCTGCTGCCATCTTGAAGGACATTTCGGATGAGTCAACGGGGTGATAAGAACCGTCAACCAATGTTGCCTTTAAGTTAACAACGGGATATCCTGCAAGGGGGCCCTCTAAGATACATTCCTGAAGTCCCTTTTCAACAGCGGGGAAGAAGTTCTTCGGAACTGCACCGCCGAAGATTTTCTCTTCGAATGTAAGAAATTCGGATTCGCCGGGCTCAAATTCAATCCAAACGTCACCGAACTGACCGTGACCGCCGGACTGCTTCTTGTGTCTGCCCTGAACCTTAACCTTCTTTCTGATGGTTTCGCGATAGGGAACCTTTGCTGTTGTAAGTGTAACCTCAACGCCAAACTTAGACTTTAATTTGCTTACGATAACATCAAGATGCTGTTCACCCATACCGGAGATAACCATCTGATGTGTTTCAACTCTGTTTTCAACGGTAAATGTGGGATCTTCTTCCATAAGTCGGCGAAGGCCTGAATTAATCTTTTCTTCGTCACCCTTGCTCTTGGGAACGATTGCCATTGTAAGAACGGGCTTATCAAAGGTGATGGCGGGGAAGATTATGGGATTCTGCGCTGTGCAGAGTGTATCGCCGGTTGTTGTATATGCAAGCTTGTTGAGAACACCGATGTCACCTGCAGAAAGCTCTGCCACCTCAACCTGCTTTTTGCCAACCAATGTATAAAGCTTACCTGCCTTTTCTATAGCATCCTTTGTGGAGTTATATAAAGGCATATCGGATTTAAGTGTACCTGAGCAAACCCTTATGAGTGACATCTTGCCAACATAGGGATCGGCGATGGTCTTGAATACCTGAACGGATAAAGGAGCATCTGATGCAACCTTGAACTCTATGTCATTGCCACTCTTGTCAACACCCTTTACAACTTCATCTGCATCGGGAGCGGGGATGTAGTTAACAAAGGCATTGGATAAGAATCTTACGCCCATATTAAGGCCGGCACTTCCTGAATATACAGGAACAATGGTGCCTTCCTTTACACCCTTTTTAAGGGCGGTTCTCATTTCTTCTTCTGTGAATTCTTCGCCTGCGAAATAACGCTCCATAAGCTCGTCGCTGGTTTCTGCAACAGCTTCGCATAAGAAGTCTCTGCAGCTTGCAACTTCGTCTGCGATAGAGGCGGGAATCGGAATTTCACCGTCATCGCTCTTGTCGGTATATGCATAAGCCTTCATTGTAATGATGTTCACATAACCTGTAAGCTTGCCGCCCTCTGTAATAGGCATACGGAAGGGTGCAACGCAGTGACCGAAGCTTTCCTTAAGCTCGGCAAGTGTTTTTGCATAGTCTGCGTGCTCATCATCCATTTTGTTTATAAATACAATAACGGGAAGACCTGCCTTCTTGGCACGTTCAAATGAAAGCTCTGTGCCTACAGAAACGCCGCTCTTTGCACTTACTACGATCAAAGCACCGTCAGCCGCTCTGATACCTTCTGCAACTTCGCCTGCAAAGTCGAAGTAACCGGGAGTGTCAATTAAGTTTATCTTATAATCCTTATATGTATAGGGAGAAGTAACTGTATTGATACTGAATTTACGTTTGATTTCTTCGGGATCAAAGTCGAGTACTGTACTTCCGTCAGCAATCTTTCCGAGCTTGTCGGTTGCACCTGCACCGTATAAAAGAGCCTCTGCCAAAGTGGTCTTTCCGGCGTGTGAATGTGATAATAATACAATGTTTCTTATTTTGTCTGTAGCTATGCCCATGATGTTAGCCTCCTTGTAAATAAATTGCTGTTACGTATAAAATTACGTATAAAATATAAATTCTGCACAAAAAAAGAAAATCCTTTTACTATTTTGGTGTCAAAATGCACAAAAATTCGACGCTTGAAAAGGCAAGATGCACAGAATTGGTTTTAAAGGAAAAAAAGTGCTTGACTTTTATTTGAGTTTGTACTATAATAATAAGGCTGTAAAAAGCAAAAATACAATCCTTGCGCTTATTTTTAAGCGCCAAAGACCGTGAGGAGGTGCAAAGAATGGCAGAAGTAATTAATAAGTACGAGACCATATTTGTCCTTGATGTAAACATGGGAGACGAAAAGATCGAAGAGCTTTCCAATAAGTTCCAGGAGCTTATTGCAGCTAACGGTGAAGTTGAAAGTGTTGACGTTTGGGGCAAGAGAAGACTGGCTTATCCTATCGATTATAAGACAGAAGGCTACTATGTTCTTGTAAACTTTTCTTCCAAGCCCGAATTCCCGAAGGAACTTGAACGTATCTACGGAATTACAGAAGGCGTGCTTCGTACAATCGTTGTAAGAAAAGAAGCATAAAGGAGAAAAGAAAATGCTTAACAAAGTAGTATTAATGGGACGTTTTACGAAAGACCCCGAGCTGAGGAGTACTCCTCAGGGCGTGTCTGTCTGCAATTTCCGTCTCGGCGTAACAAGAAATTACAAGACCAACGGAAGCTATGAAAGCGATTTCATTGATTGCGTTGCATGGAGAAACACTGCGGAATTTATTTCCAAGTTTTTCAAGAAAGGTAATCTTGTATGCGTTGAAGGCTCACTTCAGTCAAGAAGCTGGGAGCAGGACGGACAGAGAAGAACAACTTTAGAAGTAATGGTAGACAACACCTATTTCGTAGAAAGCAAGAAGGATGCCGAGGGCGGCGATTTTGGAGGATCAACCTTCAGCGCACCTGCCGGGGCACCCGCAGAACCGAAGGAGTCTTTTTCATCTGAGGGCTTTAATGCACTCGATGATGATTTACCCTTCTAACTTATAATTAAAGGAGGTTAACGACATGGAAAGAGAAAGAGATGATAGACCTCAGAGAAACAGAAAGCCCAGACGTAAGGTCTGCCAGTTCTGTGCCGATAAGGTTGAATTCATAGATTACAAGGATGTTGCAAAGCTTCGTCGTTTTGTATCTGAGCGTGCCAAGATTCTTCCCAGAAGAATTACAGGTACCTGTGCAAAGCACCAGAGAGAGCTTACAGTTGCAATAAAGAGAGCAAGACACATCGCACTCATTCCTTATTCTGCTGAATAATTAAATTAAAACCGCTTGCCGTATGGCAAGCGGTTTTTTTCTTACATTCTTAACTTTCATGAAGCTTTCGATTTTAAAAGCATTGACAAGTAAAAGAGAATGTGTTATATTAAGCAAGAATAAATACGGGAGGCGGTTAAAATGACAAAACTGACAGTTGATTTTACCGAAATAAAAGGGAAAATTAAGCCTATGCATTCTGTAAATAACGGCCCTGTGGGAGGTACCTGGGGAGTTGGAAATATTGAGCTTTTCAGAGAAGCGGGAATTCCCTATGCAAGAAATCATGATGCTGCTTTTGCCTCGGCATACGGCGGGGAGCATGCTGTTGATGTATCTAATATTTTTCCTGACTTTGATGCGGACGAAACAAGAAAAGAAAATTATGATTTTGTGCTGACGGATGTTACCGTCAAGAAGTGTATGGAGGCAGGCACAAAGGTTTTCTATCGTCTTGGACAGAAAATTGAACACGCCATTAAAAAATACGGAGTTAATCCCCCTGAGGATTTCAAAAAGTGGGCGGTTATCTGCGAGCATATCATAAGACACTATACCGATGGATGGGCAGAGGGTTTTGATGCGGGAATAGATTACTGGGAAATATGGAACGAGCACGATAACGGCGAACCGGATAAAAATCCCTGCTGGACAGGAACAATGGAACAGTTTTACGATTTTTATGAAGTGGCGGCAAAGCATCTTAAAGAACAGTTTCCCCATTTAAAAATCGGCGGTCCTGCGATGGTTGGATCAACTCCCAACTATAAAAAGGCAGAGGAGTTTGTGTCGGAAATGGCAAAGCGAAATGTACCGCTGGACTTTTTCTCCTATCATTTTTATACCACCGGCGCTCACGGCATGAGCTGGACGGCAAACTATACAAGAGAATTGCTTGATTCCTATGGCTATAGCGATACGGAAATCATCCTTGACGAGTGGAATTACTGCACAGGATGGGACAGGGAAAATATGACACACTCCTATAAAACAATCCGTTCGCTTCGCGGTGCGGCATATGTAAGTGCCTGTCAGATTGACGCACAAAAATCTCCGATCGATATGTTTATGTATTATGATGCAAGACCCGGCACAGGCTTTAACGGGATGTTTGAGCTTGGGACATATGAACCGATGAAACCCTATTATTCCTTCTTAGCCTTCAACGAGCTTTATAAGCTCGGAGGCGAAACAAAGTCGGAAAGTGACGATAATGATGTTTATGTTCTTTCTGCAAAGGGCGATAAAAAGGCGGTTCTGATTTCTTACTATGGTGCTGTTGAGGCAGAAGACAAGGTTATAGAGCTTCATCTTACAGGCTTTGATAAGCCGAATTCCAAAATTACATATAAGATATTGAATAATGAATTCGATCTTGAAACTACCAAGGAAGAATATGTAAACGGAAGTGCCGTGACACTTTATAATAAAATGGAAGCAAATACTGTTATGCTTCTCACTATTGAATGATTTGTTTGAATGCAGGGGACGATGAGGGCATCGCCCCCTGCGTTTTTGTTATTTGGAAAGTCTTTTTCTTGCAATGCGTGATAATTTGTGCTATAATTCAAGCCGAAGGACGTGATACTATGGACTACAATTATCATACTCATACGACGAGGTGTCATCACGCCGTTGATACGCCGGAAGAATATATAGAACGCGCAGTTTCCTGCGGTATAAAATATATGGGCTTTTCAGACCATGCGCCTTTTCCGCATCCCGGCGGAAAGGAAGCAGGCTACAGAATGTGTGCATCTGAAGGCAAGGCGTACTGCGACGAAATTAGGGCACTTAAGGATAAGTACAAAGGCAAGATAGAAATAGTTGTGGGCTTTGAAATGGAATATTTTCCCGACAGCTTTCCTGAAATGCTGAAAAGAGTTAAGGATTACGGTGCGGAATATCTCATTTTGGGACAGCACTTTGCAAAGGAAGAATATTGCCACGTTCCCCATACGGGAGCTGCCAATGACGATACGGAATATCTTAAGCTTTATGTAAAAACCGTAATTGAAGGAATGGCTACGGGAAAGTTTAGCTATGTCGCTCATCCTGACCTTATGAGATATACCGGCGATGAGGGAATATATAAAGAAGAAATGAGAAAAATATGTATCGCATCAAGGGAAACGGGCATTCCTCTTGAAATAAATTTCCTAGGAATATATGACGGCAGGCATTATCCGAATGAAGAATTCTGGTGCCTTGCGGCTGAAGAAAAAAGCCCCGTAACCTTCGGGTTTGATGCCCACGATGCAAAAAGGGCGTACGATGGAAAGTCTCTTATAAAGGCAGAAGAAATGGTTAAAAGGCTTGGGCTTAATTATATCGGAAAACCTGATATCTTATTTATATAAGGAGAATGTTATGGACAGATGTGAAAGACTGTTAAATGAAACAGGGCATGCGGTTTTGATAACCTCCGATGAAAACTGCTATTACTATTCCGGGTTCACCGGCGGAGACAGCTTTCTTTTAATAGCTGATGGATACCGCGGACTTTTTACCGACGGGCGCTATACCGTTCAGGCAAAGGAAGAAGCTCCCGATTTTGAAGTTTTCGACCACGACGTAATAAATAATCTTAAGAAAGTGGTGTCGGACAGAAAAATCGAAGTGGCAGGCTTTGAAGAAGCGAATATGACCGTTGCCACCATGGCACGTTTTACCGGAATATTCAGGATGATTCCGGCGGGAGGAAAGATAAATGCTTTAAGGAAAATAAAGGATGCATCGGAGATTGAAAAGATAGCGGCGGCAGAAAGTCTTTCCGAGGCGGCATTTAATTATTTTCTTGAAAATGCAAAAGAGGGTATGACGGAAAATGAAGCCGCAAGCTTAATTGAAAGCTATATGAGAAAGAATGGAGCAAGGAAGCCGAGCTTTGAGACGATTGTTGCATCAGGAGTAAGGGGAGCGATGCCTCACGCCAGGGCGGAGAATATAAAAATAGTTCCGGGCATTCCCGTGGTGTGCGATTTCGGATGTGTTTTAGACAATTACTGCTCGGATATGACAAGAACGGTGTTTTTCTCCTATGCGGATGATAAGTGCAAGGAAATTTACAATATAGTAAAAAAAGCAAATCTTGCCTCGCTTTCCGTTGCAAAGGCAGGCTTAACGGCAG
Organism: Clostridia bacterium; assembly: GCA_017411325.1. Lineage (GTDB taxonomy): Bacteria > Bacillota > Clostridia > CAKSNL01 > HGM11501 > HGM11501. Next base: position 232,766 of record JAFQQJ010000065.1, on the reverse strand, counting down.
GCGAAGTTGACAAGGCGGCAAGGGATATAATAGAAAAGGCGGGCTATGGAAAAGAATTTTGTCACAGCTTGGGCCACGGCGTAGGCCTGCAAGTTCACGAGATGCCCTATGCAAGAAGCAAAAGTGACGAAATACTTGAATGCGGAATGACACTGACAATTGAGCCCGGAATTTATGTTCCCGGCTTTTGCGGGGTGCGCATAGAAGACCTTGTAATAATAGAGGAAAAGGGCGTAAGAAACTTAAATAAAATAACGAAAGATATACTAATTCTGTAAAAAATTCATAAATATAGTGTTTTTAGTAAAAAAAGACTTGAAATTTATAGAGATTTAGTATACAATATAAAGAGATTACATCAGAAAGGATGATAATAATGATATCTGCAGGTGAATTCAGAAACGGCGTTACCTTCGAAATGGACGGCAACGTATTTCGTATCGTAGAGTTCCAGCACGTAAAGCCCGGTAAAGGTGCGGCTTTCGTACGTACAAAAATTAAAAATGTTATTTCGGGAGGCGTAATTGAAAAAACATTCAACCCCACCGAAAAATTTGAAAAGGCTCATATCGACAGAAGAGAGATGCAGTATCTCTACAATGACGGCGAACTTTTCTATTTTATGGATCCCGAAACATTTGATCAGACACCTCTTGGTGAAGATACACTCGGCGATGCTCTTAAGTTTGTTAAGGAAAACGACTCCGTAACAATTCTTTCCTACAAGGGCAACGTATTTGCGGTTGAACCCCAGAACTTCGTAGTTCTCGAAGTTACCGAAACCGAACCCGGCTTCAAGGGCGATACAACAACAAACGTTACAAAGCCCGCTACTCTTGAGACAGGTGCTGAAATCGCTGTTCCTCTCTTCATAGATATCGGCGATAAGATCAGAGTTGACACAAGAACCGGCGAATATATGGAAAGAGCCTGAGTAAAAAATTTCAACAAAGAAATTTTTTGCGGGAATCGTCACGAGCGTTGAAGCGGAGTGACGATATAAATAGAAAAACCGAACAGGTTTTTCCCGTGAAATTTCAACAAAGGAATTTTTATTGACACCATAAAAGAAAGGTGGAATAACCGTGAGTTATTTAACAGAAAAAGCGCAGTATCTTAAGGGACTTGCCGACGGTATGAACTTAAGCAAGGAAACAAACGAAGGAAAGCTTTTCACAGCAATCCTTGAAATGCTTGAAGAAACCGCTCTTGCAATGGAAGAAATCGTAGAAGTTCAGGACGAGATGCAGGATCAGCTTGATGAAGTTGATGAATGCCTTGCTGATGTTGAGGAATTTCTTGACGAAGAATTAGACGATGAAGACGATGAGTATGATTTTGATGAAGAAGGCGTTTTCATTGACTGCCCCAAGTGCGGCGAAGAAGTTTATGTGGAATTCGATGCAATCAATGACGATGCAACAATCGATTGCCCTTCCTGCGGTGAGAAAATCGAAATTGAATTCGATTGCGACTGCGAAGATTGCGAAGACTGCGAATAATTAAAAGAAAACGCCGTGCAACGCACGGCGTTTTTTATACGAGGTAATTTATGAATATACAGATTTTCGGAAAAAGCAAATGCTTTGATACTAAAAAAGCTGAGCGCTATTTCAAGGAACGAAGAATTAAATATCAACTTATCGACCTTCCTGAGTACGGAATGAGCAAGGGTGAATATAATTCCGTTAAAAATGCCGTTGGCGGAATGGAAGCTTTGATTGATAAGGATGGAAAGGCATATCAGGATTTGTATATAGAATATACCCGTCCTTCCGATGTGGAGGCAAAGCTTCTTGAAAATCCGGTGCTTTTCAAAACACCCATAGTAAGAAACGGAAAGGCGGCAACGGTTGGCTACCAGCCTGATGTATGGAAAACCTGGGAATAAAAAAGTAAGGAATAACAGCGTTATTCCTTACTTTTTTTGTTTTTTACTGCTTTTGTTACGATGAAGGCAAGGTATGCAATACCGGCAGTGACCAATAGAGATGGGATAAGTATGAGCCAGTCGCTGTACATAATAGAATATATAAGGGAGGCTATGCTTATCGAGATTGTAAGCAGAAATGGGAAATATAAAAGTGAATATTTTAAAAATGAAATAAGTCTATTTAATGTCAGAGTTTTTGAAGCTCCAACTAATACTAATTTTTCGTCAGAAAAACTCGGGTCACAAGCGTATTTATCCTGAACGATATGAAGGCAAAGAAGTTCTGTACCGATATAGATAGAAACAATAAGGATTAGTGCACAGTATGTAAGGGAAAAGTACAATAATGACATCCAGTGAAAATCACTGCCGGTTGCCAGAGTATTATATATCTCTGAAGCGGGGTATGCAAGGAGCATCAGCCCGCCAAATAATATTATCGGAGAAATTATTGCCAATATTAAATTGACAGTATGAGATATATTGGTTGCGAGAGTTGAATCTTCATAATTCGTGTAAGTATACTGTATTCGCATAATATGCCTCCTTTATGTTTTTTTGTATAGATGTTGGTTTTGGGATAAGGGACACTTTAAAGAAACCCCAACACATTAATCATAACACAAAGATATATGCTTTGTCAATAAAAATATGTTCAAATTTGCCATATTCTCCGTTTTATACAAAAATAAATTGTGAACTTTTAACAGTTTGCCTATTGAAAAGGCTGCTTTTTCATGCTATAATGAACTCACAAAGAAGAAAGAGAGGTAAGGTCCAATGAGATAGTAAGAAAGCTCTTTTAAGAAGGTACAATTTAATAATGAAGGTTAAAAATAATTCAATGTAAGTAAGTTAGTTAATTTATTGGTATAAAATAAACAGTAAAGAAGGAATTTGCTAAGAAGAATTGAAGACACGGCGGTGTGATACGCTTTATATAAAAGCATTGTTAATCGGCCAGGAAACCTTCATTAAGAGAGCTGTCGGAAATTCGCCTTTTGCAAAACGACAAAACTTAAATCCATCCCGTTGGGGAAGTGAAAAGAGTGAGTAGTTTTGGAAGAATTGAATGAGCAAGGGGCAGATTAAGAAAGCGAGGATTAAGAAAGATGTTAGATATCAAGAGTGAACAGGAGTAACCCTTGGTCTTGCGTAAAGAAGCATGATCAGGGGTTATTTCTATTTTAAAGAAAAAATCGCAGCTTTGTCCTGTAATCGCAATATTTTCATATTGAAAAAAATCCTTTTATATGTTAAGATTAAAAGAGCAAAGATATATTGATACAAAAGACGGCGAAAGCTATAATAATTCCTGAGGTGATTTTGATGAAAGTTTGTACAATACAGCCTTTATATCCCACAGACTATTCCCGTTCCGAGGAAATGTTTTTATGGGAAATAGAAGCAATGGACAAATGCGACGAAAGTATGGATTTAATCGTGCTTCCCGAATCGACTGACGTTCCCTGCTTTGCCAAGACAAGGGAAATGGCTCTTGAAAGCTATAAAAAATTTAACAGAAAGCTTATTGAAAAAGCATCGGAAACCGCAAAAAGATGCAATGCGGTACTTTTTATAAACGCATATAAGGAGGTTGAAACAGGCCTTCGCAATACGACCTACGCCTTTGACAGAGAAGGTAAAATTGCAGGGTACTATTTCAAGCAGCATTTGACACCGGGAGAAACAAGCGAAAGAAAGCTTGACAGCGACTATACCTTTGAGTTTTCCGATACCGACATAATCACAATCGACGGTATCCGCTATGCTTTTTTGACCTGCTATGACTTTTATTTTTATGAGGCGTTTGCAAAAATCGCACTTGCACGCCCCGACATAATCATCGGATGCTCCCATCAGCGCTCCGACACTCACGAGGCTCTTTCAATTATGTCAAAGTTCCTCGCCTATAACACCAACGCCTATGTGGTTCGTTCTTCCGTTTCCATGGATGAGGAAAGCACTGTTGGCGGTGGCAGTATGGTGGTGTCGCCCAGGGGAGAAATGCTTCTTAATATGGGAAGCAAGGTTGGTATGGAGTGCGTAGAAATCAATCCCGAAGAAAAATATTATAAGCCCGGCGGTTTCGGAAACCCCGATATGGCTCATTTTGAATATATAGAAAAGGGACGCCGTCCCTGGAAATACCGTCCTGCGGGAAGCGCAATTGTAAAGCACGATGCCTTGATGCCCTATCCCAGAATATGCGCACACCGCGGCTTTAACACCGTAGCTCCGGAAAACAGTATGCCTGCCTTCGGTGCGGCGGTTGCTTTGGGAGCTGAGGAAATTGAATTTGACCTCTGGTACACAAAGGACGGGGAAGTGGTATCACTTCACGATCCCGACCTTGACAGAGTATCTGACGGTACGGGTAAAGTCTATGACCATACATATGAGGAGCTTTTAGCCTACGATTTCGGAATAAAATATTCCGAGGAATTCAAAGGGCTCAAGATACTTAAGTTTGAAGAAATACTTAAAAAGTTTGCCTGCCACGTAATTATGAATATTCATATAAAAAGTGTGGACAACATAAATCCTCTTCCCGAAGAGTATCTTAAAAAGATAATTGACCTTATAAGAAAATATGACTGTGAAAAATATTCATACTTTATGACGGGAAACGACACCGTTTTAGGTCAGCTTCAGTCCCTTGCTCCCGACATCTGCCGTTGCTGCGGAGGGGGAGACGCACCACTTTTAATGGTGGAACGAGGCATAAAGTACGGCTGTAAGAAAATTCAGCTTGTAAAATGGGCATTTAACGAAGAAATGATTAAAAAGGCGCACGATGCCGGTATGAGATGCACCATTTTCTGGTCAGACGAAATCGATGAAGCAAAGAAATTTCTTGATATGGGCGTTGATGTAATTTTAACCAACGACTATCAGAGGATATCACAAATTATAAAGTGAGGAGCGGCGATTATGAGATTAGATGAAATTAATGTAAGAGACCCCTTTATTTTGCTGCACGAAGGAAAATATTATCTGTTCGGCTCACGGGCAGGAGACAGGGAAAACTGCCAGATGGGGTTTGACTGCTACATAAGCGATAATCTTGAGGATTTTTCAGAACCCATCCCCGCATTTACTTATTACGAAGGATTTTTCTGCAAAAAGGAATACTGGGCACCGGAGGTTCATTACTATAACGGAAGGTTTTATATGTTTGCAACCTTCCACCCCGAAAATGAAAAGCGCGGAACATTTATTCTGGTATCCGATAAGCCGGAAGGACCATACAGTATGCATTCGGCAAGAATAACCCCTGCCGACCGGGAGTGCCTCGACGGAACATTTTACGTTGAAGACGGCGTACCTTATATGGTTTTCTGCCACGAATGGGTACAGATTGGGAACGGAACAGTTTGCGGCGTTGAGCTTTCAGCGGACCTTAAAAAAGCGGTGGGCGAGCCGTTTCTGATGTTCGATGCGAAAAGCGGCCCCTGGGTTGGCAATATCTTCGATAAAGAAGCCTATGTAACCGACGGCCCCTTTATGATAAAGAGGGAAGATGAGCTTATGTGCCTCTGGTCAAGTTTCGGAAAGTGTGGCTTTGATGGTGGCTATGCCGTAGGAAAGGTAATTTCCGAAAGCGGAAAAATTATCGGACCGTGGAAGCATTGCGATAAGCCTTTGTACGATAAGGATGGTGGTCACGGAATGCTCTTTAAGACAAAGGAAGGGGAAGAGCTTTTCACCTTCCATGCACCAAACCGCCCTGCAGGAGCAGAAAGACCTAAATTTATTAAACTTGATTTATAAGAAAGCGGTGGTAATATGACAAAGGAACTTCTTGAAATTAAACACGACGGTTTTTACTTAAACGGCGAAAAGTTTTATGTTGTATCCGGTGACATTCAGTATTTCAGAATTTATCCAACAGAATGGCACCGTCATTTTAAGCTGGCAAAGGATTTCGGACTTACCTGTATACAGACCTATGTGCCCTGGATGCTTCACGAGCCTGAAAAAGGTAAGTTTGATTTTACGGGAAGACTTGATATCTGTGCTTTCCTTGATATGGCAACAGAATACGGCTTTAAGGTGCTGCTTCGTCCCGCTCCATACATCTGCGGAGAGTGTGAATTCGGCGGACTTCCGCCCTGGCTGTTATTCGAGGATGATATCGAAATAAGAAGCCGTGACGAAAAGTACTTAAAGCACGTGGCTGAATACTATGACGTATTACTCGAAAAGGTGCGCCCCTATCTTTCGACCAACGGTGGTCCCATCATAATGGCGGCAATTGAAAATGAATACGGCGGTGCAGGCTACGATAAGGTTTATTTAAAGGCACTTCACGATATGATGGTAGAGCGTGGAATTGACGTTCCCTTATACACCACAGATAACTCCCAGGCAATGCTTAACATCGGCGGTCTTGATGGCGTAATGAAGGGCTCAAACTTCAGAGGCTATGACGGCGAAGCTACAAGATTTGCAGACTATACAGAAAAAGCCTTCTCCGACATTCCCTTCTTTGTGGGAGAGCTCTGGGCAGGACGCGCCATTTACTGGGGTGAGCCCTATCATAAGAGAGATCCTAAGCTTGCTGTGGATGCCTTTAAGGAATGCCTCGGTCGCGGATTTGTAAACTTCTATATGTTCTCGGGCGGTACAAACTTCGGATTTTCCTCCGGTGCTGTAATCGGAAAGTCCTTTACACCCCGCCCCGATACACCTGTAAGATTTATTGCCCATACCACAAGCTATGACGAGGATGCTCCCGTTTCCGAGGGCGGTCTTCCGACAGAAAAGTATTATCTTTGCAGAGAAGCTCTTGATGAATTTTTAGGCAAAGAAGTAAGGAAGGACAGAACACTTCCCTTCGATTACGAAGTGCAGACCCCTGAAATCAGGCTTACGGAATGTGCACGCCTTTTTGACAATATAGATAATTTAACTGTTAATGAAATTGAGCGCCCCAACGTAAGAACTATGGAATACTTAAAGCAGCAGCGCGGATTTACAATGTACTCAACAGACATTGAAACCTGGGAAACCGCAGAAAGCTATCGTCTTACCCTTGTCGGTGTTCACGACCGCGCGGTTGTGTTTGACAACGAAAATTTCATCGGTGAAGTGCTCCGCGGAAGAAAGGAAGAGTCTCTCACTGTTGATATGAAGGGCAGAAGCCCCCATATCGACATACTGGTTGAGGATATTGCAAGACTTAACACCACCAAGGAAATCGACAACGACAGAAAGGGTATCACTCGTTATGTTATGTTTGATGCCGCAAAGCTTTACGGTTGGAAAATGCGTTCACTTCCTATGGAGGATATTTCAAAGGTAGAGTATAAAAAGGCAGGAGATTTCACCTTTAAGGAAAACGATCCCATATTCTATAGGGGCACCTTCGATGCCAAGGCAGGCGTTGACACCTATCTTGATATGCGGTCCTGGGAGAGAGGTTTTGTTGTAATTAACGGCTTTAATCTTGGACGTTTCTGGAGTGTCGGCCCGCAGTATACCCTTTTTGTACCCGGCGGACTTCTTAAGGATAAGGACAATATAATAGAAATCTTTGAGGTAAGCCCCAAGGAGAAAAAGGAAATGGTAGGCACATTGACAGAGCCCATTATGGAAGGCGACTGATATTAATACTCCCAATCACAAGTGATTGGGAGTATTTTTTAGTTTCGGAAAAACTTTCGATTCAAAACCTATTGACATAAGAAACGAAAAAAAGTATAATAAGCCTATAATGCGGAAAACAGAGAACGGAGGAATGAAAAATGGCAAAAATAACGGCGGATTTTACGAAAATAACAGGCAGAATAAAGCCGATGCACGGCGTGGGACAGCCTCCCATAACGGGACTTACCAACGAAATGTTTCATTACCTTAAGGAAGCGGGGATTCCTTATGCCCGTCTTCACGATGTCGGAGGAATGTTCGGAGGCGGCTGCTTTGTTGATATTCCGAATCTTTTTCCCGACTTTGATGCAGATGTAAAAGATCCGGCAAGCTATACTTTTGAATTTACCGACAAATTAATCGAAGGTCTTATGGAAAACGGCTGTGAGCCCTTCTTCCGTCTCGGCATAACCATAGAAAATTATGTTGATGTAAGAGCATACAGGGTTGACCCGCCCAAGGATTTTGATAAGTGGGCGAGAATCTGTGAGCAGGTTATAAGGCACTATAACGAAGGCTGGGCAAACGGCTATAACTATGATATAAAATACTGGGAAATATGGAATGAGCCTGAAGGAAAGGCTATGTGGAACGCACCGTTTTCAGAATACTGCCGTTTATATGATATTACAAGCAAGCACTTAAAGGAGTGCTTTGGCGATAAAATAAAGGTGGGTGGTTATGCCTCCTGCGGATTTTACGCCCTTGATAAGGATCTTGAAATGACGGGAATCGGCCTTGATCCTTCCAACACTATGGAACGTTATATACAAAACTTCTACACCTTTATGGAATATGTGTCGGAGCACAAATGTCCTCTTGACTTTTTCTCCTGGCATTCTTATTCTGCCGTTCACGCTGTAAAGCGCTATGGGGAGTACAGCCATAAAATCCTCGAAAAGTACGGCTATGGCAATATTGAAGAAATATTGAACGAATGGAACCCCTGCCACACTATGGAGAATAAAAAAGGCGGCTGGGCGGCGGCGCAAAATCTTGCTATGATGCTCGGTATGCAAAAGAGCACCCTTACCATGATGAATTATTACGATGCAAGATGCGGCAGCTCTATTTTCTCCGGGATGTTCAATCCTGATACAAAGAAGCCCTATCCCAACTACTACGGCTTTATGTCCTTCAACAGCTTATATAGGCTTGAAAACGAAATAGAGGCAGAATCTGATGATGCCAACCTTTTTGTAGGCGGAGCAACAGACGGCAAGAAGAAGGTTTTACTTCTTTCCAATATCAACGGAACGGAAACAGAAACCGAGTTTTGCATAAATGGTGCCGACATTTCGGATGTTGAAATTTTAATGATAAATGATGAATACAAATATTCTCCCACGGGTAAAGAAATTGAAGACGGCAAGCTTGTAATTCCGCCTCATACCTGCGTGGAAATTAAGTTTTACGAATAAGGGAGGGAAAGGCTATGACGAAGATTAAAGCAGACTTTACCAAAATAACCGGAAAAATAAAGCCTATGCACGGCGTTGGTCAGCCCCCTATGTGCTTCGGCTCCGATGAGCTTTTCCATTATCTTAAAGAAGCAGGAATTCCTTATTCCCGTCTTCACGATGTGGGAGGCTGGCTTGGAGGCGGACTTTATGCCGACATTCCAAATCTTTTCCCCGACTTTGATGCGGACGAAAATGACCCTGCCAATTACACCTTTGAATTTACTGATATGCTCATCGGATATCTTATGAAGGCAGATTGTGAGCCCTTCTTCCGTCTTGGCGTAACCATTGAAAACCGCTGGGACTTACGCTCTTTCCGCGTATTTCCACCCAAGGACTTTCATAAGTGGGCAAGAATTTGCGAGCACGTTATAAGACACTATAACGAAGGCTGGGCAAACGGCTTTACATACGGAATAGAATACTGGGAAATATGGAACGAGCCTGAAGGAAACCCGATGTGGCAGGGAACCTTTGAAGAATACTGCGAGCTTTACGAAGTGGCTTCAAAGCACCTTAAGGGATGTTTCGGCGACAAGATAAAGGTGGGTGGCTATGCTTCCTGCGGATTTTATGCCGCTGATAATGATCCTGAAATAACGGGAATAGGTTTAGATCCTGCAAATTCCAACGAAAGATACATAAAAAACTTCTTTGCCTTCCTTGAATATATAACAAGCGAAGAGCATAAGTCTCCGATAGACTTTTTCTCCTGGCACAGCTATGGAGCTGTTCACAGAATAATAAAGCAGGCGGAATATTGCCACAAAACACTTGATAAATACGGACTTGGCGATATAGAAGAAATTCTCAATGAATGGAACCCCTGCCATACAATTAAAAACAAGCGTGGCAGCTGGGCAGCGGCACAAAACCTTGCGGTGTTGCTTGCTATGCAGAAAAGCACACTTGCAATGATGCATTATTACGATGCGCAAATAAGCTATTCAATTTTCTCGGGAATGTTTAATCCCGACCTTGGAATTCCTTATCCCAACTACTACGGCTTTATGTCCTTTAACAGTTTATATAAGCTTAAAGACGAGGTTTTCACAGAAACGGACGATGAAAATTTATTCATAGCCGGCGCGACAAACGGAAAGAAAAAAGTTCTTGTTATGTCAAACATCAACAATAAGGAATTAACGGCAGAGTTTGACATAACCGGGGCGGATGTTTCAGATGTTGACATATTTATGATAAATGACGAATACACTTACACGCTTACAGGCAAGGAAATAGTTGACGGAAAGCTTGCAATCCCCGCCAACACCTGCGTGGAAATTAAATTTTATAATTAAGGAGAGTTTTTATGAACAGTGTAAAGGTTGACTTTTCCAAAATCAAAGGCGAAATAAAGGCACTTCACGGTGTATGCTGTGCGCCCTATTCCATTAATGCCGGTCCCAATCAGGGAGCGATTGACAAATACTTCAAACAGGGACATATTCCTTACTGCCGTCTTCACGACTGCACCGGCGGCTATGGCGGAACATACTTTATTGATATTCCCAATGTGTTCCCGGATTTTGATGCAGACGAAAACGATCCCGCAAGCTATGATTTCCATTACAGCGATGAATACATAAAGGCAATTCAGGATTCCGGCTGCGAAGCTTACTACCGCCTTGGTGTTACGATTGAGTGGGGAAGTAAGAAGTATACTTCTGTTATGCCTTCTGACTTTTCAAAGTGGGCAAGAATTTGCGAACATATCATAATGCACTATAACAAGGGCTGGGCAGACGGCTTTGAGTATAACCTTAAATACTGGGAAATATGGAACGAGCCCGAAAACCCCGGCAATCAGTGGGGCCCCTGCCAGTGGAGCGGAACGAAAGAAGAATTTTATGACCTTTACAGAGTATCTTCCAAATACCTTAAGGAAAAGTTTCCTGAAATTAAAATCGGAGGCTATGGCTCCTGCGGCTTTTATGCTGTGACAAGGGAGAGAATTCCCGAAGGACATAAGACCTTTGTGCCTTACTTCACAGATTTCCTTAAGATGGTAAAGGAAGAAAAGCTTCCTCTTGACTTCTTTTCCTGGCATATCTATACCGGCGATGAGCTTGAATTACTTGCTCACGCAAAGTATGTAAGGGAGACACTTGATTCATTCGGTCTTACCGAAACCGAATCTCATCTTAATGAATGGAACATTCACGCCGAGGGAAGAGGCTTCCCTTCTAAGCACACAATGGAAGGCGCAAGCTTCAATGCGGCAGTGCTCGCTATGCTTCAGGAAACACCCTATCTTGATAAGGCGATGTATTATGCTTTCCAGTACAGGACCGGCTATAACGGATTTACTAATCCCATCACTCATGAAGCTCAGTATCCCTGGTTCTCCTTTGTGGCATTCGGCGAGCTTTATTCCCTTAAAAATCACGTTGATGTAGCTACTGAAGGTGAGCACATCTATGCCACTGCGGCAACCAATGGAAAAGCAGGCGGCGTTCTTTTGTCAAACTTTAAAAACGAGGATGGTGTGATTGAAACCGAGCTTTCAGGAATCCCCGAAAATGCAACGGTTACACTTTACCGTATAAGAGAGGGAGAAATGCTTAAGGAGGATTTCTCTGTTTCTGCATCGGGCAATCTCTTGCTTAAGATAAACCTTCCTCTGTGGCAGGTTGCATACTTAAAAATAGAAGCGTAAAATTAAAGGCGGTACTTTTAATGAGTGCCGCCTTTCTTTATGCAGGTGACAAAATTACATGTTTTGGTGACATATTTCTATTGCTTTTTTTTATGCAAAGCGGTATACTTAAAAAAAGGAGGTGGGATTTGTGTCGGGAAATTTGTTTAAGTGGCTTGACTATTGCGATGATATAAGATATTACTGCGATGACGAAGAAGACAGAGGAGATGCAAAAGTTAAGTTTTATTCCCACGGCGAAACGATGGAAATGTATGTTACCGCAGAAAAAAGCCGTGTGCGGAAGATTGAACTGAGATGGAAAAGAAAAACGGAGCATCCTGTATATGTTTTAGGCGATTCCTGGGAAAGAGCCTGCGGAAACCTTTCCTGGCAACCATTGAACGGGGACAGGGCTATGCCCTGGTATTTCCTGGCAACTGACGGAAGCAGGACATTGGGTGTAGGTGTTAAGACAGGAGCATCAAGTTACGTATGCTTTTCGTGTGATGCATCGGGTATAACGGCATCGGTTGATTTAAGGTGCGGCGGAGTAGGAGTTGACCTTTCGGGAAGAGAAATTCTTGCCTGCACTTTCTTTAGCAAAGTATATTATGACATTTCTCAATTCGATGCAGCGAAAGAATTCTGCCGCCTTTTATGTGACAATCCCATACTTCCGAAAGAGCCTGTTTACGGCGGTAATAACTGGTATTATGCCTACGGGAAATCAAGCTATGAAGAAATTATGGCAGATGCCCGATTGATAGCCCGCCTTGCGGGAGACAACAAAAACCGTCCCTTTATGGTAATTGACGACGGCTGGCAGATGAATCCCTGCGACGGACCGTGGCTTCCCAACGAAAGGTTCGGGGATATGAAAAAAATTGCATCTGAATTCAAAGCTATGGGTGTACGCCCTGGAATATGGTTCCGCCCACTTATGAATACCGCTGTTCAGGCGGAGCATCCCGACTGGTGTCTTGTCAGAGGAAATTCGCGGTGTCTGGATCCGTCTCATCCCGAGGTTAAGAAGCTAATAAAGGAAGATGTTGAAAGAATAAAAAGCTGGGGCTTTGAGCTTATCAAGCACGATTTTACTAACTTTGATGTAAACGGAAGCTATTCGTATGACCTTAAAGGAAGCATAACTAATTTTACGGGATGGTCATTTTATGATAATAAAAAGACCGGTGCGGAAATTTTAAGGGAGCTTTATAAGCTCATAAAGGAAACGGCCGGAGACATATACATTATCGGCTGTAACACATCACCTCACCTTTGTGCAGGATATGTGGAGATAAACCGCGTGGGAAATGACACCAGCGGTAAGATGTGGAACTATAACAGAAAGAACGGACTTAATTCTCTTGCGTTCAGGCTTTGTCAGGACAATGCTTTCTATAAGGTGGATGCCGACTGTGTGGGAATACTTAATGATAACATCCCCTGGGAATTAAACCGTCAGTGGCTTGATATTTTATCAAGAAGCGGAACACCTCTTTTCGTGGCAGTCGAGCCTTCGGCTATGACTCCACAGATGGAGAGGGACTTGAAGGAAGCCTTCAGAATAAATTCCCTTCAGGAGGATGTGGCAGAGCCTCTTGACTGGATGTATAACACCGGTCCGCAAAACTGGATGATAAACGGACAACGGTGCGAATATGACTTTTTTATGGATGAATATCCCGAAATAAAGTAACGAAAGGATAGAGAAAAATGGTAGATATTTTAAGAAATCCCGACCTTGTTAAAATTTACTGTGACGAGGAAAATGTTGATACGAAGGTGGATTTTGAAACGGAAGACAGAAAATTAAAGATTTTTGTTACGGCAAATGAAAGCCGTCCGAGGATGGTTTGTCTTCGCTGGTACTATAAAACCGAAGAAGCCGTTTCTGTTATGGGCGATAAGTGGGAGAGAGCTTACGGCGATATGACCTGGCACTCGCTTAACGGCGAAACCTTTATGCCCTGGTATTTTATTGTAAATAACGGCAAGGATAACGTTGGTTGCGGCGTAATGACGGGCTGCTCAAGCTTTGTGTCCTTCCAATATGATGCTTCGGGTGTTACCGCCTGGGTTGATGTTCGCTGTGGCGGCGTTGGCGTTGATTTATCGGGACGCAGACTTCATGCCTGCACGGTGGTTTGCGAGCATTATGAAAATATGTCAGCCTTTGATGCGGCAAAGGCGTTTTGCCGTGTGATGTGTGAAAAGCCCATACTTCCCAAAGAGCCCGTTTACGGAAGTAACAACTGGTACTATGCTTACGGAAACTCAAGCTTTGAAGAAATTATTGAAGATGCACGCCTTATTTCTTCTCTTGCAGGAGAAAACAAAAACCGTCCCTTTATGGTAATTGACGACGGATGGCAGATAAATAAATGCGACGGCCCCTGGATTCCCAATGAAAAGTACAGAGATATGAAAGAGGTTGCAGACCGTTTCAAGGAAATGGGAATCCGCCCCGGCATCTGGTTCCGTCCCCTTCACAGCTCACCCGTTGAGAAGGAACACCCCGAATGGCTCATTAACAGAAATGTAATGAAGTTTTTGGATCCTTCCCATCCCGAGGTTAAAAAGCTCATTAAGGAAGATATTGAAAGAATCATTGGCTGGGGCTTTGAGCTTATAAAGCACGATTTTTCCCAGTGCGATATGTTCGGTCACTTCGGATGGGACTTAAACGGAAGCATCACAAACTACAAGGACTGGTCCTTCTATGACCGTAAAAAGACAAGTGCGGAAATAACCCTTGATTTCTACCGCCTGATAAAGGAAACAGCGGGAGATGCTTATATCATCGGATGTGATACTGTAAGCCATCTTTCGGCAGGCTTAGTTGAAATCAGCCGTGTGGGTACTGATACCAGCGGAAGATGCTGGTCTGTTACACGAATGAACGGCGTAAACTGCCTTGCGTTCAGAATGTGTCAGAATGATGCCTTTTACAAGGTGGATGCCGACTGCGTAGGTCTTATGGCGGATAATATTCCCTGGAAATTAAACCGTCAGTGGCTTGATCTTCTTTCAAAAAGCGGTTCGCCTCTCTTTGTTTCAATGCAGCCTTCCGTAATAACACCTGAAATTTTTGAAGACCTTAAAAAAGCATTTAAGATTAACTCCGTTCAGGAAGATGTGGCAGAGCCACTTGACTGGATGTATAACAATCAGCCTCAGAAGTGGCTCATAAACGGGGAAGAAGTTGAGTACGACTTTGTTATGGACAGCCCTCCGAGACTTTTAGGATATAAGATAGGCGACTTAAGCTCGACAAATATGTTTTAATAAATAAAGGAAGGAATTTTTTAAATTCCTTCCTTTATTATATAGTTATTATTTGCAGAAGACGTGCTTTCCTATGGTGGTTATTACAGGGCGGCTTCGTATCCATTTGTTGGTTGCTGTTCTTGGATTGTAATAATAAATGGCTCCGCCCGTAGGATCCCAGCCGTTTAAGGCGTCCTTTGCGGCACGGATGCAGCTTGCGGTAACTGCGGCATTAATCTGCCCGTCATCCACGGCGGTAAACGCCTGAGGCTGATAAATCACCCCGGCTATCGTGTTGGGGAAGGACGGGTGCTCAACTCTGTTTAATACCACGGCACCAACCGCCACCTGCCCGGTATAGGTTTCGCCCCTTGCCTCGCCGTTGATTATACGGGCAAGCAGATTTACATTGGCGGAGGATGAGGAAGAGGATGAGCTTGTGGGAAGACCGATAGCGGCTAAGGTGGCGTTACCTGCAATGCCGTCTGCCTTAAGACCGTTCTTTTTTTGAAATTTAATTACGGCGTTTTTTGTCTGCTGACCGTAAACGCCGTCAACGCTTCCTTTATAATAGCCCCATTCCTTTAAGCGGGACTGGATGTTTCTTACCTCCTGCCCCTGACTTCCCAGCTTTGATAAGACGGAAAGGGGAGATGCATCCTCATATGTTATGAAGGAAAAGGCAACAATTAGTGCCATAAGACCAAAGAATATTCTGTTTCGTATATTTTTCATTATTAATACCTCTGTAAAGTATAGATTGCCTTTATTATCCGCAAGGAGTTTGTTTTTTATGCAAATACTTGAAAAAATGAATTTTGTGTGTTAATATGGGAAAGAGGTGGTATTATGTATCCGGCAATAAAAGCTGAAAAAAAGCAGGGAACGGAGAAAATAATTACTCCTGGAGGAAAACGAGTTGCTGAATTAACGGATTTTTGGAGATGGGCATATTCTGATTTGATTGGAAATGCTGAAAGAGGAGCTTTGGCTGAGTACTTGGTAGCGTGCGCTTTGGGAATACAAGATTCGTGAGAATTTCGTGGGATAAATATGATTTGCTGTTAAAAGATAATATTGCAATTGAAGTGAAAACATCCGGATATATACAGACATGGGAACAGAAAAAATTATCAAAGATTACATTTGGTATAGCTCCCACATACGGATGGGACAGTAAATCGAATGAATATGACAGTTATCAGAAAAGACAGTCTGATATATATGTGTTCTGCGTACATAAGCACACTGAACAAAAGACAATTAATCCGCTTTTAATAGAACAATGGGACTTTTATGTTATTCCAACTAAACTGCTTGATGAAAAGTTTGGGAAACAGAAAACGGTATCTCTGAGTGCTCTTGTTAAAGCAGGGGCTGAATTGTGTAAATATGATAGTTTGAGGAAGCGTATTACGGAACTTTGCGAAACGGATAAGTCAAATGAATGATTTTTACGATGTCAAGGGGGCAGGGGGATTGCGATTTCCCCCTTAGCCCCCTTAACAATCCCCGTAACCCCTTGAAACGCTTAAGTTAGTTTATGTTTGGAAAGAACTAAATCTTGCAAATCACCCAAATCTGTGTTATAATAGCCACTGCAGAGGCGGAATTTATATAAAAACTCTGTTTTATGGTAATCTTGCACAAAAAGTTTCTGTAAAAACCGTATTTCTGACGAAATTTACAAAAATGTGAAAAATACAAAAAAATATTGACAAACAGTGGTTTTCATGGTACAATTACAAGGTCGGTCTATGTGACCACTGTTTTTGTGTGCGTTTTTGGGGCACACGGAAGCAGACTACCGATGAAGCAGGAGGTTGCGGCAATGCCGGTTTTCCTGCAGAGGGAGTCCGATTCAGAGAAACCGGGCGAAAGCGCAAATGCTTTGCACAGAGTGGCATAAGTAAGAGGGAAGGTGTGGAATCCTTCTGAAAGTGCGGATCCCGGCAAGCATGCCGGGACTTAAAGTTGGGGTGGATGAAACACCCGGGCGAGTGTAAGGCGAGTTCTTCTGAGTCTCCTTGGGGTATATAATAATGAAGTAATGCCCTTAACCCAAAGCAAATAAAATAAGGAGGCGATTTTACTCATGGCAAAACAGAAAATCAGAATCAGACTTAAGGCTTATGATCATGCTCTTCTTGACCAGTCCACAGACAAGATTGTGGAAACAGCCAAGAGAACAGGCTCCGAAGTAAAGGGTCCCATTCCTCTTCCCACAGAAAAGGAAATCGTGACAATTCTTCGTGCGGTTCATAAGTACAAAGATTCTCGCGAACAGTTTGAAATGAGAACTCACAAGAGACTTATCGACATTCTCTCTCCCACACAGAAGACTGTTGAAGCTCTCGGCAGACTCGATGTTCCTGCCGGCGTACAGGTTGAGATTAAGCTTGTTCAGAACGCAAAATAAGAACATCACTCTTAAAACTCCGGTTTACCGGTCAATGTTGGCGAAAGTCAACCAATAACCAAATTTAAGGAGGACGTTATACTCATGGAAAAGGCAATTATCGGTAAGAAAATCGGCATGACTCAGGTTTTCGCTCCGGACGGAAAAGTAATTCCCGTAACCGTAGTGGAAGCAGGTCCTTGCACAGTAATCCAGAAGAAGACCGTTGAAAAGGACGGCTATGAAGCAGTTCAGGTCGGCTTCGCACCTCTTAAGGACAAGCACACAACAAAGCCCCTTAAGGGACACTTCGCTAAGGCGGAAGTTGAAGCAAAGAAATATCTTCGCGAATTTCGTTTAAGCGACACATCAGCACTCAACGTAAAGGACGAGATTAAGTGCGACATATTTGCAGAAGCAGATAAGGTTGACGTAATCGGTATTTCCAAAGGTAAGGGATACGCTGGCGTAATAAAGCGCCACAACGCTTCCAGACTTAAGGAAACACACGGTACAGGTCCCGTTCACAGACATCCCGGTTCTATGGGCGCTTGCTCCACTCCCTCAAGAGTATTAAAGGGCAAGAAGCTTCCCGGACATATGGGTGTTGACAGAGTTACTGTATTAAACCTTGAAATCGTAAAAGTTGATGCCGAAAGAAATCTTCTTTTGATAAAGGGTGCGATTCCCGGTGCTAAGGGCGGAATCGTAACAGTAAGAAACGCTGTAAAGGCGTAAGACTTAAGGAAGGAGGAATTTTAAATGCCTAAAACTGATTTATTTGATATGACAGCTGCAAAGGTTGGCGAAATTGAGCTCGCTGATGCGGTTTTCGGTCAGGAAGTAAACGGTGCAGTGCTTCACACAGTTGTTGTGAATTACCTGGCTAACCAGAGACAGGGCACTCAGTCTACAAAGACCCGTACAGAAGTAGAAGGCGGCGGTGCTAAGCCCTACAGACAGAAGGGAACAGGCCGTGCAAGACAGGGTTCTTTAAGAGCTCCCAACCACGTTGGCGGCGGTATTGCATTAGGTCCCAAGCCCAGAGATTACAGATACACTGTTAACAAGAAGGTTAAGGCCCTCGCTATGAAGTCTGCTCTTTCCGCAAAGGTTTTAGAGAACAAGATTTTTGTTATTGATGACCTTAAGATGGATGAAGTTAAGACAAAGACAATGGCACAGCTTATCGCAAAGCTTGGCGAAGACAAGAAGGCTCTCGTTGTTACATGCGATAAGAATCAGAACGTATATCTTTCCACAAGAAACATTGAAGGTGCAAAAGCTTCCTTCGTTGGTATGCTTAACGTATATGACTTGGTTAAGTACGATAAGCTCATCGTGGCTAAGAGTGCGGTAGAGAAACTCCAGGAGGTGTATGCATAATGAAGACAGCATATGATATCATAAAGAAGCCCCTTATCACAGAACAGGGTATGGAGCAGATTGCTGACAGAAAGTATACTTTCGTAGTAAGCCTCACCGCTAACAAGATTGAAATTAAGAAGGCTGTTGAGGAATTGTTCCCCGGCACAGAGGTTGAAAAGGTTACAACCGCAAGATACCTCGGTAAAGTAAAGAGAATGGGCGCAAACGTAGGCAGTAGACCCAACTGGAAAAAGGCAGTAGTTAAGCTTACTGAGAAGAGCAAGACAATCGAAGCCTTTGAAGGTTTGGTATAAGCTGAACGTAGAGTAAAGGAGTTTGATTAAAAATGGCTATAAGAAAATATAATCCTACCTCTCCTGCGCGCAGACAGATGACGGTTTCCACATTTGAGGAAATTACCACAAATAAACCCGAGCGTTCTCTTCTCGAACCTATGAAGAACAATGCCGGAAGAAACTCTTACGGCAGAATCACAGTTCGTCACAGAGGCGGCGCAAACAGGAGAAAATACAGAATCATTGATTTTAAGAGAAACAAGATTGACATGGCAGCAACTGTTATGACAATTGAGTACGATCCCAACAGAAGTGCAAACATCGCACTCATTCAGTATGAGGACGGAGAAAAGGCTTATATCCTTGCTCCCCAGGATCTTCACGTTGGTGATCAGGTTATGTCCGGGGCAGGCGCGGACATTAAGCCCGGTAACTGCCTCCCCATCAGATCTATTCCCGTTGGTACACTCATTCACAATATTGAGCTTTCCAAGGGTAAGGGCGGTCAGCTCGTAAGAAGCGCAGGTGCTTCTGCTCAGCTTATGGCTAAGGAAGAGAAGTATTCTCAGGTAAGAATGCCTTCCGGAGAAGTAAGAATGATAGACGTTGACTGCAAAGCAACAATCGGCGTAATAGGCAACCAGGACCATGAAAACATCACTATCGGTAAAGCCGGCAGAAAGAGACATATGGGTATTCGTCCCACAGTCCGCGGTGTTGTAATGAACCCCAACGACCATCCTCACGGTGGTGGTGAAGGTAAGTCACCCATCGGTATGCCCAGCCCCGTTACACCTTGGGGTAAGCCCGCACTTGGTCTTAAGACACGTAAGCAGAAGAAGTATTCTTCCAAGTACATCGTTAAGACACGTAACGGTAAATAATAGAAGGAGGATTTTAATATGGGACGCAGTGTAAAGAAAGGCCCCTTCGTTGATGCGAAGCTTTTAAGCCGTATCGAAAAGATGAACGAAGCAGGCGAAAAAAGAGTTCTTAAAACTTGGTCAAGATCTTCCACGATTTTCCCTGATTTTGTAGGTCATACAATAGCAGTACATGACGGAAGAAAGCATGTTCCGGTTTATGTAACAGAAGATATGGTTGGTCATAAGTTAGGTGAATTTGCTCCTACAAGAACCTTCAAAGGTCACGCAGGCGCAAAGACAACCGGAAAGTAATATCTCGTAAGAGAGGAGGAATTGTCGATGGAGGCAAGAACAGAAGCGAAAGCAGTTGTACGCTATATTCGCATATCACCCAGAAAGGTGAATATTGTTAACGACCTCATCAGAAACAAGCCCGTAGGTGTTGCAATGGGTATCCTTAAGAACACCCCCAAGGCTGCTTCTGAGGTTTTAATAAAACTTTTGAACTCCGCAATCGCAAATGCGGAAAACAATTTCGGCATGAATCCTGATGATTTATACGTAGCTGAGGCTTATGCTAATGCGGGTCCTACACTTAAGAGAATAAGACCCAGAGCTCAGGGACGTGCGTTCAGGATCTTAAAGAGAACATGTCACATTACTATCGTTGTTAGAGAAAGGGAGGCAAAATAATGGGCCAGAAAGTTAATCCTCACGGTTTAAGAGTCGGCGTTATTAAAGACTGGGATTCCAAGTGGTACGCTGACAAGAAAACTTTCGGTGATAATCTTGTAGAAGATTATAAAATCAGAACCTTCCTTAAGAAGACACTTTTTGCCGCTAACGTATCCAAGATTGAAATCGAGAGAGCAAACAACAAGCTTTCCGTTTCCATCAATACGGCAAGACCCGGTGTTATCATCGGTTCAAAAGGTTCTGAAATCGAAAAGCTTAAGGCACAGCTTGTTGCAATGACCGGTAAGGAAGTTGCATTAAACATTGTTGAAGTTAAGAATCCTTCAACAAATGCACAGCTCGTTGCTGAAAGCATCGCTGCACAGCTCGAAAAGCGTATTTCTTTCAGAAAGGCTATGAAGAGCTCCATGCAGAGAGCAATGAAGATGGGAGCAAAGGGTATCAAGACCACTTGTTCCGGTCGTCTCGGCGGTGCGGAAATCGCCAGAACAGAGCACTATCACGAGGGAACAATTCCGCTGCAGACATTAAGAGCGGATATCGACTACGGCTTCTGGGAGGCTAACACAACCTACGGTAAGATCGGCGTTAAGGTTTGGATCTACAAGGGTGAAGTTCTCCCCGGAACAAAGGCAGCAGCAGAAATTGCTCCTCCTGTTTCCGAAAAGCCCAGAAGAGAGCGTAGAGCTCCCCGCAAGACGGAAGGAGGCAAAAACAATGTTAATGCCTAAAAGAGTTAAGCACAGAAGAGTATTCAGAGGAAGAATGAAGGGTACTGCTCAGAGAGGTAACATGGTTACTTACGGAGATTTCGGCCTTCAGGCTTTAGAGCCTTCCTGGATCACTTCTAATCAGATCGAAGCTGCCCGTATCGCGCTTACAAGATACATCAAGAGAGGCGGCCAGGTATTTATTAAAATATTCCCCGACAAGCCCGTAACTGAAAAGCCTGCTGAGACACGAATGGGTTCCGGTAAGGGCTCACCCGAATACTGGGTAGCAGTTGTTAAGCCCGGAAGAGTTCTCTTCGAGGTTAAGGGTGTTGACGAGGAAACAGCAAGAGAAGCTATGAGACTTGCAATGCATAAGCTTCCGGTTAAGTGCAAATTTGTTAAAAAGGAAACGGAGGGTGATTCTTGTGAAAATTAAAGAAATTCGTGAATTATCCTTAGAGGAACTGAATACAAAGCTTACAGACCTTAAGAGCGAGCTTTTTAATCTCAGATTCCAGCATGCGACAAATCAGCTTGACAATCCTATGAAGATGGTTGAGACAAAGAAGTCAATTGCTAAAGTTATGACGGTCATCAAAGAGAAAGAGATGAACGCGTAAGCTCGGAAGGAGGTAAATGTAAATGTCTGAAAGAAATTTCCGTAAAGTCAGAATAGGTGTTGTAAAGAGCAACAAGATGGATAAAACAATCGTAGTTGCAATTGAAGAACACGTAAAGCATCCTCTCTACGGCAAGGTTGTTAAGAGAACATACACTCTTAAGGCTCATGATGAATTAAATGAGTGCCAGGTAGGCGATAAGGTAAAGGTTATGGAAACAAGACCTTTAAGCCGTGACAAGAGATGGAGACTTGTTGAAATCGTAGAAAAAGTAAAATAATTAGTTCCAAGCTAAATAATCGGAAGGAGTTGAAGAATCGTGATACAGCAGCAGTCTCTTTTGAAGATAGCAGACAATACAGGTGCTAAGGAAGTTATGTGCATCCGTGTACTTGGCGGATCCGGCAGAAAGTATGCGTCCGTTGGTGACGTTATCGTATGCTCCGTTAAGAAGGCAGCACCCGGCGGTATTGTTAAAAAAGGTGATGTTGTAAAGGCGGTTGTAGTTCGTACAGTTAACAATTTAAGACGTGCGGACGGTTCTTATATAAGATTTGACGAAAACGCTGCGGTTATTATACAGGATGACAAAAACCCCAAGGGAACCCGTATATTTGGCCCCGTAGCAAGAGAGCTCAGAGAAAAAGAGTATATGAAGATACTTTCTCTTGCTCCCGAAGTTCTGTAAGGAGGTACCAATATGTCGCTTCATATTAAAGAGGGTGACCAGGTAGTAGTATTATCCGGTGCCCATAAAGGTAAAACCGGCAAGGTGCTTTCCACAAACCCCAAGGCCGGCAAAGTAGTTGTTGAAGGCGTTAACATGATCACAAAGCATCAGAAAGCTAAGAGCCAGACACAGCCCGGCGGAATCATAAAGCAGGAAGCACCCGTATATGCATGCAAGGTTATGCATATTTGCCCCAAGTGCAATAAGCCTACCAGAATAGGCTACAAGCTGCTTGAAAACGGCAGCAAGGTTCGCGTATGTAAAAAGTGCGGAGAAACCTTTAACGACTAAAGAGAGGAGGTTGTAACGAATGGCAAGACTTGAAACATTTTACAAAGAACAGGTAACCAAAGCATTGGTTGAAAAGTTCGGATATAAGAATCCCATGGAAATCCCCAAGATTTCTAAGATAGTTATAAATATCGGTGTCGGCGAAGCCAAGGATAATCCGAAGGAACTTGAAGCTGCAATCAGCGATCTTGAGAAGATTACAGGTCAGAAGGTTGTTACTACAAAGGCAAAGAAGTCTATCGCTAACTTTAAGCTTAGAGAGGGCATGCCTATCGGTTGTAAGGTAACACTCAGAAGAGACATGATGTATGAGTTCCTCGACAGATTTATCAACGTTGCACTTCCCCGTGTAAGAGACTTCAGCGGTATAAGCCCTGACAGTTTCGACGGCAGAGGAAACTACAACGTAGGTATCAAGGAACAGATCATATTCCCTGAAATCGAATACGACAAGATTGATAAAATCAGAGGTATGGATATCGTAATCGTAACGACTGCGAAGACCGATGAAGAGGCACGTGAGCTCCTCACACTTATGGGCGCTCCGTTCGCTCGCTGAGCAGGGAGGAAAGGATAAGTTATGGCTAAGAAATCTATGATCTTAAAGCAGCAGAAAGAGCAGAAGTATTCCACAAGAGAATATAACAGATGCAAAATCTGCGGCAGACCCCATGCATATCTGAGAAAGTACGGCATTTGCCGTATCTGCTTCAGAGAGTTGGCTTACAAGGGCGAGATTCCCGGTGTAACAAAGGCCAGCTGGTAATCCATTCTAACGGAAAAGGAGGCATAATAATGCAGATAACAGATCCTATTGCTGATATGCTTACACGTATCAGAAACGCTAATTCTCAGAAACACGAGTCTGTACAGGTTCCCGCTTCTAACATGAAAAAGGCAATCGCTCAGATTCTTCTTGAGGAAGGCTATATAAAGGGATACCAGGTTACAGAAGACAATAAGCAGGGTATGATTGATATCACCCTTAAGTACGGTGCTAACAAGGAAAAGGCTATCACCGGTCTTAAGAGAGTATCCAAGCCCGGTTTAAGAGTATATGCTGCGAAGGAAGACCTTCCCAGAGTATACAGAGGACTTGGTATTGCAATAATTTCAACTTCACAGGGTATCATGACTGATAAAAAGGCAAGACTTGCCAATGTAGGCGGAGAGGTTCTTGCATTTATCTGGTAATTATTAAATTAAAAAATTAGGTGGTGAGTTAAATGTCAAGAATAGGTAGAATGCCTATCATAGTCCCCGCCGGGGTAGATGTAAAGATAGAGGGAACTCTTGTTACAGTTAAGGGACCCAAGGGAACTTTAACACAGGAAATACATCCCGATATGATAATCGAAAGAGAAGGCGCAGAACTTCTTGTTAAGCGTCCCTCTGAGCAGAAGGAGCACAAGGCGCTCCACGGACTTACCAGATCTCTTTTGAACAATATGGTAATCGGCGTTACCGAAGGCTTCAAGAAGGAACTTGAAATCAACGGTGTTGGTTACAGAGCACAGAAGCAGGGTAAGAAGCTTGTATTGAATCTTGGCTATTCTCATCCGGTTGAAATGGAAGAAATCGACGGTATTACCATCGATGTACCGGATCAGAACAAGATCATTATAAGCGGACCTGACAAGCAGGTTGTTGGCGCATTTGCAGCTAACGTTCGTGAAAAGAGACCTCCTGAGCCTTATAAGGGCAAGGGCATCAAGTATGTTGAAGAACATATTAGACGCAAGGAAGGTAAAGCCGGTAAGGCAAAGAAATAAGTAAGAAGGGAGTAAGTCTCAAATGATTACTAAGTCGAGCAGCAATAAAGCAAGACAGAAGAGACACTTAAGAGTTCGTAATAAGATTTCCGGAACAGCGGAAAGACCCAGACTCAGTGTTTACAGAAGTCTTAAAAATATGTATATCCAGCTCATCGACGACACAAAAGGCGTAACTTTAGTAGCTGCTTCCACTCAGGAACTCGAAGGTTCCAATGGCGGCAATAAAGGAGCTGCTTTTGAAGTCGGCAAGCTTATAGGCTCAAAGGCTATTGAAAAAGGTATCAAGACCGTAGTATTTGACCGTAGCGGCTACATTTATCACGGCCGAGTTAAAGAGGTCGCTGATGGTGCCAGAGAAGCCGGACTCGAATTTTAAGAGTCGGGATAAGAAAGGAAGTGTAGCATAAAATGTCAGAGCGTTTTGATAGAGCAAACAACGTTGAAGATGAAATCCAGGAAAAGGTTGTCAGCATAACACGTGTTGCAAAGGTTGTTAAGGGTGGTCGTACATTCCGTTTCGCTACTTTGGTAGTAGTTGGCGACGGTAAGGGCCGCGTAGGCGCCGGCACAGGTAAGGCTGCTGAAATTCCCGATGCTATAAGAAAGGGAATCGAAGACGCTAAGAAGAACATGATAACCGTTCCGATTGAAAACGGAACAATTCCTCACGAGATTACAGGACAGTTTGGCGCAGGCGAAGTATTGCTTATGCCCGCTAAGCCCGGTACCGGTATCATCGCCGGCGGAAGTGTCAGAGCAGTTGTTGAACTTTGCGGTATCAAGGATATTCGTGCAAAGTCCATGAGAAGCAATAACCCCAGAAATGTGGTTAAGGCAACAATTGAAGGCCTTTCAAATCTTGTTGATGCTAACATCGTAGCAGCAAAAAGAGGAAAGTCCGTTGAAGAACTCTAATACAAGGAGGGTTTTAAGATGGCAAAACTTAAGATTACACTTGAGAAGAGCTTGATCGGACGTAAGGATGACCACATCGCAACAGCGAAGGCTCTCGGACTCAAGAAGATAAGAGATGTCGTTGAAAAAGACGACTGCGCAACAATCAGAGGTATGGTTAACAAGATTTCTTATCTTGTTAAGTGTGAAGAAATATAATTAGGAAAAAGGAGGTGCAGCAAATGAAGTTGTACGAGCTTAGTCCTGTTCCCGGAAGCACTAAGGAAGCTAAGAGAAAGGGTAGAGGTCACGGTAGCGGTAACGGTACACAGGCAGGCCGCGGTCACAAGGGCCAGAAGGCAAGAAGCGGCGGCGGTGTAAGACCCGGATTTGAAGGCGGACAGATGCCTTTAATCAGACGTATCCCCAAGAGAGGCTTCACCAACATATTTGCTAAAAAATATGCTGAGATTAACGTTTGCGAATTGAACGTATTCAATGACGGAGACGTAATCGGCGTAACCGAGCTCATGGAGAAAGGCATCATCGGCAAGGCATACGATGGACTTGTAGTACTTGGAAACGGTGAAATCACAAAGAAGGTAACCGTTAAGGCAGCAAGATTCTCCAAAGTTGCAGCTGAAAAGATTGCAACAGCCGGTGGAAAGGCCGAGGTGATTTAAAGTGATAGAAACTTTAAAAGCCGCATGGAGACTTCCGGATTTAAGAAAAAAGATTTTATTTACTTTATTTATGCTTATCGTGTTCAGACTGGGATCTGCTATTCCCGTTCCCGGTCTTCAGCCCGGTATGCTGGGAGCAATCAGCCAGACAGGTGAGTTCAATATGTTCAGCATAATGAACCTCTTCTCCGGTGGTGCGTTCTCACAGGCAACAATATTTGCAATGGGTATTTCTCCCTACATCAACAGCTCCATCATTATGCAGCTCTTGACAGTTGCAATTCCCGCACTTGAAAGACTGCAGAAGGAAGGCGAAGAGGGAAGAAAGAAAATCCAGTCAATCACAAGATGGGTAACAGTTGTACTTGCTCTTATACAGGGTATCGGAATTTACTTCCTTCTTATCCAGTATCAGATGACAATTAAGCCCTACGCTAACTTCCTTGACGGATTTATCGTAGTAGCGACTCTTACAGCAGGTACTGCATTTGTAATGTGGCTCGGCGAGCAGATTACCGATAAGGGTATCGGAAACGGTATCTCTCTTATAATCTTCATCGGTATCGTAGCAAGCATCCCCGCCATTATCAATAACGTGATAATGAGCTTTGACTTCAGAACAGAGTGGTGGATTGAGCTTCTCATAGTAGTATACGCACTTGCAATGATTGCGTTTGTTGTATATTTCGATTCCAGTGAAAGAAGAATTCCTGTTCAGTACTCCAAGAGAGTAGTAGGCAGAAAGATGTACGGCGGTCAGGCCACATACATTCCCTTAAAGGTTGCTATGGCAGGCGTACTTCCCATCATCTTTGCAATTTCAATTCTTTCTTTCCCCACAACGATTATACAGCTTACAACAGGACAGACAGAGGTAGCTAAAATTGAGGCTGCAGGTCATCCCTGGCTTGCAAATATCGTTGAGATATTCTCACCCGGAAACTGGGTATATTGTGTAATTTACTTCTTGTTAATTATCGCATTTACCTACTTCTATACTTCAATCAGCTTTAACCCCATCGAGATTTCCAACAATATGAAGAAGAACGGCGGATTCATTCCCGGTATCAGACCCGGAAAGCCCACCAGCGACTTTATCAGCAAGGTTCTTGCAAGAATCAATCTTGCAGGCGCACTCTTCCTGAGCATCGTTGCAGTGTTGCCCTTAGTACTTGGTCTTATATTCCCCAAGTTCGCAACTCTCGGCTTAATCGGTGGATCTTCTGTACTGATCTTGGTTGGTGTTGCTCTTGAAACTGTTAAGCAGGTCGAAGCACAGATGATGATGAGACATTACAAAGGATTCTTAGATTAATCTTTGGCGAAAGGTCGACAGTTAAAATGAAACTTATTATGTTAGGACCTCCCGGTGCAGGAAAGGGTACACAGGCAGAATTCCTTTCCGAAAAATATGGAATTCCTCAGATTTCAACCGGAGCCATTATAAGAAGCGTTATTGCTTCCGGCAGTGAGTTCGGAAAGAAATTAAAGGATTTAATCGACAACGGAAATCTCATTTCTGATGAGGACGTACTGAAGTTGGTTAAAGAAAGAATTGAGGAACCTGATTGTGCAAACGGATATATCTTCGACGGATTTCCCCGCACAATAGCACAGGCAGAAGCACTTATAAAGATGGATATTGTCATAGATAAAGTGCTATCCATTGAGCTTTCGGATGAGGAAATCCTGAAAAGACTTTCGGGAAGACGTGAATGTGCATCCTGCAGAGCAACCTATCACATCGAAGATAAGCCCTCAAAAGTTGAAGGCAAATGTGACAGGTGCGGAGGTGAGCTTATCTGTCGTGAAGACGATAAGCCCGAAACAATAAAGCACCGTCTTGCGGTTTACTATGAATCTACAGCTCCTCTTAAAGCTTTTTATAAGGAGAAGGGACTCCTTGTTACCGCACACGGGCAGAAACTTCTTGAAGATACCAAACGAGAAGTGCTTAAGGCACTGGGTGAATTAAAGTGATTTTAATTAAATCGGATTCTGAAATTGAACTTATGTATGAAAGCGGTCAGATAACGGGCGGAGCTCTTGCTTTGGCAGAAGAGAGCATACGCCCGGGAATGACAACGGGCGAGCTTGATTCTCTTATAGAAAAATATATAAGAAGTCACGGCGCCCGGCCTTCATTCAAAAACTATAATGGTTTTCCGGCGTCCGCGTGTATATCGGTAAACGAGGTAATCGTTCATGGTATACCCGGAAGCAGAGTTCTTAAGGAAGGAGACATTGTCAGCGTTGATGTGGGATCCTATTATAAAGGATATCACTCCGATGCGGCAAGAACCTTCGCTGTGGGTAATGTTACCGATGAAGCAAAAAAGCTTATTGAGGTAACAAAACAGAGCTTTTTCGAAGGAATAAAGGCAGCATATCCCGGAATGAGACTCGGCGATATAGGAAGTCGTGTTCAGGCTTATGCCGAAAGTTTCGGCTACGGCGTAGTAAGGGATATGGTAGGCCACGGAATAGGACGGGCGCTTCACGAAGCCCCGGATGTTCCGAACTTCGGAACTGAGGGCAGAGGCATACGCTTATTGGAGGGAATGTGCATAGCTGTTGAACCCATGATAAACGAAGGAACCTATGAACTTAAAACTCTCTCGGACGGTTGGACGACGGTAACTCTTGACGGTAAGCTTTCGGCTCACTATGAAAACACCTTGGCAATAACCAAGGACGGGCCGAGAATTCTTACCTTAATTTGAGGAGGATACGAATGGAACCCGGAGATTTGGTGCTGTCAGAAAAAGGAAGAGATAAAGACCGATATTATGTTGTAATGGAGGTTTGGCCGGAATACTGCTTCATAGCAGACGGCGACATCCGAAAAACAGACAGACCGAAGAAGAAAAAAATCAAACATGTTGTGCAGACAGGCTTTGGAAGCGATTTTATAAAAAAGAAATTCGCAGAAGGCCTTAAGGTAACAAATACCGAACTGCGTAACGAAATAAGCAAATTTATTAACTCGCTTAATCCATCGGCGTTCCCGGTGGAATAAAGGAGGTAGAAAACCTTGGCTAAAGATGATGTAATAGAGTTTGAAGGAACAGTTGTGGATGCTCTTCCCAACGCAATGTTTAAGGTTGAACTCCCCAACGGTCATGTTGTGCTTGCACACATTTCAGGAAAACTCAGAATGAATTTTATTAAGATATTACCGGGCGATAAGGTCAAGATAGAAATATCTCCTTATGACCTTACGCAAGGTCGTATAACCTGGAGAGATAAATAATCTTTCCGCACAAGAAAGGAATGATTCAGATGAAGGTCAGACCTTCTGTAAAACCTATTTGCGAAAAATGCAAGATCATTAAGAGAAAAGGTAAAATAATGGTCATCTGCGAAAATCCTAAGCACAAACAGAAACAGGGTTAATCCCCACTAAGAAAATTAATTTTATGACATGCGAAAGCAGGAGGTGTAAGTTAAATGGCTAGAATTGCCGGTGTAGATTTACCGAGAGAAAAGCGTATCGAAATTGGTCTTACCGCCGTTTACGGAATTGGTCGTACAACTGCGACAGAAATTCTTACAAAAGCAGGCGTAAATCCCGACATCAGAGTTAAGGATCTTACTGACGATGATCTTGCAAAGATCAGAGAGGTAATGGCTAAGGAAGAATACAAGGTTGAAGGTGACCTTCGACGCGACACAGCTCTCGACATTAAGAGACTCGTTGAGATCGGCTGCTACAGAGGAATGAGACATAGAAAAGGTCTTCCCGTAAGAGGTCAGCGTACCAAGACGAATGCTCGTACCAGAAAAGGTCCCAGAAAGACCATGGCGAACAAGAAGAAATAATAAGTAAGGGAGGATATTTTTCATGGCTAAGACTGTTGTGGCTAAGAAAGCTGTTAGACGTCGTAAAGAGCGCAAGAATATCGAGCGCGGCGCCGTTCATATCAGCTCCACATTTAATAACACAATTGTAACAATCACAGACACTGCAGGAAATGCTCTTTCCTGGGCAAGTGCAGGTGGATTAGGATTCCGCGGTTCAAAGAAGAGCACTCCTTTCGCAGCTCAGACAGCTGCTGAAACAGCAGCAAAGGCTGCTATGGAGCACGGCCTTAAAACTGTAGAAGTTTATGTAAAGGGCCCCGGTGCAGGTAGAGAAGCTGCTATTCGAGCTCTTCAGGCAGCTGGTCTTGAGATCAGCATGATTAAGGACGTAACACCCATTCCTCACAATGGATGCCGCCCGCCCAAGCGTAGAAGAGTTTGATTTAGGGGAAAGGAGGAAGTTTATTTATGGCTAGAAATACACAGCCCATCGTTAAAAGATGTAAGACGCTCGGAATTGAGCCCGGCGTAATGGGTTATAACAAGACAACAAACAGAAACCCCAATCCGAACAGAAAGAAGAAGTCGGAATACGGTATTCAGCTTAATGAAAAGCAGAAGGTTAAGTTCATTTACGGCGTACTTGAGAAGCAGTTCAGAAAGTACTATGTAATGGCTACCAAGAGACACGGTATCACAGGTGAAATGTTGCTCCAGATTCTTGAATCGAGACTTGACAACGTTGTATACCGTTTAGGTCTTGCTAACACCCGTCGTGAATCAAGACAGATCGTTGTACACGGTCACGTTACCTTAAACGGCAAGAAGGTTAATATTCCTTCTATCCTTGTTAAGCCCGGCGATGTTATCGCTGTAACTGAAAAGTGCAAGAGTAACGATCATTTCAAGGCTATCTTCGAAGCAAACGAAGGCAGAATCATTCCCAAGTGGCTTGATTTTGATAAGAACACCCTTACAGGTAAGGTAGTAGCCCTTGCTGACCGTGCGGATATTGATTTCCCCGTTGAGGAAACTCTTATTGTCGAGTTGTACTCCAAGTAAGATTTGCTCCCTCATTGTAAAATTAATAATATTAAAGGGAGGTAGCGCTTATCATGATAGAAATAGAAAAGCCCAGAATAAGCTGTACAGAGCTTAATGATGAAAAGACCTACGGAAAGTTTGTTGTAGAACCTCTTGAAAGAGGTTACGGCACGACACTTGGTAACTCTCTTAGAAGAATCCTTTTGTCGTCGCTTCCCGGTGTTGCTGCTACCAGCGTTAAGATTGACGGAGTTCTCCACGAGTTCTCTACAATCAACGGTGTTAAGGAAGACGTAACAGATATCATTATCAACATCAAGCAGCTTATTGTAAAGCTCCACGGGGAAGGCCCTAAGACCATCTATATAGATGCAAAGGGCGAACAGGAGATCACTGCCGCTGACATAAAGCATGACAGCGACGTTGAAATCATCAACGGTGATCTTCACATAGCAACCCTTAACGAGGACGCTAAACTGTATATGGAAATCACGATAGGAAAGGGCAGAGGTTATGTAAGTGCTGAACGCAATAAGCAGAATCAGCAGCCCATAATCGGCCTTATCAGTGTGGACTCCATCTACACCCCCGTACCCAAGGTAAATTACTATGTGGAAAACACACGTGTAGGACAGATTACCGACTATGACAAGCTCACACTTGAAGTTTGGACTAACGGTACATTGACTCCTGACGAGGCAATTTCCTTAGGTGCAAAAATATTAAACGAACATCTTAATCTGTTCATCGACTTGTCTGACGATGCAAAGAATGCCGAAATTATGGTAGAAAAAGCAGCGCCCAGCCAGAGTAAGCTCCTGGAAATGACAATCGAAGAACTTGATCTCTCCGTACGTTCCTACAACTGCTTAAAGCGTGCAGGAATAAACACTGTTGAGGATCTTATTCAGAGAACAGACGAAGATATGATGAAGGTTAGAAACTTAGGACGTAAGTCTCTGGAAGAAGTTATTAACAAGCTTCATGGCCTTGGACTTTCATTGGCGTCCGAAGAAGAATAAGGAGGTGCGTTAGATGCCCGGTACAAGAAAATTAGGTCGTAAGACTGATATCAGAATAGCTATGCTCAAGAATCTGGTTACCGCACTTTTAGAGAACGGCAAGATTTCCACCACAGAAGCACGTGCGAAGGAAATCCGTCCCATCGCTGAAAAGATGATTACTCTTGGTAAGAAGAACACTCTTCACACAAGAAGACAGGCTCTTGCTTTCATTCAGAGCGAAGACGTTGTAAAGAAGCTGTTTGATGAGATTGCTCCCAAGTATGCAGAACGCAACGGAGGATACACCAGAATTTATAAGGGCGGAGTAAGACGCGGAGACGCGGCTCCTACTGCCATCATCGAGCTGGTTTAATTCAAAGCTTAATAAAAACACCGTTCATATGAACGGTGTTTTTTGTTGTGTATGTTTAAATTTCTTCTTTCTTAAGCCTTGGCAGAATGTCAAAACGTATTATTCCGATAATTAATGATATAAGCAATACCCCGTCGGCGATGGCGCCTTCATAAGATGTGACGGCAAGATTGTATGCAAGATAGCATATATGAGTTAAAAAGGAAACTGTTCTTATTACGGTTGTGTTTTTGTTTCCGTAGGCTATTGTCGAAAGGTCTTTTGCGAAGATAAGCATTATGCTTTTTACTCCGTCAAAGGTGAGAATGCCAAAGGCAGTAAATATAACACAGAAAATTATCTGGAAAACCGTGGTTTTCTTTCCCGATTCTACCTGCTTTGTGAAAATAATGTTTCTTACGCATCCAACGGCGTTAAGGATACCTCCTGAATATGCGCCGAGCAGGAAATACTGCAGAATAAATAGTGCTTCGTTGACTGTCCTGAAAAATAAAATCTGCTTGTGCTTTTTGAACTGGAAGGATAGAAAGTTTGCACCGAGCCCTAAAATTCCCACGGTACGGGTTATAATAAGCTCAAGCAGCGGTGTTATTGGAAAAAGAGGCATAATAAATCTCCTTGCATTAAATTATTTTATATGCTATACTATAACACAAGATAGAAATAAACACAATAGTTGTTCAAAATGTTGATAAATGAACAATTGCGTGAACGGAGTGATGCTATGAAACTAAGCGAAAGGCAAAAGGAAATATTCAATCTTATATGCGAAAACAAGAAAATGTCGGTAGAAGAATTATCTACTGCTTTGTATGTTTCGGGAATGACGGTGAGAAGGGACTTATCGGAGCTTTCAAGAAACGGCTATGTGAAAAGATACCGCGGTGGGGCAATGTGCCTGCCGGAAAACAAAAGCTTTCCCGTTTCTTCCCGTATGCATATAGAAGAGGACGAAAAAAGAGCACTTGCCAAAAAGGCGGCAGAATTTCTGGAAGACGGCTTAAACATATTCATCGACAGCTCGTCCACAAGCCAGTTTATAATACCGCACATAAAAAAGTTTGAAAATGTAAAGATAATAACAAATTCGGTAAATGCACTCATTTCGGCATCGGAATTTCATATTCCCTGCTTTATAATAGGCGGAGAATATTTAGAGAGCGATATGTGTTTAATCGGAGCGTCGGCAGAAAAACAGGCTGAAAACCTTAACGTGGATATAGCTTTTATTACCACTCAGGGGATAACTGAGGACGGCATTATTACAGACTCTTCTCCCGACATAACAGGAGTTAAGGAAGAAATAATGAAAAATGCAAAGCGCACAGTGTTCCTTTTTGAGAAATCAAAAATCGGAATAAAAGGACTTTATACCATCTGCCGTAAGAATGATGAAAATGTGACGGTAGTTACGGTATAAAAAGGGCTATATTGATTTTATTTTGAAATTGTGCTACACTACTAACATAAAAATATGGTTATGGAGGAGCTAGGCTATGGAAAAATTAAAAGTTGCGGTTGAAAAAAACAGACAGCTTATTTTAGATGCTGAAAGGTATATATGGAAAAATCCCGAAACAGGATATAAAGAGGTGAAAACTTCAAAATATATGGAAGAAGCTTTCCGTGCTCTCGGCTATGAGCTTACTATGGCAGAGGGAATAACGGGCTTTTGTACTACGATAGATACCGGAAAGGTTGGACCTACACTTCTTATTCTGGGAGAGCTTGACTCAATAATCTGCCCCAATCATCCCGAATCCGATCCCGAAACGGGAGCGGTACACTCCTGCGGTCACAACGCACAGTGCGCGGCTTTACTTGGTATTGCCGCAGCTCTTAAAGAACCGGGTGTGCTTGAGGGCTTATGCGGTAAGATAATGCTTTGTGCAGTACCTGCGGAGGAACTTCTTGAAATCGAATACAGAAACAACTTAAAAAAACAGGGCGTAATCAAATATCTCGGCGGAAAGAGTGAATTTTTGTCCAGAGGATATTTTGACGGAGTTGACCTTGCGTTTATGGTACACACTTCATCCTCCTTTTCTGTAAGAAACGGCTCTGTTGGCTGCATTGCAAAAAATATCACCTATAAAGGCGTTGCATCCCACGCAGGTGGCTCACCCTGGAACGGAGTAAACGCCCTCTATGCGGCAAATTGCGGAATAAATGCAGTAAATGCCATAAGAGAGACTTTTGCTGAAAAGGATATAATAAGAGTGCACCCCATTATGACAAAGGGAGGAGAGATGGTTAACGCCATTCCCGACAGGGCTGTGCTTGAAAGCTATGTAAGAGGTGCTAACTTCGATGCCATAGTAAAGGCAAATAAAAAGGTAAACCGTGCACTTGCAGGTGCGGCATTATCGCTAGGTGCAAATGTGGATATAACGGATATTCCGGGATATGCTCCGCTTACAAACGATAACGGGCTTATTGAAATTACGAAAGAAGCGGCAGGAAAAATACTGCCCGAATATACATTCAACATAAATGAGGGGATAAGCTCAGGAAGCACCGATATGGGCGACCTTTGCTGCATTATGCCCGTAGTTCATCCCTATGCAGGCGGTGCAAAGGGAACAGCCCACGGAAGCGATTATTATATTGTTGACTCCGAGGCAGCCTGCGTTGCATCAGCAAAAATGCAGATGGCAATGCTCTATATTCTTCTTTCCGACGGAGCAAAGAGAGCAAAGGAAATAATTGAAAACTATAAGCCTCTCTTCAATTCAAAGGAAGAATATCTTTCCTATATGGATTCTTTGAATAGAACCGGGGACAGAATTACCTACAAAGAAAACGGAGAGGCTGTAGTTATTGCAGATTAAAAATACCTTGCAAAAGATGACGGTTTGTGGTAAAATATAATTTGATTTTTTGATATAACCTTGAGTTAGCGGAGGTATATATGAAAAAGATACAAAGTAACTGGATAAAGGTGTTACTGGTTGGCGCTCTTTTAATTCTGTTTTACAGAGTAACGGAAAATTATGAAGGAAGCCTTGATTGGATAAGTAATTTCATAGGCGTGTTTACGCCGTGCATAATCGGAATAGTAATTGCGTTCTTTTTGTGGAAGCCCGCAGAAAAGCTGGAAGTGTTGCTCACTAACAGCAAATGGGGCTTTTTGAAAAAATATAAAAAAGCGATTTCGGTTTTAAGTATTTATCTTATAATCATTGCCATCATTGCTCTGGCGGTTAACTTTATCATTCCCGTGCTTACAAAAAACGTAAAGGATCTTGCTATAAATGCTCCTTCCTACATTGAAAAGGCGGATGAATTCCTTAAAGAAAACGAAATCCTTGAGGGAATGGATATTTTCGAAACAATGAAGGAAAAGACGGAGAGCTTCGTTAAGGAAAATCTTACGCTCAGCAGTATAAATAAATACATTTCGGTAATAGGGAATATTGCGGGCTCTTTTATGAATTTCTTCCTTGGGATAATATTTTCCGTATACATTCTTTTTGAACGCGGAGAGATTAAGAACTTCGGGAAAATGGCAGGAGAAAAATTTCTTTCCGGTAAGGGCGGCAGCGTATTCAGAAGGTATACGGCAAAAACCGTTGATTTGTTCTATTCCTATTTTTCAGGTCTTGCCATAGACGCCCTGATAGTTGGCGTTATAACATCGATTGCTCTCGGGATTTTCCGTGTGCCTTATGCGGTTCTTCTCGGATTTCTGGCGGCTATAGGAAATATGGTTCCGTTTTTCGGCCCAATTGTTGCATCGGTTATAACATTCATAATTGCATCCCTTACGGTAGGGCCTGTCAATGCGTTATGGATTCTTATTTTCCAGCTTGTTTTAGGGCAGATAGATTCAAATCTCATTCAGCCTAAAATACTTTCAAAATCCACCGGAGTAAGTCCGCTTATGGTTCTTTTTGCGGTAATAGTATTCGGTGAATTATTCGGATTTTTCGGAATGGTACTGGGAGTTCCCCTGATTGCCACCATTAAAATGCTCGCAGATGATTATCTGGATAACGGAGAGCTTGACGGAAGCCTGACATATGATAAATAAAGAAAGGAAATGATATAAATGAGTGAATGCACACACAACTGTGAAACCTGCAATGTAGGTGATTGCGGAGAAAGAACAAAGGAAAGCTTTTTGGAAAAGCCCCACGAGCTTTCTGACATCAAAAAGGTAATAGGTATAGTAAGCGGTAAGGGAGGCGTAGGTAAGAGCCTTATTACAGGCTTAATGTCTGTGCTTTCAAGAAGAGCAGGCTTTAATACTGCGGTGCTTGACGCCGATATTACAGGCCCCTCCGTGCCCAAAATGTTCGGAGCGAAGGAAAAAGCCCTTGGTGCAGAAAACGGAATTTACCCTGTTCAGACAAAGACAGGTATAAGGCTTATGTCCATTAATCTTTTAATGGAAAACGAGACAGATCCCGTTGTATGGCGCGGTCCCGTTATCGCAGGTGCCGTTAAGCAGTTCTGGACAGATGTAATCTGGGGCGATGTTGACTTTATGTTTGTTGATATGCCTCCCGGAACAGGTGACGTTCCCCTTACGGTATTCCAGTCACTTCCTGTTGACGGAATTATCGTTGTGGCGTCTCCTCAGGAGCTTGTTTCTATGATTGTCGAAAAGGCACTTAATATGGCAAAGCTTATGAACATTCCCGTTTTAGGACTTGTTGAAAATATGAGCTATGTAACATGCCCTGACTGCGGAAAACAGATAAAGGTATTCGGTGAAAGCCATATTGATGAAATAGCAAAGTCCAAGGACCTTCCCGTGCTTGGAAGAATTCCTTTCGATCCCAAGCTTGCCGCAGCCTGCGACGCAGGTATGCTTGAGCTTTTTGAGGGTGATTGGCTTAAGGATGCAGAAGCTCTTCTTGAAAAGCTCTGTCCCGAAGAATGAAAAACTATAAAATCGATGAGATAGGCGGAGCGTTGTTAAACCTCAAGGTAAAGAAAAATGCAGGGAAAACCTTTGTGCCGCCTCATACCCACGACTTTGCGGAGATTATTTATATATACAGCGGAAGCGGAGTTCACGAAATCGGTGATGTGAGCTACAGCGTAGGAGAAGGGGACTTACTTTATGTAAATCCCGGAGAAACCCATGCCTACAGCACCGAAGGAAATATGGATTTTTACGAGGTTTTGTTAAAAGGTGAATTCTTCAGCGATAATGAGGTGCTTTCCGATAACATATTTGCACTTTTTATGCTGACCGCATTTTCCGATTTTGAAAGCGGAATAGCGGAAAACGGAAGAAAAGTCAGCTTTTATAAGGACGAAGGAATGACGGAGCTTTTTGGCAGTCTTGAAAAAGAATACAAAAGCGCTGAAGCAGGCTATGAAACAATAGTGAGAAGCTATGTTTCAATAATTCTTGTAAAGCTTTTCAGAAAGCTTTCATTGCACGATGATAAAACCTCGGAAAAGATAAATTCAAAGTTTTCTGAGTATATAAAAAATCATTCCGGGGAGCGGATAACACTATCAAGTGTGGCAAAGGAGTTTTTGTATAATCCATCCTATTTTTCAAGGATGTTCAAAAATTACTTTGGTATGACCTTTTCCGAATACGTGGGCAGAGAGAGAATCGAAAAGGCGGGGAAGATGCTTCGTGAAAGCGATATGTCCGTAAGCGAAATCGCGGCAGAGGCGGGCTTTTCCAATATGAATATGTTTTATAAAAAGTTCAGAGAGTATAAAGGATGTCTTCCTGCCGAATACAGAAAAAAGTAAAAATCTGATAGTTAAAAGTAAAAAGATGCTATTTTTTATATAGCATCTTTTTTGTATAATAAAATTAAGGAGGGATAGTATGTTATACTTAAATAAAGAAGAATTAAGAGATAAAATTTTCGGATGCTGGATTGGTAAAAATATAGGCGGAACCATGGGTGCACCATATGAGGGAAGCAGTGCTATGCAGGATATAGAAGGCTTTAAGTCAGCTAAGGGTGAGCCTCTGCCAAACGATGACCTTGACCTTCAGCTTATCTGGCTTCGTGCAGTTGAGCAGGAAGGTCCCTGGCACTTATCCGCAACGGTGCTTTCTGAATACTGGCTTCAGTTTATAACACCCCACTGGAACGAGTACGGCGTAGGTAAAAGCAATTTGACAGCTGGCTTTTTGCCTCCCATGTCGGGCGAGCTTAACAACGAAGTATGGCGTCATTCCAACGGTGCATGGATCCGCTCGGAAATATGGGCGTGCCTCGCTCCCGGCTATCCCGAGATTGCCTGCCGTTATGCCTTTATGGATGCATCGGTTGACCACGGGACAAGCGAAGGAACTAATGCGGAGCTTTTCACCGCCGCACTTCAGAGCCTTGCTTTCAGGGAAAGTGATGTAAGAGTGATTATAGATAAGGCGCTTTCTTTTATTTCGGAGGAGAGCAGGGTTTATAAAAGTGTAAAAAAGGTAATTGAATTATACGATGCAGGTGTTGATTACAGAGATGCCCGTGAGGAAATAGTAAAGATGAACTCTGACCTTGGCTGGTTTCAGGCTCCTTCCAATGTGGCGTTTGTATTAATCGGTCTTATCTACGGTGAGGGCGACTTTAAGAAGAGTATGATTTACTCCATTAACTGCGGAGACGACACCGACTGCACCGGTGCCACCGTCGGTGCAATTATGGGCATTTTACACGGCGGAAAAAACATTCCCTCCGACTGGAAGGAATATATCGGCGATTCCATAAAGAGCATCTGCATTGCGCCTGACGATACAATGGCGGCAACAAGCTGTACCAGGCTTACAGAGCGTGTTATGAGGATGATCCCCATGGTTTTCAGGGCAAATAATATGGTTATGGAATTTACCGACGGCGAGACGAAGTATGATGACAACATAAAGGGAAGCGCCTGGTGGGATCAGACAAGTGTTGAAACACACCTTTTCGGACTTCCCGATGTAAGAGAAAATTTCAGGTTTAAGCGCTACAGCTTTGAAGCTTTCCATACGGTGCACACCGACGGATATATTGAATTTGACGGAAAGCCTGAAATTGCTCCGGGAGAGGAAATAGAGCTTACCCTTTATATGAAAAACTTAAAGGTTGACCAGCGTTATGCCTATATCACGCTTCATCTTCCCGAAGGCTGGACGGCAACCTATGACAAGGCGGCTTTTATCGACAGATATTATAATCCGGCTCACCCCGAGCTTAAGACGGAATGTAAGATAAAGATAACAGCAGGTGAAAAAGTTCTGCCCAAAAACAGAATTATAATGGATATCGAATTTGAAGGCAAGGTAACAGATGCCTATGCTACGATAAATATACTGGGAAAATAAGATATGAGATGTTAAAATACTCCGTTCCAAAGCATTTTTTCTATCTCATGAAAAAGGGGCTGTGAAATAATTACAGCCCCTTTTTTGTTAATTTAACGCTTACGGCCCGGATGTATGCTCAGCTCAATTTCTGTATGGTACGTTGTATTACCATTCTTTTCAGTTCGTCAGACAGATTCTGGAAGTATTCTGAATAGCCTCCGACGCGCACAATAAGATTTTTGTGCATTTCAGGGTTTTTGTATGCTTCCATCAAGGTTTCCAATGAAGTGCATGTAATCTGTATATGTATGCCGCCGCCATCCATATATCCTAAAATAAGAGCTTTTAATGTGGCATTTTTAAAATCAGGATTTATATTGAAATTCAGTACGGGGATACCTAAGGCGGATTTGAGATCGACAGAAGTTACACTGTTCAGTAAAGCGGTAGGCCCTTCTGTATCTTTGCCGAAAATAGCCCCCAAAGAATCGCAAAGCGGAGCTCCTTTTTCTCTGCCGTCAGGGGTTGCGCCTATATTCTTTCCTGCCCCCACCTGTGACATAAACTGAATGGATGCCGGTAAAAATCCTTCACCTATATATGGCTTTTTATCATCAAGCATAGAAAATACATCCGAAGAAAGCCTGCTTGTAAAATTGTTGGCATCGGTATTATCGTTGCCGAAGCTCACTTTGTGATTTCTGGCATTTCTTAAAAATTCCTTATCGTTTGTCTTAAGCAGTTCGATGAATAACGGCACATCATAAAGCTTTTCCTCAAATATGAAATCGCGGATTACAAGCATTGAATCTATTACATTTATCATACCGGCAAAGTTTATGATACTCCATTTATACCTTGCTCCGCCATTGTTATATTCCAATCCTAAGTCAATGCAGTCATCAATAAGCAGTGTACGCATCGGCAGGGGGTTATATTTTGCGCGCTCTCTTTGTGAACTGTTAATTTCTGCGGTTACGGTTTCGACAACAGATGCCACTTCTTTAATGTAGCATTCGTAAAATTCTTCAAAGCTTTTTGAATCAGCAAGTTTTTTATATATAACAGTTTCCAGTATTAAAAGCAGATTTATACCTGCGTCAAGCGAGCCGACATTTGAAAGCCCGGCAAGCATTGATTCGGTACAGCCGCCACCACAGAATTTTTTTAAATCTTCATCCTTAATAAACGGGAATTTATTTTTAAATCCTGACATTATTACTTTTTCGTTGTAAAAGGCGGGTTGCCCGTTGTTTGTTCTTACAACTTCAAAAGCCTTATCCCATATTTCATCAGGGGTGCTGTCGTTTATGAAAAGCTCTGTCATAGGGCGTCTTTTTCCTTTGGAGGCTTCAAGGCACTGGAGAGTAATCGGATTGTAATCTGTGCCAAGAGCCATCGAATATCCGTTATTGACATCTAAATTATCAAACAGGTTTTTTAGTAAATCAACAACACATTCACCGTTGTAATAAGGGTATAGCCCGGAGGCCAAACAGCCGAGATTATCGCAATTATCAAGATAAAGAATAAAATTCCACGAAACAATGGCTTCGTATATGTTTTCTGCAGGATAAAGAGGAACCTTATTTAATGCCTTTATCAGTTTTTCGTCGGCACAGACGGTACCGAGATATTCAAGACACCTGGATATGTAGCATTTAATTCCTTCTATAACGTGTATGAGACCTTCGCGCATATCTTTATCTTCGATTTTTTCAATTCTTTCTGCGTATGACAATAATCCTTCTTTTAAGATGCGCTCATAGTTTGGCATAGAATGTGTGTACATACTGCCTGCAACAGTATGCTCAACAGGAACGGACGGATGATATTTGCAAAAGTCCGACAGGAATTGGTTTGCCAGCTCGGTATCTTTTTTGCATACATCATTGTAGTCTATATTCATCCCCGATAAATATGATGGATATATGCTCATTTTTTTTGGAAGAATGCCCGACGGATACAAAGCTTTACCTTCGTAAGGAGCAAGCTCGCAGTTTTCGTAAAATCTTCTTATGCCCAATGCTTTTCTGTAAAAAAGACTTCTTTGTTCCTCCTCATACATTCCTGATGCACCATATTCTCCGATAAGCTTGAATTTTTCTGAAATCATAACAATCTCCTTTCTGCCTGATTAGATTTTACCCTAAACAATTGGATTTGTCCATTGACATATCTATTCATCATATGGTAAAATCATAACTAATTATAAAAAGGAGGAAGATGGATGCGATATGAGATTTTCTCTGACGGCAGTGCATCTTTGCTTAAACTGAATTCAATGGGAGTAAGCGGAGATGTGAATGTTACGAAATTCGGGCCTGCGCGAAGAGATTTATATATAATTCATTATGTAACCAAAGGAAAAGGATACTATAACGGGAATGAGGTAAACGAGGGAGAAGGCTTTCTTATATATCCCGGTCAAGATGAGGTATACTATCCTTCAAAAAGCAATCCGTGGGAGTTTTTATGGATTATATCATCAGACGAAGCCATGAAAGAAATATTTGAAAGATATAATGCAGATTCAGATACATTGATTTTCAAGTATGATACCGTGCCTGTGGCTAAAAAAATCGGAAGTATGATTATGTCTGAAAACGGAAAAATTTCAGACTCCCTTAAAATGCTGGAGATGTTTTTGCATATATTAAACAGTCATACATATACAAGGTTTTCGTCTAAGCGCGTGCCCGACAGTGAAATATATCTGAATTTTTGCACAGACTTTATTGAAACCAATATGCATAAGAAAATTACGGTGGAGGAGCTGTCGCGTCTGGCAGGAATAAGCCAGCCTTATCTGCACAAAATTTTCAGGAAAAGATTTAATATGTCAACAAAAGAGTATATAACATGGTATAAAATGAAGAAAGCCAAAGAATTGCTGGTTGAAACAAATATGTCGATAACCGAAATAGCAAATTCTGTCGGTTACAGTGATGTTCTCGCATTTTCCAGGGGCTTTTCTTCAAGGGAAAATATGTCACCGCAAAAATACCGGCAGCTTATGAAAAAAGACGGAGTTTGAGCATAAGAATCTATTGTAAAAGGCAGAAACGATTTAATCGTTTCTGCCTTTTGGATTTCTGTTTTTAATTGTTTAAAAGTGCATCCCGAAAAAATTTTCTCTATTGAAAATGTTAGCGATTCTTTTATAGAATGTGTATCTCGAAAAAATCCTGTTCGGATTTTTCATTGTATTGCCTACACCCTTGAACGCATTTTCGGCAATGTCGCTCAAAATTTTTCTTTGTTGAAAAAGTCAACAATTCTTTTATAGTGTGAGCGTGCCGAAAAAATGCTATTCGCATTTTTCATTGTATTTCCTACACCCTTGAACGGGTTTCGGAAATTTCCGATAAAATTTTCTTTGTTGAAAATGTTAGCGATTCTTTTATAGAATGTGTATCTCGAAAAAATCCTGTTCGGATTTTTAATTGTATTGCCTACACCCTTGAACGGGTTTCGGAAATTTCCGATAAAATTTTCTTTGTTGAAAATTTTATCTCTGTACTCTTCCTGAGCCGTCGCCACCCATTAAGGTTTCAACTTCCTTAACGGTTACTCTGTTAAAGTCACCGATGATGGTGTGCTTTAAGCAGCTTGCCGCAACTGCAAATTCAAGAGCTTTCTTCATATCGTCATAGTTAAGAAGTCCGTAAATCAAGCCTGCACCGAAGGAGTCGCCGCCGCCAACTCTGTCAACGATATCCTTGATTTCATACTTCTTGGAAACGTAAAATTCCTTGCCGTCGCAGATACAAGCAGACCAGTCGTTGTGGTTTGCACTCTTGCTTTCACGAAGTGTGATTGCAATCTTTTCTGCGTTGGGATACATTTTAAGTACTTCCTTTGCAAGAACTTCGTACTTAGCTGTGTCAAGGTG
The DNA here is from genome assembly GCA_017411325.1 of Clostridia bacterium. Taxonomy (GTDB): domain Bacteria; phylum Bacillota; class Clostridia; order CAKSNL01; family HGM11501; genus HGM11501. The sequence continues at coordinate 189,090 of JAFQQJ010000065.1, read as the reverse complement.
ACCGCCTGTAACGTCGCTTCCTGCTTCGATGCCGAGGGACTTCTGACAGTCTTCTTCGTTTGCGATGATTACGTCAACGTACTTAACAAGCTCTCTCATAATTTCCTTTGCTTCCTTGCCGTACTTCCAGAGGTTCTTTCTGTAGTTTAAGTCGCAGGAAACCTTTAAGCCCATTTCCTTTGCTGCCTTACAAGCTGCAAGAGAAACATCGGCTGCGCTCTGGGAAAGAGCGGGGGTGATACCTGTGATGTGGAACCACTCTGCTCCGTCGAAAATCTTCTTAAAGTCGAAAAGATCGGGTGTTGCAAGAGCGATGGAAGAATAAGCTCTGTCATAAATTACCTTGGAAGGTCTCTGGTTGGAGCCTGTTTCAAGATAGTATGTACCGAGTCTTCCTTCGGAGTAAACGATATCGGAAATATCAACGCCGAAGCCGCGAAGCTGGCAGGTAAGTGCATATGTAATGTCGTGCTTGGGAAGAGCGGTAACGTACTTTGCTTCCATACCGAAGTTGGCAAGGGAAACTGCAACGTTTGCTTCACCGCCGCCGAAGGTTGCCTCAAGCATGGGGGACTGCATAAATCTTTCAAGACCGGGAGACTTAAGTCTTAACATAATTTCGCCGAGTGTAACAACTTTTTTCATAACAAAACGTCCTTTCTATTATTTCTGAAGAAGGTGAAGTGCAAAGCCTGCAATTTCATCCTTAAAGAATATAACCTTCATAGAGCCGTCAGCATTGAAAAGTGCGGAAGATTCGTCAAATTCGATGCCCTGAGCCTTTAAGTGGTAAACTGCTCTGTCAACAGAGTTTGTCTTGATTGCGATGTGACCGTTTACGCCTTTGCCTTTGCCCTTCATGATTTCGATAATCTTGCCCGCCCAGAAGCTGGAATTTCCTTCAGAAGTTTCGATACCTCCGAAAGCCTTTGCAAACTTAACTGCAACGCAGGAAGCTTCTGCAGCATCAGCTGTGTTAACGCCGATGTGGCCGATTTCAAAGCCAAGCATAATGGAAACAGCTTTCTTTGTGAGTTCGGTAATCTTGTCCCATTCGCCGTTTTCGATATAGTCTTCCTTAACCATAAAGCTTCCGCCGCAGGCAAGGATTTTCTTGTTTGTGATGTATGTGGTTAAGTTATCAAGTCCGATTCCGCCTGTGGGGATAAACTTTAAGTTGCCGTAGGGAGCAGATAAAGCCTTTATCTTATCGATACCGCCGCTCTGCTCTGCGGGGAAGAACTTAACAACTTTTAAGCCAAGCTCCAAAGCCTGCTCAATTTCTGTGGGAGAAGTACATCCGGGTGTGGGGATGATGTCATTTTCCAAGCACCAGGAAACAACCTTGGGATTGAAGCCGGGGCTTACGATAAATTTAGCACCTGCGTTTTTAGCACGCTGGGCCTGTTCTATGGTAAGAACTGTTCCTGCACCAACTAACATTTCGGGGAAAGCTTCGGATACTCTCTTTATAGCTTCCTCGGCAGCCTCTGTTCTGAAGGTGATTTCGGCAATTGGAAGACCGCCGTCGATTAAAGCCTTCGCAAGGGGAACAGCCTTTTCTACGTCATTGATTTTTATAACCGGTACGATACCGATATCGGATATTTTCTTTAACATAAAAACACCTCTTTAAAAAATTTTGCAATTATATTATATATTTTTATTTTCACTAAGTCAATGCAAATTCTTGCTTTTTTTGCAAAAAATCTTTAATTTTTTGCTCTCTTTTATCAAAGTGTAAGCTTTTTTCTGTAGGCGGTGGGAGAGATGCCTTTATACTTTTTAAAAAGCTTGCCGTAATAGGAGGCACCGGAAAAGCCGGAGGAGGTTGCAACCTCTTCTATTGAAAGGTCTGCTTTTTCTAAAAGCTCTAATGATTTATCAAGCTTTTTTAAGTTTATGTATTCGCCGAGAGCCATACCGAAATGCCTGTTTGTAAGCTTGTATAAAGTGGTTTTGGAAAGGTAAGTGCCTTTTGAAATGGAGTCGGGCGTTAATACCTCTCCTAAGTGCGCATCGATATATTCCGTCAGGATGTCAAGCTTATGCCCGCTTTTTGTTTTTACCATATTTTCGGTTAAAATATATTTTGTAAGCATCACCGCCACGCTTATAACGCCTTTTATCTTGCTGTCGTCAAAGGTGGGGAGTGCATCAAAGCTTTTTTTCATTTCTTCCATCGGAAGACCGGTGTGGGCGATTAAGGGATAAACCTTTTTAAAATCCGTTTCCTTTTTCATCTGTCCTAAAATTATGTAGCCAAGAACAGAATCGTTGTGAGTTATGGGAACCGCAATATCAATAAGCCCGGCGTGGCAGATGTGATGCTCCGCCTTAAGGCTTTTTTTACACCTTTCGATAAGCATTCTGTCAGAGGCGTGACATTTATTGCGTGACTGGGGGAGGGAGTGAATAAGGCGGCAATAGGGCGGAATGTCAAAATGCGCCTTGTAGTCATTCCACAAAATCTGCGTATGACCGTCCTTGTCAATAAGATTTATATTTATTCCCGTGGCGTTGGAAAAGTCGCGAAGTGCCGAAATAAGCTTTTCTTTGTCATAACGTATAATCATAAAATCACCCGTCACCATTATAGAACATAAAGGATGATTCGTCAAGGATTTTACAATTTGGGAAATATAGTACGAAAATAAAGGACTATTTGCCTAAGATGGGTATTGAAAAAAGGAAAGATTTGTAGTAAAATTATCCGTGAAAAAAATTAAAGGTGGCGTATTTATGAGTACTTTGGTTCTGATTTTGGTAATTCTCGGAGTAGCATTACAGAACATTGTAAAAAAAGCATATAACATAAAGGTCGGCGGCGGAGTTTTTGTCTTTTCGGGAGCATCTGCTGCGATTGCGGCATTGTTTTTCATATTTTCTTCCATAGGAACATTTGAATACAGCGCGGAATTTTTGCCCTATTCTGTCGGCTTTTCTGTTTTTTACAGTATGGGGGTTGCTTTTTCCGTTCTTGCCATTCTGACGGGTCCTTTATCTCTGACAAGCCTTATTTCTTCCTATTCTTTAATAATTCCGGCAATTTACGGAATTATGAACGGGGACGAGGTTGACGGAATTTTAATCGGAGGAATAATTCTCCTTTTGATTTCTCTTGTATTTGTTAATATGGAGAAAAAGGACGATAAAAAAATAACGCTTAAGTGGGCAATCTTTGCATTTCTTGCTTTCCTCGGAAACGGCGGATGCTCCACTGTGCAGACGGCACAGCAGCAGGCACTTGACGGAAAATACAAAAACGAGTTTATGATAATAGCCCTTTTAATTACGGCATTTACACTTTTTGCGGTGGCGTTTTTCACAAAGGAAAGAAAAACTATCGGCACATCCCTAAAAAAAGGCTTCCCCTGGTATGCAGTTTGCGGTATTGCCAACGGTGCTGTAAACCTCTTTGTGATGATGCTGGTATCGGTTTATAAAATGGCACCTTCTGTAATGTTCCCCCTTGTATCAGCAGGTGGAATCATCGTAACCGTTGCGGTGTCAATGACGCTTTATAAAGAAAAGCTTACGCCCTGTCAGATAATCGGCGTAATCTTAGGCACCGGCGCAGTTGTGCTTCTTAATCTTTAATAACAAAAAAAGCTTCGGGCAAGCCCGGAGCTTTTAATATTTCTTTCCTTTAAGAGCGTCCTCGACGCTCTTTATTGCGTTTTCGGCATCGGTGGTTTTACGGCACACGATGTAGGAATAAATAGTGTCAATTATGGTAAGAGCCGCAATTCTGGAATTTAAGCCGAGGATTGTATATTCCGTTTCCATTGATGAGGTAAAAAGGGTGATGTCCGATTCCTTTACTATGGGGGACTTACCCTTGTTTGTTATTGAGATGGTTGTTGCGCCCTGTCCCTTTGCAATTTTCAGGGCATCAACAATATCCTTTGACGAGCCGGAGTGGGAGATGCCTATGGCAACGTCGCCGCTATTTAAATGAGATGCGGCAATTGCCTGCATATGGTTGTCTGAAAAAACGGAAGCGTCGCATCCTGCCCTGAAGAATTTATGCCCTGCATCCTGCGCCACGGAGGCGGAGTTTCCGAGACCGAAAATTACCACCTTTTTGGCATCTAAAATTGCCTTTGCGGCTTTTTCTAAGGCTTCGGGGGAAAGGGACTGCTTTGTCATTTCAAGGGACTTATAAATATCGTTTGTGACCTTTTCGAAAATCTCAAAGGTGGTGTCTTCCGTTGCAACATCGTGATTGTCAATGACCTTTCCGCTTTCTCTTGCAATGGAAATTTTAAGCTCCTGATAGCCTGAAAGCCCGAGACGCCTTGCAAAGCGGACGATTGTAGCCTCGCTGCTCTTGCTTTTTTCAGCAAGCTCCGTTATGGATAGGGGAAGAAGCTCCGACGGATGGGAGATTATAAAATCCGCTACTTTTTTCTCTGATTTTCCCATTTCGTCATAGAGCATCTGTATTTTAAGCATGGTTCTGTCCATAAAACACCTCCGAAAAATGAAAATAATTTTCACTTTTTAACCATTTTAGCATAACAACAACCGAAAGTCAATGAAAATTTTTTCAAAAAAGTCTTGCATTTTAATATAAGATGTGATAATATGTAAAATAGCAAATAATGTGTAAAGTAAAAAAACGGAGGTATTAACATGACAGACTTTTTATTTGACGTGATTGCGACCGAACTTGAGGACGCAGTCGGCAGAGAAAACTGTTCTACAAGAACAATCGACAAGGTTTCCCACAGTGTTGACTATTTCTGGCTTTCCAGAATGTGGGCAGACAGAGGTTTAAGAATGCCCGAGGGTGACTTTATAGTTGCTCCCAAGGATGCAAAGGAAACCTCTGCGGTATTGAAAATTGCAAACTACTACAAAATTCCCGTAACCACCTGGGGTGCCGGCGGCGGTACACAGGGCGGTGCAATTCCCGTTTGCGGCGGTATCGTTCTTGATACAAAGAGAATGAACAAAATTTATGACGTAAACGAGCAGGGTATGTACATAGAGTGCGGAACAGGTGCAATCTATAAGCACATTGAGTGGGCTGCAAACGAAAGAGGATATGCAACAATGCACTATCCTTCATCCCTTACCTGCTCCACAGTAGGCGGATTTTTGGCTCACCGCGGTATCGGCGTATCTTCCACAAAGTACGGAAAGATTGACGATATGGTGCTCCAGATGGAAGTTGTTCTTCCCAACGGTGACATCATCGAGACATCTCCCGCTCCCAAGCATGCGGCAGGTCCCGACCTTAATCAGATATTCATCGGTTCTGAGGGAACTCTCGGCGTTATGACAAAGGCTCAGATGAGAATTTACGAGCAGCCCGAGTCCCGTCAGTTCAGAGGCTTCCTCTTCCAAAATATGACAGATGCTTTCAATGCAGGTCGTGAGCTTTTACAGAAGTTCAAGCCCTCTGTTATGAGACTTTATGACGAGGCTGAAACAGCTTCTCTTATAAAGAAGATTGTCGGCGTTGAAAAGAAGGGCGCATTTATGAACATCGCCATCGAAGGCGTAAAGGAAATGGCTGACCTTGAAATGAAGATTCTTCTTGAAACCTTCGGCAAGTACGGTGCAGAAGACTTAGGCTCTGAATACGGCGAAAAGTGGTGGAAGGAAAAGATTACATTCTTCTATCCCGGTCATATGATGGACATTCCCCAGTGCTTCGGTACTATGGATACAATTGCTCCCTATGACAAGATTGAAAAGATTTACTGGGAAATGAAGAAGGCAATCGAGACAAACTTCCCCCAGGCAAAGTTCATCGCTCACTTCTCTCACTGGTATGAATGGGGATGCATGATTTACGACCGCTTTATCGTTGACGGTAAGGACGTTCCCAGAGATCCTCACGAAGCATTCAGACTTCATCAGGCAATCTGGAACTGCGGCGTAAGAACAGCTCTTGCCAACGGCGGCGTTGTAAACGACCACCACGGCGTAGGCATCAAGCTCGGCCGTCTTATGAAGGAACAGTACGGTCCCGCTATGCAGGTATTTGAAGGAATTAAGAAGCAGCTTGACCCCAACGGCATCATGAATCCGTTCAAGCTTGGATTATAATAGGAGGTAAGGTTATGCAGTTTTCAAATAAAGCAAAAGAACATATTGACTCCTGCCGTTTCTGCTGGATGTGCCATCACGTATGCCCCATCGGAAACGCAACAGGTCTTGAAAGAAACACAGCAAGAGCGAGAGCTCTCGGTCTTTCCCTTGTTGCAAGAGAAGCAGTTGAATATTCAGACGATATCATAAACAACGTATACGAATGCTCTCTTTGCGGCGGATGTATGAAGGACTGCGTTACAGGCTGGGATCCCGTTATGTTTACAAAGGAAGCAAGACTCGGTGCGGCTCTTGACGGAAAGATTCCCGCATACGTTGAAAAGATGCTTGATAATTTGGATGCAAAGGGAAATATCTACGGTATCGAAAACGAAAACAAGATTCCTGATTTCCCCGAAACAGACATACTTTTCTTTATAGGTGAAGACACACGCGCAAAGGGCTGTGCAAAAACTGCCGCTTCCGTACTTAAGGCAGCAGGCTTAGATTTCACAATTCTTAAGGATGAGCCCAATAGCGGCTACAGCCTTGACTTCTTACTCGGTGCCGCAGCAGAAACAAAGGCTATGATGGAAAATTGTGCAAAGGTACTTAACAACTACAAAAAGGTAATCTGCTACGATCCTTCCGATGCAAAAGTAATGCTGCGTGAATACAAGGAGTGGGGAATCGAGGTTACAGCCGAGGTTGTAACATTCACATCCTTCATTGCAGAATTAATCGAAAAGGGTGCACTCAAACTTAAGAATTCAGGTAAGGTTTATACGCCCCAGGATTCTCCCATACTTGCAAGAGACTTGGACGAAACAGAGGCTATAAGAACAATACTTAATGCCTGCGGAAGCGTTCGTGATATGCTTCTTTCAAAGAAGGATACGGTTCTTGCCGGAAACCTCATTATGAATGAATATATGCCCGACGTAATGGCAAAGGTTGCCGATATGAGATGGACAAATGCGAAGAACGCAAATGCTGAAATTTTAGTTACAGAGTGCTTCGCAGAATACACTCTTCTTTCCGAAAACAAGATTGACGGAATCGAGCTTAAGAAGATTGAGGAGGTTGTTTCAGAATGCTTGTAAGCTTTAAGACAGTGCTTGATATGGCAGAGAAGGGCAATTTCGCCATTCCTGCATTTAACGTATACAATATGGAAACAGTTATGGGTGTTATAAGAGCGGCTGAAAGACAGAATGCTCCCGTAATACTTCAGAACTACTCACGTCTTGTTACAAACGAGGAAGGATACTTCCTTGCTCCCATAATCATCGCAGCTGCAGAAAAGGCGAGCGTTCCCGTTTGCTATCATCTTGACCACGGCGCAAGCGAGGTTGAGGTTATGAGAACTCTCCGCTATGGTGCAACAGGTATTATGATTGATAAATCCGCTCTTCCCATGGAAGAAAACATTGCCGGAACAAAGAACGTTGTTGAGCTTTGTAAGGCAGTAGGTGTGGAGGTTGAAGGTGAAATCGGTCACGTTGGCTCTGCGGCAAACGGCGATGAACAGACTACAGAATACACCACAGTGGAAGAAGCAAAGGCTTTCGTTGAGGGAACAGGCGTAACTGCACTTGCAATTGCGGTTGGTACTGCTCACGGAAGATATAAAAAGGCTCCCAAGCTTGCAATTGAAAGAATCGCTGAAATCCATAAAAATGTGGATGTTGCACTGGTTCTTCACGGCGGAAGCGGCGTTCCCGATGAGGAAATAAAAGCTTCCATCAATGCAGGTATCAGAAAAATCAACTTCGGAACAGACCTTTGCTATGCATTCCTTGATCAGGTATTTGCAACAGGCAGAGACAAGGTTGGTATCGACCTTTTCATGAAGGATGCAGTTGAAGCTGTGGCATCCTTTGCTGAAGAAAAGATAAAGTTGTTAGGAGCTGACAATAAGGCATGAGTAAGGTTGTAGGAATCGGAGCAAATGTGTATGATACACTTTATACCGTGCCAAACTATCCTACCGAGGATACAAAAATGAGAGCAGAAAATTCCGTTGCGGCAGGGGGAGGCCCCACCGCAACGGGAATTGTCGCAGTATCAAAGCTGGGAGCAGAAGCTGCCTATATAGGCGTTCTTGCCGATGATGCGGGCGGATGCTTCTTAAAGGCTGATATGGAAAAGTACGGCGTTTCCACGGAATATACCGACGTTTATTCGGGCTATGCTTCCTTTTCATCCTGCATATGGCTGAGCAGGGAAGCAAAAAGCCGTACCTGTGTATTTTTCAGAGGAAATTTACCTGCCTTAAAGCTTGACGAAAAAAAGATTGAGGCAATTAAAAATGCTGAAATCTTAATGGTTGACGGAAATGAAATGGAAGCTGCAGTTGAAGGCGCAAAAATCGCAAATGACTCCGGCACCAAGGTGTTGTATGACGCAGGCGGTCTTTACGAGGGCGTTGAAAAATTACTTCCTCACGCCGATATATTGATTCCTTCGGAGGAATTTTCGTTAGGACATACGGGGGCTGCGACGGCAGAGGATGCGGCAAAGATTCTTTTCGACAAATATTCACCCGAGGTTGTTGTAATAACCCAGGGTAAAAAAGGCGGTATAATGTATGACGGTAAGGAGATAAAATCCTACCCCGCAACACCCGCCGAGGTTATAGACTCAAACGGTGCGGGCGACGTTTTCCACGGCGCTTTCGCCTTTGCCGTAACAAAGGGCTATGACTACTATAAGGCCTGCATTTTCTCAAGCGCAGTTTCTGCACTTAAGTGTGAAAAGCTTGGCGCAAGAGCAGGCGTTCCGACCTTTTCGGAGGTAATAAAATATTTGAAGGAGTTGGGATTCGATGAATTTAAAGAAGAACTGGAATAAGAAATTCGGTAAAAGCGAAATAATCACAAAGGCAAACAGCACCTGTAAAAAGGTTGAAATGGATATGCTCCGTTTAGCTCCCGGGGACAAAAAGTCCTACAGAGAGGTAAATAAGGAATATGCCCTTGTTATTTTGAGAGGTAAGTGCACAGTAGAAGGCGAAGGCTTCTCCTTTAAGGATGCGGGGCGCAGAATGGACGTTTTCGAAGGCGCTGCAACCTGCATTTATGTGCCTGCTAACACTCCCTTCACGGTTGAAGGCGTAACAGAGGTTGAAATCGCAGTTTGCAAGTCACCCTCCGAGGCAGCATACAAGCCTGCAATCGTAAATCCCGAGGATGTTGTAATCAAGAATTTAGGTAAGCCCGGCTGGGAAAGAGAAGCTCACTTCATTTTGGATGAAAGAGTTGATTCTACAATGCTTTACATCGGCGAAGCTTTTGTAAAGGGCGGACAGTGGGCAAGCTATCCTCCTCACAAGCACGACGATGACAATATGCCCAAAGAAGCTGAGACAGAAGAAATTTACTATTATGAATTCAAGCGCCCCGAAGGCTTTGGTATTCAGAAGGTTTACACAATGGAAGGCGACATCGACGAGACTTACACTGTTAAGACAGGCGATTTGGTTGAAATTCCGAGAGGCTATCATCCCTTCCACACAGCACCCGGATATGACAACTATTATCTCTGGATTATGGCAGGAGCTGACAGAGGCTTCTACATGACCACAGACGAGGATCACTTATGGCTGACAAAATAATTACACTTAAAAACGATTTCCTTACCGTTGATATATCAACCAAGGGTGCGGAAATTCAGAAAATTGAGAAAAACGGTGTAAACTACCTCTGGTCAGGAGACCCTTCCGTATGGGCGTGCAAGGCTCCCATTCTTTTCCCAATCTGCGGCGGACTTCGCTATGACAAGTACACCTACGGCGGAAAGGAATATACCCTTCCCAAGCACGGATTTGCAAAGCTTTCCGAGTTTGAAGTGGCAGAAGAAAGCGATATGGAAGCGGTGTTTAAGATTTCGGGAAATCCGGACTATGATGAAAACTATCCCTTCTCATATGATTTTCTGGTAAAGTATGCACTTACAGGAAACAGCTTAAAGGTTACCTATGAAGTTGTTAACAAGGATGATAAGACTATGTACTTTTCCGTTGGCGCTCATGAGGGCTATGCAACAAAGGGCGGAATAGAAGATTACAGCATCGTTTTTGACAAGGAAGAAACCCTTGACAGCTATATTTTAGACGGAAATTTACTTGAGCATAACACCATAAGAATTATGGAAAACTCAAAGGTGCTTCCACTTAAGTATGACTTTTTCAAGGTTGATGCCATTGTTTTCAAAAACATCAATTCAAGAAAGGTTACACTTAAGCACAACTTAAGCGACTATGCCTTAAGTGTTGAATTCCCCGGCCACGACTTTTTCGTGCTCTGGACAAAGCCCGGCGCAGAATACATCTGTATCGAGCCCTGGTGCGGCGTTCAGGATCCCGTGGATTCCGACCTTAACATCGTAAGAAAAGAAGGCATTGTAAGCTTGGACGCAGGAAAGAACTTTGAGGCAACACACATAATTACAGTTGAAAACTAAGGTAATGAAATTTATGTAGGGGCTGATGCCCACATCAGCCCGGAAAGGGTGGATGAAAGCATCAACCCCTACAATTTGTAAAAGGATGATTTTATGAAATATGTACTCGGTATAGACTTCGGTGGCGGTGCTTCCAAGGCAACCTTGCTTGGAGCAGACGGTAAAATTTACGCCGAAGCGACCTATGAATATCCCACTCTTTATCCGAAAAACGGATGGACGGAGCAGAATCCCGATGACTGGTATAAGGCCACAAAGGAGAATATCAGGGCGGTAATTGAAAAAAGCAATGTAAATCCTTCAGATATCGAGGCGGTATCATTGGATGCCGCAACACATACAGCGGTTATTATGGATGAGGATTTCAACGTTCTTCGCCCGTCCATATACTGGACTGATACAAGAAGCATCGGTGAGGTTAACTATCTTAAGGAAAAAATGGGAGACTTTATCCTTGAAAAAGCCCTTCATAAGGTGGACACCATATGGACACTCCCCGAGCTTTTATGGATAAAGAACAACGAGCCCGATATATGGAAGAAAACAAAGAAAATTGTTTTTGCCAAGGACTATGTACGCCATCAGCTTACAGGGGACTATGTGACAGACGTTATTGAGGCGGAGGGAAGTATGTTCTTCGACTACGGCAAAATGGACTATTCCGAGGAATTACTTGCTGAGCTTTCACTTGATAAGTCTATGCTTCCTGCGCTCTGTAACCCTTCAGATATCGTTGGTAAAATTACGAAAAAGGCGGCGGAAGATACAGGACTTTCAGAGGGTACGCCCGTTCTTTGCGGCACCACCGACACAGTTATGGAGGTATTTGCATCCGGAGCCGTAGCAAAGGGGCAGATGACCATAAAGCTTGCAACGGCAGGAAGAATCTGTGTTGTAACAGATAAGCCCTATCCCGACAAGAACTTAATTAATTACTCCCACGTTATAGACGGACTCTGGTATCCCGGAACGGCTACAAAATCCTGCGCGGCATCCTACCGCTGGTATCGTGATACCTTCTCTGAAGACTATCAGGTGCTTGATGCAGGTGCGGAAAAAATCGCTCCCGGTGCAGAAGGATTGATGTTCCATCCCTACTTAAACGGGGAACTTACTCCCTATGCAGATCCTTCTCTTTGCGGAAGCTTTGTGGGGATAAGGGCAGGTCACACCAAGGCACACTTTACCCGTGCGGTTTTAGAGGGCGTTTCAATGTCCATTCTTGACTGTATGAATGCACTTTCCGAAATCGGAATGGAGCATGACAGCGAAGCCGTTATAATAGGCGGCGGCGGAAAGAGCCCTCTGTGGCGTCAGATTACATCGGATATGCTTGGCATAACCTTAGTTAAGAAAAAATACAGCGATTCATCATTCGGAAGCGCAATGCTTGCGGGTGTGGCTGCGGGATTCTGGGCTGATGCCAGGGCGGCAGTAAGTGCCTGCAACGAAACCGTGCTTAAGACAGAACCGAATATGGAAAATCACAAAATTTATGCCCAGCAGTATAAAAAATACAAGGCGGTGCACGATGCTTTAGCGCCGATTTATCACGGAGAGTACTGATAAATGAAAATTGCAGTTTGTGTTAAAATAATAAAGGGAGATATAAATCCCTTTGATGCATCGGCATTGGAATGTGCTTTAAGGCTGTCGGACGATGTGACCGTTATAAGTATGTGCCCGCCTTCAAGTAAGGATGCACTTTTGGCGCTTACGCGCCTCGGTGCAAAGGTTATTTTGCTTTCAGATGCTATATATGCGGGAAGTGACACTCTTGCAACAAGCCATATACTATCATCTGCACTTTCAAAAATAGATTATGACCTTATAATCTGCGGAAGACAGACCGTTGACGGCGACACCGCCCAGGTAGGCCCGTGCCTGTCCGCAATGCTTGGTATTCCTGTTATAACCAACGTAATGGAGATGCCTGTGATAAGCGACAAGGTAAAATGCAAAACCCGTATGGGGGAGGAAGAAGCAAGCCTTCCCTGCTTAATTACCGTTGAAAGAATAGCGGAGCTGCGTTTTCCTTCCATCCGCTCAAAGGTAGGGGAGGTCAGCATATGGGATAACTCAGTTGTCGGTGCCGACAAGGAAAAATGCGGCCTTTCAGGCTCTCCCACAAGGGTATTAAAGGTCTTCGAGAGCGAGGATAAAATGAGGCGTTGCCGCTTCATAGAAAAGGAAGAGCTTATTCCTTTAATAAAAAAGCTTTCGGAAGAAAAGGCTGAAAAGGAAGAGATTAAGGAAGCCGAAATTAAGATGCCCAAAATCTATGCGGTGGGAAAAGAAGTTTTACCTGTCGCAAAAAAGCTTTCCGATAACGTGGTTGAAATCGGAAAGAAAGATGCAAAGGAAATTGCTGAATATCTTAAGGCTGAAAATGCCGAAGTTGTCCTCTGGAATGCGGATTTATGGGGACGGCGGACAGCACCCATTGTTTCGGCAATGCTCCGTACCGGGCTTTGTGCCGACTGCACTAATTTGGAAACCGACGGCGAAAAGCTTTATATGTACCGCCCTGCCATGAGCGGAGATGTCTATGCGAAAATCGAGTGCAGAACTCTTCCTCAGATGGCAACGGTAAGGTGCGAAACGAAAAGCGCCGACATTGTTGTATCTTTCGGCAAGGGTGCAAAAAACAGCCTCGATGAGGTTAAGATTCTTGCAGAAAGCCTGGGCGCCGAAATGGCGGCAAGCCGAGGGCTTGTTGACACGGGAAAAGCACCTTATGAGCATCAGGTGGGCTTAACCGGCAAAAAGGTTTCACCAAAGGTTTATGTTGCCCTCGGAATATCCGGTGCGGCACATCACACCGTGGGCTATGAAGGGGCAAAATATGTAATTGCCGTAAATAACGACAAGGATGCGCGGATTTTCGACTATGCGGATTTCGGCGTGGTATGCGATATAGAAGAAATTGTCGGATTATTTTGAATTAAGCCTATTGACATAAAGGAAACTTTAGTATAAAATTATATTACTAAAGGAAAAGGAGAATTGATATGGCAGATATTGAAAAGAACGAAATTCCCGAAGAAAACATAATCGTTTTATTCGACGAAGAGGAAAATAAGGAAATTCCCTGCGAGTGGCTTGACAGCGTTGAATACGAGGGCAAGCAGTATGCGGTTGTTATTCCCGTTGACGATACCGACGGTACTGTTTTAATTATGGAAATGATTCCCGACGATGAGTCTGATGACGAAGAATCCTGGCTTTTTGCAGGCGTTGAGGATAACGACGTATTAAACAAGGTATACGATATATTCAGGGAAAACAACGCAGACGAATTTGATTTTGAATAATTAGTATAAATTAAGCATATACTTAATTTACTTATTACTTATTCACTATTCCCTGTTACTTCAAATTCCATCCCTGCGGCTCTCGAGAGAGTACGCCCCTATTTAAACCAACACATTTTTTAAGGGAAATCCTGAATTATCTGTGGCGTGCAAGCCTGCTGCGGGTAGGAAGCCCAGGAGCAGATGTAGGATTGCCCACCTGCGAGAGCAGGTTTGAATAAGCGTACAAGACGGTTCATGCGGGGGATATTGCAAACTTAAACGAAGGCGAAAGCCTTCGTTTTTTTGTGCAAAAACATAATTGTCATAAATTTAACAAGCAATTTTTATATCTTTTTGTGCAACTTTGGGAAATATAGAAAAAAGAGCTTAAAATAGAAGCAAAAAGTTTGACAAAAAATCTTCAATGTGCTAAAATGATAGATGGTGAAAAACCGCATTTTACGGAAATTTTTGCCATCAGAACATTCAGGAAAGGACCGGATGAAATGAGCAGAAAAATTACTATTATAGGTGCAGGAAGCGTAGGATCAACAATTGCCTACACTCTTTCAATGGAGGATCTTGCAAGTGAAATTGTTTTAATTGACGTAAATAAGGACAAGGCGGAGGGAGAGGTTATGGATATTATCCAGGGAACCTGCTTCCGTGATCCCATTTCCGTGATTTCGGGTGACTATGAGGATGCCAGGGATTCTGACATCGTTATTATCACATCGGGTATTGCAAGAAAGCCCGGGCAGACCCGTCTTGAACTTACACAGACCAATGTTGACATTATAAAGTCAATCACGCCTTCCATCGTAAGCGTTGCACCCAATGCCTTATATGTTATCGTAAGTAACCCCGTTGACATAATAACCTATGTGTTTACGAAAATATCCGGACTTCCCGAAAATCAGATAATAGGCTCGGGAACACTTCTTGATACGGCGAGACTTCGTTTTGCCCTTTCCGAACACTTTAACATAGCGCAGAAAAACATCCACGCCTATGTTTTCGGTGAGCACGGCGATTCATCCTTTGTTCCCTGGAGCTGTACACAGATATCCGGTGCCATGCTTGATGAATACATCGAGGTAATGACAGAAGCAGGTAAATATTCAAGCTATCTTGACCGTGATTCCATGGAGGAATATGTTCACAAATCAGGCGGTGAAATTATAAAGTACAAGGGTGCAACCTACTATGCGGTATCGGTTTCCGTCTGCCGTCTTTGCAGAATGCTTCTTTCTGCATATGATTCCATAAATACTGTTTCATCAATGATGCACGGCGAATACGGTCTTGAGGACATCTGTTTAAGCACATTAAGCATTATAGGCCCGGGCGGCGTAAAGGGCAAAATGCCTGTAAGGCTTACAAATGAAGAACTTCAGAAGCTTCACGCGAGTGCAGAAAAGCTTCGCGAAACAATGCGTCATATCAAAATATGAGGAGGCAACGAGATGAACTTTAGTTACTATCCGGGCTGTACACTTAAAACCAAGGCTAAAGAGCTTGATGTATATGCTAAAAAGTGTGCCGGGGTTTTAGGCTTCAGCCTTACGGAAATTGAAGACTGGCAGTGCTGTGGGGGAGTATACCCCTTAGGTAAGGACGAAATTGCAACAAAGTTATCCTCCGTCCGTGCACTTAATGCCGCAAAGGAAAAGGGAGAGGATTTAGTTACCGTCTGCTCTGCCTGCCACCACGTTATAAAAAGAGTAAATAATGACATTAAGACAGACTCTTCCATAAGAGACAAGGCAAATAACTATATGGGACTTGAGGAAGCCTATAAAGGTGAAACCAACGTACTTCACTATCTTGAAGTTCTCCGTGATAAGGTCGGCTTTGACAAATTAAGAGAATCTGTTAAAAATCCTCTTACGGGAAAGAAAATCGGCGCTTACTACGGATGTCTGCTTCTTCGTCCCGGCAAGGTTATGGCTTTTGACGACCCCGAAAACCCCACCATTATGGAGGATTTCATAAAAGCTCTCGGAGCAGAAGCGGTAGTTTATCCCTACCGTAACGAGTGCTGCGGCGGCTACATAAGCCTTAAGGATAACGAAACAAGTGAAAAGATGTGCAAAAAAATATCAGACAGTGCAAAAGACTTTTCAGCCGATATGTTAATTACGGCCTGCCCCTTATGTATGTATAACTTAAAGAAAAACGGATCGGAAATCCCCGTAGTTTACTTTACCGAGCTTCTTGCCGAAGCTCTCGGCGTAAAGGAGGGTGAATGATGGATAAGACATATGCAAAGGAAAAGATAAAGGAAATAAGCGGTGCCAATCCTTCAAAATGCATGAAGTGCGGAAAATGCTCCGCAACATGCCCCGCCTTTGACGAAATGGATATAAAGCCTCATATGTTTGTGTCCTACGTTGAAAAGGGAAATATTGAAGCACTGGCTGAGAGCAAAACCCTGGAGCGTTGCTTATCCTGCTTTGCCTGCATCGAGCGTTGCCCGAGGGGCGTTGAGCCCGGAAGACTTATTGATGCCGCAAGACAGGTTGTAATAAGAGAAAAGGGCAAGGATTTGCTTAAAGCAGAGGAAATACCAAACCTTATTGATGAAGACACTCCACAGCAGCTTTTGATGAGTGCTTTCAGAAGATTTAAGAGGTGACAAAATGCAGAGAATCGGAGTTTTTGTCTGCCATTGCGGAAGCAATATCGCCGCAACGGTTGACGTTAAAAAAGTTGTTGAAATAATAAAAGAAGAGCCAGGTGTTGTTCACGCTGAGGACTATGCGTATATGTGTTCCGAGGCAGGTCAGGCGTTAATTGCCGCTGCCATAAAGGAAAAGGAGCTTTCGGGAATCGTTGTATGCTCCTGCTCACCCCGTATGCACGAAGGAACCTTCAGAAAGGCGGCGGAGCGTGCAGGCCTTAATCCTTATATGGTTGAAATTGCCAATATCCGTGAGCATTGCTCCTGGATTCATAAGGATGTGGCACAGGCAACTGAAAAGGCAATCGTTTTGGCCCGTGCCGCAGTTGCAAAGGTAAACCTTAATACGCCCCTGATGCCCGGTGAAAGCCGTGTTACCAAAAGAGCTTTGGTAATAGGCGGAGGTATTGCGGGAATTCAGTCGGCACTTGACATTGCAGATGCAGGCTATGAGGTTGATATTGTTGAAAAAACACCCTCCATCGGCGGAAAGATGGCACAGCTTGACAAAACTTTCCCCACACTTGACTGCTCTGCTTGTATTTTAACCCCAAAAATGGTGGAGGCAGCAGCCCACGAGAAAATCAATATCTATACATATAGCGAGATTGAAAAGGTGTCGGGCTTTGTGGGCGACTTTACCGTGGATATACGTAAGAAGGCAAGATATGTTGATATGACAAAGTGCACAGGCTGCGGTGTCTGTCAGGATAAATGCCCCTCCAAGAAGGCAAAGAGCGAGTTTAATCAGGGACTCAATTTAAGAAGTGCTATTTACACTCCCTTTGCTCAGGCAATTCCCAACGTTCCCGTAATTGATACAGAGCATTGCACAAAGTTTAAGACGGGTAAGTGCGGCATCTGTGAAAAGGTTTGTCAGGCAAAGGCGATAGATTATAATCAGAAGGACGAAATTATAACTGAAAAGTATGGTGCAATAGTTGTTGCAACGGGCTTTGATATGATAAAGCTTGATAAGTACGGCGAATATGCCTACGGTGAGAGCAAGGATGTTGTTACAAGCTTGGAGCTTGAACGTATTATGAATGCGGCAGGCCCCACAAAGGGACACTTGGAACGCCTTTCCGACGGCAAAGCACCCAAGGAAATCGTATTCATTCAGTGTGTGGGAAGCAGATGTAATGACGAGCGGGGAAAGAGCTATTGCTCCAAAATTTGCTGTATGTACACTGCAAAGCACGCTATGCTCATTCGTGATAAATACCCGGATGTAAACGTAACCGTGTTCTATATAGATGTCAGAACTCCCGGTAAAAACTTTGACGAGTTTTACCGCCGTGCGGTGGAGGAATACGGCGTTAACTATATAAAAGGTCAGGTTGGTAAGGTATGTGTCGAAAGCGACGGAACATTGCTTGTTAACGGCGTTGACCTGCTTTCAAACGAGCAGATTAAAAAGAAAGCGGATATGGTTGTTTTAGCTGCGGCAATTGAGCCCGATCCTTCCGTAAGAAGCATCGCAACAATGCTTACCGCAAGTATTGATACAAATAACTTCTTAACGGAGGCACATCCTAAGCTTCGTCCTGTGGAATCGCCCACAGCAGGTGTGTTCTTATCTGGTGTGTGTCAGGGACCAAAGGACATTCCCGAAACAGTTGCTCAGGCAGGTGCAGCGGCAGTAAAGGCGATAGGCTTGCTTGCAAAGGATAAGCTTATGACCAATCCCTGCACCGCAAAAGCTGACGAGCTTATGTGTAACGGATGCGGAAATTGTGCAAAGGTTTGCCCCTACGGTGCAATTTCCTATGAAGTAAAGCTTGTAAATGACCACGGAATCAAAGAAGAAAGACGCGTTGCGGTTGTAAACAACGCTCTTTGTCAGGGCTGCGGTGCCTGCACAGTAACCTGCCCCTCAGGTTCAATGGATCTTCAGGGCTTTTCCAACAGACAGATTATAGCGGAGGTGGATGCAATATGCCGTTAACAAACGAAGAATTTAAGCCCAAGATTGTGGCATTTTGCTGCAACTGGTGTTCCTATGCCGGTGCTGACCTTGCGGGAAGCAGCCGTCTTTCCTACAGTGCCGATGTTAAAATTATAAGAGTGCCCTGCTCCTGCCGTGTAAATCCCATGTTTATTCTGCGTGCATTTGAAAAGGGAGCGGACGGAGTTATAATCTGCGGATGTCACCCGGGCGACTGCCACTATTCAACGGGTAACTACTACGCAAGACGCCGTATGACGCTGTTATTCTCAATGCTTGACTTTATCGGTGTTGAGCGTGGCAGAACAAGAGTTGAATGGGTATCTGCGGCAGAGGGCGTTAAATTTTCACAGACAATGACAGAATTTGTTGACAAGATAAAATTCCTTGGTAAAAACGTAAGATTGGAGGACTTAAGATGCAAAGACTGATTGAAAGAGCAAAAGAGCTTCTTGTTAGCGGTGAAGTTAAAAGAGTCCTCGGCTGGAAAAAAGGGGATATGGGATATAACCACGAGCCTTATTTCTTTAACAGTGCAGAAGAGCTTCAAGACTTTATCTATGACGGATTTTCAGGTGCAAATTTAAGCAAATTTATGATTGAAGCTTCCAAGCTGGAAGGAAAAACACTTGTATTCTTAAAGCCCTGCGACACCTACAGCTTTAACCAGCTCTTAAAGGAAAACAGAGTAAAGAGAGATGCTGCCTATATAATAGGCGTTGGTTGCAAAGGAAAGCTTGATATTGAAAAAATCAAGGCAAAGGGCATAAAGGGAATCCTTGAAATAGAGGGTGCGGAAGAGTTTTCGGAAAACGAAACGCTTAAGGTTAAAACCCTTTACGGCGAAGATGAAGTTTCCTACAAGGAAGCACTTCTTGGAAGATGCCATATGTGCAAGGGCAAAGAACACAGAATTTATGACGAGTTAATAGGGGATAGCATAGATACCGCCGACGAGGAAAGATTTTCCGAGGTTGAAAAAATCGAAGCTATGACACCCGAAGAAAGATTTTCCTTCTTCAAGGCGGAGCTTTCAAAGTGCATCCGCTGTAACGCCTGCAGAAACGTATGCCCCGCATGCTCCTGCAGAAAGTGCGTGTTTGATTCTGCTAAGTTTGACTCAGAGCAGAAGGCAAACTCCGATTCCTTTGAAGAAAAGATGTTCCACATCATAAGAGCCTTCCACGTTGCGGGAAGATGCACAGACTGCGGAGAGTGCAGCCGTGTTTGCCCCGAGGGTATTCCGTTATATCTTTTCAACAAGAAGTTTATAAAAGATATTGACACATATTTTGGAAAGTATAATGCAGGTGAAAACATAGAGGATGAAGCACCCCTCACAAGCTTTACCTTTGATGATTTAGAGCCTGACGAAAGGAGATAAAAATGAAAAAGATTAAAAAAGAAAATCTTGATGAGCTTTTTTCCTTTATCTCCGGAAAAAACGAACTCTACGTACCCGTAAAAATCGGAGCAGGCACAAACTTCGCTCTCTATGAGGAAGGAACAAAGGCGGATTTAGATACACTTAAAACCGTAAAATCACCCAAGGATATTTTCTTCCCGCAGAGCGAAACCTTATACACCTGCACCAAAGAAGAAGGCAAAATGAAGATAACTGCAGAAGAGCTTAAGTCTCACGATTTTGTGGTTTTCGGAATGAGAGGATGCGACGTTGCAGGCTTGGAGGTTTTGGATAAAGTGTTTTTATCTGAACCCATCGACACATTCTATGCCGCAAGACGTGACCACGGCGTAATTGTAACAGCTGCCTGCTCTTTCCCTGAGGAGAGCTGTTTCTGCTCAGTTTTCGGTATTGATGCAGCTAATCCTTTGGGCGATGCTGTGTATTACATGGTTGGCGATGAATTAATCTTTGATGCTAAAACCGAAAAGGGTGAAAAGTTTTTAGAACTTATCGGTGAATTTTTAATCGACGGCGGAGATAAGGAAGCGGAATACGAAAAGGCAAAAATAAAGGAAATAATTAAAAAGCTTCCCTACAGCAATCTGTCGCTTTCCGGCTGGAACGGCGATGCAACAGACGAAAAGTTCAATTCACCCTTGTGGGAGGATTTATATAAGGGCTGTTTGGCCTGCGGAACCTGCACGTTTTCCTGCCCCACCTGTCAGTGCTATGACATAAAGGATTATACAACAGGAAATGGCGTTATGCGTTACCGCTGCTGGGACTCCTGTATGTATTCCGATTTCACAATGATGGCACACGGAAACAACAGAACAAGCCAGATGCAGCGCTTCCGTCAGAGATTTATGCATAAGCTGGTATATTTTCCTGCCAATAACGACGGAAAGTATTCCTGCGTGGGCTGCGGCAGATGCGTTGACAAATGCCCCTCAGCACTTAATATAGTAAAGGTCATAAAGGCCTTCGGAAAGGAAGGTAAGTAAAATGAGCGACTGTACATGTAAAAGTAAATACAGGGAAGATATACTTATCCCGAAGGTTGGTATTATCACCGAAATAACAGAGCAGACTCCCGATGTTAAAACCTTCCGTGTAAATGCACCCGGCGGCGGAAAAATGTTTGAGCATATGCCGGGCCAATGTGCAATGCTTTGCGCTCCCGGTGTAAGCGAGGGTATGTTTTCAATAACATCCTCTCCCACCAATAAGGAGTATCAGGAATTCAGCATTAAAAAGTGCGGCGTTTTAACCGACTATCTTCACAGCCTAACAGTCGGCAGTGAAATTGCCATAAGAGGTCCCTACGGAAACCATTTCCCCGTGGAGGATAAGCTTAAAGGAAAGGACCTTCTCTTTATCGCAGGAGGTATCGGTCTTGCACCGCTTCGCTCTGTCATAAACTATGTTTTTGATAACCGTGACGATTACGGTAAGGTTGATATTTTATACGGCTCGCGTTCAAGTGCCGACCTTGTGGGACTTTCCGAAATCGAAAACGTATGGAAGAAAATGAAGGACACAAACGTGTACCTTACAATCGACCGAGAGGAAGAATCCTGGAACGGCCACGTCGGTTTTGTTCCTTCCTATCTTAAGGAAATCGGCTTCTCCAACGATAAAACCGCTTTGGTCTGCGGCCCTCCCATAATGATAAAGTTTGTGCTTGAAGCATTGGGCGAGCTTGGCTTTTCCAAGGAGCAGGTATACACCACTTTGGAGCTTCGTATGAAGTGCGGTATCGGTAAATGCGGAAGATGTAACATCGGTTCAAAATATGTATGCAAGGACGGCCCTGTATTTCGCTGTGACGAAGTAGACGAATTGCCGGACGAGTATTGAGAAAGGTAAGTGCGATATGGAAAATATGGTAAATGTATTCTTTTTCGGAAAGAAATATACTGTTCCCGCAGGGCTCACAATAATGAGTGCTATGGAATATGCGGGCTACAGCCTGGTAAGAGGTTGCGGCTGCCGTAACGGATTTTGCGGTGCCTGTGCAACCATCTACCGTATAAAAGGGGAGAGGGACTTAAAGGTTTGCCTTGCCTGCCAGACAACGGTTGAGGACAATATGTATGTGGCAACACTTCCTTTCTTCCCGCTCATAAAAGAGGTATACAACATAAACGAGGTTTCTCCCACAAGTCAGATTATGATGCAGCTTTATCCCGAAATTTACAGCTGTATCGGATGTAATGCCTGCACAAAGGCATGTACTCAGGATCTTAATGTAATGCAGTATATCGCATATGCTCAGAGAGGCGACTTTGAAAAGTGTGCCGAGGAATCCTTCGACTGCGTAATGTGCGGCGTTTGCTCATCCCGCTGTCCTGCAGGAATAAGCCACCCTCAGGTAGGCCTTCTTGCAAGACGTCTTACAGGTAAGTATCTTGCACCTTCCAGCGGACACCTTGAGGCAAGAGTTAAGGAAATTGAGGAAGGGACCTTTACGGAATTAATCGAAGACCTTATGCAAAAGCCCATTGAAGAATTAAAAGAGCTTTACAATACAAGAGAAATTGAGAAATAAGAAAGGAGGAACTTTTATGTTTACAGAGGAAATGCTTGCTTCCGTTAAAAAAGTTGAAGCTACAAGAAAAGAAAGAATCGGCTTTGAGCCAAAGAGAATGACAGCAGAAGAAAAGGATGCATTACTTAAGAAGTTCCATCCTGACTATAAGGAAGAAGGCTTTAAGAACCTTACTGTCGGCCCCAACAAGGGCGACAAGGTGCCCGAAGAGCTTTGCGAGCTCCTTCAGGGCAGAAGCAGAACCCTTGATTTAGACATTGACCTTACAAAAATCGACTATGATGTGGACGTACTTGTAATAGGTGGCGGCGGTGCCGGTTCATCTGCGGCAATTGAAGCAAATGAAGCAGGCGCAAACGTAATGATTGTTACAAAGCTTCGTATCGGCGATGCCAACACAATGATGGCAGAGGGCGGTATTCAGGCGGCAGACAAGGAAAACGACTCTCCCGCACAGCACTATATCGACGCTCTCGGCGGCGGTCATTATGCAAATGTTCCCGAGCTTTTAAGAAAGCTTGTAACAGACGGCCCCGGTGCCATCAAGTGGCTTAACGACCTTGGGGTAATGTTTGACAAAGATAAGGACGGCACAATGATTACCACCCACGGCGGCGGTACATCAAGAAAAAGAATGCACGCCGCAAAGGATTATTCCGGTGCGGAAATTATGAGAACCCTCCGTGACGAGGTATTAAACCGCAAGATTCCCGTGGTTGATTTTACTGCGGCAATCGAGCTTCTTACGGACGGCAAGGGAAGCGTAACAGGTGCAGTTCTTAAAAATATGGAAACAGGCGAAATCTTAATTGCAAGAGCTAAAACCGTAATCATCGCAACAGGCGGTGCGGGAAGACTTCACTATCAGGGCTTCCCCACATCAAACCACTACGGTGCAACAGCTGACGGACTTATTTTAGGTTACCGTGCGGGAGCAAAGCTTTTATATGCCGATACCCTTCAGTATCATCCCACGGGCGTTGCATATCCCGATCAGATTTACGGCGCACTTGTAACAGAAAAGGTTCGTTCCATCGGTGCTATGCTTGTAAATGCCGAAGGTGTTGCATTTATGCATCCTTTGGAAACCCGTGACGTATCTGCGGCATCCATCATCCGCGAATGTACCGAAAGAAATTTAGGTGTAACAACACCCCACGGAAGTGCGGTATGGCTTGATACTCCCATGATTGAAGAAATCCACGGTGAGGGAACAATCGAAAAGAGAATTCCCGGTATGATGAGAATGTACGGAAAATACGGATGGGATATAAGAAAAATGCCTATGCTTGTTTTCCCTACACTCCACTATCAGAACGGCGGTCTTTTTATTAATCCCGACGGTATGACGGATGTTAAAAACCTCTTTGTTGCAGGTGAGGCTGTTGGCGGTATCCACGGAAGAAACCGTCTTATGGGTAACTCACTTCTTGACATCATCGTATTCGGCCGTCACGCAGGTAAAATGGCGGCAAAGGTAAGTAAGGAAACAGAGGCTGGGGAGCTTACTCTTTCTCACGTTGAAGCATTCGAGAAGGAAAGAAAGGAAGCAGGTATCGTAAACGACACCGCATCTCCGAGACTTCTTCCCGATTACACCAGAAAGTGAGGGTTTTTATGGAAACACTTATTACCTGGTTTACCGAATCTGTAATGGGAAATCCCCTTATGATTACATTTTTAATACTTTCCCTCGGCTATATTATCGGAAGTATAAAAATTGCAGGACTTGAGCTTGGAACGGCGGGAGTGCTTCTTGTTGCTCTTGTTTTCGGCCATTTCGGCTACAGCGTTCCTTCCGTTGTAGGAGATCTGGGGCTTATCGCCTTCGTTACGGCGGTTGGCTTTATCGCAGGCCCTAAATTTTTCAGAAACTTCAAAGTAAATGCAAAATCTTATATTTTACTTGGTGTTATCGTAATTGCCGCAGGTGCTCTTACAACAATAGGCATTATAAAAGTATTCAATATCCCGACGGATATTTCAGTTGGTATGATGGCAGGTGCTCTTACAAGCACCCCCGGTCTCGGCGCGGCAATTGAAGCAACCGGCTCCGACCTTGCATCCGTAGGCTACGGCATTGCTTATCCCTTCGGCGTTGTGGGCGTTGTGCTTTTCGTTCAGCTTGTTCCGAAAATCCTTAAAATTGATATTGACAAGGAAAAAGAAAAGTTTGAAGCTGCATCCGGCGTTGAGGTAAAGGAAGAAGGCAAAAGCTTATTCTGTATCGACAGCTTCGGCTTCGGTGCTTTCGCAGTTGCCATTGTGCTTGGTATAATCCTTGCAAAAATCACAATCCCGCTTCCCGGAGGCACAAGCTTTGCCCTCGGTACATCGGGAGGACCTCTCATTGCAGGCCTTGTAATGGGACATTTCGGAAAAGTGGGCAAGGTTTCGCTAAAGGTTAAAAAGTCCGTGCTTGAAGCTATGAGAGAATTCGGACTTGCACTCTTCCTGATGGGTGCAGGTGTAAAGGGCGGTGCAGGATTTGTGGAAACCCTTTCAAAGCACGGTGCTATGCTTTTCGTTTACGGTGCACTCATTACACTCATCCCTATGTTTATAGGATATATAATTGCGGCAAAGGTGTTGAAGCTTTCCATATTCAATAACTTAGGCTCAATCTGCGGCGGTATGACATCAACTCCTGCCCTCGGAACACTTGTTAAGGTTACGAAAACGGATGATGTTGCATCGGCATATGCGGCAACCTATCCCGTTGCATTGGTGTGCGTTGTGCTCGTCTGTCAGTTTATCGGAAAATTCTTATAAAAAGGAGAATAAAAATGCGTGAAATTAATGTGAACGAGATTACTGACGTGGTTGAAAGACTTTGCATAGAAGCAAACAACCACCTTCCCGAGGACGTTAAATGTGCAATTAAGTCCTGCCGTGCGTGTGAGGACGGCGAAATTGCAAAGGGCGTTCTTGATGATATCATTGAAAACTTTGAAATTGCAGACAGTGAGGATGTTCCCGTTTGTCAGGACACAGGAATGGCTTGCGTATTCCTTGAAATCGGACAGGATGTGCATCTTACAGGCGGCGACCTTACAGATGCCGTTAACGAAGGTGTAAGACGCGGTTATGACAAAGGCTATTTAAGAAAGTCCGTTGTGGCTGATCCTGTAAGACGCGGAAACACCGGAGATAACACTCCAGCAATGCTCTACACAGAAATCGTTCCCGGTGAGAATGTAAAAATCACTCTTGGCCCCAAGGGCTTCGGAAGTGAAAATATGAGTATGATAAGAATGTTCAAGCCCTCTGCAGGTCTTCAGGGAATAAAGGACTTTATATTGGAGGTTGTTGAAACAGCAGGCCCCAACCCCTGCCCTCCCATGGTGGTAGGCGTTGGTATCGGCGGAACATTTGATAAGTGTGCTCTTCTTGCAAAGAAGGCTCTTATGAGAAGTTTGGATTCCGAAAATCCCGATCCCTTCTATGCTGACCTTGAAAAGGAAATGCTCGAAAAAATCAATCAGCTCGGAATCGGCCCCCAGGGCTTTGGCGGAAAGACCACAGCAATCGGTCTTAACATCGAAACTCTTCCCACACATATCGCAGGTATGCCCTGTGCAGTAAATATCAACTGTCACGTAACACGTCATAAGTCGGAGGTGATATAATGGAAAAGCATATTAATCTTCCTTTAACAAGCGAGCTTGCAAGAACACTTAAGGCAGGCGACAAGGTTTACTTAACCGGTGAAATTTACACCTCCCGTGATGCGGGACATAAGAGAATGTGCGAAACATTGGCAAAGGGCGAAGCACTTCCCTTTGATCCTACGGATGCTACCATTTATTACGTTGGTCCCACACCTGCAAAGCCGGGGAAGGTTATAGGCTCTGCCGGCCCCACAACCAGCGGAAGAATGGATGCCTACGCCCCCACAATGATGAGCGTTGGTGCAAGAGGTATGATAGGTAAGGGTGCACGTCTTCCCGAAGTGGTTGAAGCAATGAAAAAGTACGATGGTGTATATTTCGGTGCCATCGGCGGTGCAGGCGCACTTCTTGCCAAGTGCATCAAAAAGTGTGAGCTTATTGCCTATGAAGACCTTGGTGCAGAAGCACTTCGTAAGCTTTATGTTGAGGATATGCCCCTTGTTGTAATAATCGACTCCGAGGGTAATAACTTATACGAAGAAGGCAGAAAGCGCTATCTTGAATCTAAATAAAAAAATCCGCAGTGCTTTTGCACTGCGGATTTTTTTATTTTATCAATACTTTTTCGTCAAAGTCCACGGTGATTTTCGTGGGGGCTTTTATTACGCCTTCCAGCATCTTTTCTGCTAAAAAGTCTTCAACCTTTGTCTGAATTGCACGTCTTAGGGGGCGGGCACCGTAGGTTGCATCAAAGCCTTCCTTCGCAATCATGGAAACGAGGTTATCTGTGAATTCAACATCTATTTCCATTGCCTTCATTCTCTTTTTAACGCTTTCAAGCATAAGTGCGGCAATTTCCTTTATTTCCGGCTCCGTAAGCTTATGGAAAACGATTATTTCGTCAATTCGGTTAAGAAATTCGGGGCGGAACTCCTTCTTAAGCTCGGACAGAACGCCGTCCTTTATCTTTTCATAATCGGCATCGGCATTATTGTCCGAAAAGCCTATTGATTTTGCAGTATCGGTAATTTTCCTTGCACCGATGTTTGATGTCATTATGATAACGGTGTTTCTGAAATCGACCTTTCTGCCCTGGGAGTCGGTTAAAATGCCGTCGTCCAAAATCTGGAGCATAATGTTGAATACATCGGGATGTGCTTTTTCGATTTCGTCAAAAAGAATAACGGAATAAGGCTTTCTTCTTATCTTTTCCGTAAGCTGACCGCCCTCTTCAAAGCCTACATAGCCGGGAGGGGAGCCAACAAGCTTTGATACCGAGTGCTTTTCCATATATTCTGACATATCGATTCTTATCATTGCATCCTCGTCGGCAAACATAGCTTCTGCAAGTGCCTTTGAAAGCTCCGTTTTACCTACACCGGTAGGGCCTAAGAAGATGAAGGAGCCTATGGGACGTTTGGGGTCCTTTAGTCCCATTCTGCCACGCCTTATGGCACGGGATACTGCACTTACCGCATCGTGCTGTCCGATTACTCTGCCGTGAAGGGTTTCTTCAAGCTTTAATAGCCTTTTTGCATCGTCCTCACCAAGTCTGCTTACGGGAATTTTCGTCCAATCGGAAAGAATTGATGCGATGTGCTCATCGGTGATAACTGTGTGACGTTCGGTGTTTTTCTTATTCCACTCGTCCTTTTTAAGGCGGAGTTTTTCCGAAAGCTCCTTTTCCTTGTCACGAAGGAGTGCGGCGTTTTCAAATTCCTGGGAAGCTATTGCCGCATCCTTTTCTTTTTTAACTTCGGCAAGCTCTTCTTCGATTGCTTTAAGCTCATCGGGAGGCGTTAAGGTAATCATCCTTGCCTTGGAGCATGCCTCGTCAATTAAGTCAATCGCCTTGTCGGGAAGGAAACGGTCTGAAATATATCTTGCGGAAAGCTTTGCCGCAGCATTAATCGCCTCGGGTGTGATTTCTACATTATGATGTGCTTCGTACTTATCCTTTAAGCCCTTAAGAATTTCAATTGTTTCTTCAACCGAGGGCTCGCCCACGGTTACGGGCTGGAAACGACGCTCAAGTGCCGCATCCTTTTCGATGTATTTTCTGTACTCATTTATGGTGGTTGCACCGATTAACTGAAGCTCACCACGGGCAAGGGAGGGCTTCAATATGTTGGATGCATCAATTGCTCCCTCTGCGGCACCTGCACCTATGATGGTGTGAATTTCGTCGATAAACAAAACCACGTTTCCGCTTTTTATAATTTCATCAACGGCGGTTTTAAGCCTTTCCTCAAATTCACCTCTGTATTTTGCACCTGCAAGCATAGAGGATAAATCCAATGTAAACA
The DNA here is from genome assembly GCA_017411325.1 of Clostridia bacterium. Lineage (GTDB taxonomy): Bacteria > Bacillota > Clostridia > CAKSNL01 > HGM11501 > HGM11501. The sequence goes on along the minus strand of JAFQQJ010000065.1, from coordinate 160,778 downwards.
GGCTTTTTCCGCGTAGATTTTCGGGGACGTTGCCTTCTGCAATCATCTGTGCAAGGCCTTCGGCTATGGCGGTTTTACCAACGCCGGGCTCACCGATTAAGCACGGGTTATTTTTGCTTCTGCGGGATAAAATCTGAATAACGCGGTTAATTTCATCGTCTCTACCTATAACCGGGTCAAATTTTCCTTCCTTCGCCTGCTTTGTAAGGTCTCTGCCGAACTGGCTCAATGTGGGGGTTTTACTCTTTTTTGGATTACTCTGCGCATTGCCGTTATTGGGAGAAGCCGCATTTTCGTTTCCGCCCACCATAAAGGTCAGTATTTCGTTATATGCATTTCTCGGAAGCCCCATAGAGGAGAGGATGCGGAGTGCAACATTTTGTCCTTCACGGAATATGGCAAGTAAAATGTGTTCCGTATCGATATAGCCCGAACCTAAGTTTCCTGCTTCCATAAAGCTTATTTCAAGGATTCTTTTGGTTCTTGGGGTGTATTCTGTAACGGCTTTGGCGTCGCCTGAAATATCCAAAATTTCGGAAATCTTATCAATTACGGCATTTTGGGTTACGCCCTTGCTTGTAAGATAGCGGTATGCCGAGCCTGCTTCCTCGTCAAGCAGGCCTAAAAGAAGATGCTCACTTCCCACAAAGCCGGTGCCCATTTTCTCGGCAAAATTCTGTGCCGCCGACAAAACGTGCTTGGCTTTTTCTGTAAATCTGTCTTCAAAAGATGCCATTTAAATCATCCTTTCATAAAATTTCTTTTGCTAAATTTGCCCGCCTTAAATCGCGAGCCAGAGGATCCAAAAGCCCTTCCTCGGAAATGAGGCAGGCGGGAGAGCCTTTGACAAGGAGTGTTGAAATATTTTTATAGTCAGAATCGGTTATGCCGAGGGCTTTTCCAAGCCTTAAATCGGAAAGGTAGCCTATTGCTTCCTCGCTTGTCAATGAATAGGAATTTTTAAGTATGCCGTAGGAACGCATAACACGGTTTTTAATTTCCGTTTCGTTTGCCTTTAATATATCCTCTCGCAGCTTTGTTTCGATTGATACTATCTGGTCAATTACGGAATTTACCTTGGTTAATATTTCTTCATCCGTCATTCCCAGGGTAACCTGATTTGAAAGCTGGTATAAACAGCCTCTTGCCTCGGTGCCTTCGCCGTACATACCTCTTATGGTAAGACCGAGCTTACCCACGGAATTAAGCATATGTCCTATTCTTTTTGTCATGGTAAGGGCGGGAAGGTGAAGCATTGCGGAAATTCTTAAGCCACTTCCAAGGTTGGTGGGACAGGCTGTGAGATAGCCTAAGTTTTCATCCTTTGCAAAGCCGAATCTTCCGTCAAGAAGCTTCTCAAAATCCGATGCGGTTTTAAGTGCTTCCTTTGTCTGATAGCCGGGAAGAATAACCTGAAGTCTTATGTGATCCTCCTCCATAAGCATTATGGAAACACTTTCGTCCCTGTTAAGCAAAACAGCGGAGGGAAGAGGATTTTTAATCATATCACGGCTGATCAAGTGCTTTTCAAAAAGTGTTAAAAGCTCCTCTCTTGAAACTTCGTTTGATTTTGTAAGGGAAAATTCATCCTTAAAAGAAGCATTGGAATTAAAAAATGTGTCGCTTATTTCTCCTATTAAGCGGTTTGCTTCGTCGCTTGTCATTTTCGAAGGAAATTTATAGCTTGATAAATTTCTTGCAAAGCGACAGCGTGTACTTACAACAACTTCGCTTTTGGGCCCGTTTTCATTGTACCAGCTCATAATTACGCCTCCTCCTTAAGTGTGCGGATTTCGTCTCTTATCTTTGCCGCCTTTTCGTATTCTTCAGCTTCTATTGCCTTTTTAAGGGATAACTGAAGCTTTGCTATTTTTTCGTCGGTGGTTTCTTCCTTCTTTGTTTCTTCAGGCATAATGTGCTTTGATGTACCCTGAGTTCTTAAAAGCATAGATTCAATTACGGAAGCAAAGGTTTCATAGCATTTTGAGCAGCCTGCAATTCCTGTTTTCTTAAATTCGGGCAGTGTGGTTTTGCAGCTTTCGCAGATAAGTCCTGTTTCATTTTTTTCCTTTTTGGGAGAAAACATATTGAAAATGTCAAAATCGGTAAATTCTGCGGAAAGCTTTTCCTCTCTTGCACATTTCTCGCAAAGGTGATATTCTGTCACCTTGCCGTTTATAACCTCTGTGTAATGCATTGTTGCCTGATTGTGCTTGCATCTTTCACATAACATAAAAATCATTCCTTTCAGATTAAGTTAATAAGTATATTTTTCATTGCCGCACTTCTTATTTCGTTTTTTATGGGTGCGGGAAAGGGGAGAATGTTATCGGAAAGGGAGGCTAAAATGATTTTTGCTTCCCGCTCCGTTATTTTATTATACCCCAGTAAATTGGAAACTAAAGCCCTTGCCGTCCCGTAATCGAGGGAGGAGCCTATCGAATTTATTATATGCATAATATATTCATCGCCCCGCACCTTAACCTTGGTTATGCGGATAAAGCCGCCGCCGCCCCTTCTGCTTTCCACGTTGTAGCCGCGTTCTTTGGTAAAGCGTGTCTGTATTACATAGTTTATCTGGGAGGGGACACAGCCAAGGCGTTCTGCCAGCTCATTTCTTTTTATTTCTATAATACCGTCCTCGTCTCTTAGAAGCTCATTTAAAAATTCTTCAATGCTGTTACTTAAATGCATCTTATCATCTCCTTGTCAAAATTTGACTTTGACTATTTTTGACCTTTGTAAGTATATTATAGTCAAAGAAGGTCAAATTGTCAATAGGGAATTTTGAAATTTTTTGTAAACAACTCTTAAAGCTGTGAAGTAAAAAAGCAGCAAGGTCAAATGCACCTTGCTGCTTTCGGATATTTAAGTAAAAAATTAAAGTTTAAGAGGCATAAAACTGTGTTAAAACAGCTTATCATTAATCATATATATAGGTTCAGCTATTCTGCCGGTTGAATCTAAATTATATTTAGATTCAAAATATTTAATAATCTCTTCTTCGGATGGAAATTCGATCCATTGATATGGTTCCTGGAATGCTAATTTTTCCAAAAGATATACAGAGCCATTTTTTTCGTATATCACTCCTGCATGCTCTATAAACAGAAACGGATTGGATTCATCTACAGTATCGTGCCCCACCATACCTATAAACTTTAAATTGGAATTGTTAAATTCAATTCCTCTTTCCTTAAGAGCTTGCTCCAAAACCTTTTTTTGAACTTCTTTATCAGTTGATGTGCTTGTAGGTATTGGTGCATAAAAGTTTTCAAATGCCTTTAAGTTTTCATCTGTCATATATTTAGTGGGCATCATTTCAAACGAATAATTATCAAAAGTCAATGCATTCATAGATGGTTTTTGAAAATCAGTGTTATTTATAAGGATATCATCTCTCAACAATGTAAAAGCTGCCATCCTGCAACAAACACCAACAAAATCGGGATATTTTTGCACCCATACATCGTTTATCTCATATGGGTCGTAATTTACTTTATCCAAAGTATTCCAGCCATCCAGAACGGATTCAGGTGCAGTTTCATTATACACATTAACATAGTTAATATAATCTTTAATGTAAGATTCTTTTATTCCGGCTTTTACTAAATCCTTGCCGAGTTCTGATTGATCTTCGTAAGATGTCAGGTTGCTGAATTTCACCTCGGGATTTACATAGGGATCTGTAATCCCACTGGATCTCAAATCTCCGTTTTGCTTTTTATCAGAGCTGTTCTCCTCCGAATGATCTGAACAGCCGGAAGATAATGCCCTCACCGTAAACTTCCCCGTAAAAGGATCAACCTCTGATAGCGTACCTGTATAAGTTACGAGTACTCTGTCTCCGACAGCTATCTTATCCAGTCCTTCCGGCTTCTCTTCAAAAGTAAATGAATAGCTAACATTATCATCATCCGTTATAATTAACATAAAATCTTTTATTTCTTCCACTTTTCCTGTTACTTCACTTTGCATTGTGTTCAAAGAAGCTTCTGTCTCCTCTTGTACGGTTCCTTTGGAACATCCGACAATAACACTTACACTTAAAGCTAAAATAACTGACAGCATTAATATTTTTTTATTCATTCTTTACCTCTTTCCGGAAAATAAGTTTCCTGTTTTCTTAACAAATTTTCATTTGTCATCTGTTTATTAACCTGATAAAATGTGTATTTTGAGTAATCCCTTAAGGTGCAGAAATTTTGTTCTGCTTCATATATTCAGAGGGGGTTAAGCCTGTTTTCTGCTTGAAAAGACGGCAGAAGTGATAGAGATTAAAAAATCCGCACTGCTCGGAAACTGCACTTATCTTAAGATAGCCCTCGGAAAGAAGCTGCTTTGCCTTACTTATTCTTAAATTAATTATATACTGATAAGGGGATATGCCGTAAGCTTTTTTAAACTGCTTTCTGAAATGCTCCTCGCTTATGTGGCAAAGCTTTGCAAGATATAAATTGCTTATTTCGGATGAGTAGTTTTCTTCTATATAGTTTATTGCGGGGGATAAAAGCTTTGATTCTTCCCGCCCCTGATTTATAATTCCGGATAAAAGATTATAAAAAAGCCCCATTGTATGAAGGTTGTTTTTGCCGCTGAAAAATGCGTTTTTCAATAATTCATAATCTTTCATAACGACATTCATATTTTTTATGGGGAACAGGGTGAAGGTATCAGCCGAAAAGTTTTCGCACTCAAAATTGATAACGGGGAAAAAGCCCTCTTTGTCGCCCTTTATGTCATAGGTCTGTCCTTTGGGAAGGATTACTGCGGAGAAATTATCCGATATAAAGCTCTTTTTACGGTGGGTATAGGTTATCTGTCCGTCATTTGTGAAAGAAAGGGCGTAGCTTGGCCGCTCGAAAATCTTGTCATTTCTTCCCTTCGGTGAGTGTACCACAAACATGGAAAGCAGCTTTGTAATTATTATTTTGTCAAAATCCATTTTCATCACCCATCAAGAAGTGTACCATAAAAGATAAAAAATATCAAGTAAAACAACGAAAATGACACCGAAAACATCAAATGTATACCGTTTTTGATATTGTATCTTTATAAAGGTAGTTATATAATAAAGAAAAAAAGCAAGGAGGATTATTATGGATTTTACGGGAAAGGTTGCCCTCGTAACAGGTGCGGCATCTGGTATGGGGCTTTTGTTCGCTGAAAATATTGCATCCCTTGGCGGAAATGCGGTTATGTGTGATGTAAACGAAGAAGTGCTTAAAGAAAAGGTTGCTGAGATTAATAATAAAGGTAAGGGCAAGGCAATAGGCGTTTTGTGCGACGTCCGCCAATATGAAAATGCGTGTATGGCAAGGGATGAGGCGGTAAAGGCATTCGGACATATTGACATCCTTGCAAATTTTGCAGGCGGCACTGCCGTAAGAATGCAGAAGGTGGATATGGAAAAATATCCCGAATTTCCAGATGTGCCCATCGAGGTTTACGACTGGGGAATAGATGTTAATTTCAGGGCCCAGTTTTATTTTGCCCACGCCGTGGCAAAGCAGATGAGAGAACAGAAAAGCGGACTTATCATAAATATAGGCTCAATTTCAGGTATGGAGGGGGATGCCTACCATATGGAATACCCTGCGGCTAAATCGGGAGTAATGTACGGGCTTACCAAAGGCCTTGCACAGTTTGGGGCAAAGCATAATATAAGATGTGTTTGCATATCTCCCGGCCCCGTTCTTACAAGACCGTCAATGGCAAGCATGAGGACGCTTCTGGGAAGGGCGGCAGATCCTCAGGAGATAATCGACCTCTGTCTTTTTGTGGCATCTGAAAAGGGTCAGTTTATAAACGGCGAAAATATAATGATAGACGGCGGAAGAAACGCTATGGGAAGGTGGCGCTGATATGAAAAAGACCTTCCTTAACAGCGAAAGGGCAATTATCACCTCGATGGTAATTGCAAAAACACCGGAGCGTGTGAAGGAGCTTACCGATAAATCCATAGCCTGTGGGGCAGAGGCGATAGGTATGCAGTTTGAACAGCTTAATCCTGAGTACAGAAACAAGGAAACCTATAAGGAGCTTTTGTCCTATACGGATAAGCCCGTTTATGCCACAAATTACAGAAACCATCACAACGAAGGAAAGTCTGACGAGACAATAGCGGAAGAACTTTTGGAATTGGCAGAATGCGGCGCAACCTTAGTTGATGTGCTGGGCGACCTTTACGATAAAACTCCGGGCGAAGTAACGATGAATGAAGCTGCCGCAACAAAGCAGATGGAATTAATTGGTAAGCTTCACGAAAAGGGTGCTGAGGTTTTAATTTCCTCACATATTCTTAAATTCACTCCTGCCGAAAAGGTACTTGAAATCGCCCTTGAATATCAAAGACGTGGTGCTGACATTGCAAAATTGGTTGTGGGTGCGGAAACTATGGAAGAGCAGCTTGAAAACCTTAAAATAATAAATCTTCTTAAGGAAAAGCTTTCGATACCCTTTTTGTTCTTGAGCGGGGGAGAATGCAGATTACTTAGAAGAATCGGCGGAGAAATCGGTTGTGTTATGTATCTTGCGGTATATGAGCACGACGAACTTGCCGCCCCCGCCCAGCCGCTTCTTAAAAACTTAAAGGCAATAAGGGACAATATATGAGAGGAATTTTTTATGAAGCTTAAAGATAAATCGGCACTTATTACAGGTGCGAGTGTAGGAATAGGCAGAGCAACGGCTTTAAGGTTTGCGAAAGAAGGAGCAAAGCTCATTCTTCTTGACATTGATTATGAAAAGCTCATAAAGGTTAAAGACGAGGCGGGAAAATACACAAAAGATGTCCTTATTTATAAGTGCGATGTAAGTAATGAAGAAGAGGTAGAAAAGGTTGTAAAAGAGGCAGAGGGAGCACTCGGAAGAATTGACATTCTCGTCAACAATGCGGCTCTCTGGCGAGGATGGAGAAGCTTTCTCGACACTCCTTTTTCTGAATGGCGCAAATTTATTGGCGTAAATATAATGGGCGTTGTATATATGACGAAAGCTGTACTTCCGGGAATGGTTGAAAGAAACTACGGAAGAATAATAAACGTTGCATCCGTTGCCGGTGTTTACGGAAACGGAAATATGACACATTATTCAGCCACCAAGGGTGCGGTTATATCAATGACAAAGGCTCTTGCCAAGGAAGTGGCGGATAAAGGCGTTTTAGTAAACGCTGTTTCTCCGGGGACTGTCAGCCCATCTGAAAACTTGGATGTTAATTTTAACGAGCCTTCCGATTTTTCCTATATAGGAAGATCGGGCACCGATGCGGAAAATGCAAACCTCATATTGTTCCTTGCAAGTGATGAGTCAAGCTATATTTCAGGACAGAACATTCAGATAGACGGATGCAGAAGGAAAATGTAATTATATGAAAAAAACACAGAGCATTTTGCTCTGTGTTTTTATAAATCAGCTACTTTTTTTACTGCTTATAGTATTTTTTATAATGCTTGTAAAAACAGGAATAGTTGCCGAAACCGCTGTTTGCCGAAGCGTTTGCCATAGTTTCTCCCTGCAAAATAAGCTTATGAGCAACGGATAACCGCTTTTTCGTAATGTATTTATATACCGAAATTTTAAGTTCCCTGCTGAATTTGTGGGCAAGAGTGGAAGGAGATACATAAAGGGTTTTGGCAATGCTTTCCACCGACAAATTTTCGGCATAATTTTCATCTATGATGGCTAAAGCACGGCTCACCATAGGGGATATATTTAAGTTAGAACTAAATTCTGCTGAAGGATGAAGCTTTAAGTGCACCAGAAGCTGAACCAAAGCGGAGTTAATGTGAAGCTCTTTTTCATCATCGGTAAGGTCGCTTTTAATGCTTTCGGCAAGGGAGTTAAAGATGCCTACAATTTTTTCATCAGGCTCGGATATAACTTTTATGGTATCCATAACTTCTTTTGTAAGGCGGGAAAGCTCCTCGCTTTCACGAAATCCCAAAATGCACCTTACATAAGTTTTTGGGTGGCTTACGCAAAACTGATGGAAATTTTCTTTGGGAATTAATATTATACTGCCCGGAGCAAGGTCCTGCTGAATGTTTTTTGAAATGAGGTAGGATTCACCCTCAATAAAAAAGACAAATTCATTATAGTCGTGAAACTCCTGTTCCTTTACAGCAGGGTCGCCTTTTGCATATTTAAGGTGAAACTTATCGTTTTCAAGATAGTATTCAAATAAATTTTCCAACATTACCGCCTCCCTTCAATAAAGAATAGCATAACTTTGCAGGAATTGCAATATATTATGCATATTTTTCTATTTAATTTGTATTATTAGCTGATATAATAGTAGATGAGGCGGTTAAAATGAATTTATTAAAGAAAAAAATTGAAAACAAAGAAAAAATATTGGGAACCTTGGTAAGCCTGACTGACCCTTGCTTATGTGAAATTATGGGAAACATCGGGTACGATTGTGTATGGATTGACACGGAGCATACATATATGAGCTATAAAGATGTTTTGTGCCATCTTAACGGAGCAAGATCGGCAAATATTCCGGCGGTAGTTCGTCTGCCTCAGGATGACCTTACGGAAACAAAAAGAATTTTGGAAATGGGCCCCGATGGTATAATTTTCCCAATGGTAAAATCTTTTGATGAAATTAAAAGGCTTATTGAAACCACATTGTATCCTCCTTTTGGGACAAGAGGGTTCGGCCCACTTAGGGCAATAGGCTACGGAAAAACCGATGCGGCAGAATATGTAAAAGAAAAAAGCTTTGATATGGTAAGACTACTTCAGATTGAGCATATCGATATGATTGACAGTTTAGAAGAAATAATAAAAATTCCTTATATTGACGGATTTATTTTCGGTCCCAACGATTTGTCCGGTTCGCTTAATGACTTCTTAAATGTTTACGGGGACAAGACTATGTCTGAAATTAAACGAGCCGTAAATATTTTAAGAAAACACGGAAAAGTAACAGGACTTGCAGGCGGAATGAGCGAAAATGATATAAAAACCTGGTCGGATTTAGATTTTGATATGCTTTTTTGCGGTGCGGATTGGTGCTTTATTTATAATCAAGGTAAAAACACTTTGGAAACCATGAAAAAATATAAAAAGGAGAAATAAAAATGAGTATTGAAATTAAAAGAAAAAACTATACGGTAAAGCTTGATGATCCTGTGATGTACGTTGATAACGAAAGCAGACATAGAAGCGGACATATGAGCCACGCAATGGCTCAGTGGGCGCCCAATAAATTTATAGATTTCAATTCCAATGTATCGGCAGAAAAATGGGACGGACATACAGCATTCGGATGGATTGAATACAGAATATCCGAAGACGGCGGCGAAACCTATTCCGATGTTTATGAGCTTCCTTATTCCAAAGAGGCTTTTTACGATGGCGTATATGCAATAGGCGTTGAAAAGGCTGTTGCCTGCGACGACGGAAGAATTGTTGCATTTTGCTTAAGAAACGATTCGGGTAAGGGTTGCACCCCCTGGAATACTCCTATGGTGGTTACAAGCTTAGATTACGGCAAAACCTGGACAAAGGAAAAAGAACTTTGCCCTTATAAAGGCAGAGTTTATGATGCCTGCTATTATGAGGGCGAAATATATGTGCTTGAATTCTGTAACGATGCAACGGTTAATTTCGTCGGTGTATCGGAGGAGCATTTATACCGCATATTCAAGAGCAAAGATAACGGCGAAACCTTCGAAGAATTTTGCGTAGTGCCTGTTCCAACTGAGGGAAGATGCTATGGCTCAATGCTTTTTGACGACGATGGAAAGCTTCACGTATATGCATATAATGTAAACGATGAACGTCATATGGACCATATAGTGTCCACCGATAAGGGCGTAACATGGGGCGAGGCTGAAACCTGCTATCTTGATAAGGGTATTCGCAATCCTCAGACAAATCAGATGGACGGAATATATATTCTTCACGGAAGAAAAGGTGATAACCTTGCTGATGTTGAAAGAGGTTTTGTTTTATATACCTCCGAAGACGGCTATAATTGGGACGAAGGTACTCATATAGGCCACGTTGGAGGCGGATGCTATTATTCAAACAACTTGGTATTAAAAGATAAAAACGGAAATAACCGTCTGCTTATACAGTATTCAGAGTGTTATAAAGGTAACCGTGTAAATGTTAAACATATGTGGCTTACAATAGAAAAGTAAAAATTAAAATGAAAAATACTCACCGTCCGAAGACGGTGAGTATTTTTCATTTTAATTCATATTCTGCGTTTTCAACCACAAGTTTGAAATCATCAAGATTTTCCTGCTTTGCTCCGTTTATATAAAGAGAGTCAATTACAATGTTTTTGAAAACTATGTTTTCATCGTAGGACTTAAGGATAACGGAGGGGTTTCTTTCAAGCTCGTCCATATAGACATTTATGTTTCTGAATAATATGTCGTGGGTATAGCCGAAAAAGTCCTTGGTAGCACGGATGACGCCCTCGGGAGTTCTTTTCCGGAGCGGCATTTTATGATTTACTATGGCAATCAGGTTTGGAACGCCCATCTTATCCGCCGCATAAACCTGCTCTTCCGACTGCTGGAATACCATTGGAAGGGCGTACCTTGAATATTCGATATTCAAGTTTTCAAAGGTGACGTTACTTATGTCGGCGCCGCAGCCGTTCTGAATATCCATTGCCGTTGCCGCATTGTGTATAAGGTCGGAATTTTTAAAAACAATGTTTCTGTATATGGGTGCGTCGGTTTCAATCCCCACCTCGCAGTTGTTGCCCCAGTCGCACCAGAGCACACAGTTGTCGGTAACGATGTTTTCAACGGGCAACGGATGCTCGTAAATTGCCTTTATGGTAATGGTATCGTCAAAGGAGCGGATGAAGGAATTTTTAATTAAAACATTGCTTGTATTGGTAAGGTCAATTCCGTCTGCATTGTATCTCCAATGACCGATGATTTTTATATTGTCAATTACTGCACCGTCACAGTCAAAAAGAGCTAAAATCCAGTTCGATGAGTTCATCAATATTATGTCTTCTATAACGGTGTCCTTGCAGTCATAAAAACGGAGTGTTCCCTTTGTATAGTTTTCGTAGCAGTTTTCGCAAATTCGCTCCTCGGTGGAATTGTCGATTGTACCGCCACCGAAAACACGGATGTTTTTACCGCCCTCGGAATAGAGTGAACCGAAAACTATAGCTTCCTTGTCGATGTAAACAGATTCGTTGTCCTTTAAGGTGACAACACCGGGGAAGTGAACACCGGGGCCGAAATAGAAGGTTGCATCCTTTGCATCGGGATATTCCTTTTCCTCCTCAAAGAATATATGAAGTGCATTATGCTCACTTTCAGGCTCAAGTACATACTGACCGTGCTTTTCTAAAGTAATTACAACATCGTCGCCTGATTTTTCAGGTATGATGTTTTTTGATAAAGGTCTGACTACGGGAGAGGGGAAACCGCCTTTAAGTGAAACTGTTAAGGTAACTGGTGCAGAGCCGTAAACGGAAATGAATGCCGCATCCTCGCTCTGAGAAAAATCTCTCTGATGGCCGGGCCAGGGACGGTTGAAGGGAATAGCCGATACACGGCAGTTTCTTGCCTTATATTCCTTGCCGTCAATTGTAACCTTGTAGTCATCATTATAAAGCTTGTAATTCAATAAACTGTAATCGTGGGTGTACTCCGTTCCTCCGAAAGCTACATAGGTTTCGGACAGAAAGCCTTCTTTGATGGGAAAATATCCTTTGGTTGTGGTTTTTACTTCGGGAATATAACTCATAAAAAACACCTCTCTTTTTGATTTACTATATTTTATCAAAGAAAATTATATATTTATATAAATTTCTCACCACAAAACATAGTATAATCATCAAAATGGGCTTGTCAAGATTAAAATATACATTATTATATTGTTGACAATTTAAGGGAAATGTTGTATAATATCAAAGTTAGTTTAATAGCTTCCGGCAAGTGGTGGAGTCTGTCACAAAGCAAAGCTTTGTTTGCCGGAAATTGGTCTGACAGGCGAAAGTCTGTCTTTTATTTTATTTTACTCAAGAGGAGGATATCATGGATAGTTTAATGGTCATTTTCGGCAACGTGCTGGAACTTAACTGGCAGAGTATGGTAATGTGGGTTATCGGCGGAATTTTAATCTACCTTGCCATAAAGAAGGATATGGAGCCTACGCTTCTTCTGCCTATGGGCTTTGGAACAATTTTGGTAAATATCCCGAATTCCGGTGCCGTAACACAGTTTTTAGAAAACGGTGAAGCGGAAGTCGGCGCACTTAATACGCTTTACGATGCGGGTATCGCAAACGAGCTTTTCCCGCTGATACTCTTTATCGGCATCGGTGCGATGATTGACTTCGGGCCCCTTTTGTCAAACCCCAAGCTTATGATTTTCGGTGCTGCTGCACAGTTTGGTATTTTCTTTACCCTTTGTATGGCATCGATGTTCTTTGACATCAACGATGCGGCATCCATCGCCATCATCGGTGCTGCTGACGGCCCCACATCAATAGTTGTTGCACAGAAATTAAATTCTGCATATACAGGTGCTATAATGGTTGCGGCATATTCTTATATGGCGCTGGTTCCCATCATTCAGCCTCCTGTAATAAAGCTTTTGACAACTAAAAAAGAAAGATTAATCCGTATGGAATATCAGGGAAAGAGTGTATCCAAGCTTACAAAGATTCTTTTCCCCATCGTAATTACTTTAATTGCATCAATTATTGCACCCACTGCGGCAAGCCTTATCGGATTTTTGATGTTCGGTAACTTAATCAGAGAGTGCGGAGTGCTTGATTCTTTATCCGAAACCGCACAGAAGGTTTTGGCTAACCTTATCACAATTTTCCTGGGTATCACAATCGCAACACAGATGCAGGCTGATAAGTTCTTACAGCCTCAGACACTTTTAATTTTAGGTCTTGGTCTTGTTGCATTTATCGTTGATACTGCAGGCGGTGTGCTTTTTGCAAAATTCTTAAACCTTTTCTTAAAGAAAAAGATAAATCCCATGATCGGTGCGGCAGGTATTTCTGCGTTCCCCATGTCAGGAAGAATTGTTCACAAGATGGGACTTGCGGAAGATCCTCAGAACTTCCTTCTTATGCACTCCATCGGTGTAAACGTATCGGGACAGATTGCATCGGTTATCGCCGGCGGTCTTATTCTTAATTTCTTTTTGAAGTAAGGGAGGGTACTTAAATGAACGAAGTTATGGAAACAGAAGTTTTAGAAACAGAGACAGAAGATATGGTTCTTGAAGTTGAAGGCGAAGTTTTAGAAACTGCCGAAGTTACTGCTACGGAGGCTACAGTGGAAACAAGCGAAGCAGGCTTTAAGTTTAATCCCGGTGCTTTCGTTGATAACTTAAGCTATATGGGACTCGGAATGCTCGGTATATTCGTTGTAATCGGAGTAATCATTATAGTTACATCGCTCTTAAGTAAAATCAAGAGCAAGGACGCTGAATAATAAAAAGGTTGCTTAAGGAAACTTAAGCAACCTTTTTACATATTAAGGGCAATGTTTTCAGGGGAAGACCTGTATTTTAATGGTGAGATGGAAAACCTCTTTTTAAATAGTCTGTGGAAATGCTCAATGCTCTGAAAGCCCACCTTCTGTGCAATTATCTGAACCGGTAAATTCGTTTCGCGAAGATAGGTGCAGGCATAAGAAAGCTTTACATCGGTTAAAATTTCGTGGAAGGTGGTTCCCGTGTAATGACGGAATATGCGGCAGATGTGGCTTTTAGAATAGCCAAATTTTTCCGAAAGTGCCTCAAGGGTTATGGTGTCATAATGCTCGTAAGCATAAAACATCATTGCCTCGTGAAGCTTTTCCGATTCTCTGCCCTTCTGCTCTGAGAGTATCTGATTGGTTTTCTTCGTCGCAAGGTCAGAGGCAAGGAGAAGAAAAAGTGCCTCTTCTCTTAAAAAACCTTCTGCCGTGCCTGAAGCATCCTTTTCAATCTGCTCTATAAGCTTTCTGCAGAGGTCGGTGCTTGTTTCTCCTCCGGTAAAAAGAATATATCTGTAGTAGTCGTCCTTTTTTGAAGCATCGATAAATTTGCCGAAAGGAAAGTCGGAATTTAATGAGGACATATTGGAAAGAAGGAATTCACTGCGTATTAAAAAGTTTACAACAAGAGAATCGTTTTCGGAATAAACCGAATGAAAGGTGCCGGGGTGCATTAAAATTGCATCGCCCTCGTTCATTTCAAGGTTTTCACCGCTTACATAGTTTACGCATTTTCCTTTAAGTACATAATTCATTTCGTAAAAATCGTGGGTGTGATAGGAGTGAAGATAGCCCGAAGGATGATAGGTATAGGCAACATTTCTGAAAAGGTTTTTGCTGTATCGCCCGATTCTGACAAAGTATTTCCCGTCAACAAATCCGCCTGTAAAGCTTTTCTCTTCTGCCATTAAAAATCACCTCTTTTAAGGAATTTTAGCAGAAATATCAATAAAAGTCAACTCATATTGCCGTTAAATATCATTTACAAAATTTTCAATATGAGATAAAATAAGATAAGAGGAGTGATTTTAATGAAAGAACTTGATTATGCCGTATACAGAAAAAAACTTAAGGGTTGCTTCATAGGTAAATCCGTCGGAGGAACACTCGGTATGCCCTTTGAGGGAAGATGTCAGGTTAGTAATGTTACATTTTACGACCCCGTTCCGGATACTATGATTCCCAACGACGACCTTGATTTGCAGGTTTCAGCTCTTGAAATACTTATGAGAACAGGCCTTCCCGTAAGCAGATTTAATATGGGCGATACCTGGAGGCTTTACAATCAGGAAACCCTGCCCGACGAATACGGCGTTGCAGAAGGAAATTATCAGAAAAAGATTTATGCCCCATTGTCAGGCAGATACAACAATAAATTTCATGGCGGTATGGGTGCGGCGATAAGAAGTGAGCTCTGGGCGTGTCTCGCTCCCGGAAATCCCTACCTTGCGGTTAAGCTTTCTATCGAGGACGGTTGCACCGACCACGCGGATGACGGAGTTCACGCCATTATGTTTTTGGCGGCTCTTGAAAGTATGGCATTTACTGAAACAGATGTTGAAAAAATGATTGAAAAAGCAATTTCCTACATCCCCGAAGATGCGAAAATGGGAAGAGCCTTCCGTGATGCCGTTAAATGGTACAATGAAACAAAGGACCCGGTTGAGGTCAGAAGCAGAATACTTGAAAAATACAGCTCGGAAAACTGGACGGATGTAACAATAAATGTGTCCTTTATCTTAACGGCGCTTCTTCATTCAAAGGGCGATTTTGACACGGCAATATGCACAGCCACCAACTTAGGTCACGATGCGGACTGCACCGCGGCAACGGTGGGCTCCATCGTCGGAATACTTAACCCCGACGGAATTTCTGAAAAGTGGACAGCTCCAATCGGTGACGAGCTTGTGCTTTCTTACAATATGATAAACGTGACAGAATCTGCCACAATCGGGGATTTTTGTGACGAGGTGGCATTTGTCGCTGAAAAGGTTATGGAATATTATAATTCCGATGTGAAATTTGAAAACCTTCCAAAAGACAGAAAAACATACAATATGGCACCGCCCAGATTAAGCGGACATATCGATAAGGATTATGAACTTACAGAGGCACTTATAGCGGAAACTCCTCTTACCGTGAGTGTGGTATATCCCGAAACTGTGGCATATTGCTATGAAAAGGAAAATAACTTTAAGATAAAAATAGAAAACAGAACAAAGACTGAAATGAAGGGAACATTTACACTCGGTGCATCGCAGAATGTAATTATAACACCTTCTTCCTTCAATCTTGACCTTGCACCGGGCGATAAGACAGAATATGCCTTCAATGTTAAAAAACTCATAGCTAAAAAGAGAGTGCCGGTTAATACCGTGAATGTGTTGTTTTCGGTAAACGGCTTAAATTGGGATGCTTCCTTCGGCTTTCCCGATGCTAAAATCTATCACGTTGAAAATCTTGAAACGGGCGAAAAGTACGATGTTGAAACGCCCTTTGCTTACTTTGCCGTGCCGAAGGGAAAATACCGCTACACCCTTGATTTCATTCCTGCGGTATCGGCAAGAGCTTTAAGAATTTCCCACAACGGAAAGGCAAAATTTGATACTTATCTGAACGGAGAAAAAATCCACGAAAGAGCATCCGGCCGTGAATATGTTCCTGCTTTCCACAGAGGATGCTGCAGTATATTTACTCCCGAGAGAGGGGCAAATAAATTTGAGTTTTATTTTGACAATGAAACGGAAGCTGAAGCATTTATTGAAATAGGTTCTGTCGGTGGCTGCGGAAGATGGGTAACCTTCGTACAGTATGTATAAAATTAAAACCGTGCGGCATATGCCGAGTGTTCTAAAGGACACTCGGCAGTTTTATTCACCTTGCGGCGAGTGATATTTGCTTTGCAAGTGATATTGCTTCGCAGTGGTATTGCCTACGGCAGTTTATGGGCGAATAAAATACAACTAAAACGATAGTTTTAATAACACTTTTGATTTATCAAAAATATCACTCTGTAAGAAAGTACAGAATATCACTTGAAAAAATAACAAAAAAATAAAGAAAAAAGGCAGAAAAACGGTAAAAAAATTTAAGGATTTTAATTTTCTCCTGTGCTATAATTAAGTAAACAAAGTATAAGGGGGAATAAAAATGAAAACTTTCAACATCTTGGTTTCGGATGAAAGATTAAAGCCCGTTTACGATACGGTATTAAAAAGGCTTACGGCACGCGGAATGGAACTTTCCGAAGAAGCTGAGTTCACTTTGGTTCTGGAGACAGATGAAGCTATGCGTCCCGATTCTTACAGAATAACGGGAAAACCCGAAATGATAACCGTAAAGGCAGACTCGCTCATAAACGTCTTTGCGGGAGTAGGGGTATTTCTCTATTCAAGCAAATTTGACGAAAACGGAATTATACCTTCCGATATGAGAGGCTATAAAACACCCGATTGCAGCGAAAGATGTGTTTATACGGCAACGCATTTTCATACCTTTTACTGGATGGCACCCCTTTCTGAGGTATTCGATTATTACGAGGACCTGGCGCTTATGGGCATAAACCGCATACACATCGGAATGCCGTTTTTGGGGGAAGCAGAAGGAAACAAGGAAATTGAAGATGCTTTTTCCCATCTTGCAGAAATTCAGAAATTTATCAAATCTCTGGGTATGAAGCTGTCCACGAGCGTCGCTACATCCTGCACATTTTTACCCGTGCCTGATGAGGCTAAAACCCAAAAAATATTTGATCCCTACGGTTTAAGATGCGAACACGGAAATAAAGCTTGCCCTTCAACTAAAGTAGGTCAGGAAATACTCGATAAACAAAACCGTATGGTGCTTGGCGAATATAAAAAACGCGGAGTTGAAATTGATATGATATCAACCTTCCCTTATGATGAGGGCGGCTGCGGATGTGAAAAATGCTCTCCCTGGGGAGGAAACGGATATATAAAAGCGGCTAAAAGAGCCAAGGCAGTGGCAAGAGAGCTTTTCCCCGATTGCAAGCTTACGGTAAGCACCTGGCTTTTTGACTCACCTCCGTCAGGCGAATGGGAGGGACTTTCAAAATCCCTTGAAAATGAAAAATGGTGCGATGCTATAGAAGCCGATTCCCACACAAAATATCCCCGCTACCCAATCGATGTGAAAGTGCCGGGAGGCCTTCCTCTTACCGCATTTCCTGAAATATCTATGTGGGGACTCTGGCCCTGGGGCGGATACGGCGCATCCTTCTTCCCGAAAAGATATACGAAATTGTTCAGAGCGACAGAAGGAAAGCTTGATGGCGGAAGAATGTACTCCGAAGGCATATTTGAAGACCTTAATAAGTATGTTGTATCAGGACTTTACAAGGATTTCAACAACGATCCCGAAAAAGCCGTGGCGGAATATGCAAGCTATCACTTCGGCTTAAAGGAAACGGAAAAGTTTGTTGAAATGGTTAATCTGATTGAAGAAAACCACGTTAAAAACTATGACAGGGTTAAAATAAATCTGACACCTGAAAATAATCTTACCGATTTTTCCCTTGCGGAAAGGGCACTTGCTCTTGCAAAGGAAATTGACGGATTGCTTCCCGAGTGGGGTAAAAAATCCTGGAGATGGCGCCTTATGTTTATAAGGGCAAATATAGATTATCACCGCTACAACAACGAGGTTATGCACGAAAATCCCGAGGTGGTTACATTGATGCACGAAATTATGGACATTTACCATTGCATAAAGGATTATTCTGTTGAAATGGATCCCGAGCATTTCAAGCTACGCCCTCCGCTTCCTGCGACAGATAACGCCTTTGACATAAAAAGATATACAAGAACTTCCATAGGAATTGCATATAACAACGGACTTATAAATGTCGGAAAACCGATAGAACACATAAAAGAAAACGACACTATGCGCGGAAACGAAGCATAAAAAGTATATGAAAAAAGGATTGAATGTAATCACATTCAATCCTTTTTATATTTACCCGGAGTTTTGCCGGTTATCTTCTTAAATTGCCTTATGAAATTATACTGGTTGGAAAAGCCCGAAAGTGCAGATACTTCGCTTACGGAATACCCCTGGGACAGAAGCATTTGGGCATGCTGTATGCGGGATTTTAATAAATCATCTTTCGGAGAGGTTCCGAAAATACTTTTGTAAAGTGTGAAAAAACGCGAAGGGCTTAAGTGAACCAGGTCCGCCATTTCTTCTATGCTCCAGTCGTGCTTATAGTCCATATGAATGGTGCTTCTTGCATGGATAAACTGCTTTTTATGAAGATCTGACCTTGCGGAAGGATTAACGGGTGAAGTTTCGCTTCGGGAAAGGGCTATGACAAGCTTTTCGGAAAGCAGTTTTACAGAATTTTCAAAATATGGTGGAAGAGTAAGGCATTCAAGCTCAATTTCTCTTATTATTTCTGTTATTTCGGCACTTTCGGGATAGTACATTTTCCCCGGGATAACTCCATACTTTTCCATTAAATGAGAAAAATCCGGCGACACGTGAAACCAGTCGTGTAAAAGCTCTGTATCGGGGGAAGAAAATTCCTGCGAGGAGCCCGGAGCATAGATTACGCATCCGCCCGGCTTTACATCAAGGTATTCGCCGCTGATGCAGAGTTTTGCAGGTGTCAGAAAGTGCAGAAATATATATTCATCCTTTATTTTCGGTCTGTAAAGGGAAAAGCCTTTCTTTTCAGGCCACAGGGATTTAACCTGATAAAATTCCATAAAAAAGCCCCGCTTTCAAAATGACAATATTTTTGTATTTTACAGTAAAAATGCACAATATTTTAGTTGACTTAAAGATTTATTAAAGGTATTATATAATTATATAAATGTACTTGTCAATAATTTAAGGAGGGTTTTTATGAGAAAATTAATTTGCTTGCTTCTGGCCGTTTTATTATGCACCGGAATTATGGTGTCGGCCGAGGGACAAAGCGTGCTCAAGGCCGCTTCTGCACCCATAAAGGTGGGAGCAGGAAGCTTTAACGGGGGCGTAAGTATAAGGCAGGGAAACTACATAGGCTTTGAAAACGTTGACCTTACAGGCATAAAAAGCATTTATATCAAGGTCGATTGCGATATGCCCTATGCAGGAAACGGTGATGCCTTCGGCATAAGAATTGACGATCCCGTAAAGGGCGATTGCCTTGGCTATATTGTTTTTAACGAGCACAAGGAAAACTTGCGCATGGGTACTGCGATAAAGGAGGTTACGGGAACACATAACCTTTACTTCGTTTCCACCTATGGCGACCTCAGCACCACCATCGGCATAAAGGAAATTGAGCTTTCAAAAAATGCTTATGACGGAAAGGCTTATGTTCCCGTTCCCGACAGTGCAATAATCGATAACTATGCAGATACCTGGGCAGGAACAGATATGTGGGGACGTAAGATAGCAGACCATGAAGAAACCGGTCCTGTAAAGGAAGGCCTTCACGAGGTTGGTATGCTTTACTGGAACTGGACGGTGACGGATATTCATAATGCAAGAATCCCTTCCGAGATAATTGCAGCTCACCCTTCAGAAAAGGAAAATTTTTACAGCGATGTGTGGGATACCAACGGCAACTATTTCTGGGCAGAGCCGCTCTTCGGATTTTATACAAGCAACGAATACTGGGTATATCGCCGTCACGCGGAAATGCTGGCAAATGCGGGGGTTGATGCGATATTCCTTGATTTTTCCAACGGAAGCGGCGCATTTATAAAGCAGACATACACCCTTTTATCGGCATTTTATGATGCTAAAAAGGCCGGTGTCAATGTGCCCGGCGTAAGCTGTCTTTCTTCATGGAACAGTGATTATGGAAACAGACTTGATCAGGCACTTTGCATATATCTTAACTTTTTCAACAGAGAAAATTATACAGACCTCTGGTACAAGTGGGATGGTAAGCCGGTTATGTTCGGCGCCACAAACCCCGAAAGCCTTGAGCGTTTTGTGACAGGTGAAAACCCTGAAACCGATGCACTCCTTGAGAAAATTTTCGAAACCTTTACCTTCAGGGAAACAGGAAGCCGCCAGGGCGGAGAATACTCAGATAAAAAGGCGTGGAACTGGCTTATGCAGTATCCCCAGACAGCTTACGGCAAAATGGCGGACGGCAGAGTTGAAAGCGTATCTGCAGGTACGGGAATAAACCAGTCATATGTATTTATGTTTGAAAAAACAGGCGTATTTTCTGACCCCTACACAAAGGGAAGAAGCTACACAGAGGGCTTCGGCGAAGACTATAGGGCGGAAGCGATGCATATGGGATATTTCTTCCGTGAGCAGATGTCAAGAGTTCTGGCACTTGATCCCGCTATGGTTATGATTGACGGCTGGAACGAATGGACAGCGGTAAGAAACTCGGAATATTCCGGCTTCAAGAATTCTTTCGTTGACACCTTTGACGATGAAAACAGCCGTGACTTTGAGCCGTCACGAGGCGTACTTAAGGACGGTTATTACAACATACTGGTTGACTATATAAGAAAATACAAGGGTGTTCGCCCTGCACCGCTTGCAAGCGGAGAGATAACAATCAATGTAAGCGGTGATGCAAGTCAGTGGGATGCTGTTGCCCCCGAATTTATCAACATCGACGGCGGCTATGAAAGAAATGCAACGGGCCTTACTAACGGCGACACCGGCGAAAAATATGTATTTACATCAAAACTTTCAAATGTTATAAGAAGAAGTAAGGTTGCCCGTGATAAAGATTATTTCTATTTTATGGCTATGTGCGAGGATGATATTAAGGACAATGACTCCTTTATGCACCTTTATATTGATGTTGACAGAAACCGGGCAACAGGCTGGGAAGGATATGACATCTCCGTTAATGTAACGGGCAAGGGCGAAATCGCAACCTACAAGGACGGTGCTTGGGTAAAGATAGCGGATGCAACTTCAAATATAAAAGGAAATATTTATAAGGTTTCAATTCCGAGGGGCATATTAGGTGAAACCGATAAGGCTGACCTTGAATTCAAATGGGCTGACTACGCCTTTGAAAACGGCGACATTTTAAGATTTTACGAATTCGGAAGCATTGCGCCCATGGGACGTTTTAACTATCTTTACACAGAAATTCCGCAAAAGAGCCTTTCGTCAGAAACAAGAAAAGCCCTTTCCGACACCTCCGTATTTAAGGCGGGAAGCAACAAAATGTTTGTAAACGGCGGAAAAACCTATGTTTACGATGCGGATACAAGAGTTTCTGCCTTTATGGAAAACGGAACACTTTATGTTCCTGCAATTGCCTTTGAATATATAATGGGCGACGGCGAAACAAAGATGGAGTATAGGGCGTCAAAGAATATGTTCTTCCTTAAAAATTTCAACCTTGAAAACTTTGAAATTACTGACCATATCTGGTCTTATACCGTAATCGGAACAAAGGATGTAAGGATAAACGGCGAAGCGGCAGCTTTGCAGGCCCCCGTGATAGTTAAAGACGGACTTTGTTATGTGCCTTTAACCTATGTCTGCGACGTATTCGGCTGGAAGATGTATAAT
Organism: Clostridia bacterium; assembly: GCA_017411325.1. Lineage (GTDB taxonomy): Bacteria > Bacillota > Clostridia > CAKSNL01 > HGM11501 > HGM11501. Next base: position 138,775 of record JAFQQJ010000065.1, on the reverse strand, counting down.
GAAGGCGATATATTCGCCGTGTCAAGCCACGAAATAGATGTAAATGCGGTTAAAACTGCAGCATCGGAATTTTAAGAGGGAGGGAATATGATGAAAAAGATATTTACACTTTTACTTACATTAAGCCTTGCATTATCAACGCTTTTTGCCATTCCTTCCTTTGCAGAGGATGCCTATACCGACACATCGGGCTGGACTATTAAGACAGAAAGCATAATGGGCGAGTTCAACGACATCACAAAGGCGATAGACGGCGATATCAATACCTATTGGCATTCAAAATATTATGTTGAGGACGGCAAAGTAGTTGGGCACGATAACCCACCCTACGAAATCATAATAGAATTTCCCGAAGCTCTTGAAATTTCGGGCGTAAGATATGTTCCCCGTCAGAAAAACAACGTGGATTCAACCTCCGGTATATGGGAAAAGGTTGAAATTTACGCAAGTGCAGACGGAAGCGAATACAAGCTTTTAAGGGAAGTAACATACGACCTTGCAAAAAGCCGTGCAACTGCGGACAGAGCTATTGAAAAGGGAAGCTACAAGTCAATGAAGTTTAACGTTACTGCGGCAAATAACGGCTATTGCACCGCCGCAGAAATTATAATGCTGAAAGGCGATGTGAAAGACACCGAAGCGGCGGCAGCGGAAAATACAGAAAAGCCTTCTGCATCCAAAGAGGCAGAAAGCCTCACTTCCGAAGGAAAAGAAGGGGCAACCCAGGGCGATGACGGAAAGTATTTAACCGGTAAGGAAAGCTGGGATGTTACTGTTTCAAGCTCCAAGGTAAAGACAGATGCATATATCCGCCGCCCCATAGATACCGATATGGAACAGCACTGGCACACAGACTATACCAACGAGGGAAGTACTATTACAGGAAAGGTTAATCCTCCTCACTTTGTGGATATAACCTTCCCCGAGGATGTAACCTTCTCCGGAGTTGTATTCGTAAACCGTGTGACAGGCACAGCGGGTAATCCTCTTAAATATTCTGTATACGGATGTGCCGACGATTCCGAAACCTGGGTATTTTTAGAGTCGGGAACGGCAGTAAAGGGAGCAGTGCAGGTAGAAGCACTCCTTAATTCCAACGTAACTGCAAAAAAAGTACGCTTTAAGATAAATGACAGCGTAGACGGTTATGCATCCTGTACGGAAATTGAGTTTATGGTGAGTGATGCATCAAAGAAGACCGTAGCATTAAAGGACTATAAAAGCTCCACAGCGGAAAACGAAAGTACGTCTTCTGATACCAAAAAAGAGGATGCAGGAGCTTCTGCATCCAACAAGGACGATGTCCAGGGCGATGACGGTACCTATCTTACAGGTAAAGGCGCCTGGGAAGTAAAGCTTTCAAGCTCCAAAGTGAAGGATAATGCCTATATGCGTCGTCCCATCGACGGGGACTATGTAAATTACTGGCACTCAGACTATAAAAACGAAGGTTCCATAATTGTATCAAGAGAGCTTCCGCCTCACCATATAGATATAACCTTCCCCGAAGTAAGGGAGTTTTCAGGCGTAGAGTTTACAACAAGACCTGACGGAGAGGGGGGGAATCCCACCAAATATGCAATTTACGGATGCATAGATGACTCGGAAAACTGGGTTTTGATTGAAGAAGGCACAGCGGACGAGGACAACGGCAAAAAAATGAAGATGTTTGCCGCAAACATAAAGGCAAAACGTATAAGATATGAGATTAAGGAAGGCGTAGGCGGCTACGGAAGCTGTGCGGAAATCGACTTCTATAAGTCAAACCCCGCAAAGAAAACCGTAAGTCTTACAGAATACACCGAAATTTACGATGAAATTGCCGTTTACGAAATCCCTAAAACCAATATGAGCGCATCATCACCTCAGGGCTTCTGGCTTAATCACGAAGCAAGCGGTGTTTTGGATGAGGCTATGACAGGCTTCTGGCAGACTGCATCGGAAGAAAAGGCACCCTTCGTTCTGGCAATCGACCTTGGGGGAGAATATAGCATAGACTCCTTTGATGTGGCACCGAGACAGAGCGAGGATTTTCACGGAAACTGGGATTTATTCAACGTGTGGGTAAGTTTGGACGGAGAAAATTATGAGCTGGCCCTTGAAAATCACAGCTTTGAGCGAAGCATGAAGGTTAAAAATGTTAAGTTTGATGCCCCTGTAAAGGCACGCTATGTGGAGTTTGAAATATTGGAAGGTTATACCAACAAGGCGTCCTGCGCGGAAGTTACCTTCTATCAGTCATCAGAAGATTATAAGGACAGCCAGAAAAGCAATTTTGAAAAATATGTCCTTAAAATAGGATCTCCCGTAATTGAGGTAACAAAAGGAGGAGAAACAAAGGAAGTAACCCTTGATGTTTCCCCCTTCATTGATGAAGGCTACACCCTTATTCCCTTGAGAGGACTTTTGGAGGAAATGGGAGCTACAATAGAATGGGTTGACAAAAATCAGTCCATAATCGTTGAAAATTCATTGATGAAGATAGAATTTCAGATATGGAACAACATCGTTTATGTGACGGGCGGCCGCTACGGAAGAGTGAGATACACTCTTAATCAGGAACCGAGAATCGTTGAGGGAAGAACATTTATTCCCTTAAGATTCTGCTCCGAACATCTTGGGTATACTGTTTTATGGGATGGCGAAACTCAGACTATAACAATTACAAACGAACAGTAAAAAACACAGGCAGGTTAATCCTGCCTGTGTCAGCGTGTCGATAAACTTGTCGACACGCTGACAGACATCGAAAAAGGAAGGTAAATTTGTTCAACACGAACTCGTCGGCGTATATGGATACGGTAGAGGTCGTGTTGGACGAAAACAAGCAGAAATCGGCTATAAACTGCGGTTTATAGCCGATTTTATCAAATAAAGTTTTATGCATATAGGCGAAGGCTTTATTTTTGTTTTCTGCTTGTGGTTGACCGACTTTTTCGACAGTCTGACACACAGGCAGGTTAATCCTGCCTGTGTTTTCTGTATTCTGTTGGAGAAAGCCCCGTAAACTTCTTAAATAGTCTTGAAAAGTATAATGGGTTATCATAGCCTACAGCATAGGCAATCTCGGTTATATTTTTGTCTGTGCTTTCAAGATATGCCTTGGCGGCGGATATGCGAAGGGATAAAATGTACTGCATGGGAGTTACCTTCATAATTTTCCTGAAACAGTGTATAAACCAGTTTTTGCTTATTTTACGCTCCTTTGCATAAGCTTCGATATTTATATCCTTGGGATAGTTTTCCGTGAAATAGGAAACCGCCCGCTCAATTTCGTTTACCATATCACTTCCGGGGGTGTTGCTCTCCTTAATGTATCGGTTTATGACAAGAAGTATGTGCTTTAATAAAAGAGAAAGCATTTCCTCAAAGTTTGTGCGCTTAAGCTGAAGCTCACGTATCAGCTGGCGGTATATCCACTGATAATCGGGAGAAACGCCGGTGTAGAATATGTTTCCGTTTTCAGGGAGAGAATAGTGCTTAAGAAGAGATACAATCTCGCTTCCTGTAAAATGCACCCAGTAAACATCGGTTTTGTCATCAGGGTAGTAATAATACTGCATAGGTTCATGGGGCCTGAATAAAATCATATGCCCCTGGGTTACAACGTGCTCGATTCCGTCGAAATAAAAATGTCCCCTGCCCGAGGCAATGTATATAAGCTGATAGTCGCGCCTGCCCTCGGGATGCTCGGTTGTTATACCGGGGGGAGAATCCACGATAAAGTGACCGCAGCAGTTTATTTTAATAGGGCTTGACAAATCTTCTATATTTGAATATCCTTCTTCCGCTCTGTTTATATACATAAATATTTCTCCCTTTAAAGTGCTTTTTTATATTATATAGCTATTTCTTCCGCATTGCAAGGTTTAAAATTATTTTGTGCATATTTTGGGGTATTTCAGCTATTGCTAAGAGTGCGAAAATGCATTATAATATAAAATATAAACGGTTTTATTATAATATAAGTGTACGATTTTATAATTTTTTGTTAAAATGTGTACGATTTTATATATAATTTTGTTTTTTGATGTGATATACTTAAATCAAGCTTATAAAGCAAATAAGAAGGGAAGGAAAAAATATGAAAAAAATCTTATGCATCCTCTTGTGCCTCGTAATTATGGCACCGGTATTATGCCTTGCAGCTGAGGGCGATGTGAGACTTGATGTGACTAAGGTTGATTTTGAGTCGAACGCCGAAAAAACAGAAAAGGGCGTAAGGCTTAAAAACAGCGCCTATATCGGATGGGCAGATGTCGATATGACGGGAGTTAAGTCGATATCTTTAGTTGCCGACTGCAAAATTGTTTCAAGCGAAAACGGCGAAACCTTCAGGGTAAGAATCGGCGATCCCTTAGAGGGAGACTGTGTGGGCTATATAAGTGTTCACGATATGGATTCTAAGGACAAGGTTTATTCCGGAAACCTTTTATATCCCGTAAGCGGAAAGGTAAAGCTTTATATTCAGACTACATATATTTCAGACCAGGAAATTTACATAAAGGATGTTATTCTCTCCAAGGAAGAAGCACCGACTGTTCCTGTTGTTCCTGATTCAGCCATTGTTGACGATTTTTCCGATACCTGGGCAGGAACCGATGCTTTGGGCAGAAAACTGGCAGGCTATGAAGAAGCAGGTCCCGTGAAGGAAGGACTTCACGATGTGGGTATTTTCTACTGGGTTAATTTCGGACTTAACGGAGTGCCCAAAAGCGTTGTAACTCTTCAGGAAAAGCTTATTGAAAAGTACCCCGATGCAAAGGATGACTATGACCATCCCGCCTGGCCCGAATCCAAAGGTATATCAGGGGCATATTACTGGGGCGAGCCCCTTTTTGGCTACTACCATTCAAGAGATTATTGGGTTTACCGCAGACATGCCGAAATGCTTTCTGCAGCGGATGTTGACTTCCTTCTCTTTGACTGGTCCAACGGACAGGTTGTTTTCTGGAACTCTATGGAAGTACTTCTTGATGCATTTTTGGATGCCAAGAAGGACGGTGTTGACATTCCAGAGCTTTCCGCCCTCGGGCCCTGGGGCGGAGGAGAAAGATTCTGTCAGGCGGTTTACTTAAGCATAATAAGAGAAGAAGCTTATGCCGATATATGGTATCAGCTTGACGGTAAGTATCTTCTTATGACGGGTTCGCCGGAAAGCAGCTTCAAGCCCGGAGAAGACTTTTCGAGAAACGACATTGTTGAAGATATCATGGATAAGTTCACCTTCCGCTATAACGGCTACAGAGGCGCAGGAGACGCAGAACCCACAGGCGCATGGAACTGGCTTCAGAACTATCCCCAGACAAAGTGGGGCGTAACAGCAGACGGAAGAGTTGAGTGTGTGCCTGTTGGTACTGCAATCAACCACTCCTACGAATATGAATATGACGATAACGGTGTATTCTCCGATCCTTACACCAAGGGCAGAGGCTATTCCGAGGCTTTCGGTGACGATACCCGTCCCGAGGCTAAAAACACAGGCTACTTCTTCCGTGAACAGATTTCCCGTGCACTTGCAGCAGATCCTGCAATCGTTGTAATAGATGGATGGAACGAATGGCAGAACGGACGTCATAACGGCTACTCCGGCTTTGACAATGCCTTTGTTGATACCTTCAGCGAAGCAAAGAGCCGTGATATGGAGCCATCACGCGGAAGCCTTCGTGACGACTATTATATGATGATGACCGACTTTATAAGAAAGTATAAGGGTGTAAGAAAAGCACCCCTTGCATCTGCTAAAAAGACCATAGACATAAACGCAGGTTCTGAGCAGTGGGCTGACGTTACACCTAAGTACTTAAACGTTGGCGGAGCCTATGAGCGTGACGATTACGGTCACGTTAACCCCGAAACCGGCGAAAACTTCCGTTATGTTACGCATCTTTCCAACTATATCACAGGCGCAAAGGTTGCCCGTGACGATGCAAATTATTACTTCCTTGTTGAGACAAAGGATGCCGTAAAGAAGGGCAGCTCCTTTATGCACCTTTATATCGACATCGACCGTAACCGAGCAACAGGCTGGGAGGGCTATGACTTCTCCCTTAACGTGTCAGGCGAAGGTGAGCTTGCTGCTGCAGGCTATAACGGCACTTGGGTAAAGACGGCAGACTGTCCTGCAAGCATTAAGGACAATACCTATATGGTAGCAATTCCCATCTGGGTACTGGGCGAAACTGTGGCAGACTTTGAATTCAAGTGGGCAGACGGCGCAGATGAAAACGGTGATATATTAAGATTTTACGAATTCGGTTCGGTTGCACCCCTTGGCAGATTTAACTATCTTTACACCGAAGTTGAAGAGGTGTCTCTTGACAAGGCGACAAGAAGTGCGCTTGCCGATACATCGGTATTTAAGGCAGGAAGCGCAAAGATGAACGTATCAGGCGGAGAAATGTATGTAAACGAAGCGGATACAAGAATAAAAACCTTCTCTGAAAACGACGTTTTATATGTTCCCCTCTTTGCGGCAGAGGAAATTTTAGGCTACGGCGAAACAAAGGTTGAGTACTATTCCGATATCAACAGAATATTCGTGAAGAACTTTAACTTGGGGCTTTCCGATGAGCCTATGCCGGATTACAGAGGAAATAAATCAATCCGTGCGATTATAAAGGACTATATCTGGTCGAGCAACGAAATCGGCGAAACGGAAGTGAGAGTAAACGGAAGAGCAAAATATCTTTCTGCAACCGTTAAAATGGTTGACGGAATAATCTATCTTCCCATCACATATTTCTCTGATGTATTCGGCTGGAAAACAGAAAATCTCGGAAACGGAATTTATGCCGTATCAAGCCACGAAATAGATAAAGCTGCGGCACTTTCCGCTGCGGCATTACTTGACTAAAGGAGGGACGGCAAATGAAAAAAATATTTACATTAACTTTAGCATTGAGCCTTATAATTAGCTTGCTGTGTTGCCTTCCCGTATCGGCGGCGGAAAGCTACACCGATGCAAAGAGCTGGGAAATCAAAGCCTCCAGCGACGGAATGGGCGGAATAGCAGGTGCCTTTGATAACAACGAAAAAAGCTATTGGCACACAAGCTACACCGTGGAAAACGGACAGATTGTGAAAAAGGAAGAATGTCCTCACATAATTGATATCGTGTTCCCCGATGAGAGAGAAGTTTCGGGCATAAGCTATCTTCCGAGAAAAGATGAATCCTCTGCGGGTATCTGGAAAAAGGCTGAAATCTACACATCCGCCGACGGTGAAACCTTTACCCTTAACACAACTGCAGAATTTGACCTTGCAGTATCAAGGGCAGAGGCAACGGTTGCAATTAAAAAGGGCACATACAAGGCAATGAGAATAAAGGTAACCGAATCCCAGGGAAATTACGGCACAGCGGCGGAAATAAAAATCCTTAAGGGTGAAGTTACAAGCTCTGTAAAGGTAACCGAATCCGACGGTACAAAAACCGAAAGCGCAAAGGAGGATATCAAAGCTCCTTCTGCATCGGGAGAAAAAGCGGAAAGCTATACAGATGCTAAGAGCTGGGAAATTAAAGCCTCCAGCGACGGAATGGGCGGAATAGCAGGTGCTTTTGATAACAACGAAAAAAGCTACTGGCATACAAGCTACACCGTGGAAAACGGACAGATTGTAAGTAAGGACGAATGCCCCCATACAATTACAATCGTGTTCCCCGACAAAAGGGAAGTTTCGGGCATAAGCTATGTTCCGAGAAAGGATGAATCCTCTGCAGGTATATGGAAAAAGGCTGAAATTTACACTTCTAAAGACGGTGCGGAATACAAGCTTTCTGCAACAGTAACGCTTGATTTTGACACGGTTATAAGAACAAGGGAAGAAGTAATCTTTAAAATCGAAAAGGGCACATACAAGGCAATAATGATAAAGGTGACCGAAGCTCAGGGAAATTACGGCACAGCAGCGGAAATTAAAATCCTTAAAGGGGATATAGATAAACCCTCGGCTGAAACAACCCTCGGCGGAGATAAGACAGAAACCGTAACACCCGAGGAAACAGAGGTTGACGGAAAGCTTAATACAAGCTATGTAAAGGGTAAAAAGGCGTGGTCAATCACGGCAACAAGCTGTGCATCCTTCACCACACCCAAGGCAATGCTTGACGATAACACGGCAACCTTCTGGCACACAAATTACACCGCGTCGGGCTCCACCATAACATCAAGTGATCCTCCCCCTTATACAATCGAAATAAAGATGGATAAGGCGATTACGGCATCGGGCTTTGCCTACACCACAAGACCCTCGGGAAACAGCGGAAACTGGCTTTCCTGCGAGCTTTATGTATCGGACACCGATGATGGCGAATACACCCTTGTTGAAACCTTTACCTTCGATATAGGAAACGGCAGAAAGAACAGATTTTTCTCCGCAAACATAAACATCAAAAAGGCAAAGCTTGTTGTTGATACCAAAATGCACGGAACCTGTGCGGAAATCGACTTTATATCGCCTTTGGCTCTTTATGACACGGTGAAGCCTTCTGAATATCCTTCCTATTCAAAGGAAAACGGACTTGTAAAGGTAGACCTTTCCGTAGCCGGAATTTCTGCAAACGTTGAATCCTGGGTTGACAATCATCCTCAGCTTATGATTGACGGAACAAGCCGTTTCTGGCAGAGCGCATCCCACGAAAGCGCACCCTTCATCGTTGATTTAAGTCTGATGAACGAAATAAAAATTTCAAGAATCAATATGACGCCCCGTGGCTCCTCCGACTGGCACGGAACCTGGGAAAAATATAATATCTATGCGTCATTGGACGGCGAAAACTACACGCTTGTAAAGGAAAATCTTTCAAATGCCCGCTCGGCAAACGTAAAGCTTATCGTATTTGATGAGGCAGTTTCGGCAAGATTCCTTCGCTTTGAAATTTTAGAGGGCTATTCAAATAAGGCGGCGTGCGCAGAGCTTGAAATTTACGAAACCAGAAAAGACAAAGAAGAAAGACTTTTAAAAGCTCAGGAAAAATATGTGCTGACCGTTGACGAAAATGAAATTTACGTTAAGAAAAACGGCAATGAAAAAACCGTTACCACCGATGTTGCCCCATACATTGTAAGCGGAAGCACCATGATTCCCTTAAGAGGCCTTTTAGAGGAAATGGGCGCTGAGGTTTTGTGGGAAGGAGAGGAACAGAAGGTTACAATCAAAAAGGACGGTAAGGTTATCCATATCCAGATATGGAACAACCTGGTAACCATTGAAGGTACCAAGTACGGAACGGTAAGATACACCCTTCCTCAGTATCCGAGAATTAAGGACGGAAGAACCTTCATTCCTTTAAGATTCGTATCGGAGCATTTAGGCTATAACGTTTCCTGGAACGGCGAAACAAGAGAAATCACCATCGAAAGCAAAATAGCAGAGTAATAAAAGTTGCCACGCCGATGCGTGGCAACTTTTTGTTTACTTAAAAGAGGTTGTGTGGTAAAATGTTAAAAAAGGGGGGTGATAGCTTGCCGGTTATAAAAATAAAAGACAGTGTTTTTGAATTTGAAGGATGCGTGAATGCCGGGGAAGTCATAAAGGGTATAAAAAACATAGAAATGCCCTGCGGCGGTCACGGAAAATGCGGAAAGTGCAAGGTTTATGTAAAGGGAAAGGCAAACGACCTTACCGAAAACGAAAAAAAGCTTTTAAGTGAAGACGAAATTAAGAGAGGTATCCGCCTTCTTTGCAGTCTTTATGCGGAGGGCGATATTGAAATAACACTTTCAGATAGCTTCGGAAAAGCAGAAATAATAACCGATGGTTTTATGCCCGAATTTATAATAGATACGGATTTTCAGGGTTACGGAACCGCCATAGATATCGGAACCACCACAGTCTGTGCAAGGCTTTACGGTGAAAAAGGAAGGCTTATTTCTGAAAGCAGCTGCTTAAATTCCCAGAAAAGCTTTGGTGCCGATGTAATAAGCAGAATCGAAGCGGGAACAAAGGGAAACGGCACGCTTTTATCAAAGGCTTTAAGAGAGGATATTGAATTTCTCCTTTCCGATATGGCAGGTAATGCGAAAATCACCGTCTCCGACATTAATTCCCTTGTGATAACGGGAAACACGGCAATGCTTCATTTTCTTACGGATACGGATGTTGAACCCTTAGCGAAAGCACCTTTTGAAGCAAAACGGCTTTTCGGGGAAGTGCTTTCGGCAAAGGATATCGGAATAAATTATGTAAACAGCGATGCCCGGGTTTATCTTCCGCCGTGTGTATCCGCCTTTGTGGGTGCTGATACGGTGTGTGCGCTTTTGGCGTCGGATATATTGGAAAAAGATGGTGTAAATCTGCTTGCCGATGTCGGCACAAACGGGGAAATTGCCCTTTGCAGAGATGGTAAAATTACAGTATGCTCAACGGCGGCAGGTCCCGCTTTTGAGGGAGCCTATCTTAAAAGCGGTATGATGGGACGAAGTGGCACCATAGACAGGGTGTGGCTTGAAAACGGAAAAATTGCCTTTCACGTGATAGGGGATGTAAAGCCTCTCGGAATTTGCGGCAGCGGAATAATTGATGCGGTGCAAACTCTTCTTTTTACAGAGGATATTGAAAAATCGGGCTATATGGAAGAGGATGTTACTTTAAGCGAGGGCGTATTTGTTACAAAGGACGATGTCCGTGCAATTCAGCTTGCAAAGTCTGCCGTAGTATCGGGAATTTATACCCTCTTAAAAGAAGAGGGGTTAAGCTTCTCTGAGGTTGATTCCCTTATTATTGCAGGAGGTTTCGGAAGCAGAATAAATTTATCCTCGGCAGAGGGGATAGGCCTTTTACCCAAGGGGGCAAAGAAAAAATCAAGGGCAATCGGAAACGGTGCGCTTTCGGGTGCCGCAATGCTTCTTCTTAATAAGGAGTTAAGAGATAAATGCGACAAAATAATAAAGAGCGCAAAAACAATTGAGCTTTCCGATAATGCGTTTTTTATAGATAAATATGTGGAAAATATGATGTTTTAACGGAGCCCTGCCGGGCTCCGTTTAATTTTGTGATTTTGACAAAATAAAGACAAAGAATTTTTCGTTTTTGTATTGCAAAAGGCTTTTAATAATGTTATACTGTCGGTGAATTGAAAGCAGGTGGAGAAATGATAAGAAAAGCAAAAATGGAGGAGCTTGACGAGATTCTTTCCGTTTACGAGTTTGCGAGAAATTTTATGAGAGAGTCGGGAAATCCCACTCAGTGGGCGGGAGGTTACCCGAAACGCGAGCTTCTTACGGACGATATAGAGAAAGGTCAGCTTTATGTTGTGGAGGAAGAGGGCGAAATCACAGGCGTTTTTGCCTATATCGGAGGACGGGATAAAACCTATGCTTACATAGAGGACGGTGCGTGGCTTTCCGACGAACCCTATAAAACAATTCACCGTGTGGGTGCAGGTAAAAAAGGCAGAGGCATAATGAAAAAGGTGTGCGACTTCTGCAAGGAGGATTTTTCCAATCTTCGCATAGACACCCACAACGACAACAAAAAAATGCAGTATTTAATAGAAAAAAACGGCTTTAAGCGCTGTGGTATAATTTATGTAGAGGACGGCAGTCCCAGGATTGCCTATCAGTATATAAAATAAAAGGTGATGTTATGAACAGCATAAAGGTGGATTTTTTGAAAGAGTGTGGCAATATGAAACCGATGCACGCTGTAAACAACGGCCCTTCGGGATCCAAGGTAAGAATGGCGATGAATAACTATTCGGACTTTACTGATGCGGGAATTCCGTATGCAAGGACACACGATGCTTCTTTTTCGGCAAATTATGGCGGGGAACACACCGTTGACGTGCACAGAATTTTCAAAAATTTCGATGCTGACGAAAATGATCCTGCATCATATAAGTTTGAAAGTACAGACAATTATCTTAAAGATATCGAAAGCGTGGGAACGAAGGTTTTTTATCGCCTTGGTGCATCAATCGAACACGGACAGAAAGAAGGCACTTATCCTCCAAAGGATTTTAATAAGTGGGCAAGGGTGTGCGAGCATATAATAAGCCACTATACAGAGGGATGGGCAAATGGCTTTTATATGGATATAGAATACTGGGAAATCTGGAACGAGCCGGATTGCTCCAACCCCGATGGAAGTAACCCCTGCTGGCAGGGAACATACGACGAGTTTCTTGATATGTTTGTTATAGTGTTTCGTCACTTGAAAACGCGCTTCCCTCAGTTAAAAATTGGTGGTCCTGCTTTTTGCACAAGCTGGAGAGATGACTATAACAAAAAGCTTTTTGACAGACTTGAAAAAGAAAATCTTATCCTGGATTTTTATTCCTTCCACGGCTACAGAAACGAGCCTTACGGATATGGCGAGGATATAACCCACGCCTATGAGCTTTTGAAGAAATACGGATGCGAGGATAAAACAGAGCTTATATTAAACGAATGGAACTATTTAAGAGGTTGGACAGGTGATGATTACACCTATACAATGGAACAGATGCGAAAATTAAAGGGTGCCAGCTTTGTCCTCGGCACAATGTGCACAGGTCAGAAATCGCCCTTGTCGATGCTTATGTACTACGATGCAAGAATGTGCGCATTCTGTGGTCTTTTTGAGGCTTATATGCTTACAAGGAAAAAGCCATACTACTCCCTTTATATGTTCAATAAGCTCTATAAGCTTGAAACGGAATACTTAACAGAAAGCGACAGCAGGGATTTATACTGCCTTGCGGCGAAAAAGGAAAACAAAGCGGCAATTTTAATGACCAATTTCAGTGACAGAAACGAGCTTGATTCAAAGAATGTTAAAATTGATATTACCGGCTTTACGGGTGATGGCGGAGTAAAGGCGGAATACTATCTTCTTGACGAAAAAAAGGATTTGGAAAAAGTGAGAGAGGAAATATTTAATGGAAGCACTTTTTCTCCGATTCTTAAACTGGAACCTTATGCATCATACCTTATAAAACTTGAAAAATTATAATAAAGGAGTAAATATTATGAGACAGATTACATTTTTAGGAAAAATGCCCGATCCCTTCCGTAAGGCAGACGGAACAAGAATGACTCCCGCAGAGTGGGAAAAGGAAAGAGAAGCCATTAAGAAAAGGATTGTTGAGACGGAATACGGCGAAATTCCGCCCCGTCCCGAGGTTGTCGAAATTGAACGGCTTAATACGCTTACAAGAAACCACGTTCCCACATGGTACAAGATTTATGCGGGAACAAAGGAACGTCAGGTTTCCTTTACGCTTGAATTAAACATTCCCTATGTTCCCGGTGTAAGCGCCGGAGGAGGCGACACCCCCTTAAGCGAAACAGAAAAATATCCCGTTGTATTAACGGGTGACGGATGCTATCAGAATATGGAAAGCGATGTTGCATGGGAAGCTATGAGAAGAGGCTATATTGCCGCGCGCTTTAACCGCCTTGAGCTTGCAAATGACATTAAGGGAAGCCGCGAGGGCGGACTTCACAGAGTATATCCCGATGTCCGCTTCACCGATATCGGTGCCTGGGCGTGGGGCTATATGGTTTGTATGGACGTATTCGAAAAGCTCTCATTCGTTGACGAAACAGAGGTTGGCGTAACAGGTCATTCCCGCGGCGGAAAAACCGCTATGCTTGCGGCAGTAATAGACGAAAGAATTAAGTATACCTGCCCCAACAACTCAGGCTGTCACGGTGCAGTTTCCTACCGTACCGTTGTAACAGACCAGGGTGATGCGGGCAGAAGAACAGAGCGACTTGCCGATATGCTTGATGCTTTCCCCACATGGATGGGTGACGGTCTTACACCTTACCGCGACAGAGAAGAGGATCTTCCTTACGATATGCACTATTTCGGAGCACTTGTTGCACCGAGATACTACCTCCAGTGCGAAGGTATGCAGGACTACTGGATAAACCCCATCGGTGCATGGCAGAACTTTATGGCAGTTAAGGAATGCTATAAATACTTAGGCTGCGAAGATCATGCTGCTGCATGGTTCCGTCCCGGTCAGCATCGCCATAAGCTTCCCGATTATATTGAATTTTTAAACTTTATGGACAGAGTAAGAAAGGGCCTTCCCTTAAGCGAGCATCTTACAATAAATCCCTATCCTATGATAGAGAAAAATTTTGAATGGTAAAAAATTTTTCTCGAACATTGCGAAACCGTAAAGAAATCCGAAAAGGATTTTAGGTTTTGCAATACAATATGAAAAACGCAAATAAGCGTTTTTTCGTAAATCGTATACAATGAATAGGGAGTATCACTGATAAAAAAATTTTGAATGGTAAAACAGAATTGAAAGGAATTTTGTAGGGGTCGATGCCCACATCGACCCGCTGCCATATTCTACAGCTTGGAGGAATAGAAAATGCAGGATTTTATTATTAAAATCGGTTTTTCTGAAGAAGATGCAGCATACCTTTCCAAGGTTTGCGACACTCTTACGGAAGATAAGGAATCAAGAGATAAAATAAAGTGTGCACTTGACGATTTGTTCCTTTGCAGGGAAAGAAAATATAATGAAATATTAAAACAGCTTTCGGAGGAGAAAAATATACATATTTACACAGTAAATCTGGCATTTTTGCTCCTTGCGGCAAGACCTCTTCGCTATATCTACAAGGCAAAGGGAATATCAGAGGATGTATATTACAATTCCGTGCTTGATTTATCCACAAAAAATGACGAGTGCAAGAAGGTTTACGGAATCGTCGGCACCTTTGTATCTGACTGGATGAGCCTTTATTACTGGTTCAGAATTTACGGTCTCGGCAGACTTCAGTACGAGCCTATGGCTTCGGACATTGATTATAAGGATTATGTGAAAAAGGGCGATACTGTATTAAACTGTCACATTCCGTCAACCGGCCCTCTTACAGAAGAGCTTTTGACAGATTCGCTTAAAAAAGCCTATGACTTTTTCGGATACACGGGACCTATGCCCGTAAGATGTGCATCCTGGCTTATTCATCCCGGAATTGCAACCTGCTACAAAGAGGGAAGCAATATGAAAATGTTTTACGATTGCTTTGAAATTGTATTTAAAAAGGATAGCGGCAATTGCGGCTACTGGCGGGTTTTTGACAAATTGAATTTTGACGAAGTAAAGGAAGAAGAGCTTAAGACAAGCTTTCAGAAGAGCTTTTATAAGTATCTTAAAGACGGCAAAAGCGTTGGCTTTGGCGTAGGATATTTTATGTACGAGCCCGAAAAGGGCATTTACAGATAAGGAGGAAACAGTATGCAGTGGGAATTATCAACACCCGTAGATCTTGAAAAAATGGCAAAGGAAGAAAAGCTTTGTATTGTTCCGATTGGAGTGCTTGAGCGTCACGGCGAGCATCTGCCCCTCGGAACTGATGCCTTGATTGCACATAAAATTGCGGTTGAAGCGGCAAAAATCGAGCCCTGTATGGTTTTTCCGCCATACTGGTTCGGTCAGGTTCACGAGGCAACCCATTCTCCGGGCTCTTTTGTTCTTGAATCTGACTTTACAATTACACTCCTTCAAAACATCTGCGATGAAATAGGAAGAAACGGCTTTACTAAAATTATGTTTGTAAACGGCCACGGCGGAAACGGCTCTATGCTTACTTATTTCCTTTTCTCAACTATGGACAGGCACGTGCCTTACACCTTGTATTCAGTTATGTACGATTCGGGACTTACACCCGATGAGCGTGCAAAGGCTGAAAGCTTTGTTATGCCTGACGGAGGCCACGCCGACCAGTGGGAAACAAGCCTTGTTATGTCGGTTGCACCCGAAAGCGTAAAAATGGAATATCAGCGCTTCCCCGAGCCTGTTAAGGGGCTTGGAAGAGTGGGGCATTTGGGCAGAGTTTTCACACCCTATTCCTGGTATGCAAGCTATCCCGAGCACGTTACGGGAACGCCCTCCCTCGGCACAAAGGAAGCGGGCGACAAGCTTATGGAATTATATATTGAGCGTCTTGCAAAGGACATAAAGGCGGTTAAGGAAGACACGGTGGTTCCTTCCTTCCAGAAGGAATTTTTCGAAAGGGCAGACAAATACGAAAATAAATAAGCCTTGCAAATAACTTTTGAAAAGAAAATATTGACAAGCGAAACGAAAGATGCTATACTTTTTGTATAGCATTTTTTATTTTGAGGGGATGACGTTATGCGAAAAATTTTATGCCTGGCACTTACACTTGTTATGATTTTTTCCTGCACAGTTTTAGCTTCGGAAAAGGTTATAAAGGCTGATACGGCATCAGACCTTTCGGGGGCTGTGCTTTCAGGGGGGAAGGTGACGCTTAACTATGCCGATAACTTTGCTTTATACAAGGGTGTTGATTTAACCGGAATAAAAGCCGTAGGGATTAAGGCTGACTTTACAATGGAGCTCGTTGCAGCAAACGGCGATGCCATTCAGTTAAGACTGGATGACCCCATAAAGGGTAAGTGCATAGGATACATTGTTTTAAGCGACAAGGAATCCTATGACAAGGTGTTTTATACAAATATAGAAGCAACCGAAGGCGTTCACGATTTATATCTTAAATCAACCTATGGTGATACGGGAAGCGAATTCAGAGTATCGGAAATAATACTTTCCGATAAGGCGGTGGAAAATACATATACAATTGTGCACGATTCTGCCATTGTTGACGGATGGTATGACACGTTGGCGGCAACTGACGCTCTCGGAAGAAAAATTGCAGATTATGCCGAGGTAGGAGATGTAAAAAACGGCACTCACAAAGTCGGAATAACCTACTGGAACTGGTCCGGTGGTAGAAGTCTTTCGACCGCAAAGCCCACCGGCGGTTCAAATGCGAGGATTCCTTCTGAAATAATTGCGGCAAATCCCGATGCAAAGGATGATTACAACCATAAGGCATGGGATACCAATGCTGTATATCACTGGGCAGAGCCTATATTCGGTTATACAAGTAACTATGACTATTTCAAATTCCGCCGTCACGCAGAAATGCTTGCAATGGCGGGCGTTGATTCCGTTTTCCTTGACTGGACCAACGGAAGCAACATTTTCCTTGATACTACAATTCTGATGTTTCAGGCATTTTCCGATGCAAAGGCAGCAGGTGTAAATGTTCCGAAAATCTGCGCTATGGATTCCTGGGCATCCGATTACAAGGAAAGAGAAAAGCAGGTAAAGGCAATTTACTTGAACTTTATTAAAAATGAACAGTATAAAGACCTTTGGTTTACGTGGGATGACAAGCCTCTTTTATTCGGCGGAACCACAAGAGAGTATTTATCCAATAAGTCCTTCGGTTCAGGTGACACGGAAAGCGACAGACTTTTAAATGAAATTTTTGATAACTGCACTGTAAGGGATATGGGAAACAGAAGTGCCGGAGAATATACAGACGGTGCAAACAGCTGGGTATGGCTTCAGAAATATCCTCAGACAGCCTGGGATTTGGAAGAAGACGGAAGACCTGAGTGTATAAGCCTCGGTGTTGCGATAAATCAGTCCTATGTTTTCGAAAATGAAAAGACAGGCGTATTTTCAGACCCCTACACAAGAGGAAGAAGCTACACCGAAGCCTTTGGTGAGGATTATCGTGAAGGCGCAATGAACGAAGGATATTTCTTCCGTGAGCAGGAATCACGTGTCCTTGACTTAGATCCTTCCATGGTAATGGTTGGTGGCTGGAATGAATGGATTGCCGCTCGTCAGAGTATGTATTCAGGCTTTGAAAATGCCTTTGTTGATACTTTTGACGATGAAAACAGCCGTGATATCGAGCCTTCAAAAGGAAAGCTCAGAGACGATTATTATATGCTCCTTATAGACTTCTGCAGAAAATATAAGGGTGTTCGTCCTGCCCGTGTTGCAGGCGAAGCAAAGGCTATTGATATAGCAGGTGACCTTTCACAGTGGGACAGCGTAACTCCCGAATATTTAAATATCGGTGGAGGATATGAAAGAGACATCTATGGTATGACAAACCACTTGACAGGAGAAAAATACCACTATGTTACAAAGGAAGTAAACCGCATTTTATCATCCAAGGTTTCAAGAGACGATGCAAACCTCTATTTCCTTGTAAAAGCGCAAAAGGATATAGTTGAGGCAGATGGCTTTATGCATATCTACATTGACATTGACCGTAACCGGGCAACCGGCTGGGAAGGCTATGACTTTGCTGTAAACCTTGGGGGTAAGGGAACACTTTCTTCCTGCACAGACGGACTTAATTTCGGCAAGGTGGCTGATGTTTCGGTTGCTGTAAAAGGAAATGCAATGACGGTTTCAGTTCCCAGATGGATAGTGGGCGAAGCAGGTGCAGTTGAATTTGAATTTAAGATTGCAGACTCGGCAAAGGAAAGAGAAAACTTCTTAAATGTATATGAACACGGATCAGTTGCGCCTCTTGGCAGAATGAACTATTTATACACGGAAATTCCTCAGGTAACACTTGATGCACATACAAGAAGCCTTCTTTTTGAAACTTCAGTAGTAAAGGCAGGAAGCAAGTATATAAATGTTGAAGGCGGAAAGATGTTTGCATTTGAAGCCGATACAAGATACGGAACATTTGCCGAAAACGGAACAGTTTATGTTCCTGTTAAGGCGGCAGAGGATATCCTCGGCTATGGTGAAACAAAAATCGAATTCTATAGCGATGAAAATCTTGTATATGTAAAAAGCCACAAGCTTGAAAACTATGAAATAGTTGATAACCGCTGGACATATTCCTTCATCGGTACAAATGAAGTGCGGGTAAACGGAAAGGTGAGAGCCCTTTCAAATCCCCTTAAACTGGTGGACGGAATTCCATATATGCCCATAACCTATTTTGCAGAAGCATTCGATTTAGAGGTTAAGGATTTAGGCGGAGGCATATTTGCAATAGGACGCTACGGCATAAATGAAGCTGCGGCATTAAAGGCTGCGGAAAATCTTTGATAGGAGGGAAAGAAGATGAAAAAAACATTATCTTTAATACTTGTTTTTGCGCTTATGCTTTCTCTCGTATCGGCTATTGGAGTAAGTGCAGAAGATTATTATGATGATATATCCTCCTGGGAAATTACGGCAAGCTGCAATCAGCAGTGGTATGGAATAGAAAAGGCATTTGACGGAAACGATGCTACTTACTGGCATTCCGAATTTTCAAAGGACGGAGTATCAACAAAGCACGATAATCCTCATACGATTACGGTTGTATTCCCCGAAGCAAGACCTGTTTCAGGCGTAACCTATGTTCCGAGACCGAAAACGGAAAAGGACACATCAGAAGCAGGCATCTGGCAGATTGTTGAAGTTTATACATCAGTTGACGGTGTTAAATTCACCTACAACACAAAGCTTGTTTATGAAACCGCAAAGGTGGCGCAGGCAAGGGAAACGGCAACTGCCACCCTTGCGACTGCGGGAGAGTATAAGGCAATCCGCTTTAAGGCATCGGGGGTAAACGGTCACGGAAGCGCGGCTGAAATTAAGATAATTAAAAGCGGTGCAAAAAACACCGACAATGTGGGAACCATAAAGGGTGACGGAAGAGAGGATGAAGATTCTGCCAGGGAAGAGGAAAAGGCAGATGCAAAGGAAGAAATAAAAGAAGAAGCGAAAGAAGAAAGTCAATATATCACTCCTTCATCTATCTGGAAGGCGGAAGCCTCAAGCACCAGAGGCGGCTATGAGCCATCGAAAATTATTGACGGGAATGATAAAACCTACTGGCATTCAAACTATGCGGCAGAGGGAAGCTCGATCGTAAGCCGTGACAGCGCACCTTATAACATTGATATCATATTTGATAAAGAAGAAACCTTCTCGGGCTTTATGTATCAGGCAAGACATGACGGAACGAGCGGTATTTGCACAAGCTATGAAACCTATGCATCAGACTCCGATGAAGGCGAGTGGTATTTCCTTGAATCGGGAACAATGAACACCGCATTTTCAACCCTTATTCCGGCAAGTAAAAGTGAAAAGCACTACGTTGGTAACATTACCGCAAAGAAATTCCGTTTTGTTATTACAAACGGCGGTAACGGCTACGGCACCTGTGCAGAGCTTAAGCTCTTTAAGGCAAAGGATGGAGCTGATACCGTTAAGGCATCAGGCTATGAGGCTCTTTACGATAAAAAGGGACTTTCCGAAATTAATGCAAAGGATGGTATAGCAACATCAAACAAGCCTGCCTATGTAAACGGACCGCTCAAAAACGTGCTTGACGGAAGAACGGAAACCTGGTGGCAGACAGCAAGTAATGAAAAAGCGCCTTATACCCTTAACATAAACCTTGCAAGGGTGCAGGAAATTGCGGCAATTGATGTATTCCCCAGACAGACAAAGGATTTCCACGGAACATGGGAAGAGTTTAGCGTATACTATTCACTCGACGGTGAAAACTATGAGGTTATGTTTGAAAATTTAAGCTTTGAAAAAAATCTCGATGTTAAGAGAATTGTTCTGGATACACCCGTCAAGGCACAGTATGTGGAATTCAGAATTACAAAGGGTTATACAGATAAGGCGTCTGTGGGCGAACTTAAATTTTATGAAACCGTTGCCACAATGAAAAAGAGAACCGGCGGAAACAACGAAAAGTATGTTCTCAAAATTGATTCACCGGTGATAAGCGCAGTTAAAGAAGGCGTAGCAGAAGAAAAAACACTTGATGTTGCACCCTATATTGCAGGCGGCTCCACACTCATTCCTCTTCGCGGTCTGCTTGAAATGATGGGCGCGGAAATTGAGTGGATTGATATTGATCAGACCATTAAAATCAAAAAGGACGGCGTGACAATCATCCTGCAGAACAGACACAATCTTGTGTTTGTCGAAACAGGAGGCAAGTACGGAACAGTGCGCTACACCCTTCCTCAGGCTCCCAGAATAAAGGACGGAAGAACTTTTATTCCCATAAGATTTATATCCGAACACTTAGGCTATAACGTGGAGTGGAACGGAGAGACAAGGCAGGTAACAATAACAAAATAAGGCAAATTGATGCAGGGGCGATTTTTAAAATCGCCCCTGCATTTTCCTGTCTCCCGGTAGGCGCAGAGCAAAAATATTTAAAATGACAAAAAATTAAAGAAATAAGGCAGATAATCGGTAAAAAAATTTAAGGAATTAAAATGGCTTTTGTGCTATACTTAAAGTAAGAAATATATAAGGGAATTTCTTATATAAAAGAAAGGAAGAAAAAATATGAAAAAACTTGCAGCTTTGTTTCTTGTGCTTATGATGGTTTTGGCTGTAATACCGTCATTTGCAGAAGGGACAAAAACAGTTCTTGATGTTTCAAAAAGCATCAAGGAGGGGGAAAGCGTTGTTTTTGAAAAAGTTGACCTTACAGACGTAAAGTCCGTAAAGGTTGTGCTTGATTCATACAGCGAAGCAACCTTAAGAATTACGGCAGATAAGGCAGACGGAGGACATATTATTACATTTTTAAGAATCTGCGACAACCGTATAACGGAATACTCCTCAAATATCAGAGAAATTTCGGGAGTACATGACGTTTATGTAACGGCGCATATCGGAAGAGCGGCAATTAAATCCGTTACACTTTCAAAGGAAAAATATGTAAGCCCATACACCATTCCGTCAGATGATTGCCTCATCGATAACTACTCAGACACCTGGGTGGCGACAAGTGCCGCAGGCGTTAAGGTTGCAGACTTTGAAGAGGTTGGACCCGTTAAAGAGGGAATGCGCCAGGTCGGTATGATGTACTGGCTCAGGGGATCGGAGGAAAAGCCCATAACAACAGCAAGAATTCCCTCGGAAATTATAGCTGCACACCCCGATGCATATGATGACTTCTATCACGAGGCATGGCCTGCGGGTGCAACAGCCTACTACTGGAACGAGCCCTTGTTCGGTTACTATACGATGTCCGACTACTGGGTAATCCGCCGCCACGCAATTATGCTTGCAAATGCAGGCGTTGACGTAATCTTCTTTGACTGGTCAAACGGCACTGCTTCGGGCGGACAGACACTTAATCTTCTCTGCGAGGCATATGCCGATGCAAAGGCGGACGGAATCCGTGTTCCCAAGATTAATGCTCTTAACTCCTGGTATGTTGACCATTCCCAGCGACGTACTCAGCTTGTAAATGTCCATACATATTTCTTTGAAAACGAAAGATATAAAGACCTCTGGTATGAATGGGACGGTAAGCCACTTATGTTTGGAAACAACTCCAAGTGGTCCACGAATCTTGATACAAAAAAGCTTGACGAAACAGCATACATAAGAGAAATGTTTGAATTTTATACATTCCGTATGTCAGGAAGTCGTGAGCCCGTTGAATATGTGGGCGGCGACCGCTACTGGCACTGGCTTCAGGCTTCTCCCTTAACCAAGTGGAATACGGAAGAAGACGGAAGAACGGAGTTTATGGTTGTGGGTACCGGTGTAAACGAATCCTATGTTGACGGATGGAGTCATACCTGCGTATTCTCCGATCCTTACACCAAGGGAAGAAGCTATACCGAAGGCTTCGGCGAAGACTACAGAGAGGGTGCTGTGAATATGGGCTACTTCTTCAGAGAAGAAGCTCTTCAGGCACTGAGGGAAGATCCCGCATTTATCTATGTTGACGGCTGGAACGAGTGGACCGCGGGAAGACAGGCTCAGTATTCGGGCCACGACAATTCCTTTGTTGACTCCTTTGACGATGAGGGAAGCCGTGACTTTGAGCCATCCAGAGGTCCTTTAAGAGATGACTATTATAATTTGCTTTGTGACTTCGTAAGAAAATATAAGGGCGTTCGTCCCGCACCCCTTGCAAGTGAAGCTAAGACCATCGACTTAAGCGGCGATCTTTCCCAGTGGGATAGCGTTGGCCCCGCATTTATCAACGATAACTTCGGCGAAGCACGTGATGAATACGGACTCATCAACTATAAGACGGGCGAAAACTTCCACTATGTAACAAGCTATGTAAACGTAATCACCGGTGCAAAAATGGCACGGGATGAATCCAAGCTCTACATAAAGGTTGATGCGGAAGCGGACATAAAGGATACGTCAAAGCTTCATATTTACTTAAATGCCGACCGTAACTATGCAACGGGCTGGGAAGGCTATGACTACCTTATTTCAGGTGACGGTAATGTTTCTTCCTACAATGGTATATGGAATGCAATTGGTAATGCAGAAGTGAAGATAAATGGTAAGAGCGTTATATTCGCTCTTACAAGAGAGATGATAGGCGAAACCGGCGCGGTTGACCTTGAATTCAAGGTTGCCGACAATGCAGAAGAAAACGGTGACGTTTTAAGGTTCTACGAGTTCGGCTCGGTTGCACCACTTGGACGCTTTAACTACCTTTACACAGAAATCGCTCAGGTTTCCCTTGATAATGACACAAGGGCGAAACTTAACGACACCTCTGTGTTTAAGGCAGGTTCAAATAAAATGGTGGTATCCGGCGGAAAGATGAATATTTTTGACGCCGATACAAGAATCACCGCATTTGCGGAAAACGGAACACTTTATGTTCCCGAAATCGCCGTTGAAGAGATTATGGGCTACGGCGAAACGAAGACAGAATACTATGCAGAGGACAATGCGCAGTATGTTTCAAACTACAACCGTAAGGGCATTGAAATTGTTGACCACATCTGGTCATACACCATCGTTGGAAGTATGGAAGCAAGAAAGAACGGTGCAGTAGTGGCACTTTCTGCTCCCGTTAAGGTTGTAGACGGCTTAAGATACATTCCTTTAAGCTATTTGACAGAAGTATTCGGCTGGAAAGCCTATGTAAACGGCGATACCTTCGCAATTAGCGGCGGCGAAATAAATGAAGATGCAGTATTAAAGGCTGCGGAAATTTTATAAGGGGAGGGACAAAAATGAAAAAGATTTTAAGCTTAATGCTTTCTCTTATCTTAGTGCTTTCAACTGTAAGTGTACTTTATATAAGTGCAGAAGATTTGCCAATCCCCGAAAAGTCCACATGGAAAATTACAGCTAACACGGAAATGGGTTGGGGCAAGGCAGAGTTGATGATTGACGGAAAAACCGACACAATCTGGCACTCCAAGTACGACACGGAAGACGGTAAGGCTGTAAACAAGGTTCAGCCTCCCTATATAATAGACATTACCCTTCCTTCCGAGGCAACTGTTGCAGGTATCCGTTATACTCCAAGACAGAACAGCAACACCGGCTATGTAAAGGGCTTTGAATTTTATGAGCTTTCCGGTGAAACTCAGGGAAAGCTTCTTACAAAAGGTACATTCGTTGGTGACGATACAATTGAAACCTTCAGCTGGGATGCCGTTAATCTTTCCGGCATAAGAATAATTTTTACAAGCACTGTGGCATCGGGCGGTGTCGGAACCTGTGCGGAAATTGACCTTATAAGCCCCGCGGAAATGGCATCTGCCAACGATGCGGCAAAGCTTCCTTTGGTGGATACCGTTCCCGAAAAATCCACCTGGAAAATCAAGGCATCAAGCGAGCTTAACACAGAAAAAGCAGAAAAAATGATAGACGGCGATCCTGTGACATACTGGCACTCCAAGTACACCGTAAAGGACGGAAAGGTTGACACAACAGATCCTGCACCCTTTACAATTGACATAAACCTTCCTGCCAGGGTAAAGTCATCGGGTATCCGCTACACCCCCAGACAGACCAGCGATACGGGCTACATAAAGGACTATGATGTATATGCGCTCTCCGGCACAGCCCAGGGCGAAAAGCTTGCGTCGGGCACCTTTATCGGCGACAGAACTGTTGAAATTGTTTCATGGAACGAAAAGGAAATCGCGGGAATCCGCCTTGTGTTCAGATCGACAACGGGAAGAGTAGGCACCTGCGGAGAAATTGACATTTTGACAAAGAAGGAAATTGATGAAATCAAGTCTGCTGAGGAAAAGGCGGAACTGGCGGGTCCCCGTGAAGTTTACGAAGCAGGATATATCCCCGACAAGTCCGAGTGGAAAATAAAGGCATCAAGCCACATCGGAAACAACACAGCCGAGAAAATGATTGACGGTGATAAAACCACCTACTGGCACACAAACTATAAAGCATCGGGCTCCACCATCCTTTCAAAGGACAACCCGCCCTTCTATGTAACAATAACCCTTCCGGGCACCGTTACAATCGGCGGCTTTACCTACACTCCCAGACAGGACAACATAAAGTCAGGAAGAATATTCAAATATAACGCCTATGCAATTTTGGGCGGAGAGGAATATTTAATCGGCGGCGGTGAATGGGCAAACGATATGGGACTTAAGAACTCCGAGTGGTCCTTCAACGTAAAGCTTGACGCCTTGAAGCTTGAATTTCTGGACGGTGCCGGCGGTTACGGTACCTGTGCCGAGCTTAATCTTAAACCGTATGATCCCAATATGGCGATTGTTGAGCCCAAGGATTATAAAGCGGCATATGAAGAAGGCGGTCTTATCGCAATTCCCAAAAAAGGAATGACTGCAAAGTGCGATGCTCCCTTGCAGTGGCCCGACACAGGTAAGGTTTCTGCGGTGGTTGACGGCTCACCCCAGTCTGTATGGCAGACAACCAAGGTTGAAGGGCCCTACGTTTTGGATATCGACTTAAACGACAATTACTATGTGGCACAGATTAACGTGCTTCCCCGTCAGTCAGACGACTATCACGGCTTATGGCTTGATTTTGACGTGCTCTACTCCGTTGACGGTGAAAATTATAAAATCGCAAAGGATCTTTTAACCTTTGAAAAGAAAAAGGGCGAGCAGGTTATAAGGTTTGATGAACCAATACAGGCAGGCTTTATCCGTTTCTACATCAATCAGGGTAATGACGGAAGAGCAAGCTGTGCTGAAATTACCTTCTATGAAAGCACCAATTCAGCAGAGCAGAGGGCAGAGGATGAAAAGGAAAGCTACATCCTTAAAATCGGCTCAAACGAGATTAAGTCCCATAAGGGCGGAAGCGATTCGGTTAAAACAATTGACGTTGCACCCTACATTGCAGGTGCAGGCTACACCCTTATTCCCTTAAGAGGACTCTTAGAGGAAATGGGCGCAACAATTGAATGGAACGGAAATATTCAGCAGATATTAATCGAAGAGGACGGAACAATAATCGAAATGCAGATTATGTCCCGAAGCGTTTATATCATTGATTCAAAGGGTAAGGAAGTAAGATATACTCTTAACGTACCGCCTAAAATCAAGGATTCCCGAACCTTCATTCCAGTAAGATTTATCTCCGAACAGCTTGGCTATAACGTGGCATGGAACGGAGAAACCCAGGAAATTACAATTACAAAATAAAGAAAAATCGCAAGGCTGATGCCTTGCGATTTTTTTATGTGTTATCGTAAGAAGAGAGCACTCTGTCCATGTGGGATATATCGAAAAAACCGCAAAGCTGGGCGGTAGCGGTTCTGGACAATCCGCCATCCAACAATCTGCGGGCGTTTTTTGCACGACAGAAAAGAAGATATTTGTTTGGAGAAGTTTTTGTCACACTTTTGAATTTTCGGAGGAATGTGGCTTTTGATACGTTGCAAAGCTTAGCCAGATCGGGGATAGTTATTTTTTCAGAATAATTGTTATGAATGTATTCAAGAGCCCTCATAATATCCTGATATTCCTTTGGCTCGTTTTTGTTAATGTGGTCTGAGTTTTGCTTTGCATAGCGACACAAAGATGAAATTATTTTTAAGGTTATGATGTTACGGATAGTATCGGATTCATCGGTGACATCGCTTTTTATGCTTTCAAGTATGGTAATATCGCTTTTAAGTTCTGTTAAGAAATCGTAATCGAGATTTATATAGAAGTTTCGCTCGTTTGCTCTTAAATAAGGCTCAATTTCAAAGAGTACCTTAAACTGCCCAAGTAGTTTGATTTCCTCTGCATATTTCGTGAAAAAGCTCTTGTTTGCCACAAGATGGAACACGTTGAATACGGGATCGATATTTTCATAACCGTGAAGCACACCGGGCGGTATAACGAACATATCACCCACGTTAACCTTAAGCTGTCGGCTTTCGATATAGTGATAGCCGCTTCCCTCTAAAATTATATTTATTTCATAAAAATCGTGCTCGTGCATTCTGTAGCGATATTGTTCAGTCTGGAATGCTAAAGTCATGGCATGGGGACGATGCGGGAAAATTTCTTCCGAGGTTTTAAGCCATCTTGCATTACTGTCAAGCTCCATATTAGCTCTCCTTTCTTAATTATGATTCAATTATACAAGGAAAATGAGCGAATTATACTATCATTATATCAAAACACTTGTTATAATGCAAGTATAAAACGAAAGTAGAGGGAGTGCTTTTATGAGTGATATTTCGAAAAAACTTTTGGAGATAGGAGAAATTTATGCAACGGGGTATTTTGAGGATATCGACCGATCCTATTTTTACCGCACAGCAAAGGCTATGTTAAGATACCGCGAGCATTGCACATTACCTCCGTATAACGGCGGAAAGCTTTATCCGA
Source organism: Clostridia bacterium (assembly GCA_017411325.1). GTDB lineage: Bacteria > Bacillota > Clostridia > CAKSNL01 > HGM11501 > HGM11501. Next base: position 111,412 of record JAFQQJ010000065.1, on the reverse strand, counting down.
ACAGTTCAAGTCAGCTTGACAGAATAGCTATCGAACCCAGATATTCATATGTGCATACAATAAATCCTGCTATGTTGAATCAGAAGAGCGAGGAACTTTGCAAGTATTGCACGGAAAATATGCCCTTCTGGCGCGGTGTGGGAAACTGGCACGCAAACGGAGCAATTTACGGAGGAGCATTTAATCATACCACGGTTAACTATCCGAGAGTTCTCCGCGAAGGACTTGACTCATACAGAGAGCGCGTAATGAAAATTGAGGACACCGATATGAGGGAGGGCTGTCTTTTAGTTTTAGACAGTATTAATATTTACCGTGAAAGATGCCTTAAAGTTTTGAGGGAAGTAAAGGCGGATGAAAATCTTATTAAGGCTCTAAGTAAAGTGCCTTTCAGGAAAGCAGAAACACTTTATGAGGCTCTTGTTGGCTGGAATTTTATATACTATGTTGATTTTGGTGACAACATAGGTGTCTTTGATAAGGAACTTGATTACTGGCATAACGGAGAAGATGTAACAGATATTCTTCGTGAGTTTTACAGAAATATTGATGCAAATAACGGTTGGTCATTAAGAGTAGGCCCCGAAATTTATCCCATAACCTATCAGATATTAAAAGCATCAAAGGGGATAAGACGTCCTTCTGTTGAGCTTTGTATTGATGATACAACGCCTCAGGATATATGGGATTTATCCGTAGAACTTATAAAAAGCGGAAACACAAATCCCTCTTTTTATAACTATCCTTTGTATCAGAAGGCGTTAAAAAAGCGATTCCCCATGATACCGGAAAGCGATATTGAAAGATTTTGCGGCGGTGGTTGCACAGAAACCATGCTTTCAGGCATTTCCCGTGTAGGCTCAATTGACGGAAACCTTAATACCGCATATGTGTTTTGCAATTATATGAATGAAAATCTTGCGAAAAAAGAAACATTTGAAGAGTTTTATTCGGGAGCGATGGATAACCTTCTTGAATATGCCGACGAACTGTACGCCGATGTTAATGAATGCTATAAGCATATGTCTGAAAAAATGCCTAATCCCGTGAGAACGCTTCTTGTGGATGACTGCATCGACAAGGGTAAGGATTACAATGCAGACGGTGCAAGATGGAGCTGGTCGATAGTTAATTTCTCAGGAACCATAAATGTAATAGAGTCATTGCTTGCTATAAGGGACATAGTGTATGAAAAAAAGGAAATGGGTGCAGAAGAATTTCTTGAATTGCTAAATTCAGAGGATGAGCTTTTTTACAAGCGCCTCAAAAAATGTCCTCACTACGGTGTAAATGATGAAAAGGCAGACAGCCTTGCAAAGGATTTCTTTGCGAAAATATTCGGAAGCAACAAAGGTAAAAAGCTGCATTTCGGAGAAGGCTTTTTAACCTCATCCATTCAGTTTACCACATACGTTTATCGTGGAAAAGGAGTAGGCCCCACACCTGACGGCAGAAAAAACGGAGAACCTTTGTGCGATTCACTTTCTCCCATATTCGGAAACGATAAAAAGGCAGTCACGTCGATGCTCGGAAGTGTGGCAAAGTTAGATCTTCCTCTGGCTTTAGGTACTCCGGTAGTAAATTTACGTCTTGCGAAAAAATATGCCGACAGTATGATTAAACCTATGATAAAGGGATATTTTGAAAACGGTGGAATGATGCTTCAGATAAATTGCGTGTCAAAGGAAGAAATGGAAGATGCAATGGTAAATCCCGATAAGCATCGTGACCTTATGGTGCGTATGGGCGGATATACAGAGTATTTTGTAAACTTGTCAAAGGAAGAACAGGCAACTTTACTTACGCGTACCGAGCATGGTGAATGATATGGATGAAAAGGTGCGTGTGTCAAAAATTGTTCACGGCTCACTTGAGGATGGAAAGGGGATAAGGACGGTTGTTTTTTTCGCAGGATGTCCGCTTTCCTGCAAATGGTGCCATAATCCCGAATGCATAGAGAAAAAGCCTGTGATAATGTATCTTAAAAATAAATGCATCTTGTGCGGAAAATGCATAAGCGTCTGTAAAGATGCAATCAGCTCTGATGCTTCCGGCATTAAGATAGACCGTGAAAAGTGTACCTCATGCGGTGAGTGCAGCAAGGTATGCCTCGGAGAAGCTCTTAGCTTATCGCAAAGTGAAATGACAACAGATGAAATATTTTCCGAGATTATTGCGGATATTTCCTATTACAAATATTCCGGCGGAGGTGTTACATTTTCGGGCGGAGAATGCTTAAGACAACCTGATGCCTTAAAAGATATTCTTCTTAGTTGCAAAAAAGAAGGAATTAACACCTGCATTGAAACCTGCCTTGATATATCGTGGGAAACCGTTAGCGAAATAGCGGAGTATACCGATTCCTTCTTTGTGGATATAAAGCTTATGGACCGAAATAAACATAAGGAATATACCAATGTCGGAAATGCGAGAATTATTGAAAATATCACTAAGCTTTTTAAGAAGCATAGTGATATTACCTTCCGTATTCCTTTAATTCCGGGAGTTAATGACGATATGGCGAATTTAGAGCAGACGGTAAAATTCGTATCCCTTCTTGAGGGAAATGGCGAAAGGCGGATTGAGGTTTTGAGGTATAACAATCTGGCAGAATCAAAATATGAAAGTATAGGAAAAAAATTCACTTCATTTGGTGAAGTGCAGTCAGATAGCGATATGGAAAAACTGAAGATATATTTGAATAATATATGCGACAATGTAAAAGTAGTCGGCGGAAACATATAAAAAAGGTGCGAAAGCTATGCTTTCGCACCTTTTCTGTATTCTGTGGGAGTTACGCCCTCTCGCTCCTTAAACAGCTTGGAGAAATAAGCCTCCGATTCAAAGCCTGTTTTATAACATATTTCCTTTATGGGAAGAGTGGTTTCAGATAAAAGCTTTTTTGCGTTGTCAATCCTTACGGAATTAAGAAAGCTTGAAAAGGTTAAGCCCGTCGCATTTTTAAACTGCCGCAAAAAATGAAATTTTGAAAAGCCCACGTGCTTTGAGATAGCCTCGGCACTTATGTTTTCGCTGTAGTTTGAAAGGATGCAGGAAAGAGCCTGCCTTATTGAAAGGTCTATCTTTTTTACGGAATTTTCCTGAGGCTTTTCTGAGTGGTTTTCGGATATGAATATAAGAAAATCCATGGCGGCAAGGCGGATTTTCGCTTCGGAAAGCTTGTCTTTTTCTGCTATGGCATCAATTAAAGCAATAAATTTCTCTTTTGCCGATATATCCCTCACAATGGGAGTGAAGTTCATTGATGCAAGATTTAAGCCGTTTGATGAAAAATAGTCATTGTAGGGAATAAAAACATGGTAGGAAAGATTGTTTTCCTTTTCCGTGTAGTGAACGGCAAAGGAGTTTATTATAACAAGGTCTCCTTCGCTGATGTTGTAAATAAGTGAGTCATAGTGCAAAACTCCGCTTCCCTTAATGACATATAAAATTTCAATGTTTTCGTGCCAGTTTCTGTAAGCGCTGCGGTCTCCGCTATGATATATAAAAGGGCGTTTTGACACGGTATATTTTCCGGTATGCTGTTCAAATTTAAGCAGATTATTCATAAAATCTCCTTTCGCAATATATCAGATGGCAATATATTTATATCAAATAGCAATATTCTTTATTGATTTTGCTCTTGATGTAGGATATACTTAACTTACTTTATAATGGTTTTCTTGTATTCCGACGGGGTATATTCCGTTTCCTTTTTGAATACCTTTGAAAAATAATACCGGCTTGAAAAATTCAGTATTTCGGAAATTTCCGCCAATGAATGGCGGCCTTCTGCCATAAGCTTTTTTGCCTCATTTATCTTAAGGTGATTGTAAAAGCCGTTTATGGTATAGCCCGTTTCTGCCTTGAAGACATTGCAGAGAAAGGTTCTTCCGTAGTTGAGCTTTTTGGTGAGTGTGCTGATGGAAAAGTGAGAATAGAGGCTTTGTGATACCTCTTCGGTTATCTTTCTTACAATGGCCCTGTGAAATTCCTCTTTTTCGGAATACACCGTTGCCTTTTCCGCTTCGATTTTGAAGCGCAAAAGGTTTATCAAAAAGCTTTCAAGATAGTTTTTGTAAAGCTGTGCGCTTCCAATAGGTGCATCGGGGGCTGCAGTAACGCCGTATGAGGTGCCGACTCTTGTTGAAACAAAGGACTTTCTTGCTTCCTCGTGCATTATGTAAAGAAGGTTTTTAAGATAGGGCGTAAGGGAAAGTTTTGCATCATAAAAAAGATTCATTGAGCTGCTTTTTGATGCAAAGGAAATAAAATAAACAATAACATTTTCTTTTCCGTTTATGATTATGTGATGGCTTTCGCCGGGCTTGTGAAAATATATGTCTCCTGGCTTTAACAAAGTTTTGTTTCCGCCTGCGGAAACGAAAATGCTGCCCTTGTCAAGATAAACCGCCTCCCAGAAATCGTGGCTTTCGGGGATGTCGCAAAAATCGGGTGCAAAGTCTTTTCTGTAGCAGTTTATTATGGATGATACGCTTATTACATTTTTAATAAAGTGGCTTATATATGTACTCATTCAATCACCTTTTCACAGTTTAACTTATTGAAAACAAAATGTCAATAAAAATTCACAAAGAAATTTAAGTGAACAAAAGTATACAAAAATGAGAATGTATTTCCATTGATATAAAAACAGCCTCGTTTTATAATGTTTATAAAATAAAAGAAAAGAGGTTTTATTTATGGAAAGAAAAATCAAATATGCAATTATCGGATGCGGAAGCTTTGGCGGAATGCACATTGAAGCACTCCTTCAGACAAAGGACATTGAAATTGTGGGGCTTTGTGACGTGCATAAGGAATTTGCCGAGGAGAAAAACGAAAAGTACGCCCTTAATGCCGCGTGCTTTTCGGACTATAACGAAATGCTTGAAAATATCGAAGCGGACATAGTGGTTGTTGCAACTGCGGACCACGCCCACAAGGATGCAACGGTGGCAGCCCTTAAAGCCGGCTTTAACGTAATGTGCGAAAAGCCTATGGCATTAAGGAGTGATGACTGCCGCGAAATGCTCCTGGCAGAAAAGGAAAGCGGAAAGCTTTTAATGGTTGGTCAGGTATGCCGTTTCACACCTGCCTTTGTAAGAGCAAAGCAGATTGTGGAATCAGGCATCCTTGGTGATATTTTCTTTGCCGAGGGCGAATATGCCCACGACTATGCAACAATTCCCGGCGTTGACAAGTGGAGAATGCACCCCGACAGAGAGCCGATCTTAGGCGGAGGCTGTCACTCAATCGACCTTCTTCGCTGGCTTATAGGTGATCCTGTCGAGGTTACAGCATACTCCAACAGAATGGTTTTGAAAGACTGGCCCATATCCGATGCAACCATCGGAATTATGAAGTGGGAAAACGGCACAATCGGAAAAATATTCACATCCATCGGATGTAAGCGCGACTATACAATGAGAACCTGCCTTTACGGAACCAAGGGTACACTTATTTTCGATAACACATCCCCCGAAATGAGCCTTTACCTTGAAAAGTCAGCAGAGGGAGCACCCTTTGCAGGCGGCATCATTTACGGAAACGGAAGCGAGAGAACAATGGCACACAGGATAAAGGTGGAAATCAACAATCACAATCTTCCGGGTGAGCATAAGGCATTCCGTGATGCGGTTATCTGCGGAAAGAGCCTTGTTATGACAGGTCTTGAAGGGGCAAAAACCGTTGCCGTTTGCTCTGCGGTAATTGAATCTGCAAAGACAGGAAACAGCGTAAAGGTAAATTACGATTTCGGTGTGTGATTTCTGAGTGAGAAAACATTTTACAAGGCATTGACAACAATTTGCCGTTGACTGAAAATTCATAATAGGGCATTATATTTAAAGGCAATAACCTTGCTTTTTTATGTGTGATATGATAAACTTAGAAAAAAGAAAGGGGACTTGCAATATGAAAATACCTTGCATAAAAGGTGAATGGAGAGTTTTATTCAAGCCTGAAGTACACGGAAACTATGTAAATGACCACTCCATAGTAAAGGGCAGCGACGGGCTGTGGCATATATACGGAATTACAAGCTTTGAAGGAACGCCGGGAGCGGAACGCTATTTTGCTCACGGAAAAGGTGAAAGCCTCGAAGGCGAGCTTCGGGAGGTAGGACGCTCAATTGACAGAGGAACTCTTGCCTGGGCTCCTTCCGTCATAGAAAAGGACGGAATATATTATATGTTTTACGGGCCTTCGCCCACATCATTGGCGGTATCCTTTGATATGACAGAGTGGTTCGGAACAAAGGTTAATCTTAACAATGAACCTTTGATGGGAGCGCACCGTGACCATTTTGTAATTAAAATTTCTGAAAATAAATATCTTATGTATGTTGTCGGGGTAAAGGATAAAAAGGGTGCTGTAAGCTGCTTTTCGTCAGAAGATTTGATTAACTGGGAGTTTTCAGGCTTCGCATTAACCTCGGGCGACGATGCACCGCTTAAAGTGGCGTGGGGCGCTTTTGAGTCTCCTTTTGTGGTAAAAAAGGACGGGCTTTACTATTTATTTATAACCTATACCGATTGCTCGGATGCCACATATTCAGATACATTAGTTTTCGCATCGGAAAATCCTCTGTTTTTCGGGGAATACAACGGAGGCATAGGAGGCACGCGGCCCGTCACAAAGCTCGGAGCACATGCTCCAGAAATTATAGAGGACAACGGAAAATATTACATAACAACCTGCGGATGGAAAAATAAGCCCATACCAAATACCGGGTGTGTATCGGTTGCCGGGCTTGAATGGATTTAACAGAAAAATTAATATGAAAAGGTGTGATAGTGTGTTTACCGGTTTATACAAGGTAAAGTCAGGCGAAAAGGATGTTCCCGTATACTTTTGCAGAGTATCAAAAATCCCATTTAACACCGTGTGGCCGGGCCATCAGCGGCCCATTGATCAGACGGAGGAAGCGGGCTTTATTCTGCTTGAAGCAAAGGATGAGGTAACACTTGAAATCACACCTTCTTTGTCTTTTAAAGAGGCGCTTTTTCGCCCTCTTTCAAAAAATATCACTTCCGAAATTTCGGGAAAAACAATAAAAGCCACATTTCCGATAGGACACTACAGCCTGGAATGTGACGATTTTCATAACGCCCTTCATATTTTTATTGTTCCCGAAAAGGACTATTCAAAATATAAAAATGCGAAAAATCTTTTATATTACGGCGAGGGCGAGCACCGTGTCGGAACGACGGAAATAACATCCGACACTGTGGTATATGTGGATAAGGGTGCACGCCTTTACGGAAACTTCATTGCGGAAAATGCAGAAAATATCGCCTTTGTAGGTCACGGAATAATTGACGGCTCATGGGAAAAGCGAACTGCGAAAACCGAATCGGCACCCGATGACGAAGGAAACTTTGCAATCGGTGCGATGAGAATTTACGAAAGTAAAAACATAGTGGTTGACGGCATCACCTTTATGGATTCTGCCTGCTGGACCCAGACCTTTTACCACTGTGAAAACATTGAAATAAACGATATACGCCATATCGGTATGTGGCGATACAATGCAGACGGGATTGACATCATAAACTGCAAAAACGTGCATATAAAAAATTCCTTTTTCAGAAACTTTGATGACATTATAGTTCCCAACGGACGTAAGCAATGGGAAGATGAGGTAACAGAAAATCTTTACGTTGAAAATTGCGTGATGTGGTGCGACTGGGGAAGGACATTGGAGCTTGGCGCAATAACCCAGGCATCAGAAATAAGAAACATACACTATAAAAATTTGGACTTGATTCACAATATGCACGGGGCAATGAGCCTTCAAAACAGAGTTTTTGCAGATGCTCACGACGTTTTGTATGAAGATATAAGAGTTGAATACGACAAAAACTGTTTAGAGCCGAAATATCAGGCGTCCGACGATTCTGTGTATACCGGAAAAGCGGGATATATGGCACCTTTATTCCACGCCTGGATTTATCCTCTCCCGAGAGTTGAAGGAACGGGACGCTATGGCAAAAACCACGATGTATTGCTAAAGGATATAAAAATTTATGTTGACGACGGCCTCGGAACTCCACCCGTTATCATATCGGGTAAGGATGAAGAACATAAATCATATGACATAACATTTAAAAATATTTACATAAACGGCAAAAAAATAGAGGCTCTATCCGAGCTTTCACCCGAAATCGGCCCCTATGCTGAAAATATTTGTCTTGAATGAATTTAAGGCGTATTTTTATAATTAAGCAGATGCATCGCAAATTCAACTGCGGTATTTGAGGCATTTTTATTTATATGAACATTGGTGGTTCTCATAACTCCTTCGCCGATTTTAATAAGGCGGATATCCCTGTCAAACTGATCCTTCCAGGAAAAGGAGGGAACTAAACTTACTTCCATTCCCATTTTAAGATAGTCCCTTATACAGGAAGGGTCATCGCATTCTATTATGATGTCGGGAGAAAAGCCTGATTCCAGGCATAAATTATCTGTTATGGTTCTTAAGCTGTAATTTTTATGAAGACAGATGAATTTTTCGTTTTTTAAGGAATCGACGAAAACCACTCCTTTTTCCGATAGCGGATTATCCTTATGTACGGCAAGAAGAATTTCCTCTTCTATAAATTCCTTTGTGGTAAAAAGCTCATCGGAGGAAGCCTCGTCGGAAACAACAATGTCATAAGAGTCCCAATCGGCGTTGCCGTCAAAGTCCAGACAAAAGGCAATGCGGGAATTAAAAAGCCTGAATTCAGATATTATCTTTGTTAAAAGACTTCGGTTTGAATTTATTAAAAGCTTTATCTTTTCCTGGGGCACTTCGGTTGATATGCTGTTTTTGGCACGTTCAAGCTCTGCGAAAATATTATTTACCGCAGATAAAAATATTTTTCCGTTTTCATTTAAGGAAAGGGTGTTGCTCTTTCTTTCAAAAAGTGCACTGCCAAGCTCTGCTTCCAGCTTTTTTATTGATGATGAAACACTTGAGGGCGGTACCATAAAAGCCTTTGCGGTGTGGGAAAAATTTTCTGTAAGCGCCGCGTGGCGGAAATATTTAAGCTGTAAAAATTCCATAAAATCAACTCCTTTGTATATAATAACAGATTTCGCTATACACGTCAAGATATAGCAACTGTATTATATCGTATGCTTTACAAGATAGCGGAAGCGAAGTATACTTAAGCGTAAGGGAGTGATTAAATGAAAAAAGGAATATTAAATGCATTAATAACTGCAATTCTTTTTGCAACGCTGGAGCCTGTAAGCAAGCTTATAGCTACGGATATGAATCCTTACGCCATAACCTTCTGGCGCTTTTTGATAGGAACAGTGCTTCTTTTACCCTTTGGCATACATTCGTATAAGAAGGAGAAAGTACGCTTAAAAGGAAAAGACTGTCTTTCCATGATTTTTTTGGGCGCACTTTTTATAGCAGTAAGTATGACACTTTTGCAGGTTGCGGTAAAAGCGGCACCGTCGCCTTCGCTTATTGCAATTCTGTTTTCTTCAAATGCGGTCATAAGCATAGTTTTTGCAAGAATTATCTTAAAGGAAAAGCTTACACCTATTAAATCCCTGGCAATTCTGCTTTGCACCGTGGGTGTTACTGTATTAGTTGATTTTAATGCCTCGGCAGACATTTATTCGGTGGTGCTTGCCTTGCTTTCTGCATTATCATTCAGCCTTTACAGTGTTTTAAGCGGAAAGCTTATGAAAGGAATCCCCGGGATTTTAAAAACAACGGGAGTATTTTTATCAGGAACAATAATTCTTTTTATACTGCTTTTTATCCTAAAAGCAGACCTTAGTTTTACCCTTGATAAAAATGGAACGTTTCTTCTTTTATATATCGGCATATTTGTAACCGGTTTAGGATACATAAACTATTTTAAGGCGATAGAAAAGGGCGGTGCCATAATGGGTTCTGTTGCCTTTTTCATAAAGCCGGTTTTAACACCCTTTGTTACATTTTTAATAAACGGAATAATTCCGGATGTTAAAACCTTTGCATCCCTTATTCTGATTGTAATGGGGGCGTATCTTACTACATATAAAAGGAGAAGTGAAAATGAAAAAAATTGAAGATATAAAATACGGTAGCCTCCCTTGCCAGGTACTTGATGTTACCCTTCCTGACAGTGATGAATTTACGGTTTACATTCACCTTCACGGCGGAGGATATGAGCATGGAACACATAAGGAAAAGTTTATTCCCGATTTAGTTGAAAAGGGAATTGCGGTGGTAAGCGGAGAATACAGAAAATATCCCGATGCAAAATATCCTGAATTTATAGAGGACGGTGCTTCTGTTGTAAGTTGGGCACTTTCAAATATGCATAAATACGGAAAAGTGAATGGCTTTTATGTTGGTGGAAGCTCAGCGGGCTGTCACACGGCATTAATGCTTTGCTTCTGCAAAAAATACCTTGAAAAATACGGAATATCAAACAAGGATATAGCGGGCTACTTCTTTGATGCAGGACAGCCGACGGTGCATTTTAATGTACTTAAAGAAATGGGGGAGAACCCCAAAAGGGTGGTTGTTGACGAAAGAGCACCGCTTTACTATGTGGGCGAGGAAGAAAACTATCCGCCTATGGAATTTGTGGTTTCCGATAACGATATTGCAAATCGATATGAGCAGACAATGCTCACAATAGGAACGCTTAAAGATTTCGGATATGATATGTCAAAAATTTCTCTTAACTTTGTGAAAAACAGCAGACACACAGAATATTGGGAAAAGTTTGACGAAAACGGAAAAAGTATCTATGCCGAAATGATTTATAAATTTATAAAAAGATGTGAAGATACAAAATTAAAGGAGGAATAAAATATGAAAAGATTTTTTTGTTTACTTTTAGCAAGCTGTATACTTGCTGCATTTTCCGGATGTGGAAGAAAAGTAACTTTCAGCACGGAAGATTGGGAAAATATGGAGATTACTGTTGCGGGATACAGACTGTTTAACGATGATCCGCTTAATTATGAATTTGCGGCGGGAGCTGAAAAGTTTACGGAAGACTACGGAACAAAAGTTGGATTTATGGTTGGCGGTGGCGATGGTATGGGAGAAGACCTTATAGCCGGAATTGTGGCGGGAAATCCATGGGATGTACAATACTGCTTTGGCATATCTGTGTTTCCGCTGACATTTACGGAAAATTTATATACGCCGGTTACAGAGTATATAGATTATAAAAACAACGAAATGATTGATGAAATTACAGTTGAAGGAACAAGGTGGAAGGGTGAATACTATGGTGTAAGCTCGCTTCCCATGCAGGAGGTATGGTATTTGGCATACAATGAAACATGGATGAGAGAACTTGGTATAAAAACCCCGCATGAATATTACGCTGAAGGAAACTGGACAATGGATGCGTATAAAACCATAAATGCGGAAGCCTTTAAGTATAACATTAAATCTTCAAGCGCTACAGGAAGACCGCATATAAGCGAAATGTTTCAGTCAGAGTGGAATATGGATACCGGTGAAGTTACCGTAACATACGACAGCCCTGAAAATGTTGAATGGTTAAGCTATTGGGCAGAACTTTTGACGGATAAGAGATATGCAATTGAAGGATCGGGAAAGGTTATGCACAGAGAGGTTATAATGAAAGATGGGGTTATGCCGAATCTGATGAAAGGCGAATTGGAAAGCGAAACCAAAGATGTGATAAGATATATACATTATCCGAATCCGGATGGAGAGCTTGGAGTGTATCTTACAGATTCTCATTTTCTTTTCCCGCTTGGAGTTCCGGAAGAAAAGATGCCCTGTGCATTTATGCTGGCATGTTATATGACGGATATGAAATCGAAAATGGTTACGGAAGAATTATATAAACCAAATATGACGGAAGAGGATTTCGGGCTTTGGGAGGAAAATCTTAAACATGCGTACTATCTTCCGAGAAACTTTATGTCTCAGAAGGATGTATGGTCATTCAGAGGAGCGTTTAAAAAAGATATTTCGGCAGGAAAGGCTGTTGCTACGCATATTGCTGAAAATATAGAGATGCTGAAAACGAGGGCAGAAGAGTTTAACGATGAATATGCAGATTAATCCTGCGGTAATGTAAAACGGTAATTAAAGGAGGAATAAAATATGAAAAAAATTCTGGCAATGCTTTTAACCTTGCTGATGCTTTTGTCTTTTGCGACGGTCAGCTTTGCAAGTGAAAAAGTATTAAATCCGGCATCAGCTGAATTAAGGTCCGACGGTGCTGTAAGCATATCGGAAAGCGGAGCGGCACTTTCCCAAAACGGCTACATCGGCTTTAAGAACGTGGATTTAAGCGGAATAAAATCAGTTAAAATCGAGGCGACGTGTCAGATGCCCTATGGCTCAAACGGTGATGCAATTGCAATCCGTCTTGACAGCCCCAAGGCAAGGGCAATTGGCTATGTCGTTATAAACGATGAAGATAAAACCGAGTACTACGGTGATATCGAAGAGGCAAGTGGCATTCACGACCTTTATTTCACATCGACTTATATGATGCCGAATTATTATTATGTTAAAATGAAAAGCATCACACTTTTAAGCAAGCAGGCACCCGTGACCGATGAAGTTATAAGCGTACCTGATTCTGCAATAATTGATAACTTTTCGGATACCTGGGCGGCAACAGACGATTTGGGCAGAAAGGTAGCAGACTTTGAAGAAACCGGGCCTGTAAAAGAGGGTGACCATTTCGTGGGCATAATGTACTGGGACTGGCACGATGTATTAACTTCCACACCTTATGTAATTCCCGAAATTTACGCCAAAAAGCCCGAAGCAAAAGAAGTGTATTCCGATCCCGTGTGGGACACAAACGGAGTTTATTACTGGGGTGAGCCACTTTTAGGATTTTATACAAGCTATGACTATTTCGTATACAGAAAGCACGCCCAGTGGCTTGCCAATGCAGGGGTTGACGCCATATTTTTTGACTATACCAACGGAACATCGGCATATATCAAGCCCCTCCGTATCCTTATGCAGGCTTTCCGCGATGCAAAAGCATCCGGCATTGACATTCCCGGTATAAGCGCATATACGGGAAACCCTCAGAATCTCAATGATATGGCAGAGGCGCTGTGGTTTAACCTTTATGCAGACGAGAATAATCACGATATTGTGTTTAAATGGCAGGGAAAGCCCTTTATAATCTGTAACTCACAAAGCACTGTAAGCTCTTACCTTGACAAAACCGATGCTGCACAGCTTGAAAATATGGAAAAGTTTTATGCTATGGTGGAAAGACGCGGCGGCGGAAACAGAGAAAAGGGACAGACTGACAGCCAGAATCCCACCTGGATATGGCTTGAAAACTATCCCCTTCACGAGTGGGGCGCTGCAAGGGAAGACGGAAGGGTTGAAGCCATGACCTTGGGCGTTGCCATCAACCATTCTTATGTTTACGGCTACAGAGCAACAGGCCTTGCATCCGACCCCTACACCAAGGGGAGAGGCTACACCGAAGGCTTCGGCGAGGATTATACTCCCGGTAACGCAAGAAGTGCGGCATTTATGAGGGAGCAGGCATCCCAGATACTTGATACCGATCCTGCCTTCGTATATGTCGACGGCTGGAATGAGTGGACGGCAATCCGTCAGCAGGAATATGCAGGTTTTAAAAACAGCTTCGTTGATGCCTGCGACTATGAAAACAGCCGTGACTTAGAGCCTAACCGAGGGCCCTTAAAGGACGACTATTATAACCTGCTTTGCGATTTTGTAAGAAAATATAAGGGCGTTCGCTCCGCACCCACTGCATCTGCCGAGGTTACTATTGATGTATCGGGAGACGCATCGCAGTGGGAAAATGTTGCACCCGAATTTATCAATGACTATGATGCATACGAAAGAGATGCAGATAAAAGGGGCGGCGGAAAATACGTATCAAAGGTAATAAATTCCATTTCCCGCGCAAAGGTTGCCCGTGACAAGGAAAATTTCTATTTCTACGTTAAGTGCCTTGATGCCATAAAAGAAGAAGGTGCGGAATTTATGCACCTTTATATAAATATCGACCGTAACCGTGCCACAGGCTGGGAAGGCTATGACTTTGCGATAGGAAGGAAGAAGGGCAAAATCGAAAAGTTTGACGGTGAATGGAGCATAACAGGCGATGTTACCTATGTTATAAAAGGCGATACATTAATGCTTTCTGTGCCGAGAAGCTTAATGGGCGAAACAGAAACTGTTGACTTTGAATTCAAATGGGTTGACAATGCAGGCGAAATTGCGGCAAATGAATTTTTGGAGCTTTATGTAAGGGGAAGCGTTGCTCCTATGGGACGTTTTAACTACCTCTACACGGAAAAAGAGCAGACCGCCCTTTCGGAAAGTGAAAGAGAAGCCCTTTACGGAACGGCAATTTTCAAAAAGGATTCAAACCGTATGATAGTATCAGGCGGAAAGATGAACGTTTACGAGCCCGATATAAGAAAAACCGCAATCGAAATGAACGGAACGCTTTATGTACCAAGCGATGCGGTTATGGAAATTATGTACGGCGAATCAAAGTTTGAATATGATGCAAACGATAACACAGTAAGGCTTCAGTCCTTTGACCTTAAGGGAAGAGAGCTGGCTGACCATCGCCTTACATACACAACCTTGGGCTCAATGGAAGCAAAGGTAAACGGAAAAGCTACTGCATTGACTGCACCGGTTTTAAACATTGACGGAATGTTCTATGTACCCCTTACATACCTTTCCGACTGCCTTGGCTTTGAATTGTGGACAGACGGCGAAATCTATGCCGTAAGCCGCTACGGAAAAGTGGATTCATCACTTGTTTTAAGTGTGAAAGACCACCTTAACTGATGAAAGGAGATGCTTTTATGAAAAAATTAATATCTTTATTACTCACTTTTCTTATGATGCTCTCCTTATGCACAGTTGTTAATGCCGAAGATGAGCTTATTTCGGGCAAGGAATATTGGTCGGTTTCGGCAAATTCCAATAAGACAAAGCCTGAAAATATCCTTGACGGAAATATCAATACCTTCTGGCATTCAGACTATACCGCAGAGGACGGAAAAGTAGTTGATCACGCCTATCCGCCGTTTTATGTTACAATTATTCTTCCCAATGCAGCCGATATTTCGGGCTGGCGCTATACACCCCGTCCCGAACGTGGCTCCGGTGAGCTTACGGACTATGAGCTTTACGTTTCCGAAACGGATTCCGATATCGTTACAATGGTAAGTAAGGGAAAGTTTGAAGCGGATGCAAAGCCGAAGGATGTTTTCTTCGGCGGAGATATTAAGGTTAAAAAAATTGTCCTTAAATATGTTATGGGCGTATCGGGCTACGGCACAATGGCGGAATTTGACCTTTTTGCCGCTAAAGGAAATGCAACAACAATTTCTGCTTTGGCAGAGCCTCTATTAAATAAGACCTATAACACTCTGACCGGTGAAGAAAAGGGAGGTGCCGAGGAAGCATTAAATAAACGCCTTGGAGCCCTTAAAGATAAAAGTAAATGGGAAATTACAGTTTCAAGCTTTGTTGCAGCAGGTAATAATGCAAGGTGTGCCTTTGACGGCTCTCCCGATTCCTTCTGGCATTCAAAGTATACAGCAGAAAGCGGCGTTGTAACCTGGAAGGAGCCGCCTCCCTATGAATTTAATATAAAATTTCCCGAGGTTGTAACATTTTCAGGTCTTACCTATCAGCCGAGAAAGTCCGGTGGCGGTCACATAACCGGGATGAGCGTTTACGGGGCAGTTTCCGACGATGATGAATTTATCCACCTTACCGACCTTAAAATGAACGGGGATAACACCTTTAAGACCAATAACTTCGTTGCAAACCTTAAGGTAAAAAGGCTTAAGCTTATAATAACGGAGGTTGACGGATCGGTGGGTACAGCGGCTGAAATCGACTTTCTACCCATGAAAGATGAGCTTCCGGAAAAGAGCCTTTCTGAATATAAGGAGTTTGAGGAAAAAAATAAGCTCTATACCCTTGACAGAGCAAACTTTTCCGTTGAGGATAACTGCGAGGTATGGGCAGGCCACGATCCCGGTATAATTTTTGACGGAGGAACAAACAGCTTCTGGCAGGCGGAATCGAGCTTTTTGGGTCCTGCCGTACTCTCTGTTGATATGAAATCTCCTCAGGCGGTTTCCGCAATTTCCTATATGCCGAGACAGACACCCGATAAACACGGTATATGGATTGACTTTGCAATTTATGCCGGAAACGACAAGGATAATTTAGAGCTTGTATATGCAGAAGAGAGTGATGCTTCGGGAATGGATGCATCGCTTGATACAAAGGTAATCAATCTTGATGAAACCGTTATTGCAAGATACTGGGATTTTGAAATTTACACCGGTAACTATAAAAAGTTTGCCTGTGCAGAACTTAACTTTTTCCAGACCTATGCCGATAAAATTGCGGCAGAGGAAGCATCAAGGGAAAAATATGTTCTTAAGATTGACGATAAAACCATAAAGGTTGAAAAGGGCACGGAAAGCTACGAAAAAACCGTGGACGTTGCACCTTTTATCTACGGAACAAGCGGCACAACCTTAATTCCCTTAAGAGGTCTCTTAGAGGAAATGGGAGCAAGCGTATCATGGAACGGGGAAGAAGAGAGAATTACCCTTTCAACCGAAAACGGCGATATCAGAATGAGGATTCAGGATCCTTTGGTTTATGTTGACGATTCTTTATATGGTGAAGTCAGATACACCTTGACTGTTGCACCGAAAATCCGCGATTCCCGTACCTTTATACCCCTTCGCTTCGTATCCGAACAGCTTGGCTATACCGTTTCCTGGAACGGCGAAACGAGAGAAATTACAATAACGAAGTAAAAAAACACATCGCTGTGAAGCTTCACAGCGATGTGTTTTTTATTACTGACCGGTATAATCATCCTTCGGTATTTTATCAAAGGTCGAAAGCTGCTTTTTATATTTAAGCGGTGTTATACCGTTGTGCTTTTTGAATTTTGCAATAAACTGCGAGTAATCATTAAAGCCTGCTTCGGAAGCTGCATCTTTAACACTTAAACCTTTCTCTAAAAGGGAAGAAGAGAGGGCAAGCTTTTTTCTTAAGATATACTGGGTAGGGGAAAGACCGTAAGCATCCTTAAAGTGTCTTTCAAAGCAGTTTACGCTCATATGTATGCTTGAAGCCAGCTCTTTTATTGAAATCCGACCGGTGAAATTCTGCTCAATATAATCCAGGACATAAAGCATTTCAGACGATACTGGTCTGCCTTTCGGGGAGATTATTAAATCCAGTAAACGGAAGATTACGGAATAATTCATAAGCTCTGAGGCGTCCTGCTTCATAAGCTTTTTACACATATTCATAATTTCAAGTGTATGCTCTTTTGTAAATGTAAAGGCGTAATTACTTTTTTGCTTCAAAGGAAAAAAGCGTGAAAATAATTCCTCGTTTCCTTTGTCGGGAAAAGTAATCCAGTAAAATTTGCATGTGTCCGATGTGTATGTTGCACGGTGAACTTCTCCGGGCGGTATAAATATAACAGAGCCGGGAGTAAGGGCGTATTCATATCCGCCAACGAAATAGGTTATACTTCCCGATATGTGAATGAAAAGCTCATAGGCTGAATGTATATGGCTGGGAGTTATGTTGTCTATGCGGTAGGGCGAAAGCTCTACATAGGAAATCTGAAAGGGAAAGGGAGATGTTCCCGGCAAGTCTGCTTTTTTTATTATGGTATTATACATAAAAGCACCTCCGCTTTCATCTTATCATTAAAAACAGAAATAATCAACAAAATTATATATATTTAATGGTAAAAACAGTTAAAAACATTTATAGTGGGTGAAATACACATATTTTCGGGTGAAATATATACTATTTTGAGACTGTGCGGTATGATACAATATAATAAGTGAATAAGGAGGGGCGTTTATGAGAAAGATTATGGCATTTATTCTTACAATTGTATTGTGCTCGGGCTTTGTTGCATCTTCGGCAAAGGAGGGTATTACTGTGACCGATAAATATTATGATACATGGACGGCGACAGACCATATGGGAAGAAGCCTTGCAACATTTGAAGAGGCAGGTCTCGTAAAAGAAGGTCGCCACGATGTTGCTATGTTTTACCACAACTGGCATCGTCACGGAGAAAAAGCTTTAATCGCATCGGAGGTAATAAAAAAATATCCCGATGCAAAGGATGACTTTTATCACAAGGGATGGGAAGGAACCTATGACACCTTCTGGGGCGAATCGATATACGGCTTTTACAGCACGGATGATTACTGGCACAACAGAAAAGCCGCAGAGCTTATGGCGAGTGCCGGAGTTGATGTGATATTTTTAGATTATACGAATTTGGGAAATGTTTATGAGGTGCAGCTTAAGGCTATGATTAAGGCGTATAAGGATGCCATAGCTGACGGATGCGATGTTCCGAAAATTAATTTCTTTTTCCCGATGGGCGGAGATAAGGCAAAAATGTTTGAAATGCTTAAGAGCGTTTATGAAATTTTCTATGCCGATGAGTCAAATTCCGCTTTGTTTTATTACTATGAAGATAAGCCTCTTGTGGTAATGGGCTATGGCGCAGGCTGTCTTGATGCAGCGAGTGATAAAGATAAGGCTCTGGCTGATAAAATGAGAGAGTTTTTCACCTTCAGGCACACCTCGGGAAGAGGTAACGCAACGTCAAGCGGCTGGAACTGGCTTGTACATTATCCCCAGGGGCTCTGGGGTAAAACCTCCGACGGCAGAGTTGAAAGCGTAAACTTGGGTATGGCGATAAATCAGTCCTATGCAATTAAAGGAAATATAGATTATCCTTTCTCTGCCCCCTTTACAAAGGGTAAAAGCTATACAGAAGGCTTTGGCGAGGATAAGAGACCGGAAGCACTTCACGAAGGATATTTCTTCCGTGAGCAGGCATCCCGTGTGCTGGAAGTTGACCCCGAGGTGGTATTTGTTACCGGCTGGAACGAATGGCTTGTATCAAGAATGGCGGAACATAGTGCTTCGGGTACTAAAAATGCAATGTATGACCTTTTTGATGATGAGCACAGCCGTGATTTTGAGCCTTCAAAAGGCGTGCTTAAGGACGGATACTATATGCTTCTCTGTGACTTTGTAAGAAAATACAAAGGCGTTCGTCCTACTCCTTTGGCAAGCGGCGATATTACCATAGACATAATGGGAGATGCATCACAGTGGGATGGTGTAATCCCCGAATTTATAAACGAAAACAACGGCTATGAGCGTGATGCGATAAGCACCTACCTTGACTCAAACGGAGAAACATACCACTATAAAACAGAGGTTGTAAATGCAATATCAAGAGCAAAGGTTGCCAAAGACAGCGAGAACTTCTGGTTTTATGCAGAGTGCATTGATGAGATAAAGACAGGTAACAAAGGCTTTATGACACTCTGGATAAATTCGGACAGAAATATAGCTACGGGCTGGGAAGGCTATGACTATGCCGTAAATTTAGACGGTTTCGGAAAAATATCGGCATTAAATCCCAATTTCACAAGAAGGATAGTGGGTGATGTCGAGATAACTGTTTCGGGAACTGCTTTGACATTGAAGCTTCCTAAATCTATGATTGGCTACGAGGGTAAAGCAGATATTGAATTTAAGTGGACGGATAACATAAATCCCGATGGCGATATTATGCTTTTCTACACAGAAGGAAGCTCTGCCCCCGTCGGAAGATTTAACTATCACTATACGGAAATTGCCGAAACAACTCTTACAAAAGAGGAAAGAGAAGCACTTTCCGATACCACCGTGGTTAAAGCGAATTCGGGAAAGATAATTATAAAGGGTGCAAAAATGCTCGTTTACGAAAAGGATATAAGAGTTAAAACCTTCCCGGAAAACGGAACGGTTTATGTGCCTATGGGAGCCATTGAAGAAGCCATGGGCTACGGAAGAAGCAAGGTATTTTATAATTCCGACTTAAATGCGGTATATTTTTACACCTATGACCTTATAAATGACAATATCACAAACTACGAATGGGCGTATGCATACCTTGACAGCGGGGAAGCCTTCTATAACGGCTATCAGAGTATGACACTTGCCAACAGCATAAAGGCATCGGGCGGAGTAATTTATATTCCTCTGACCTTCCTTTCAGACTGCTTCGGCTGGGATATAAAAGACATAGGCGAAAACGCCTTTGCCATAAGCAAAAATGAGGCAAACGTTGATGCGGCAAAAGCCGTGCTTTCGCATTTAGAGTAAGGGGGCTAAGGTATGAAAATTAAAATTTTATCTCTTGTTGCACTCTTTGCCGTAATTTTCCAAATGACAGTTTTGGCTACGGATAACACCTTTGTTACCGGTAAAGAAAACTGGAAGGTTAAGGTAAGCTCCGTTGTTTCGTGGTCGAAGGCAGAAAATATGATTGACCAAAATGCCGAAACATTATGGCACACCGATTACCGTGCAGAAAATGATGTGGTTGTGGATACGGCAAAGCCGCCTCATATATTTGAAATAACCTTGCCTGAAGTAACAGAAGTGTCGGGATTTATGATAACCCCCAGAACCACAAATGCAGGCGGATGGATAACTGAATATGAGGTTTATGTGGCACATTCTGACTCCGATAAATATGTGAAAATTCACACCGGAAATTTCCCTGCTACAAAGGATAATAAAAGCCTTAAGTTTTTCAAAAATCTTGAAATAAAGCGTTTTAAGCTTGTGGCACTTACCACAAGAGGAGACACCTGCGCAATTGCGGAGTTTGACTTGTATAAAGCTGACGATAATAAGGAAACTACATGCGACTATGAAGCTTATGCTGTTTATGCCGAGGGTGCGGTTTTGGATAAAATAGACTCTTCCTCTTTTGTTGCAACATCCACAAGTGACTGGAGCGACAACGTTTCCGCTGCAAATGTGGTTGACGGAAATCTAAATCCTGCCTGGCATTCCCACCCCGACGATAAGGATAAGTACCCTTATATTTTAACCGTTGATATGGGAATGGAATTTACGGTATCCGAATTTATATACTATCCGAGAACAGATGATAAAACCGCAAAAAACGGCGTGTGGACAAATTTTGATATTTATGCATCGCTTTCGGAAGACGGGGATGATTATACTGAAATTGCAAAAAATCTCGGCTTTGAAGTAAGCTACGATGCACAGACTGTTACTTTCGAAAGTCCCGTAAAGGTACGCAGGTTTAAATTTGTAATAAACGAAGGCTCAAGCGGATATGCCACCTGCGCAGAATTGGAATTTTTTGAAACTCTTGCCGCAAAAAAGGAAAGGGAAGAAGGCAACAAGTGGATACTTACCGTTGGCTCTGACGAAATTAAAATTATAAAAGACGGAAAAACCGAGGTAAAGAAAATGGATGTAGCGCCCTTTATAAGTAACGGCACAACTTTAATTCCCTTAAGAGGCTTTTTTGAAGAGCTTGGAGCAGAGGTTTCCTGGGACGGAAGCTTAAGAAAGGTTACTGTAAGCTATAACAAAATAAAAATTGAATTTACCGTTATGGATTACATTGTATATGTGGAAGATGCGGGCGGAAGGGTTAGACATTCCTTCCCGGTACCGTCGCAGATACATAATTCACGTACCTTTATACCCCTTCGCTTCGTATCCGAACAGCTTGGCTATAAGGTTTCCTGGAACGGCGAAACGAGAGAAATTACAATTACTAAATAATCTTAAAACCGCAAGACAAAAGTCTTGCGGTTTTTACACTTTTATGGTAAAATAAAATGAAGTTATATCTCTTTTGTTAACCTGAGGAATTGATGGACTGAAAGAAAAGATCTTCTCGCGCAAAAGACGGAAAATCGGGCTCGGGCATATGACTTGCCTGATTAACCCTGAGAAATATTCTGCGGATGCGGAAATAATTAAATTTATCAAGAGGAAATATATGAAAAGAAAGAAAAAAATGTCGTCAGCAAAAATTATTCTTATGGGCTTTTTTGGAATTATCATTATAGGAAGCCTTCTTTTAAGCCTGCCCATAAGCCATGCCGAAGGGGTTGAGGTAAGCTATATTGATGCACTTTTTACGGCAACAACCGCAACCTGCGTTACCGGACTTGTGACACTTCCCACAGTAAGTGCCTGGAGTGTTTTCGGACAGGCGGTAATTCTTTTGCTTATACAAATCGGAGGGCTGGGATTTATAACCGTATTTGCGGGCTTTATGATGATTATGGGGAAAAAGCTTGACATGGAGGAACGAATTTTGATAAGTGATTCGTTTAATCTCACATCCCTTTCGGGGATTCAAAAATTTGTATGTAAAGCGATATTCTTCACGTTTATTGTTGAAGCGCTCGGGGCATTTTCTTATATGACGGTATTTATTCCTGAATTCGGGGCAAAAGGGATATGGATGTCCGTTTTCAATTCGGTGTCCGCCTTCTGCAATGCGGGAATGGATATAGTGGCAGAAAACAGCCTTTGCAATTATGTTCACAATCCTACGGTGAATATCACGACAATGCTTCTGATTATCACAGGAGGTATCGGATTTATTGTATGGTTTGATATGGAAAGGGCAATACAAAACAAAAGAAAGAAAAAGAGCGGATTTTTAAGTCTGCACACGAAAATTACCCTTTCTGTTACGGCATTTTTAATTGCAGTTGGTGCAATTTTGATTTTCATATTTGAATATAACAATCCTCTCACCATGAAGGATTATTCCATAGGGGAAAAAATTATGGCATCCTTGTTTCAGTCCGTGACAACCAGAACGGCAGGCTTTGCAACTGTGATGCAGGAAAATCTTAGTGAATCTTCGGCTTTTGTTTCAATGCTTCTGATGTTTGTGGGCGGCTCGCCTGCGGGCACGGCCGGAGGAATTAAAACGGTAACGGCGTTTGTTTTAATTCTTACATTTTTGTCCACAATCAAAAACAAACGTACAGTGGATGCTTTCGGAAGACAAATTTCTTACGATTCAATAAAAAAAGCTGTTTCGGTTTTCACATCATCGTTTCTTATAATGGTGCTGTCTACGGTTCTTGTTCTGGCATCAGGAGGCGGAAATGTTCTTGATGTACTTTATGAAACGGTAAGTGCAACGGCGACGGTAGGTCTTACGAGAAATTTAACCGCAGGGCTCAATGAAGTATGCAAAATGATAATAATTATGACGATGTACTTTGGAAGAGTAGGGCCGATTTCTCTTGCCTTTGCGTTGAGCAGCGACAAGTGCGAAGAAAACCGGGTGGCAAATCCGGTTGAAGAAATAAGTATCGGATAAGGAGTTTTGATATGAGTATTAATAAAAGCTATGCGGTTTTTGGTCTTGGAAGATATGGAAGAGCTGTCGCGAAAGAGCTTCTCGATAACGGAGCAGCAGTGCTCGCGGTAGACAGAAACAGAAAACTTGTGGATGAACTGGCAGGCGAAATTCCGCTTTGCAAATGTGCGGATATAACAGTGCCGGGAGTTATTGAGCAGCTTGGAATAGCCGATTTTGATGTGGTGATAATTGCAATAGCCGGTAATTTTGAAGCAACAGTAATGGCAACAATGCTCTGTAAGGAAGCGGGAGTTAAAAGGGTAATTGTAAAATGTGCGGAATCTATGCAGAAAACCATTCTGGAAAAGATAGGTGCGGACGAAGTGGTGTTTCCTGAAAATGAATACGGAATACGCCTTGCAAAAAACATATTGAGCTCGGGATTTCTGGACATTGCCGATATATCCGAAAATATTTCCGTGCTGGAGATTAGTCCGAGAGAAGAGTGGATCGGCAAAACTTTGCGTGAGCTGGAACTGAGAAAAAAATATTCCGTAAACGTAATTGCGCTTAAGACAGGCAGGAATATTGATATAGCGGCAGATCCTGATGCTTTGATAACGGAAGGTATGAAGTTCATAGTTATAGCGGACAAAAGAAAGATAAAGAAGATGTAACAGCGAAAGACTGCAACATTCAGCTTAAAAAGATATCGGAGGTGAAGGTGTGGAAATGGAAAAAAAGAAAGCTCTTGGCTGGGTAAAGCTTGACAATGCGGCGAAAATTTACCCTGCGGTACGAAGAAAAAACTGGAGCAATGTTTACCGCCAGTCGGCAACACTGACAGAAGAAATTGATAAAGAAGTGCTTTCATCGGCCATAAAAGTAATTGTAAAAAGGTTTCCCACCATATGTGCAAGGCTGAGGAAAGGCGCCTTCTGGTACTACCTTCAGGAGCTTGACGAGATGCCCGAAATTATGGATGAATACAGCTACCCTTTAACCTTTATGAGTAAAAAGGAAATGCGCAGGTGTGCTTTCCGTGTGATTGTATATAAAAACAGAATTGCGGTGGAATATTTCCATTCCTTAACCGACGGAACAGGTGCGCTTGTGTTTCTGAAAAACCTTGTGGCAGAATACCTGGAGCAAAAATACGGCATAAAAATCCCTTTGGAGGACGGGATAGTTGACAGGAAAATCGCTCCGCCTGCTGAAGAGACGGAAGACTCCTTCCCGAAATATGCGGGAAATGTTCCTATGGCACGAAAGGAAAGCGTGGCGTGGCGTATAAAAGGGGAGGCAGAAGTAGGAGGCTATCTTAATCTTACCTGTTTTAAGCTTCCTGTGGACAAGGTTTTGGAAAGGGCGCACGAATATAACACCACCGCCACAATATTTTTAAGTGCGGTATTGATGAAGGCTCTTTCTGATATGCAGCTTGAAAAAAATCCGGAAAGAAAAAAACAAAAGCCCGTAAAGCTTCTGATTCCCATAAATTTAAGAAGTCTTTTCGAAAGCAAAACCTTAAGAAACTTTGCCATGTACACAATCCCGGAAATTGACCCGAGAAACGGAGAATATACCCTGGATGAAATTATAAAGGTGATTTATCACAAACTGGGAACAGAAGTCACAAAAAAGCATATGGGCGCTGTTATTGCTGCAAATGTAAAGGACGAGAAAAACCTCTTTTTAAGACTTGTGCCCCTTCCGATAAAAAATATAGTGATGAAGGCGGTATATGACAGTGTGGGCGAAGTAACATCCTGTCTTAACCTTTCAAATTTGGGACTTGTGAAAATTCCCGATGTTATGAAAAAATACATAACCAGGATGGATTTTATTTTAGGCGTTCAGTCGGCAACCCCCAACAACTGCGGGGTTTTGTCCTATGGTGATACGGTGTACATCAACTTTATAAGAAATATAAGGGAAAGTGACCTTGAAAAGCATTTTTACAGGGCACTTAAAGAGCTTGGAATAGAAGCTGTTTTAGAGAGCAACAGAAGGTGAAATTAAAATGTATTGTATTAATTGCGGCGTAAAGCTTGAAAAAAGTGAAGAAAAATGTCCCATATGCGGAACGGTAGTGTGCCATCCCGATTTCATCCCCGAAAAGGAAGCAGGGCTTTTTCCGAAAGGAAGATTGCCTGAGAAAAAGCACCAATCCAAGGCGTTCAACGGAGCGGTTATCATAATGTTTTTAATTCCCGCGGTGGTTTCCTTCCTGGCGGATTTTCACTTTGACGGGAAGGTGAGCTGGTTTGCCTATGTTTTCGGCGCCCTCATTATGGGCTATACTGCCATTGCGCTTCCATTATGGTTTGAAAAGCCAAACCCTGTAATATTCACACCCTGCGTGGCGGCGGAGGCAATAGGCTATCTTTTATACATAAACTGTATGACCGGCGGCGACTGGTTTTTAAGCTTTGCTTTTCCCGTGGCAGGCGGTTTCGGTCTTATTATAACAGCGGTTGTAACCCTTCTTTACTATCTCAAAAAGGGAAAGCTTTACATCTTTGGAGGTGCCTTTATGGTGACCGGAGGATTTATTATGCTGACGGAGTTTTTTCTGACCATTACTTTTGATATAAAGTTTTTGGGCTGGTCAATTTATCCTCTTACGACACTTTTAATGCTTGGCGGACTTCTTTTATATCTTGCAATAAATAAATCCGCAAGGGAAACAATGGAAAGAAAGCTTTTCTTTTAATTTGGACTTCAAAGAGTCTTTATATATTTTTGCAGCAACAAAGAGTATTATTAGCCCGGATTTAGAAGATATTTGATAAAAAGACTGTATGTGAATTTGTAATTGCGGCTAAGAAGGGGGGACAATATGTATAGTTATTATTCCTATTCGGTCAAGGATGAATTAATTAAATATTTTTCCAGTGACACAATTGCCGAAATGCGTATATCTGATGCCGGCAGTATTAAAGACAAAAAGGAAAATAATATTCCCCGGGCATGGGCATATGCCGATAATATGGCTTTAGGATATTTCTTGAAAGACAAATTTCTTTTTGATACGGTTCTTTATGATGATTACATTGCCTACTTTATAAAGTCAAAGTATGGCGATGAAGTAATTCTGTCTTTTATGCATTTTGGCGATGAAGTTCCGTTTTCTCTTGATCCGAAGTATGCATATGAACTTACTTCAAGCTGGAAACAAAAGGGTTACAAAGCATATATCATGCGTAATTGTGTAGAGGTTGAAAACTATCCTAACAGCGACAATTTTCGTTTTATACATCATTTATGCGAAGATATGGGGACGGATTTTCTTGTTCCAATGCTTGTGAACGGTAAATATGTATTTATCAGGGAGCCAGAATCTTTCTGGAAGCATGCTGATGCACTTTTGTTTTCTGCAGTCGATAGTGGCTATATGACGAAATACGAAAGCATTCTCGCAGACGATGCTTTAATTGCTCATTGTCCGTATCGAAGCGAATACGATAGAGCAAATGATGAATATAAAAATACGGAAACCTTCGTGGAAGGCATTCTCAATATCAAAGAGTATTTCGATCGCAAAAATAATGTTTTTATGGCATATGTGAAAAAGCGTAAAAATGTGGCATATAACAGTTATATTGTAGCGGACAACAATAAATATATATTGTTTGTGGGCAAAGAAAATCAAATTGTGAAGCTTGTGGAAGAACCTATTATGGATGATGAGGAAGTTATTCCTGTTCCGTCGGAACTTATGCCAAGAGTAATCGCTATGCCTGAACTTACAGGTGTGCGTGCTCTTGATATTAATACAATGCATTCATACGGAATTCAACTTGAATTTGCTGACGGATGCATCAAAAACTACTACATTTACTCGGTTACGGAACAAAATATTCCCGAGTCCTTATTGATAGATGGATACGAATTTAATAAAAACATATTGGAATCGGTAAAATTGATACATGACTCTGAGCATAAAGGTGTAATTTTTTCTACCGGGTATTATATCCCTGAACATATTCTTTACTACAGGGGCGTTACACAGTTTATTCCGGAAAAAATATCGGAAATAGTATTTGAAAATAAAAATATAAAGATTGAAGGGCTGTATAGAGAACCGTTCCATATAAGACGTAGCGGATTCTTTGAAACCTACCAGCCGAGAAATGACGAATTTTATGGTACGGGTTATACACTGCTTGATGAAAACGGAAACCGTACTACTGATTATTCGGGCAGTTATATCTGCGGACGAGGCACAAAAGATAGAGATATATTATGCACCACTTCTGAATCAAGCGACCTCGTGGGATATTTAACTAAGGATGGGAACTGGCTAATACCGCCGATATTTGATAAAGGAGATGACTTTGAATACAGTCACTGTGTGGAAGTTAAAAAGGGAAATAGAAAATATCTTTTTAATGAACTTGGTGAATTGATTGATTTTCCGTATGATATTTCTCTGCGTAATTTCAGTCAGGATTTGTGTGAATTCAGCACAGGCAGATACGAAGGTAAATGTGATTTCCCGGAAGAGGAATATTTTGAAGAATTATCTGCAGGCAATTGGGGGTTTATTGACAAATATGGAAAGATTGTAATTGAACCTCAGTATGTTTTTACATCGGGGTTCGGACATATTGAGGACAGAGCATTTGTTGCCAAAGTGATAGACGGTGAGACTTTATGGGGATTGATTGATGAAAAAGGAAGAGAAATAATTCCTTGCATGTATAGTGAACTCAGTACCCATAGTGGGACAGCGGTTAATTTCAGAAAAACAAAACATGGCAAATTCGGTATTATGGATTTTGATGGTAATGTCATTATGGAGCCAAGATACAGCGGTATATATGAATACGATAAAAAACATGGCTTAATAGCATATTTTGTTGATTGGGATAAAGGACATCAAGTAGGTGTTGCACGTGTAGATAACGGTGAAGTGATTATTCCGGACAAATACTGTTATATTAGTTTTGAAGACAATTATATCGAATGTGAGATGGACTTCCGCGACGAAGACGGAAACCTTTATGACTATTACGATTATGATGGTAACAAACTGCCGGGTGAGAAATGTATTGGCGGATGGAGTTGCGATGGCGGTTACGGAAAATGGAATTCAGACCATAAGTGTGGAGCTGTTGATAAAGATAATAATGTTATAGTACCTTTTATTTTTGAGGAAAGCTCTCACATTGACTATTATCTTCGTGGCTTTGTTGTGACCGGTAAAAAGGGTAAATATGGAGTAACAACTCGCGACGGGAAAACAATTCTTTCCGAGAACTACCGTGGAATTACCATTAAAAATGATTTTATCATAGCATTATGTGAAAAAGATGGAAGCTGGGAGGTAATTGATGAGCTGTATACATTAGATGGAACTCCGATTTTCACCGATATATACAGAAGGGTATATATTGACGGAGACAAGTTGACTCGAGAAACTCCTTTCGGTATAGAGCATTACAAGATTATAAGAAAGGATTATTAAGATAAATATAAGACAGAAAAAGAGTCGGTACAAGGAAAGATTTTTGATTTGTATATTGTGGAAAGAAAGCTTTTCTTTTAATAAAGGGGTATTTTTATGTGGTTTGTTTTAGCACTTTTATCCGCCGTTTTTGCGGCACTTACATCAATTCTTGCCAAGGTGGGAATTGACGGGGTAAACTCAAATCTTGCAACGGCAATAAGAACATTGGTTGTACTCATAATGGCGTGGGGAATGGTGTTTCTGACAGATGCCCAGAAGGGACTTTCAGGAATCAGCACAAAAAGCTGGGTGTTTTTAATTCTTTCCGGCCTTGCAACGGGTGCTTCCTGGCTTTGCTATTACAAGGCATTGCAGATAGGCGAGGCAAGTAAGGTTGTTCCCATTGATAAAATGAGTGTGGTAATTACACTTATCCTTGCGTTTTTGTTCCTTCACGAAAAAATGACGGTAAAATCCGTGGCAGGATGCATCTTTATCGGAATCGGAACACTACTTATGGTTTTGTAAATGAAAAAATCCGCAGCAACGCTGCGGATTTTTCATTTCACCTTGCAGTTGTCAATAGCATAGTCAAGTAAAATGTTAATAAGCTCGTTTCTTGAGCGGTTTGTTTCGTCCGAAAGCTTGTTAAGCTTTGAAACGGTTTCTTCCTTTATGCGGATGGAAAAGGTTTTATATCCATCTTCTCCTTTTAATGTCTTTTTATTTATAATGAGCTTGTCTTCCATAACATATCACCTCACATATATTATATATTGACAGCGGTTATGAAAATATGTTATAATCTATAACATAAAAACAACATAGGGAGCGGTGATAAAACTATTGTAAAGAAAATTATTTTATGATAAAATAAAATTGAAATGTAGGGAGATAGCTTCAGGCGCTCCTTAAAAGAAAGGCGGTAATGTAATGAAAAAAGTATTGGCTCTTATGATAATTGCTTCCGTGGTATTATCCATGATAATGGTATACGCAACGGAAACTGCGACAATTCCTTCATTTGACGTTCATTTCAATGGTAACAGGGTTGAAAGTGAAGAAAGGGAATATCCGCTTCTTTTATATAAAGATATCACATATTTTCCCATGACCTATTTTGACAGCCGTCATCTCGGAATAGAAGCCCGGTGGGACGGGGAAACGAATACGCTTAACATATCAAAGGAAAATATAAACTCTGTTCTTACGTCTTATAAAAGCGAAAAGAAAAATGATGTAAAAAACAGTGTGGCAATATGCAGCTTCAACATAGTCGTAAACGGGAAAAAGATAGACAATTCCAAAGAGGAATATCCGCTTTTAACCTTCCGTGACGTGACATATTTTCCCCTTACCTGGCGTTTTGCCCACGATGAATTCGGATGGGAATACTCTTTTGATGAAAAAACGGGGCTTAGCATAAATTCCTCCAACCACAGAGTTAAAATGCTTGATTTATCGGCACTTGAAATGGTTGGCACTTACTCAGGTTTCACCTGTGACGGGGAATATTATTATCATCACAATTCGGCAAACGGAAATATATACAGAACACCCGTTGATGACCTTAGTAATCAGGAACTTATTCACCATATTGAAAACGGAATCCCCGCAGGACTTGGATATTCAGATGGTAAGGTATTTTTGAACTACCGCAGCGGCGGCGCAACTATGGGAACGGACGTTACATATTATATAAACAAGGATAAAACACTTACCGAGACAAAAAAACCGGGCGGTTATGATAAGGAAGGGCTGGTTAGTTACTACCGTGCCTATGGTGATGGTATAAAGGCTGAGTTATCCTTCTTCACCGGGACATGGGAATTTTGCTACTATGCAGGAGAGGATAAAACCGAGGTTGAAATCCCCGGCATATCCTTCGGTACTCCCGGGCGACACTCATCGGACGAAGTCATCCCGCCACAGATTGTGGGTGATAACATTTATGTAATCGGTTATAAGGGTGAAGAAGAAACAAAAATCCTGTATTCCATAAATGCTGAAAGCGGAAAAATTTCGGAAATAGAAGATAATGTTGATAATTTCTGTGCATATGACAGCGTAACAAGAGGTCAGGTGGTTATTTACACTCAGGAAGGATGCCTTGACCAATACCATGTTGATTCGGGACAGTATTTTGAAGTAAGAGAAAATTCCGGGGCTTTTGTTGATATGATACAGATTAAGCAGGAAGATGAAGCTTTCATCGAAAAAAGCCCGTTCTGGGGAATGTATGTTGTTACAAAGGATGATAAGGGCACATATCTTGATGTATACGGAAATCCCAACGGAAATGTGCCACCAAGTTTTCAGGGCAGAAAGCGACTTATGACTTTTTCATCTGATACTACCTTAAGCGTTGAGAACGGATATCTGATTATAAAGGATAATTCGGAAAATCCGAAGGTAAGGCTTGCGCTATTCAGCACATCCAACGAAGGCTATGCAGCCAATGTAAAAGAACCGTTCTTAAGTGCGGATAAGGCAACGGCAATTACCATTTTTGAAGATACGTTAATTTACAGAAATGTGGAAACAGGAGAATTTTGCAGGGTTTTATTAGAACGTTAAGGAGGTTTTATGAAAAAGCTTTTAATGCTGCTTCTTATTGCGATTACTGTTTTTTCTGTGCAGGTTGTGCTTGCAGAAGAAATGAACAGCGGTATACTTTGCGAAAACGTATCATGGGATTTATCGGAAGACGGAACGCTTACCATAAAAGGAAGCGGAAGGGTAGAAACGGCCTCGTATGATACTCCCTGGTACAGATATTATAAAATCGGAACTCTCCATGCAGGAGGTCCCGTTCCTCAGGCGCTTATTGACAGACCTATGAGAAATGTAATAATAGGTGAGGGAATAACATCCATTCCCGATGGTTTTTTCCAAAACTGTGTGGATATTGAAGCTGTAAAGCTTCCCGAAAGTCTTGAAAAGCTGGGAAGCTCGGCATTTTTCAGATGCACTTCGCTTACGGGGATAGCTCTTCCTGATAATTTAAGGGAAATCGGAGCACAGGCCTTTGCATATTGCCCGATTAAAGAATTAAGACTGCCTTCCGGGATTGATTCTGTCAGGGGCAGTGAATTTGCAGAAATGAGTATGCTTGAGGAAATAATTGTTCCCGCCGAAAACGAAAATTATGTTTTTGAAAACGGCAGGCTTTACAACAAAGCGAAAACAGCTCTTTATTTTTACCGTATAGAAAGTGACAATGATGATGTTTATATAGAAGACGGAGTGTCACACATTGGTGACTATGTGTTCTGTTATAAAAATATGAATAAGCTTGTGCTGCCTGAAAGTATCGAATCCGTTGGAGCCTGTGCTTTTAAGGGAAGCAAGGTAAACGAAGGAAACTTTCCTTCTTCCGTTAAATATCTTGGTGACAGTTGCTTTGCATACTGCATCTGGCTTACCTATGCGGATATTTCTTCGGTGCGGGGTATGTCATCGGGTGTATTTGCCCAATGCATAAATCTTGAAAATGTTATAATGCCGGTAAATATCAGGGCTATCGGAGAAGAGGCATTTCACGGATGCAGTAAGCTGCGGTATGTCACAATAAATCCGGGAACTACATACATAGGGAAATATGCCTTCAGAAACTGCACCGCTTTGGAGAATATCAGGTTTTCCCCCGAGCTTCAGACCATCGACTCACGGGCTTTTGAAGGGTGTACCAATCTAAAAAATCCCGTGCTTCCCTCGTCGCTTAAGGTAATAGGCGATGCGGCATTTAACGGTTGTGCGGGCATTACATACATAAAATTGCCGAGCGGCCTTGGAAGAATAGGAAAATTTGCTTTCCAGTTTTGCACGGGAATTCGCAAGCTTGTAATACCCGAAAATGTTGTAAGTATAGGTGAAATGGCATTCTGCGCCTGCGACTCTTTGACAGAGCTGGCTTTTACAGGGCCTTATATTGATATTGAGTATGAAGAAAGCAACAAGCGTATAATGGATGCAAGATTTACATTAAATATCTATTATAACAAAGACAGCGGATGGGAAAGAGGAAAGGAATTTTATCCCGATGCCAATTGGATTGAAGGAATCCCGGAAAGCATTTATGAACCTGAGGAGTATGAAACGGCACCATCGGACGGCTCCGGAAGTCTGACAGCATATCTTCCTGCCTTTGATGTAACGATAAACGGGCAGAAAATAAATAATAGATACAGACAATATCCGTTTTTACAGTACAGAAACATTGTATACTTTCCTATGACTTATCACGATGCAAGGTTTCTGGGCGTGGAAACCTTGTGGGACGATTATAATTATAAATTGACGGTGAATAAGGCTTATGGCAGCGGAGTGTATAACTCTTATGATTGGGAAAATAAAAATGATGAAGCTTACACTATAGAAAGATGCTACCATTCTCTCAGCATAAACGGAAAAGATGTTGTGGCGGTAAACGATCCTTATCCTCCCATTAAGTTCCGCGATGTGATATATTTCCCGCTAACGTGGCGCTATGCCCATGATGAATTCGGGTGGGAATACCATTTTGATAATGAAACAGGGCTTAGCATAAATTCAAAGTAAGGATATCTGCAAGATAGAAAAAATCAAGAAAGGCGGTAATATGATGAAAAAACTTTTAATATTATTGACAGCATTTATGATGATTATGACAATTAATGTTTCGATAGCATCGGACGTGAAAATTTCAATTTCCGATGCGTCGATCCCGGAATTTACGGTAACCCTTAACGGGCAGAAGATTGAAAGCGGAAGAAGGCAGTTCCCCCTTCTTGTGTATAAGGACATAACCTATTTTCCCATGACCTATCACGATTGCCGTTTCTTAGGGCTTGAAACCGCATGGGATGACGAAACAAAAACCCTTTCAATAGAAAAGAAAAATATCACCTGTGCTTACAGAGACTATGATATTGACTTTGACACTTTAAGAAACGACTATTTATCCGTATGCAGTTTCAACATAATTGTAAACGGTAAGGAAATTACAAACTCAAAGGAAGAGTATCCGCTTTTAACCTTCCGTGACGTGACGTATTTTCCCCTTACCTGGCGTTTTGCCCACGATGAATTCGGCTGGGAATACTCTTTTGACAATGAAGCGGGGCTTAAGATAAATTCATCAAATCCGAAAACGGAAACAGTTAATCTTCCGAATATATCGGGCTCTGCCATTTTCGACGGAGAATACTATTATTACAACGGAAAATCGGGCGATGCGAATGTTATCTATGCGGCATTTCACGAAAGAATTGACGATGCGTATGTAATCCATCAGCTTCCCGACACCAATCTTTCAAGGTCGGCATCCTTTATAAAAAGCAGCGACGGAATTTATATCAAATATTGGGCGGGCACAAGCCCCGTTATGTCAACGCAGAAGTTTTATAAGCTTGATGCTGAAAACAGAACCGCAGAGGAGAAAAAGCCCGATTCCTATGTATATTCTGCCCACGGCTATTCCGAAATTGAAGTGAGAAACGGTGAAATTACGGTATTTTGCGAAAATCCCTATTTTGATTCTGCAACAAAAATCACCTATACAAAAAACGGAGAAAGCTATGAAATGCCTGATCTTCCCGGCAGGGTAAGAGTAGGATGCAGAAGCGTAAACGGAAAGTTTTACGACAGAACGCCCGAAAATGAGTGCATAAAAATATTCGGAGATAAAATATACTTTATGGCGTATGACTATGAGACAGAAGGATATGAAAGCGGAATTTACGCCATTGATACAAATAAAAATACCGTAGAAAAAATCATAGACAAGGCTGAAGGTGCCTTCCATGTTTACAGCGGATGGGTTGCGGCAATGCAGCCAAACAGCACAATGATTGTCTACGGTAATGGTGGCTCTTTATACAGATACCTTGAGGTAACAGGAGTTTCAAAGCTCATATATGACGGAAGCGAAAGACCTGATATGGTGATGCTTGCCTCAAGGGGAGGGTATGATATTTATGCCTGTATGAAATCCCTTGACGGAGCAAGAACAATAGTTTTATCCTCATTCGGTGCATACGGAGACGGGCTTTCTGTGGCCAAAGAAATATTTTCAACCAATACCGGCACTTATGTTTCTTCGGGAGATATTTTTATGGCGGTTTATACAGCAGGGGAATCTCCCGATGATGAAGTTCGTTTATTTGTTCCGGGATACAATGAGATAGCGGGAGAAAAGGTGGACTTCAGATGCAGCGATGCCGCTTCATGGGTATCCATATGCGATAACTATATGCTCTACGGTACAGACGGAAAGGTTGTAAAGGTTAATTTGGAAAAGTGAGGGCATTATGTGTACAGATGATTTAATATATATGATGTTTCACGGCGAGCCTTTGGAAACGTTTGAAAAGCTTCTTAAGGAAGAAAAAGAACTTGAATGGGGAAAGCTTCTTAATATGTGTATCGGAGAAAGAAGCTACCAAAGCGTAGGCGGCGATTACGGAGACCTGGAAAATCCGCCGATCAATCATAAAAAAATAAAATACCTTGAAAGGCTTATAAAACTGCTTGAATCAAATGGCATTAAGCCGGAAGAAATATAAGAAAAAACGGAACTGCTTTGCAGTTCCGTTTTATCTTTATAAATCAGCGAGCAGTTCCACCGGACAATGGTCGGAACCGTAAATCTCTGTGTGGATTTTACTGTCTATTACAAAATCCATGGTGTCGGTTACAAAATAGTCAATTCTCCATCCTGCGTTTTTCTCCCTGGCGCTGAAGCGATAGCTCCACCAGGAATAGGTTACGGTGTCGGGATAGAGGGTGCGGAAGGTATCGTGAAAGCCCGATGCCAAAAGCTCAGAAAACTTTTCACGCTCCTCTATTGTAAAGCCGGGGTTTTTCGTGTTGGTTTTGGGATTTTTAAGGTCAATTTCCTCGTGGGCAACATTTAAGTCCCCGGTATAGACAACGTGCTTTTTCTCCTTTAATGAGGAAAGGTAGCCCCGCATTGCATCCTCCCATTCCATACGGTAGGAAAGGCGCTTTAAGCCGTCCTGCGAATTGGGAGTGTAGCAGCAGACAAAGTAGAAGTCGGGAAATTCCAAAGTTATCACTCTGCCCTCGGTATCGTGCTCGGGAATCCCAAGTCCGTAGGTAACTGCCAAAGGCTCTTCTTTTGAGAAAACCGCCGTACCCGAATAGCCCTTCTTTTCGGCATAGTTAAAATATTTATGGTAGATAGGAAAGTCTAAATCCAGCTGCCCTTCTTGCATCTTTGTTTCCTGAAGACAGAAAATATCCGCATCAAGATTTAAAAAGATTTCGGAAAAGCCCTTCTGATATACGGCACGAAGACCGTTTACATTCCAGGAAATAAATTTTTTCATTGACAACACCTCGGAAATATTATACACTATATTTCATATTAAGTCAACGGAAAGGAGTTATAAAAATGCCGGAAACAGATTTATATATGCCGGTAAAAACTCTTTTTGAAAATATGGGATATTCCGTAAAGGCGGAGGTGCTTGATGCCGATGTCCTTGCGGTAAAGGACGGCGAAACCGTGGCAATAGAGCTTAAGCTATCCTTAAATCTTGACGTAATCGTTCAGGCGGCACTGAGGCAGAAGGTGGCAGACAAGGTATATATCGCCGTACCTCCTGCAAAAAGGGCAGCCTTAAAGAAAAGACAAAATATATCCCATGTACTGCGTCGGCTTGAAATAGGCCTTATCACCGTAAGGGAGGATGAGGCGAAAATTACCTTTGAGGCAAAGGAATTTGACCGCAGGGGTGCCATAAGTCGGTCGAAAAAGACCAGGGAAAAGATGATGGACGAATTTTCCCTTCGCCACGGGGACGAAAATGTGGGCGGCACCAACGGGAAAACAATGACGGTTTACCGGGAGCGTGCCATACTGATTGCGGCACTTTCGGAAAAATACGGCGAAATAAAAATGGCCGATATTCCTTATTTGTCGGGAAACCCCAGGGCAAAGTCCATAATTGAGAGCAATTACTACGGCTGGTTCAGTAAAAACGGAAAAAGCTATACAATAACGGATAAGTGCAGAAAAGAGCTTAAAAGCTACGCAAAGCTTAAAAAAACTCTGCTAAGTGAAGCGGAAGGAAAAAAGGTGAAATAAATGCCTAAATTTTTTGTTGACAAATGTCAGGTTTTAAGTGATAATATAACTGTCACGGGAGACGATGTAAATCATATCTCGAGAGTGCTCCGTATGCAGATAGGAGATGAATTAACCGTCTGCGACAAAGAGGGTATGGACTACTTTTGTGAAATTGAAAAAATCACAAAGGAAGAAGTTTTATTAAAAATAAACGGTAAGAAAGCCTGCCCCGCCGAGCCCGAAACAAAGGTAACGCTTTATCAGTGCATTCCGAAATCCGGGAAGATGGATTCCATCATTCAGAAAGCGGTGGAGCTTGGGGTTTATGAAATTTATCCCGTACTTTCAAAAAGATGCGTTGCCAAGGGAGAAAAAAGTGACCGCTGGCAGAAAATTGCATTTGAGGCGGCAAAGCAATGCGGAAGAGGAATTATCCCGAAGGTACACTCTGCCGTAAACTTTTCCGAAGCAATAGCTTCACTTACTGAAAAGGAGCTGGCGCTTTTTCCCTATGAAGAGGCAAAGGACGGCTCTCTTTCGGAAATTCCGACAGATGTTAAAACAGTGGGTATAATAATCGGTCCCGAGGGCGGATTTGATCCTTCCGAGGTGGATATGGGAAGCAAAAAGGGCGCGAGGATAATTACTTTGGGTAAAAGAATCCTCCGCACGGAAACTGCGGGAAGCACGGTTATTGCAATAGTAATGAGCACTCTTGGCGAAATGGGCTGAGCGTGTTTATATAATTTTAGAAACGAAAGGAAAGATTGGTAAAGGTGAAAAAAATTTTGGCATTGGCACTTGTTGTCGCTATGGCATCCTTACTCCTTGCAGGATGCGGTGGGGAGAAGAAAGAGACATTGAAGGTATTTAACTGGGGCGAGTATATCGCAGACGGCGTTATCAAGGATTTTGAAAAGGAATATAACTGCCGCGTAATATATGAGACCTTTGACAGTAACGAGGCAATGATGGCTAAGGTTCAGAATTCAGGCTCTTCAAGCTATGACGTGGTGTTCCCCTCGGAATACACCGTTTCCAAAATGATAGAGCTTGGTATGCTTCACGAGCTTAACTATGAAAATATTCCCAATGCTTCATACATAGACGGGAAATATAAAGGGCTTTCATACGATCCCGAAAACAAATATTCCGTTCCTTATATGATGAATACTCTTGGTATTCTTTATAACACCGAAATGGTAAAAGAGGACGTTACAAGCATCGGTATACTCTTTGACGAAAAGTATAAGGGTAATGTGCTTATGTTAAACGGTATGAGAGATACCCTCGGTATGGCTCTTAAATATCTCGGCTATTCCATGAATACAGATAATGCTGCGGAAATCGAGGAAGCCAAAGCAATTCTTATCGAGCAGAAGGGTAATGTTTTAGCATACTGCGGCGATGAGGTAAGGGATAAAATGTTAAACGGAGAAGCAGCCCTTGCACTGGTATTCTCCGGTGAAGGAAATAAGGCTGTTGCCGAAAGCGACGGAATGCTTGAGATGACTGCAGTTCCCATGGAAGGAAGCAACCTTGCCATAGATACAATGGTTGTTCTTGAAAAGAGTGAGCATAAGGAGCTGGCGGAAAAGTTTGTAAACTTTATGCTTCGCCCCGACATAGCCCTCCGTAATGCAGAGGAAACAGGCTATACATCGCCCAACACAGAGGCTGTTTCGATGCTTCCTCCCGAAATAGGAGAAAATACAAACTACTATCCCACAGAGGAAGAGCTTTCCCGCTGCGAGATATTCTTATATCTCCCGGAGGAGGCTGAAAAGCTCTGGTCCGATGCGTGGACGAAGATACTTGCATCTTAAAAAACTACGGTTGTGTCATTTGACACAGCCGTTTTGCTTTTAACTATGTTTAATTATTCACAATGATGTATAAAAAATACACAAAAACTTTTTTCTCATTTTGCCTTCACTATGACATTTTTTTAAAAAAGTTTTCATCGGGAAATTTTGGAAAAGTTTTTTTATTGACATGTCGAAAAAAATAATATATACTGTTACGCAACAATATAATATTGTTGGAAGTTTTGTATTTTGGAGGTATAATTATGAGCTTGAAGAACCAGTATTTAATCGACGTATTGGAACAGGTCAAGAAGAGAAACGCAGGAGAGAGCGAATTTATTCAGACTGTTACTGAAGTTCTCGAAACAATCGAACCCGTAATTAATCAGAGACAGGATTTAATCGATGCAGGTGTAGTTGAAAGAATGGTAGAGCCTGAGCGCCAGATTACATTCCGTGTTCCCTGGGTTGATGACAACGGTAAGGTTCAGGTAAACAGAGGTTTCCGTGTACAGTTTAACTCTGCTATAGGTCCTTACAAGGGAGGTCTTCGTTTTGCTCCCAACGTATATTCCGGTATCATTAAATTCTTAGGCTTTGAGCAGACATTTAAGAATAGCCTTACATCCCTTCCCATGGGCGGCGGTAAGGGCGGTTCGGACTTTGATCCTCAGGGCAAGTCCGATGCTGAAGTTATGCGTTTCTGCCAGAGCTTTATGACAGAGCTTTACAGACATATCGGTGCAGACCTTGACGTTCCCGCAGGTGACATCGGTGTTGGTGCAAGAGAAATCGGCTACCTTTTCGGTCAGTATAAGAGACTTAAGAACGAATTCACAGGCGTTCTTACAGGTAAGGGAATTCCCTACGGCGGTTCATTAATCCGTCCCGAAGCAACAGGCTACGGCGCAGTTTACTATACAGTTGAAATGCTCAAGCATTTCGGAGACGATATAAAGGGCAAGACCTTTGCAATTTCCGGTTTCGGTAACGTTGCATGGGGTACTGTTAAGAAGATAACCGAGCTCGGCGGTAAGGTTGTAACAATTTCCGGTCCCGACGGTTACATATACG
Organism: Clostridia bacterium; assembly: GCA_017411325.1. Classification (GTDB taxonomy): domain Bacteria; phylum Bacillota; class Clostridia; order CAKSNL01; family HGM11501; genus HGM11501. The sequence goes on along the minus strand of JAFQQJ010000065.1, from coordinate 71,806 downwards.
ATGAAGACGGCGTATGCACAGAAGAAAAGATAGACTTTATGCTTGAAATGAGAGCTTCCTGCAGAAACAGAGTTGAAGACTATGCGGATAAGTTCGGCGTTCCCTTCTTCAAGGGTGAAAAGCCCTGGGGCACAAAGGTTGATATCGTTATGCCCTGCGCAACTCAGAACGAAGTCGGAATGGCAGAAGCAGAAAAAATCGTTGCTAACGGCGTTAAGTACTATGTTGAGGTTTCCAATATGCCCACAACAAACGAAGCTGTTGCATACCTTAAGGAAAACGGCGTAATCATCGCTCCTTCCAAGGCAGTTAATGCAGGCGGCGTATCCGTATCAGGCCTTGAAATGTCCCAGAACTCCATGCGTTACAGCTGGAGCGCAGAAGAAGTTGACGAAAAGCTTAAGACAATTATGAAGAACATCTTCGACGCTTCCGTAAAGGCAGCCAACGACTACGGTCTCGGCGATGATCTTGTTGCAGGTGCAAATATTGCAGGCTTCATCAAGGTTGCAGAAGCTATGAAGGCTCAGGGTTGTGTATAATAATTAACCTTAGTTAAATAAAAAAAGGGCTGATCGCTTGCGATTAGCCCTTGCTTATAGGAATGAACAATGCGTTTCTATAAGCAAGGGCTATGCCTTTAATGATAATGGATGTGTTTTTATGTACAAAATTGTAAGAAAAAAATCTTTAAATAAAACGGTTACTCTTATGGATATTGCTTCCCCCCGCGTGGCTAAAAAGGCAGAGCCGGGGCAGTTTATTATTTTAAGGGTGGATGAAGAAGGGGAAAGAATTCCCTTAACCATTGCCGACTTTGACAGAGAAAAGGGTACCGTTACCATAATTTTTCAGATAGTGGGCGAAACCACCGAAAAGCTTAATGCACTTTCTGAAGGGGATTATATTTCTGACTTTGCAGGACCTCTTGGAAGAGCAACGGAAACAGAAGGGCTTAAAAAGGTTGCAATTGTAGGCGGCGGTGTGGGCTGTGCCATTGCCTATCCCGTGGCTAAAAAGCTTTACGAATCGGGCTGTCATGTTGACGTTGTTGCAGGCTTCAGAAACGAAGAGCTTGTAATTTTAGAGGATGAATTCAAAGCTGCATCAAGTACCTTCACTCTTATGACCGATGACGGATCAAAGGGCGAAAAGGGCCTTGTTACCGATGCCCTTAAAGGATTGATTGAAAGCGGAAATAAATACGATGAGGTAATTACAATCGGGCCTCTTATTATGATGAAATTTGTTTGCGCCTTAACAAAGGAATACGGAATAAAAACCGTTGCGAGTATGAACCCCATTATGATTGACGGAACGGGTATGTGCGGCGGTTGCCGTCTTACCGTTGGCGGAGAGGTTAAATTTGCCTGCGTTGACGGGCCTGAGTTTGACGGTCATTTAATTGATTTTGACGAGGCAATAATGCGCGGAGCTATGTATAAGGATTTTGAGAGAAGAAGACACGAGGAAAGCTGCAATCTCCTTAAAAAAGGCGGTGATGTAAATGGCTGATATGAGATTGACAAAATATGAAATGCCGCTTCAGGATCCAAAGGTAAGAAGCCGTAATTTCTCGGAGGTTGCCTTAGGCTACGACGAGGAGACTGCAATTAACGAGGCAAAGCGATGCCTTTCATGCAAAAATAAGCCCTGTGTTTCGGGATGTCCCGTAAAAATCCATATCCCTGAATTTATCGCAGAGGTGGCAAAGGGAAACTTTGACGCCGCTTACGATATAATTGCCGAAGCAAGCTCACTTCCCGCAGTTTGCGGAAGGGTGTGCCCCCAGGAAAACCAGTGCGAAGGTAAATGCATAAGAGGCATAAAGGGAGAAAGTGTTGCAATCGGCCGTCTGGAGAGATTTGTGGCAGACTACCACAACAAAAAGGAAGCGTCATCCGTAAAGGAAGCTCTGAAAAACGGCTTTAAGGCGGCAGTTATCGGTTCAGGCCCTTCGGGGCTCACCTGCGCGGGAGAGCTTGCCAAAAGAGGCTATGATGTGACGGTGTTTGAAGCGCTTCACACTCCCGGCGGCGTGCTTGTTTACGGAATTCCCGAATTCCGTCTGCCCAAGAAAATCGTTGAAAAGGAAATCGACGGTCTTAAGGCTATGGGTGTGAAAATCGAAACCAATACGGTTATCGGTAAAACCATAACAATTGCCGAGCTTAAGGAAGAGTTTGACGCTGTATTCATAGGCTCGGGTGCAGGTCTTCCGAGATTTATGAATATTCCGGGGGAAAACTTGAAGGGTGTATATTCGGCAAACGAATTCCTTACAAGAATAAATCTTATGAAGGCATATAAAGAAGACAGTGTAACTCCCGTAAAGAGGGGAAAGCGCTGTGCGGTTGTGGGCGGCGGAAACGTTGCGATGGACGCCGCAAGATGCGCACTCCGCTTGGGTGCCGATGAGGTTTATATCATTTACCGCCGTTCCATGGAGGAGCTTCCCGCCCGCCGCGAGGAAGTGGAGCACGCCATGGAAGAGGGGATAATTTTTAAGCTTCTGACAAATCCTGTGGAAATAACAGGCGATGAAAACGGAAATGTCTCAGGAATAAAATGCGTTGAAATGGAGCTTGGAGAGCCTGACGAATCGGGAAGAAGAAGCCCCGTCGTAAAAGAAGGCTCGGAATTTTTAATCGGGTGCGACACGGTTATAATGTCAATCGGTACAAGTCCCAACCCCCTTATAAAGTCCACCACAGAAGGACTTGAAACAAAAAAGTGGGGAGGTATAGTTGCGGACGAGGATACCGGACTTACCTCAATCGAGGGTGTCTATGCCGGGGGCGATGCGGTAACAGGTGCTGCTACCGTAATTCTTGCAATGGGTGCAGGAAAGCAGAGTGCCGGAGCAATAGACGAATATCTTAAAAACAGGAAGTAACTAAAAAGCAATCAACCGCCGGTTGATTGCTTTTTAGTTTAATACAGCATCGGCTGAAGCTGCCGTCCTGCCATGGCGGAGGATAAGGTGGGCAGAATTTTATCCATATCGGCAACAAGCGAGCGGGGCTTTTTCTCCGGATCGTCCTGACCGAAGGGCACGAAATATATGTTTTTTGAATTTAATAGGACACCGATGTTTTTTGCACTCATGGAAAGCCCGTCATTGGTGGAAACGGCAAGAATCACAGGGGAATTATTCCGAAGGACCGACTTTGCCGCCAGCGTAACCGTATTTTCGTGAAGACCTGATGCAAGGCGTGAAAGAGTGGCTCCTGAGCAGGGAGCGATAATCAAAGCATCCACTATCCTTTTAGGGCCAAGAGGTTCAACCTCGGTTTCTTTGGTTAATATATCTTTTCCCGTTATGGTTTTTATTCTTTTTATAAAGTCCTCCGCTGTTCCGAAGCGTGTATCGGTAGTTGCGGATTTTTCGCTCATTATGGGAATGACATCTATTCCCGAAGCCAAAAGCTTTTCCATCTGTGGAATAACCCTTGAAAAGGTACAAAAAGAGGCGGTCATGGCAAAGCCGACCTTTAATCTGTCATCATTTTCCGTATAAATCACCTCCTTGTCTGTGAAGCGGTTACATATTATCAAGCATATTCAGTACGCTGCTTCCGATTATGCGCCCTGCGGAAACCGGGGCGCATTTTCCGGGAAGCCCTAAAGCCCATATGACGCGGATGCCAAGAAGGGAAGCTTCGTCCATATCCACTCCGCCGGGGCGTGATGCAAGGTCAATTATTAATGCATCCTTTTTAAGGCAGGATAAAACCTCCTTCGTTATAACACGGGAAGGTGCGGTGTTTATGATAAGGTCCATATCTTTTGCAGATTCGGAGATGAGGGAGGTGTTTACGGTGTCAAAGCCGTAAATTTCATTCCACACCGCTGCTTCGTGGTTTCTGCTTGCCACGGTAACACGGCTTCCGAAGGCACGAAGGAGTGGTGCTATTACTCTTCCGATTCTGCCTGAGCCTATGACAAGGCTTTTTGTGCCGAAAAGTGTTACGGGCATTTCGCGGATTGCAATTTCAATTGCACCCTCTGCCGTAGGCACGGAGTTTTTTATCTGAAACTCCTCAGAATCGTAATAGTCATAAAGCTTAATACCTGCCTCCTCCGCCTTGTTTTTTATTTCATCGGGAATCATCCCTCCGAATACCGAAGCTTCTTTCGGAAGCATGGAAAAAAAGTTGTCAAAGGACAGCGATAAATCGCTTAAGGGGGAATTTACCGTAACATTGTCCCTGGTAACGGGAAGGGGGAGGACATAAACATCCGATGCGGGAAATACAATGCATTTGTCGCACTTTTTGATACTTTCTGCTTTTTCAAGAAGAAAGGTATCCGATAAAAAGCCCAGGGATTTTATGTATTCGTGGGCAGCACCCGCGCGCAGGTCTCCTCCCGCAAATGTGAATTTAAGCTTTTTCATAAAAACACTCCTTTTTCCGAATCTTATACCATTTTATGAGAAAGGAATAAATCGGTGACAGAGAATAAGAATGGTTTTTCTATATTAATGAAGTTTTTTATAATAAAGGGCTGTTTTACTTGACAAAACAGGGAAAAAAGATTAAAATATTAGGATAGAATATAATGGTGATAGTATGCATAAGTGCGGGCACATATGTGTCCCGGAAGAAAGGATTGATATAAATGATTAAAAGACCGAAGGGAACGCTTGATATCCTTCCCGAAGACGTGGCGAAATGGCGTTTTGTACAGGACAAGTTCCGCGATATCTGCCGCCGCTTTGACTATAAGGAAATAAGGACTCCCGTTTTTGAATATACCGAGCTTTTTCAGCGCGGCGTCGGGGACACCACAGACGTTGTACAGAAGGAAATGTACACCTTCTCCGATAAGGGAGACAGAAGCATAACTCTCCGCCCCGAAGGAACAGCGGGTGCGGCGAGAGCATTTTTGGAGGACGGCATATATGCAAAGAGTCCCATAAACAAGCTTTATTATGACATCACCTGCTACCGTCACGAAAAGCCCCAGGCGGGACGGCTTCGTGAATTCCATCAGCTTGGAATAGAAGCTTACGGTGCAAAAGGCCCGGGTATTGATGCAGAGATAATAAGCCTTGCGGCACTTTTCTTAAAGGAGCTTTCTGTTAAAAATATTACAATAAACATAAACTCCATCGGCTGCCCGGTGTGCAGAAAGGCATATAACGAAAAGCTTCGTGAGTACTTGTCGGCATACAAAGACGAGCTTTGCGAAACCTGCCTTGGCAGACTTGAAAAGAATCCTTTAAGGGTTCTTGACTGTAAGAGCCCCATCTGCGGAAAGATAGGCGAGGGTGCGCCGAGGCTTATCGACTACATCTGTGATGAATGCAGTAATCATTTTGAAGGCGTTAAGTCATCCCTTACAGACCTCGGCATAGAGTACAATATCGATCCTTCGATTGTAAGAGGTCTTGACTATTACACAAAAACCGTATTTGAAATAAAGGCAAATAGTGCAATCGGTGCACAGAACACCGTGTGCGGCGGAGGACGCTATGACGGTCTTGTTGAGATAATCGGAGGCGATCCCACACCGGGCATCGGTTTTGCGATGGGAATTGAAAGACTTTTAATGGTTATGGAAGAAGAAAATGCCCCCCTTCCCGAAGAAAATGGGCCTGATATCTTCATTGCTCATATGGGAGAGGCGGCAGAAAAGGAAGCCTTTAAGATTGCTCACGAGTTAAGAGCAAAGGGAATTTCTGTTTCTTCTGAGCTCCTTGGCAGAAGCGTTAAGGCTCAGATGAAATATGCCGACAAAATCGGTGCAGAGTATTCCGTGGTGCTTGGAGATAACGAAATTGAAACAGGAAAAGCAAATGTTAAAAATATGAAGACCGGTGAGCAGACTGAACTTGCCCTTTCCGGACTTTCCGAATTTTTACTTAAATAATCGAAAGAAGGTAGATTTTAATGGATACAATGAAAGGCTTAAAGAGAACTTGCTATTGCGGTGAGGTTTTAGAGGTTGGCAAGGAAGTAACAGTTGGCGGATACGTTCAGAAAATCCGCGATATGGGAACACTTATATTCATTGATTTAAGAGACAGAACAGGTATTGTTCAGCTTGCGTTTGATGATAACACAGCACGCGATGTATTTGAAAAGGCAGGGACCTGCCACAGCGAATATGTTCTTATGGCAAAGGGCGTTGTAAGAGAAAGAGAAAGCAAAAACCCCGATATAAAGACAGGTAACGTTGAAATTGACGTTAAGGATTTGAGAATCCTTGCAAAGGCTGAAACACCTCCCTTTGAAATTAAGGACGATACCAATGTAAACGAGGAATTAAGACTTAAGTATCGTTATCTTGACCTTCGTCGTAATGTTCTTCAGGATAACATCATTAAGAGAAGCAAGATTGCCAAGAGTGCAAGAGACTATTTCTATGAAAACGGTTTCATTGAAATTGAAACTCCCATGATGATAAAGTCCACTCCCGAAGGTGCAAGAGACTATATCGTACCCTCCCGTATTCACGAGGGTAAGTTCTATGCTCTTCCTCAGTCTCCTCAGATTTACAAGCAGCTTTTGATGATTTCGGGCTTTGACCGTTACATTCAGCTTGCGCGTTGCTTCCGTGACGAGGACCTTCGTGCAGACCGCCAGCCCGAATTTACACAGATCGACCTTGAAATGTCCTTTGTTGATGTTGAGGATATACTGGAAATCGGTGAAGGCTTGGTTAAGAGACTCTTTAAGGATGTTCTTGATAAGGACATTCCCACGCCTCTCCCCAGAATGACCTATGCCGAGGCTATGGAGCGCTACGGCTCGGACAAGCCCGACACCAGATTCGGCATGGAGCTTAAAGACATTTCTCACCTTGTTAAAGATTCTGAATTTTCCGTATTCTCAGGTGCAATTGCAAATGGCGGCTCCGTCCGTGCAATCGTTGCCGAGGGAAGCGCCGATGTATTAACCCGTAAGGAAATAGACAAGCTCACAGAATATGTAAAGGGAATAGGCGCTAAAGGCCTTGCCTATGTTCGCTGGGTTGAGGATGAGCCCACCTGCTCCTTCTCAAAGTTCTTAAAGGAAGGCGAGCTTGGGGCAATTTTAGCAGAGCTCGGTGCAAAGAAGGGCGATACCGTGCTGATAGTTGCGGACAAGACAAGCACTGTTTTATCCACCCTCGGTTCACTTCGTCTTACAGTTGCAAAGAAGCTTGACATAATACCCGAGGGCTTTAACTTCCTCTGGATTACAGAGTTCCCCTTCTTTGAATACAACGAAGAAACAAATCACTGGGATGCAATGCATCATCCCTTTACAATGCCTATGGATGAGTGTATAGAATACCTTGATACAGATCCCGGCAAGGTTCGTGCAAAGGCGTATGACCTTGTATTAAACGGAACAGAATTATCAAGCGGTTCTATCCGTATAACAGATGCTGCCCTTCAGCAGAGGATGTTTGAAGCACTCGGACTTAAGGAAGAGGAAATCCGGGCTAAGTTCGGCTTCCTTGTTGATGCATATAAATACGGTGCGGCACCTCACGGTGGTATGGGAATCGGTCTTGACAGAATTTCCATGATTATGTGCGGTGCGGAAAGCCTTCGTGACGTTGTTGCTTTCCCGAAGGTACAGAACGCATCCGAGCTTATGAGTAATGCTCCCGACGTTGTTGATGAAGCACAGCTTAAAGAACTTCACATTAAAGTTACTGAATAATTTTTCGGAGGGACTTAACGGTCATGATAGAAATTAAAGGTCTTACAAAAAGCTTCGGCGCACATAAGGTTCTGGATAACATAACCTTCCGTGTCGAAAAAGGAGAGGTAATGGGATTTCTTGGTGCCAACGGCGCAGGAAAAAGCACTACGATGAATATAGTAACCGGATATCTTTCTCAGGATACGGGGAATGTCCTGATTAACGGTATTGATATGTCGGAAAAGCCGGAAGAAGCAAAAAAACATATAGGCTATCTTCCCGAAAAGCCCCCGGTATATCCCAATATGACCGTTTCCGAGTACCTTGATTTTGTATGTGAGTTAAAAGGAGTCAGACTTTCCGGTAAGGCTAAGAAGGGCGAGATAAGCGAAAAGGAAGCTCACATAAACGAAGTATGTGAGCGCTGCGGTATTCTTGATGTAAAAGGACGCCTCATCGGCAACCTTTCCAAGGGTTATTGCCAGAGAGTAGGTCTTGCCCAGGCTTTGATAGGAGATCCCGAAATACTTATCCTTGACGAGCCCACCGTAGGTCTTGATCCCGTTCAGATTATTGAAATAAGAAATCTTATAAAGGAACTGGGACGTGAGCATACGGTAATTTTAAACTCTCATATCTTATCCGAGGTTTCTGCGGTATGCGAAAAAGTTATAATAATAAACGGCGGAAGAATTGCCGCTGCGGCATTCACAGATAAGCTTATTGCTGAGTTTGAGGATGTAAAACGCCTTCGCTTAAGGGTACAGTGCAGTGCAGAAGCTCTGGAAAGGATGTTTTCCGCTACCTTCGGAATCGAAAAAATAGAGGTGGTGTCCGAGGAAGAGGGAACGACAGAAGCAATTATACACACATCAAAGGATTTGAGAAGCGGAATTATGAGCCGTCTTATCGAAAAGAATGTGGCTGTTAAATATTTCGGCATAGATACGATGAGCCTTGAGGATATTTTCTTAAAATATGTGGGAGGTGAAGAGCATGAAGGCGATATTTAAAAGAGAAATCGGAAACTATCTTAACAATCCCATGGGATATGTATTTCTGGGAATTTTCATTCTGATGTTTTCGGGTATTTTCTGCTATATAAACCTTTACGGACTTACAAGCTCTGATATTTCCTATACATTCGGTTGGATGATTTATGTAATGCTCGGTCTTATGCCTCTTCTTACAATGAGGCTTTTGTCCGAAGAAAAAGCGGCAAAAACAGACCAGCTTCTTTTGACAAGTCCCATCTCATCGACAGCCATTGTGGCAGGTAAGTTTTTTGCGGTTATGGCACTTTGCGCTCTTGCACTTCTTTTCACGGTGCCTCACCTTGTAATTCTTGTGTTAAGGGGAAATCCCGCCTTCGGAACAACCGCTCTGGCATACTTCGGATTTCTTCTCTATGCCGCAGTTTATGCGTCCATCGGGCTTTTCATTTCCTCGTTAACGGAAAATCAGGTGGTTTCCTCCGTTATCACATTTGCGATTTTTATTGCCATGCTTGCAATCGAGCTTCTATTGGTTCCTTCGATTCAGAGCCCCGTATTATATAACATACTGGGAAGTATATCCTTTGCATCCCGCTATGCGGATTTTTCTATGGGAATACTTAACTTTACATCGGTTATCTACTATATAAGCATTTCCTTTATGTTTAACTGCCTTACGGTGCTCAGCATAGAGAGAAGAAGATGGTAAGGAGGTGCGCTTTATGAAGAACAGAAAAATAAAATTCCGTCTTGAAGGCGCAGCACTTACTGCGCTTGTGATTGTGGCGGTAATACTCTTAAACCTTATCTTCGGAATTCTGGGAGAGCGCTATGACCTTAAGGCGGATATAACCGGAGGCGGAGTTTTTACGCTTTCATCCGAAACGAAAGAGGTTGTATCATCACTGGATAAGGACATTACCGTGTATTATGCGACAAATGCCGATTCCCGCAGTACCCGCTACAGGGAAATTTTAGGGGAATTTGAAAAGTCATCAGAGTTTATTACGGTAACAGAGGTGAATGTGGATACAGATCCCGGCTTTACAAGACAGTATCAGATAAAAAACTATAACTCTGTTGTGGTTGAATGTGAAGCTACCGGCAAAAAGAGAGTGGTTGACAACTCCATAATTGAGCAGAGTCTTGTTAATGACAACGGAATTGAAAATAACAAGGTGAATTACCTTGAAGGCTATGTTTCTGCGGCAATACGCTATGTTACAAGTGACGATCCTTTAATGATTTATGTTGCTATGGGACACGGAGAGGCTGTGGAAAATCCTTCAATGCTTGATTACCTTATGAATATGCTTTATGCTGAGGGAATGAGTGTCAAAATTGTGGATCTTACCACAGACGAGATTTCCTCCGATGCGGATATGCTCCTTATTGCAGGGCCAACCGTTGACTTTACGGATGCTGAAATAAAGAAAATGGATGATTACCTTGAAGAGGGCGGAAGAGTGCAGTATTATTCCAACCCCTCATATGAGCTTCCCGGAATAAATGCTTATTTTGAGCAGAACTGGAGTGTAAGGATAAACAACGATTGCGTTTCTGATAAAAATTCGGGTTACATTGCCCAGAGTCTGTCAGGAAATTATCTTATCCCCGTTATAAATGAACATTCAATGACCTCCTTCCTTCGTGCAGTTGGTACAAATATCCGCGTGCTTGAAGGAGATACAAACTCCATCGAAGTTACGGAAAAGGAAGGAATTGAAGCAAATGTTCTCGTATCCACCAGCGAAAGCGGAGTTTCAATGACCAGAGAAGATTGGGTACGCAAAAACAACCGTGAAAACTACAGCATTTCAAAAGAGGGAAAGCAGGATATCACCTTATATCTCAGAAAGAATCCTTTATATAATACCGAAACCAGCGCAAGACTTCTTGTATCAGGCTCCTGCTATATGCTTTTCGACCGCTATTTTGATTCAACCGGTGGCTATGGAGATAAGGATCTTGTTATAAAGAGCATAAACTATATGTCGGGAATTGAGGATGCGCCGGTGTCGGTGGCATCCAAGAATGTGATTAAGGAAAAAATGGAAATTCTTGATCAGAACACTCTTAATGTATGCATCATACTTCTTGTCGGAGTGATTCCACTTATAATGTTTGCATACGGAATATATGTTTTTGTAAGGAGGCACCGTCTGTGAAAAAATTAAGACTTGTAATTTTATTCATTGCAGTGCTGGCTCTTGCTTCCTGCCTGTATTTCCTTACCCGTGGCGGGGAAGAGATAAAAAAAGAAGAAGAGGGCGGAATGTCCTATTTTACGGTGAAGACAGTAAATGAAGATATAAAAGAAATTTCTCTCATCAACACTTCGGGAGTTTTCGGGTTTGAAAAGAAAAACGGCGAATGGATGAATGTGTTTACAGAAAGTGTTAAAACCAGCGGAAACACCATTTACGCCATAGAAAGCATCCTTAAGGAAACCTATGCCGTTGATGAAATTGAAAAAGATGTGGCAGCCATGTCGAAATACGGTCTGGACAAGCCCGTTGCTACGGCAAAATATGTGACAGCAGGAGGAAACGACGGCTTTATCAAATTCGGAAATTCCGTAGTCGGGGCAAAGTATTATTTTACCGTGAACGACAAGGATGTTTATACAATGGACATATCCGAGGCGGGGCTTTTCCTGGTCGGAATGCGTGCCTTTGCGGATATGACTCTGATAAATGAGGAAATTGCAGATATTTATTCGGTTACACTTTGCTCCGGCGGAGAGGAAATAACAGTATCCAGAAAGAGCGAGGAAGAGCTTAAAGAAGAAAGTGCCGATGCCCTTTTCTCCTACGGACTTGTAAGCCCGGTAAAGGAAAATGCTTCACCCAATGATGTACAGCACCTTTTTGAAATGATAGGTAATACGGCGGCTATGGAATACGATCCCTATGCAAATGATGAGGCATGCGGATTTATTGACAGCGGAAAGTATTTTTCCTATAAGGCAAAGGATTCCTCGGGTAAATTTATCGTCGGAAGCAAAACCTCTGACGGAAGTGTCTATGTCAAGGCAGAGGGAAAGAAGGGTGCATACAAGGTTTCAAGAGAAGAAATGGCATTTATGGATTATACCGCTTTTGACCTTGTGGATAAGCACATCGCGCTTTATTATATTGACGAAGTATCAAAGGTTATAATTGAGGCACACGGCGAAAAGTTTGAGCTTGTGACAGGAGATGCACCGGCTCTTAACGGAAGAAGCATAGATAAAGATGCCGCTCAGGATTTTTACAGAAGTCTTATTTCGCTTACCTATCAGGGAAATGTGGCGAAGGAAACAGATTCCTCCGTTGCTGAGGTTATTATAACATTCCATACCGCAAACGGAAAAGACGAAACTAGATATGTGAAATACGATGCTATGAACTATGCGGTATTGAGAAACGGGAAAATGGAATTTACCATTCAGAAAAAGTTCGTAGAAAAAATACTTGGTTTAATCAAGGAGTTATGAAAATGAGTTATCCGGTAGTTACGGAGGTTTCGGAAGAAAGTCTTGCAGATAAGGCGGGCATAAAATGCGGAGACCTTATAAAAAGTATAAATAATGAAAAAATCCGCGACATACTGGATTTCCGTTTTTTCGGAGCAGATCCGTTTCTTATGCTTGAGGCGGAAAGGGACGGGGCGTCGCTGAATTTTGAAATTGAAAATGAGACGGGCGAAGACATCGGTCTTACACTTTGCTTCGGCGATGCGGATAAAACCAGAAGATGTAAAAATAAATGCATCTTCTGCTTCATCGATCAGATGCCGAAGGGTATGAGGGAAAGCTTATATGTCAAGGATGACGATGTCAGGCTTTCCTTCCTTACGGGAAGCTATATAACCCTTACAAATCTTTCCGATGAGGATATAGAAAGAATCATCCGTCAGCACATAAGCCCTGTGAATGTGTCGGTGCACACGGTAAATCCTTCACTCAGGGTAGAAATGCTTAAAAACAAGGATGCGGGCAAGGTTTACAAGCTTATGAAAAAGCTGGCAAAGCATAAAATAGTTATGAACTGCCAGGTGGTTTTGGTTAAGGGCGTGAACGACGGTAAAGAGCTTTCAAAAACAACAGGAAAGCTTTTGAAGCTTTATCCTTATGTGGCAAGCTTAAGCATTGTGCCGGTGGGACTTACCAGATACCGTGACAAGTTGCCGAAGCTTTCGCCCTTCGGTAAAGAGGATTCACTTGAAGTTATAAAACAGATTGAAGGATTTCAGAAAAAGGCGCATAAGAAATACGGGGTTAATTTTGTGTATGCCTCGGATGAGTTTTACCTTAAAGCCGAAATGCCTCTGCCTTCCGAAGAAAGCTATGACGGCTATCCTCAGATTGAAAACGGAGTTGGAATGATAACTTCATTCCGCGAGGAGGCGGATTTGGCTATTTTTGGGCTGCCTGAAAATATTCCCGAAAGAGAAGTCGGAATCATCACGGGCGTTGCCGCATATGACTTAATGTGTGAAACTGCGAAGAAGGTAAAGGAGAAATGCTCCTCGGTCAATACAAAAGTTTTTGCGATACGAAACGAATTTTTCGGCGAAAGCGTAACGGTTTCGGGCCTGGTTACGGGCGGTGATATCATAAATCAGCTTAAAGGCAAGCACCTTCCTTCCGAAATTCTTATGCCGGAGGTAATGTTCCGCGATTCGACGGACATTATGCTCGACGATGTGACAATAGAAACTCTTGAAAAAGAGCTTAATGTGAAAATTACAAAAATAAAAACCGACGGTTATTCCACCGTCGATGCAATCTGCGGCTTGGCAGAATAAGAGAAAGGAGGTCTTTTTATGTCAAAACCCTGTGTTGCCATAGTAGGAAGACCTAATGTAGGAAAATCAACCCTTTTCAACAGACTTACAGGCGGAAGAACCGCCATTGTTGAAGATACTCCGGGTATCACCCGCGACAGAATTTATAAGGACGCGGAATGGTGCGGAAAGGTATTTACTCTGATTGATACCGGAGGTATCGAACCCAAGAGCGACGATATCATTTTATCCCAGATGAAGCGTCAGGCAGACCTTGCCATAGAACAGGCGGATGTTATTATATTCATGGTTGATGTTAAAACATCCATGACTGCATCCGATGCGGAGGTTGCGGCAATACTGCAAAAGTCGGGAAAGCCCGTTGTGCTTGCGGTAAATAAAAGCGACTCTCCCGGAAATCCTCCTATGGAGTTTTATGAGTTTTACAATCTCGGCATAGGTGATCCTATTGCCATAAGCTCCACCCACGGTATGGGACTCGGTGAGCTTTTAGATGAAGTCTGCTCTCATTTTGACGATTCGGACTTTGAGGAAAGCACCGAGGAGGATGTGATCCGTGTTGCCGTAACGGGTAAGCCCAACGCAGGAAAATCCACACTCTTCAATCACCTTTTAGGGGAGGAAAGAGTAATCGTAAGCAATATTCCCGGCACTACGAGAGATGCCATTGACTCCTACCTTGAAAAGGACGGTCAGAAGTATATTATCGTGGATACTGCCGGAATGCGTAAAAGAGGTAAGATAGACGATAATGTTGAGCGCTACAGCGTTGTAAGGTCACTTAACGCCATTGAAAAAAGCGACGTATCGATTCTTCTTATAGATGCAGCCGAAGGCATAAGCGAGCAGGATTCAAAAATTGCAGGCTATGCCCACGATAACGGAAGAGCGAGCATAATTGCCGTAAATAAGTGGGACTTAATCGAAAAGGACGACAGGACTATGTCCGAGTTCAAAAAGAACATCGAAGAGAAACTTCCCTTTATGAACTATGCACCTCAGGTTTATATAAGTGCAAAAACGGGACAGAGAACTGACAAGCTTCTTGAGATGGTGAAATTTGTTCACGCGGCTCATAATACTCACATTTCAACCGGTGCACTCAATGATATAATAAATGAGGCTGTAAATAAAAATCAGGCACCTTCAGATAAGGGTAAAAGGCTTAAAATTTATTATGCAACCCAGGCTTCGACTGCACCTCCCACATTTGTTCTTTTTGTAAACGATAAGGAACTTTTCCATTTTTCATATCTTCGCTATATTGAAAATCAGATAAGAAATGCCTTTGACTTAACCGGAACGCCTGTTAAGTTCGTCATAAGAGAACGTAACGAAGACGAAAAGAAGTAAGGAGAAAAGCTATGGAAAATTATCTTTTTTTTGCAATAAGCCTTTTGATAGGCTACCTTTTCGGAAGCATCAATCCTGCAATTATCCTTTCAAAAGCAATGGGCAAGGATGTGCGTACCATGGGTAGCGGAAATGCAGGAGCGACCAATATGCTCAGAAACTACGGAAAAGCTTCTGCACTTATTGTAATGTTTGGCGATATATTAAAATGTGTTGTTGCAGTAATTACAGCCGGTATTATAGCAGACAGATTTGTGGATTTCGGTCAGGTTTCGTGTGAATATTTTGCATCTGCAGGCTGCATACTTGGACATAATTTTCCCCTTTATTTCGGATTTAAGGGAGGAAAAGGTGTTGTGGTTTCTGCAACATCCCTATTTATGATTGACTGGAGAATCGGTCTTGTTGCTCTTTTAAGCTTTATCGTAATATTTTCTCTCAGCCGTTTTGTGTCCCTTGGCTCCATAATGAGTGCCTGCATTGCTGTTGTTGCATCACTTTTTATATCGGGAACAGAGGTTTTCTGGTTTGTTGCCTTTGCAGCTGTGATGACCATCATAAGACACAGAACAAATATAGTAAGATTGATAAAAGGCACAGAAAGTAAGACTACATTTAGTAAAAAATAGTCAAATTGATGGTTGACTTATACTAAGAAAGGGTATATAATGAGAATATCAGTAATAGGCTCCGGAGGTTGGGGTACTGCCCTTGCCCTCCTGCTCGATAAAAAAGGTCATAATGTAACGCTCTGGTCCTGGTGTAAGGAAGAGAGCGATGTTTTGTTGTCTGAAAAAGAAAACAAGGCGTATCTTCCGGGAATCAGGCTCTCCGAAAGCATAACATATACATCAGACCTTAAATGGGCTGTTACGTGGGCTGAGGTTGTTGTTACGGTTCTTCCCAGCCACAGACTGAGAGCATATGCCGGAGAAATGGCACCCTATATTGAAGACAGAATAATTGTTAACTGCACTAAAGGATTGGAGCAGGGAAGCCTTAAGACAATGTCAGAGTGCATAGAGGAAGAAATTCCCGGTGCAAAGGTCGTTGTCTTATCAGGTCCATCTCACGCGGAGGAGGTTGCACGATTCATCCCCACAACCGTGGTGGCGGCATCGGAAAATCAGGCTCTGGCGGAAAAGGTGCAGGATATTTTTATGTGCGAAAGCTTCAGGGTTTATACCAATACGGATGTCTGCGGCGTTGAAATAGGCGGCGCACTTAAAAATGTAATAGCCCTTTGCGCCGGTATGGTTGACGGACTTTCCTATGGTGATAACACAAAGGCGGCGCTGATGACCAGGGGCTTGTCTGAAATTACGAGGCTTGGTATTGCACTTGGCGGAAAAAGAGAAACTTTTATGGGACTTGCCGGAATAGGCGACCTTATTGTTACCTGCACGAGTATGCACAGCCGTAACCGCCGCGCCGGGATACTTTTAGGGCAGGGAAAAAGCCTTGATGAAACTCTTTCTGAAATCAAAATGGTAACAGAAGGAATAACAAGCTGCTCGGCAGCCTATGAACTTGCAAAGAAAATGAACGTGGATATGCCTATTGTAAATGAGGCGTATGCGGTTTTATATGAAAACAAAAATCCGCGGGAAGCGGTTCTTGAACTTATGATACGAGATAAAAAAGAAGAAATCTGAATAAGAGGAAGGATGAGTAATTGTGAAAAAGACAGCATTGGTAGTTTTGGCAGCAGGGATGGGTAGCCGTTTTGGCGGACTCAAACAGATGGAGCCCTTTGGTCTTAATGGTGAGGCAATACTGGACTTTTCAGTAAATGACGCTATAGAAGCAGGCTTCAGCGAAGTAATATTCATCATAAAAAAAGAGATCGAAAAGGATTTTAAGGAAACGGTCGGAAAGAGAACAGAAGAGAAAATTGCAGTAAAATACGCTTATCAGGAGCTTAATAAGATTCCTATGGGCTATGCGGTTCCTTCTGACAGAACAAAGCCCTGGGGAACAGGCCATGCACTTTTATGCGCAGAGAGTCTTATAGATTCTCCTTTCGTAATAATCAATGCAGATGACTATTACGGAAAGGAGGGCCTTAAGAAATTAAAGGCTCATCTTGACGAGTCTGAGGACTTTGCTCTTGCGGGCTATAAGCTTTATAATACCTTGTCTGAAACAGGTGCTGTTTCGAGAGGTGTATGTAAAGTGGAAGATTCCTATCTTGCAAAGGTTGACGAAACAAGCGTTGACAAGAACAGCGGATATCCCGAAAGCACTTTGGTTTCCATGAATATGTGGGGACTCACTCCCGGAGTATTCGAGTTCTTAAGACCTTATTTTTCAGAGTTCTTAACAGAAAAAATATCCGTACCCAAGAGCGAATTTTTCCTTCCCACGGCTATAGACCGTGCAATTTCGGAAGGTCTTGCCAAGGTTAAGGTTTTTGAAACCGACGATAAATGGTACGGTGTTACATACCGCGAGGACGCAGAAAGCGTGAGAGCGGCATTACAGGATATGCAGAAAAGGGGATTATATGATGGATTGCTTAAATGAGATATTAAAAGAATATGCGCTGGACGATAATGCCAGCCCTTACGGTGACGGACATATAAACGATACATACCTTCTTTCCCGTAAGCCTTATATTTTACAGAGAATCAATACCGGCATTTTTAAGGATGCCGAAGGGCTTATGGAAAACATCGCCAACGTGACAGAATATCTCAGAGAAAAAATTAAAGCAGCAGGTGGCGATCCTGACAGGGAAACGCTTACGGTTATAAAGACAAGAAAAGGCGAAAATTACTATAAGGCATCCGATGGATATTGCTACCGTATCTATAAGTTTATTGACAAGGCATTAAGCTATAACAAGGTTGAAGATCCCAAGCAGTTTTATTATGCTGCCAAGGCTTTCGGAAGATTTGCAATGTTCCTTGACAAATACCCTGCAGAAACTCTTCACGAAACAATAGTGGATTTCCACAATACACCCGTGCGTTATGAACAGCTTGATGCGGCAATCAAAGCCGATCCCAAGGGAAGAGTCAAAGAGGTTCAGGCGGAAATTGATTTTGCTATGGCAAGAAGAGAAGAAGCAGGTAAGGTTGTACGTGCAATTGCCGAGGGTAAAATCCCCGTAAGAGTAACTCACAATGATACAAAGCTCAACAACGTAATGCTTGATGAAAAGACAGGAGAAGGCGTTTGTGTAGTTGACCTTGATACTGTTATGCCCGGCTCACTTTTATATGACTTTGGTGATGCATTGAGATTTGGTGCATCAAGCGGTGCGGAAGACGAGACAGATCTTTCCAAGATATGGTTTGATATGGAACTTTACGAAGCATTTACAAAGGGCTATCTTGAGGAGACAGGTAATATTCTTACAGAAACCGAAAGAGAATACCTTCCTTTCTCTGCAAAGCTTCTTACTCTTGAATGCGGTATCCGTTTCCTTGCAGACTATATAAACGGAGATGTATATTTCAAGATTCACAAGGAAAGCCATAATATAGACAGAGCAAGAAATCAGTTCAAGCTTGTTGCCGATATGGAAACAAAGATGGACGAAATGACAAAGGTTGTAGAAAAATATTCCAGATAAGTAAAAGTCCGATGCTAGTGCATCGGACTTTTTATATTTCTTTAAGGCACCGTGAAACGGCCAGAGCTGTTTTTTTCATATCCTCTTTGCTGTTGAAAATTCCGGGGGAAAAGCGTACGGTTCCGGATTCGAAAGTCCCGAGGGTTCTGTGAGCAGCCGGTGAACAGTGAAGCCCTGCTCTCACACATATGCCGTAATGCTTATAAAGCTTATCGGAAAGGGCAATACAATCAACCGGTGTTACTATGGAAAGAACTGCGGAACAATCCTCTGAGAAGGGAAGACCTTTAAGCTCTACGCCTTTTATTACAGATAAATCTTCGGCAAGGGATGTCATGAGATGGCGTTCATATCTGCCGATTTCTTCAGCACCCGCTTTCAGTATAAATTTTGTTCCGGCAAGAAGTCCGGCTATGGCAGGAACAGCGGGAGTTCCGCTTTCGAAGCGATCCGGCAAAATATCCGGCTGAAGCAAAGATTCTGACATACTTCCGGTACCGCCTTCGATAAGCGGGGCTATGTCAAGTCCTTTTCTGATATAAAGCCCTCCGCTTCCCTGGAGGCCGAAAAGCCCCTTGTGACCGGGAAAAGCGAGAATATCTATTCCGGAGCGTTCTGCATCTATATCTGAACTTCCTGCACTCTGGGATGCATCCACCATAAAAATTACGCCTCGCTTTTTTGCCTCGCGGCCGATTGCCTTAAGGTCGTTTTTGCTTCCGCATACATTGGAGGAGTGGATGAGGCATAAAAGCTTTGTGCCCGGAGTGAGACTTTCTGCCACATCTTCCGGGTGAATAAAACCTGATGAATCAGCCTTTACAGTGGAAAATGAAACATTCTTCCTTTTCAGTGATTCCAGAGGTCGCAGGACGGAGTTGTGTTCCATCGAAGTGGTTAAAGCATGGTCTCCGCTTTTTAAGAGGCCTTTTAATGCGATGTTTATGGCTGTGGTTGCATTACTTGTAAATATGATGTTTTCCGGGGTATTTATATTAAAAAGCAGGGCTAAAGCTTCCCTTGCACGGTAGAGGGTATCCGAGGCGAGGGATGAAGGGTGATAGCCTCCGCGTCCCGGGCTGGCACAGTTTTCCATAGCCCGTATAACTGCTTTTTTCACGCATTCGGGCTTACGGAAGGTGGTTGCAGCATTGTCGAGATAAATCATACTGATGACTCCTGAGATAAATATGGTTAGCCCTCTTCACGGTAAATTTTGTTAACCGATATGTGAAGGCGTGCTGTAAGAGAGGTGACTTCCTTAAGGTAAGCATTGCCGACCTTGAGGGAATAGGAGCATCCCCCGTCTGAAAGATACCGGGGAGTCTGGACTATTTCTGCGGCAATACCCTTTTGAGATAATAATTTTTTAAGCCGCCTGGCACTTGTCGAAGATGAAAGCACAACCAGCATGGAATCACTCCTTTCGGTGTCGGGGTTTGTGTTTTCGGTTATATTTTATCTTCAGCCATTAATTATAATATGCAGATTTGCCGGTGGCGGACACAAAAAATAAAAAAACTATAAAAAAAGCAAAAAAAATGAAGATTTTCCTTGCAAAATTGATGAAAAAAGGTTATTATATAGTAGGATAGAATTTTTGTATTTAAATTTGAGAGAAAAGAGTATTAAAAACGTTTTGCGTTTGTTATACGGATTTTGTGAAAGGGATGATTTTTTATGTCAAACAAATTTTTTCAGGGCGTTGTATATCAGCTGAAAGAGGCTTTCGGAAGGCCTGTAGGTGTGATTCTGGATAACGAAACTATACGCTCCTTCAGTGATATGAGTGCTATTGAAGAAATTCTTGACGAAGTGCAGCAGCAGTGCAGTGAACCCGGCAGAGTCTATGTAGCATCCGGATATACATTTATCGGCGGAGGTGTCAGAGGGAAGACGGATTTTATCGCCTTTGTCGAAGGTGAAGACGAGGAAGCCAAAAAGGATGTAAGCATTTTATCCGTATCCATACTCAGCATCAAGCAGTTTTATGACGAGAAGTTTGACAAGATAAACTTTGTAAAGAATGTACTTCTTGATAACATTATGCCCGGGGATCTCCATGCAAAGACCAAGGAACTTCATATCCCCACAGACGTAACACGTGTGGTTATGACGGTGCGGGTTGATGCGGGGCACGATCAGGCGGCAATAGATATGCTGGCAAATGTTTTCCCCGATAAGGAAAAGGATTTTATAATCAGCATAGATTCGGGCGATGTTGCAATTGTAAAAGAATTAAAGCCCAATTTCTCTGATAAGGATGTACAGAAGATTGCAAAGTCTTTGCTTGAC
Organism: Clostridia bacterium; assembly: GCA_017411325.1. Classification (GTDB taxonomy): domain Bacteria; phylum Bacillota; class Clostridia; order CAKSNL01; family HGM11501; genus HGM11501. Next base: position 51,149 of record JAFQQJ010000065.1, on the reverse strand, counting down.
ACAATAAATTCTGAACTTATGGTTAATGCATCCATAGGTATCGGTACAATAGTTACCGATATGAAGGATCTGGCAAAGAGCTACAGAGAAGCGCACGTGGCTCTCGAGGTAGGTAAGGTGCTTGATACTGACAAGCCTATTGTAAGCTATAACAAGCTGGGTATCGGCCGTCTTATATATCAGCTTCCCACAACACTTTGTAAGCTTTTCTTGGATGAAGTATTCGTGAAGGGCTCTCTTGACACCCTTGATCACGAAACAATCGTTACCATTCAGAAATTCTTTGAGAAAAACCTTAATGTATCCGAAACATCACGTCAGCTTTATGTACACAGAAACACTCTTGTTTACAGACTTGATAAGGTTCAGAAACTTACAGGCCTTGATTTGAGAATGTTTGAGGATGCCATAGTTTTCAAGGTAGCTATGATGGTTAAAAAGTACCTTGAATCCAATCCGAACAAGATTTGAGGGGTATTATGATAGAATTTATAGATGTGACACTTACATATCCTAACGGAACAAAAGCCCTGGACGGGCTTTCGTTTAAAATAGAGCGGGGAGAATTTGTATATCTTACGGGACGAAGCGGTGCCGGTAAGTCTTCGATAATGAAGCTTCTTATGCGTGAAGAAAATCTTACAAGCGGTCAGATTTTTGTTGACAGTGTTGAAATATCGGGGCTTGCAAGAAGAGAAATTCCTTATTTGAGAAGAAGTCTTGGTATGGTATATCAGGATTTTAAGCTTCTTCCGAAGACCACCGTTTTTGACAATGTGGCATTTGCAATGCAGGTCGTAGGTGCCGGCGGAAAAGCAATAAGAAAGCGTGTGCCTGAGGTTTTGGATCAGGTAAGGCTTTCCAATAAGGCCAGATGTGATATATCCGAGCTTTCCGGTGGTGAGCAGCAGAGAGTATCCATTGCAAGGGCTCTGGTTAACCGCCCTACAGTAATTCTGGCAGATGAGCCTACAGGTAATCTTGACAGAATAGTGGCGATGGATATTATGGATACACTTGAATCCATAAACAAGAGCGGCACCACCATACTTATGGCTACACACGCCGCTGAAATTGTTAATGCAAGACCTAAAAGACTTCTGGTTGTAGATGACGGTAAGCTTACCCGTGACGAAGAGGGAGGACTGTATAACCTTGATGAATAAATCCAGATACTACACTAAGACGGCGCTTATGGGCATTGTAAATAACCGTCTGATGTCCGTATCTTCCATACTCACAATCGGTTGCTGTCTTTTTCTTTTAAGCGTATTTTTACTTTTTACGCTTAATGTGAATTATATAAGTGAGCAGATTAAATCTCAGTGCGAAATCCAGGCATATATTGATATTAATATCGACGGAGAAGAGGCACTGGCAATTGCCGACAAGGTAAAAAGCGTTCCAAATGTAAAGGAAACCGTTTATGAAACCAAGGCAGAAGCATATGTTAATTATTCCGAAAGGCTGGGCGGAAATTCCGTTGCCCTTGAGGGACTTAAAGGTGAAGATTTCTTAAGAAACAGCGTGAAGATAACTCTTAGCGATCTTACACTGGCGCAGGTTACCGCAGACGAGGTGGCAAAAATTGCCGGTATAGCCGAGGTAATAAATCATCAGGATATAGTTGACGGGGTTGTTAAAGCAACTTCATATATACAGTCGGCAAGCTTCGTGATTATGCTTATCCTCATGGTGGTTTCGCTTTTCATAATATCAAACACCATAAAGCTTTCGGTTGCCGCACGTGCGAACGAAATTCATATAATGAAGTTTGTGGGAGCGACAAACTGGTTTATACGGTGGCCCTTCATAATTGAAGGCGTTTTGATAGGTATAATCGGAAGCATACTGGCTCTCGGAGTAATATATCTCGGATATACTCCTTTGTATACCTCGGTTTCGGAGGCTGTTCCGCTGGTTGAGCTTTGCTCACCTGCTTCAACTGTCGGACTTATAGTTCCTCTTGTAATTGCATTCGGATGCATAATGGGTGCACTTGCAAGTATTGTATCCACAACAAGACACCTTAAAGTATGACGAGGTGAAGACATGAAGAAAAAAAGGATTTTTATGTCTGTATTCGCCATCCTGATTGCGCTTGTTTTTATTATAAGCTTTATTGCTTCTGCTTTTCCTTCCTGGGGAGCGACGCTCAATGAACAGCTTTCGGCGGCACAGAGACAGAGAAAGGAATCTGAAAAGCAGCTCGCCGATGTTCAGACGCAGAGAAAAGCTGCAGAGACTGATAAGGCTAAGATACAGACCGAAATAGATGAGCTTTCCGGGAAGATTTCTTCTGTGGAAGCGGATATCCGCAAGACAAATGAAAAGCTGGCGGAAAAGGAACGGGAATTAAACGAGGCGGAAATTGCCTGTGAAAATCAGTTTGCTTCCTTTAAGACAAGAGCGAGGATAATGTATGAAAACGGCCCATCCACATATATTGAAATTCTTTTCAGCTCAGGAAGCTTTTCGGAATTTTTATCCAACATCCAGATTATAAAAAGCCTTCTTGAGTATGACAACAGAATACTTGAAGAGAGAAGGGCTGTAAGAGAGCAGATTGCAATTCAGAAGGCAGAGGTTGAAACAATCAAGGCTGAACAGGTGACACGCAGAAACACTCTTAACGAGATGAAGTCGGCACTTGCCGTAAAAAAGCAGACTCATACGGAAATTATATCTCAGCTTGCAGGGCAGGAGGCAATCATACAGACGGCAATAGCAAACCAGAAGGCTGAGGAAGACCGTATACAGCGACTTATTACGGCAGCACTGGAAGAAGAACGTCGCAAAGCGGCAGCAGCCACCACTGTTACCACAACAGTTATTACCGCAGGCGGCACGGGAACTATGACATGGCCCTGTCCGTCCACAAGGAGAGTAACAAGTGAATTCGGCAACCGTTCTCAGCCTGTAGCAGGGGCATCAACAAATCATAAGGGAATAGATATCGCGGGATATATGGGAGTTGATATTGTTGCGGCAGATTCGGGAACAGTGCTTTTCTCGGGCAACAGCTCATCCTACGGTAAGTATATCGTTATAAGCCACGGAAACGGAATAACAACACTTTATGCCCATTGCAGTGAACTTTTATCAAAGGCAGGAGCAACTGTCACAAAGGGACAGGTTATTGCGAAAGTCGGCTCTACCGGTGTTTCAAACGGACCTCATCTTCATTTTGAGGTTTCTGTCAACGGTGTGAGACAAAACCCCAGAAATTATGTGAGCTGATAAAAGCTGTGCGCCATGCGCACAGCTTTTGACTATAACAGAAGGGAGATTTTTTTCTTGAACAGAAGGATTAAAAGAATATTGTGTATTATTCTTGTGGCAGCAGGGCTGATGGCTGCTTTTTCACTTGGAAAAGCTGTAGGAACGTACTCATCAAAAACTGAAAAAATAAAGAAGCTGATTGAATACTTTTTTCCGTTTGAATATGATGAAGTGCTGGTGGAGGACGCTGCGGCAAGATTTATGGTTATGGCGCTGAATGATCCGTATTCTGTCTATATGTCAAAGGAAGAAACAGAAATATTTGAAGAAAGCATAAACGGGGAATACAAGGGTATCGGGATAACAATGCTCTACGATGAAGAGACGGATTGTATTTTTGTAACCGATGTAGCTGAAGGAAGCCCTGCGTATACGGCAGGAGTAAAGGCGGGGGATATCCTTTTGTCCGTCGATGAGCTTGCGATAAATTATGAAAATTATGACCGCGTATATTATTATATAAAAGGCATTTCCGCGGAGGCGCCTTCCGATAATACCCCGATGGAGCTTAAAGTTAAGAGAGGGCAGGAAGAGCTTTCGTTTATGGTTAAGCGAACAGAGCTTTTATACGAATCTGTTACGGCGAAGGAAGAGGACGGGATTTTATATATAAAGCTCACGGAGTTTTCTAAAAATTCCGCGGTGAAATTTAAGGAAGAAATTGAAAAGCACAGCGATGCAAAAGGGATAATTCTTGACCTTAACGATAACGGCGGCGGAGATCTTGATTCTCTTATTGAAATTGCCGAATTGCTTCTTCCTGAGGGCGTACTTCTGATAACAGAGGAAAAAGACGGGGCAAGATATGAGTATAACATCAAAGACAACGAGTACTGCGATGTACCCCTTGTCGTGCTGGTTAACGGGAATACCGCAAGCGCATCAGAGGTTTTGGCTGCGGCAGTAAAGGAAAGAGGCCGGGGAATACTTGTGGGTGAAACAACATACGGCAAGGGACTGGTTCAGGCGATATTCCCCATGGGAGACGGAAGTGCCGTAAGACTTACCGTGGAAAAGTATTATACCGCAGGAGGTAATTATATAAACGAAGTCGGCGTTGAACCTGATGTGCAGGCGGAGGACGAAGTGCAGATGGAAAGGGCAAGAGAATATATTGAAGGTATTTTGAAATAAGAAAAAGCTTTCAGGTTTTCCTGAAAGCTTTTTGATTATTTTTTCAGTTCTGAAAGTATTTCTTCGCCTATCTTGAATACATCTCCCGCACCAACGGTCATTATTATATCGCCGGACTTTGCTGTGCTTAAGATGTGAGCTTTTGCATCTTCAAAATCCTTTGCGAGATAAGATGATTTTATTTTATCTGCCAGCATTTTCGATGAAACGACACCGGTATCTTTTTCCCTTGCGGCATAGATGGGAAGAAGGGTGAGGCTTTCGCACAGGGAAAGCACAGATACGAAATCGTCAAAGAGCGTAAGTGTTCTTGTGTAGGTGTGAGGCTGGAAAATTATGTGTTTATTTCCTGGCATCTTTGAAAGGGCGTCAAGCGTAGCCTTTATTTCCGTGGGATGATGGGCATAGTCGTCGTACACCCTTATATCCTTTTCTGTTCCCTTAAGCTCGAAACGTCTTTTTGCACCGCTGAAAGCGGAAAGACCTTCTGAAATTTTATCGGGTGCTATTCCCGATATGTATGCTGCGGCATAGGCACAAAGAGCATTGCTTACGTGGTGAATGCCCGGAACCGAAAGCTTAACTTCGGAAAGGAAGCCCTTTTCCTTTGAATAAACGGAAAAACTGTAGGAACCAAAGCTGTCGCAGTTTATGTTTTCGGCATAAAAATCAGCTTTGCCTTTCTTCGAGGTGGTAACAACAGTTTTGATTCCTTTTACCGTATCAACCGTATTTTCATCATCGGCATTTATGACAACTGCACGGTCTGCAAGGAGGGCAAAATCACGGAATGCACTTTTTATATCATCTAAATCTTTGTAATAATCGAGGTGATCCTCTTCAATGTCCAGAATTATTGCAATGCCGGGATGAAATTCGAGGAAGCTCCGATGATATTCGCATGCTTCCGAAACTAAAAATTCATTGTTCCCGATATGCATATTTCCTTCAAGTATTGATAAATCTCCGCCGATTAAAACGGTGGGATTCACATCTGCTCCCATATATATATGAGCAAGCATTCCTGTTGTACTGGTCTTGCCGTGGGTTCCCGAAACATCAATGGGACATTTATATAAGGTTTCAATTTCTCCTAAGAGTGTGCTTCGCTCCATACAGAGAATATTGTTTTTTTCGGCATAGCTGCGTTCAGGGTTATCCGGCTTTATGGCTGCGGAGTATATTACAGCATCGGCATTAATGACATTTTTTTCGTCATGCCCCTGATAAACGGTAACACCCTGTGCCTTAAGTCTTTCTGTATATATGTTTTTGCCGGAGTCGCTTCCGGTGATTTTATATCCTTCTGAAACAAGAATAGATGCAAGCGCACTCATAGATACGCCGCCTATTCCTATAAAGTGTATTGTGCCGCCTTTTTTGATGTCGGTGAGCTTTTTGTACACAAAAATCAGTCCTTTCAGTAAGGGAATAACTGTTCTTTATTATAGTATACCACGAATTTTAATTATATCAAGTATTTTATCGGAATTATAATGTGCAAATTGTATATTTTTTTTACAATATTATAGGCAAATTGACAAAAAAGCGAAAAGGTGTATTGACATTTTTATATAATAGTGATAAACTTAAAATTAATAAACGGTAGGATGCCATATATTAGGCGTTGCCGAATGAAAGGTGGATTCAGACATTATGAAGATTACCGACATTAGAATTAGAAAAACAAGTACAGAGGGAAAGATGAGGGCAGTTGTTTCAGTCACATTTGATGATGCGTTTGTTGTACACGACATCAAAATTATTGACGGTAATGAGAAAATGTTTGTTGCTATGCCTTCGAGAAAAACTCCTACAGGTGAGTTTAAGGATATCGTTCATCCTATCACCACAGAGGCGAGAGAAGAGCTTCACAAGGCTATCATCGCAAGATACGAAGAGTACCTCAAGGAGGAACCTGCAACAGAGGAATAAGCGACGTAATCGGGCAAACCAAAAAAGGTTTGCCTTTTTCTTTTTTTTAGTGTATAATATAGAAAATCAGCCGGAGGTATGCTTGCTTCCGGCCTAAAGTCATGTGAAAAGGAATGATTTTATGTATCTTATAGCAGGTCTGGGAAATCCGGGAAAAGACTATGTTAATACCAGACATAACGTGGGATTTGAAGCAATCAGCGTTCTTTCGTCTTATTATGATATACCGCTTAAAAAAATTAAACACAAGGCGGTTTTCGGAGAGGGAAAAATTGCAGGAGAACAGGTTATTCTGGCACAGCCTCAGACCTTTATGAATAACAGCGGAGAAAGTATAAGGGAAATTATGGACTATTATAAAATCCCTGTATCAAATCTTATCGTGATTTTTGATGAGGCGGCACTTCCGGCGGGAAAGATAAGAATAAAGCCATCGGGCTCGGCAGGCGGGCACAACGGAATGAAATCCATCATTTATCACACAGGGAGCGATTCTTTTTACAGGGTGCGTCTCGGAATAGGTGCGGCAAAGGGCGATCTGGCCGATCACGTGCTCGGAAGATTTTCAAAAGAGGAAACCGGGATAATGATTGATGCAGTGAAAAAAATTCCAGATATAATAAGTCTTATTCTGAAAGGAAAGCCCGAAGAGGCAATGAACCTCTATAACAGGGCAGAGGGTGGAAAATAAATGCCGGTATTTGAAAAGATTCTTACTGAATCCGAAGAATACAATAAAATACTTAAGGCGGTAAAAAACGGTGAAGCTCCGGTTCATGTAACCGGTATAACGGAGGCGGAAAAGGCTCACCTTTTATACAGCCTTTTTTGCCATACAGGAAAAAAGATATTTATCCTTACAGCAAATGACCGTTCGGCAAAAAAACTGGAAAATGACATAAAGCCCTTTATATATGATGTTGTGCACTTAAAGGAAAAGGAGCTTTCTTTAAGAAAAGTTGATGCCATGGGGCATGATGCACTTTTTGAACGGCTTAAAAGCCTTTATAAGGCTAAGGATGCAAACGTAATAATTGCATCGGTGGGATCACTTTTGCAGCCGGTAACGCCAAAGGAGGCTTTCGATGAAGGAACTCTTTCCTTTGCACCCGGTGATGAGTATGACCTGCCGGAGCTTTGCAAAAAGCTTGCCGGGATAGGGTATGTCAGATGCGATACGGTTGAAGCAAAGGGAAACTTTGCCCTGCGAGGAGGAATCCTCGATATATTTTCCCCGGATTCCGATTATCCGGTCAGAATGGAATTTTTCGGGGATGAAATTGATACCATACGGTATTTTGATCCGGAAAGTCAGCTTTCTACGGAAAGGGCAGACGGTGTGAAAATTATTCCGGCTGAAGATATTGACGAAACCGGTTCGATTTTAAGCTATATCCCTGAGGACTGGCTTTTCTGCTTTGATGAGCCGGTTAGAGTCAGCGAGCAGGCAAAGGCGATTAAGGAAGATGTGGCAGAACGGGTTAAAACTCTTATGGAAAATGACCTTCTTAAAGAAAAGAAGGATAAATACATTAACGACTATGCCTGCCTGATGGCGGAAATATCGAAAAGACAGATTCTGTCTCTTGCGGCATTATCTCTTGCAACTCCCGACTTCAGGCCAAAGGAGCTTTTAAGCATTACCGTAAAGTCTATGCAGCCTTATAACGGCAATACGGAAATGCTGACCGACGATATTCTCTATTACAGGGAACGAAAATTCAGAATCATCGTTATGGCAGGAAGTAAAGAGAGGATTAAAGCAATTTCAGAGGTTCTTTTTGAAAAAGGAATAAGCACCTCTACGGACGATTCGGCCCTTCCTGAGCGCGGAATTGTTTTGCTCCTGCACGGAAGCTTTTCGGGGGGATATGAATATCCTCTCATAAATACGGTTGTTATAAGCGACAGGCAGATGCTTTCATTTGAAAAGAAAAAATATAGGAGAAAGCTTAAAAATGCTTCGGAGCTTACAAGCTTTACGGAGCTTTCGGCGGGGGACTATGTTGTACACGAAACCCACGGTATCGGAAGATTTATGGGTATGCAGAAAATCAATGCCGCGGGATGCATAAAGGAATATCTGAAAATTTCCTATCACGGAGACGATGTTTTGTATGTTCCGGCAACACAGCTTGATATGCTCCATAAATATAAAAGCTCCCTTGCCGAGTCAGATGGAGAAAAGAGAGGTGTGAAGCTCAATAAGCTTGGCGGTGCCGAGTGGAAGAGAACGAAATCCAATGTAAAGAAAAACGTGTTCGAGCTGGCTGAAAAGCTGGTTAAGCTTTATTCCGAGCGAAGCACTCTTAAAGGACACAGCTTCCCCGCAGACGATGAGTGGCAAAGAGCCTTTGAAGAAGAATTTATTTATGAGGAGACGGAGGATCAGAAGCGCTCTATAGCAGAAATGAAGGACGATATGGAGTCGGATAAATGTATGGACAGACTGCTCCTTGGCGATGTGGGCTTCGGAAAAACCGAGGTTGCCATGCGCGGTGCCTTCAAGTGCGTATGCGACAGTAAGCAGGTTGCCTACCTTGTTCCCACGACAGTGCTTGCCGCACAGCAGTATGCGAACTTTTCCGAACGTATGAAAAACTATCCGATTACGGTGGAGATGCTAAGCCGTTTTAAGAGTAAAAAAGCCCAGGAGGATATTATCCGCCGTACAAAAAGAGGAGAGGTTGACATTTTAATCGGAACCCACAGAATCTTATCAAAGGATGTGGAATTTAAGGATCTGGGAATGCTTATAATTGACGAGGAGCAGCGCTTTGGCGTAGGGCACAAGGAAGCGATAAAGGAGCTTAAGAAGAATATTGATGTTCTTTCCCTTTCGGCAACCCCAATTCCCCGAAGCCTTAATATGGCTATGATCGGCATAAGGGATATGAGTGTGCTTTCAATGCCTCCGGAGGACAGACTTCCGGTGCAGACCTTTGCAATGGAATATAACGAGGCGGTTGTAAATGAGGCAATAGAAAGAGAACTCAGCCGTTCCGGACAGGTTTACTATCTTTATAACAGGGTGACGGGAATATATAAGGTTGCCGAAAAAATAAAGCAAAGCTTTCCCGATGCCAATGTGGCGGTAGGACACGGGCAGATGAATGAAAGTGAGCTTGAGGACATTATGATGAGGATGGTGGAAGGAGAAATTGATATTCTCGTTTGTACCACCATAATAGAAACAGGTCTTGATATTCCAAATGTAAACACAATTATAATTGAAGAAGCCGACAGAATGGGACTTTCTCAGCTTTATCAGCTCAGGGGAAGAGTCGGACGGTCAAGCCGCCTTGCCTATGCATATCTCACCTACAGGAAGGATAAGGTGATTTCAGAGATTTCGGAAAAGAGATTAAAGGCTATAAGGGAGTTTACGGAGTTCGGCTCAGGCTTCAGAATCGCAATGAGGGATCTTGAGCTTCGCGGTGCGGGAAATATTTTGGGACCTGAGCAGTCGGGCTTTATGATGAGTGTCGGCTATGAGGTTTACTGCAATCTTCTTACAGAAGCTGTAGCGGAGGCAAGAGGAGAAGCGGTTTCGGAAAAAGAGGAATGCCTGGTTGATCTTGATATATCGGCATATATCCCGGAAAGCTATATCTCGGACGGAAATACAAGAATACAGATGTATAAAAAGATTGCGGGGATAATTGATCTTTCCGACAGCTATCTTGTGGAGGAAGAACTTGAAGACCGTTTCGGAGATATCCCGAAGGCTGCAAAAATGCTCATAGATGTTGCCATGATACGTTCCGAGGCAAGAAAAATGGGAATCAGTGAAATAGGAAAAAAGAACGAAAGAATTCTGATTTATCCGTCGGAGAATTTCAGGGATATTCCTTCTGCAATTGCGGGATTAAACGGCGTTTTCCGAGGGAAAGTGATGTTTGCATCAACGGGAAGACCTTGTATTTTCATAAGATGCGGAGATCTGAACGAAGCAGATACGCTGGAGTTTGTTAAAAAAGTATTACAAAACTTGAAATGTAACGGATAATATAGTATAATGTTATATCAGCAAAGAATTTAATAAACATAAAACAGAAAGGGTTGTATCAAAATGAAGAAAACTATTAAAATGATTTTATGCCTTGCACTTGCACTTACCATGATGGTGGGCTGCACAGTTGTAAATGTGGCAAAGGCAGGAAGCGTAAACGGAAAAGATATTCCTCTTGGAGTATATAAGTATTCTGTTAAAATCGCAGAAATGTATCTGGGCGTTATGGATGCGGAAGATGCACTTACAATGATTGCAATGTATGATTCCTATACAGCATCAATGGTATACAATGCAATTTCTGACATTTTAGCATCAGCTCCCACTCCTGCTGAAGGCGAAAAGCTCTGGGATTTATCTTACGGAGAAACAACCGTTGGTGAAGCTTTGAAGGAAGCTGTGTTTGCAGAACTTACAAAGCTTTATGTTGCAGAGGATATGGCGGCAGAAAAGGAGATTGCTCTTACAGAGGAAGAACTTGCTTCAATCAGCACAGCTAAGTCCAGTCTTTACGGTGTAACAGGTTCAAAGTCCTCCTTTGACGATGCACTCGGAAAAATCAACCTTACGGCAAATCAGCTTGAAGATCTCTGGGTTAAGATAATGCTTTCCAACAAGCTGGCTGAAAAGCACGCTGAGGAAAATGAAGTTGCTCCCGAGGCAATAGAGGCATACTTCAACGAAAACTATATGAGAGTTAAGCACATCCTTGTTAAGGTTGGAGATGAAGGAATTGAAACTCTTGACGATGCAAAGAAGAAGGCTGATGAAATTCTCGGAGGTCTTGCATCCGGAGGAGACTTCGAGGCTCTCATGAATGCTTACTCAAGCGACGTTGATGCAGAAGGAAACATAAACGGCGGAGAAGAGGGATATATCTTTAAGGAAGGCGATTTCGGAAATCCCGCATTTGAAGATGCTTCCAAGGCTCTTGCAGTAGGCGATTATACAAAAGAGGCTGTACTTGTTACAGGCGGAAGCTATGAAGGATATCACATTATAAAGAGATATGAAATGCCTGCAAACTATTTTGCGGATAATGCAGAAAACCTTACCGCTGTTATAGAATCAACTCTTGCAGCTGATGCTTATGAAGCTTATATTGAAGCGGAGGCTGCCGAATCAGAAGTGGTTAAAAATGAATCCAAGATAAAGGGCGTAAAGCTTACCGTAATCAAGGACTGAAATAAGTAAAATACTAAGGGGCGCTTTAAACGCCCCTTTCAGCCTTTTCTTTGAGGCTGTCTTTACTGTATCGGAGGAAGAAAAATGATTAAGAGTATGACAGGCTACGGCCATTTTGAAGACACATTGAATATGAGAAAAATCAGCGCGGAGATAAGATCCGTCAATCACCGCTATACTGATTTTACAGTAAAGGTTCCCCGCCAGTACGGCTTTTTGGAGGATGTTTTGAGAAAAGAAGCATCAGAGGTGGTAAAGCGCGGTAAGGTGGATATTTACCTGAGTATTGTGGATTACAACGAAGACAGCGTGATGGTAAGTGCCAATAAGGAGCTTGCGAAAAGCTATCTTTCAGAGCTTAAGGATTTGGCTGAAAACCTTGGGGTTGAAAACGACGTTACTGTTACCGCTATTGCGAGATTTCCGGATATGTTCAAGGTTGATAAGCCTCCTGTTGACGAGGAAGAGCTTACAGCCGATGTACTTTCGGTATTCAGAAAGGCTCTCAATTTATATGATACAATGCGTAAGGAAGAGGGCGCACGCTTAGGTTCCGACCTTCTTGAAAAGGGCAGGGTTATTGAGGGCTATGTTGCAAAAATCAGAGAAAGAGCACCTTTAATCGTTGAGGAATATGCTAAGCGCTTAAGAGAAGGTATGGAGGAAATACTCGGCAAGGTACCCGTTGACGAGGCAAGGCTCTTGAATGAGGTTGCAATTTTTACTGACAGAGTTAATGTGGATGAGGAAATGGTACGTTTGGGAAGCCACGTCAAGGAGCTTTCGGCAATTATAGGCGGGAATGCCCCCGCAGGCAGAAAGCTTGACTTTCTTGTTCAGGAAATCAACCGTGAGGTAAACACTACGGGCTCTAAGTCCAATGATGTTACAACCACAAAGATGGTTGTTGAAATGAAGACTGAAATAGAAAAAATGCGTGAACAGATTCAGAATATTGAATAAGGGGAATTGATATGAAAATTATAAATATCGGTTTCGGAAATATTGTTAACGCAGCCCATGTTGTGGCGGTGGTTTCGCCCGAATCGGCACCCGTTAAACGACTGGTTCAGGATGCAAGGGAAAGAGGGAAGCTGATTGATGCCACCTACGGAAGAAGGACTAGAGCTGTTATAATAACAGACTCTGATCATGTGGTGACAAGCTCACTTCAGCCGGACACCATAGCCCACAGATTTGATGCATCAGAGGAGGAAGAGCAGGATGGCTAAGGGTAGTGTTATAATCGTATCAGGGCCTTCGGGAGTAGGAAAAGGAACGATAGTGAAGGCGGTTGTTGAAAAGAGAAGCGATATGTTTTTATCTGTTTCCTGCACGACAAGAGCACCGAGAGAGGGAGAAATCCCGGGAAAGAGCTATCATTATATCTCCGAAGAGGAATTTAAAAAGAAAATTGAAGAAAACTATTTCCTTGAATGGGAATGCTATGTGGGAAATTATTACGGCACTCCGCTTTCCCCCGTACTCAGTGCGATGGAAGAAGGGAAAAGCACAATCCTTGAAATTGAAGTGGGAGGAGCTTTCCAGGCAAAGCGCCGCTATCCCGATGCGGTTTTGGTGTTTGTAGTGCCGCCTTCATTCCGAGAGCTTAAGCAGAGGCTTGAAACAAGAGATGCGGGAAATGAGGTTGCTATTGCGGCAATTGAAAAGAGAATGGCCCGCGCCCTTGAGGAATATGAAAAGATAAAGGACTACGATTACATAATCGTAAACGACAATCTCGAAGAGGCAATAGAGAATCTTGAAACAATAATTAATGCAGGATCCCTTTTGGTAAAAAACAATAAAGAAGAAATTGAAAAAATTAAAAATAACTGAAAAATTGAAAGGAAGTTTTTATTATGATGATATATCCTTCTGTTGATGAACTTATGAAGAAGTATGACAGCCGCTACAGCGTTGTTATTGCAGCGGCAAAAAGAGCGAGAGAGCTTGAGGATAAGGAAAATCCCCAGGAGCCTCTGATTGAAACCAAGTCAGAAAAGCCCGTAACTATTGCTGTTGAAGAAATTTACGAGGGCAAGATAGATTTTTCAAAATAAGCTATGACTGCAAAAGCAGAGGTTTTGGCAAAGGTATCCGTTGATACCGGACTTATGTCTCTTGATAAGACTTTCGATTATAAAATTCCCGAAGAGCTTAAAGGGATTCTCAGAGTCGGACATACCGTTTCCGTTCCCTTCGGAGGAACGAAAAAGGACGGGATTGTTATAGGCATAAGCAACGAAAAATCAGAGTATAAGCTTAAAAGCATACTCAAAATTACAAACGAAAATCCTGTGGTAGGAGAAAAGGAAATCCATCTTGCCGCATATATGCAGAAGATGTATGTGGCATCCTTCCACGAATGTCTTAAGCTTATGTGCCCTCCCGGTACTTTCTCTAAAGAAGATATCGCCGTGAGAATAACGGAAGCGGCAAAAACGGCAGAAGTTCATTCCGTAAATCAGGAAAGAATACTTGCATATCTTTACGAGGCTGGGGGAGAAGCATCCCTTGAGAGCCTTAAAGCGGTTTTCGGAAGGGAAACGCTTGGTTCTGTAAAAGCTCTTTTGGAAAAGGGCTTTATCGAGAAGGAAGCGGTTTCGGTTAAAACCGTGGGTGAACTTAAAAGAAAATATGTAAGACTCTTAAAGCCGGAAAGCGAATTTTCAAAAATACTGGGAAGCCGTGCCGTATCTCAGATGAAAGCGGCAAAGGCTTTACTTTGCGGACCTTTAAGTCTTTCGGAGCTTTGTGAGATGGATAAAATTACGTCGGGTGCCGTAAAGGCACTTTCCGAAAAAGGGATTGCAGAGATTTACGATGTATCAAAAAGAAGAAATCCCTTTTTGGGTAAAAGTGTTAAAAAGACGGAAAAGCTTGCTCCGACAAAGGAACAGGAAGCTGTACTTGAAGTTCTTAAAGATGCAGTTGAAAGCGAAAAAAGTGACACCTTTCTGCTTCACGGCGTAACCGGAAGCGGTAAAACAGAGGTCTTTATGCAGACCATTGAAAGGGTGCTTGAAAAGGGAAAAACAGCAATCGTTTTAGTTCCCGAAATATCGCTGACGCCACAGATGACAGACCGTTTTATAGGAAGATTCGGTGAAAAAATCGCCATACTTCACAGCGTACTTTCCCGGGGCGAAAGGCTTGACGAGTGGAAGAGAATAAAAAACGGCGAGGCAAAAGTTGTGGTTGGTGCACGTTCCGCTGTATTTGCACCGCTTTCCGACATCGGAATAATCATCGTTGATGAAGAACACGAAAACACCTATAAGTCGGAGCAATCTCCGAGATATGACGCAAGGGAGATAGCGAAGGAAAGGTGTCGTATGAACAAAGCTCCTTTGCTTCTGGCATCGGCAACTCCCGATATAGCAAGCTATTATAAGGCGATGCGCGGCGAATATAAGATGCTTAAAATGACAAAACGCTATAACGAGGCGAAGCTTCCTGATGTTAAAATTTCTGATATGCGAAAGGAGCTTGCTTCGGGAAACCGCAGTATGATTTCGTCGCAGCTTCGGGATGAAATTGCAAAAAATATTGAATCGGGGGAGCAGACGGTTCTTTTTCTCAACAGAAGAGGGTTTTCGACCTTTGTATCCTGCCGTGACTGCGGATATGTGGTAAGCTGTCCCGAATGCAGTATTGCCCTTACCTATCACAAAACAGAGGAAAGCCTTCAATGCCACTACTGCGGATATAAAACCCGTGTTATAAAAACCTGCCCGGAGTGTAAAGGAAGCCATGTGCGCTATTTCGGTGCAGGAACCCAGAAGCTGGAGGAGGAAATAAAGAAAACCTTTCCCTCTGCAAGCACTATCCGTATGGATGTTGATACAACTTCCAGAAAGGGAAGCCACGAAAGAATACTTAAGACCTTCAGCGAAGAAAAAATCGATATTCTCCTTGGAACACAGATGGTATCAAAGGGACTTGACTTTCCTGATATTTCCCTGGTCGGAGTTATGGCGGCTGATATGTCGCTTAACATTGACGATTACAGGGCATCGGAGAGAACCTTTGACCTTATAACCCAGGTCTGCGGAAGGGCAGGCAGAGGAGTAAAAGAGGGAAGGGCTGTTATTCAGACCTACACTCCCGATAACGATGTAATTAAAATGGCAAGGACTCAGAATTACGAGGCCTTTTACGAAAATGAAATAGCCTACAGAGAAATGTTTCTCTATCCGCCTTTTTCCGATATAGTGTCCTTCGTTTTTTCATCCGAAGATAACTCACTTGCGGAAAAAGCCTGCAGGGAGTCGGAGAAAATGGCAGAAGAGATTCTTAAAGGCATAAAGTTTTCGAAATATTCATCTATGCCGGCTCCTTTATCAAGAATCAAGGGGCGCTACAGATGGAGATACTGGATAAAAATCAGTGCAGATGATAACGTAAGAATGCTTCTTAAGGATATTTATTTGGGACATAGGGATAAAAATGTGAGACTCAGTCTCGAAATTAATCCGGGAAGTATGCTGTAGGAGGATTTATGGCAATAAGAGAAATAAGAAAAACACCCGACGAGGTGCTTTATAAAAAGTCAAGAGAGGTAACGGATTTTGATGAAAGACTTCACACTCTTCTTGATGATATGGCGGATACTATGTATGAAGCCAACGGCGTAGGTCTTGCGGCTGTGCAGGTCGGCATACTTAAAAGAGTAGTTGTAATTGATGTCGGGGACGGAATTATGGAGCTTATCAATCCCGTCATCATTGAAACGAAGGACAGCCAGACAGGAACAGAAGGATGCTTAAGCTTCCCCGGTCAGTGGGGCATCGTTACAAGACCTAATTACGTTAAGGTAAAGGCGCTTGACAGATTTGGAAACGAGCAGATTTTAGAGGGACGGGAGCTTCTTGCAAGGGCTTTCTGCCACGAAATAGAGCATCTTGACGGTCATGCCTTTGTCGAGAAGGTTGAGCGCTTTGTTGATCCCGACGCGGAATAAGAAAGGAAGATTTTTATGCGTATAGGCTTTATGGGAACTCCCGACTTTGCAAGGGCACATCTTGAGGCTCTTATAGAGGCGGGGCACGAGGTTTTGTTTGTGCTTTGCCGTGCAGATAAGCCCGTGGGACGGAAAAAGATACTCACAGCACCTCCCGTTAAAGAGTGTGCGCTCATCAACAATATTCCCGTGTATCAGCCTGAAAGCCTCAAAGATGGTGCAATTCAGAATGTGCTTGATGAATACAGGCCCGAGCTTATTGTTGTCGTGGCATACGGAAGAATACTTCCGGAGTACGTTCTTAATTACCCGAAATACGGATGTATAAATGTACACGGTTCTCTTCTTCCGAAGTACAGAGGGGCATCCCCTGTGCAGTCAGCCATAATTGACGGCGAAAAGGAAACCGGAATAACCGTTATGTATATGGATAAGGGACTCGATACGGGAGATATGATACTTAAGAAAAAGTGCGATATTGATATTAAGGACAATCAGTTGACACTGTTTTCAAAGCTTGAGAAGCTTGGCACAGAAGGGCTTCTGGAAACAATTTCGCTGATAGAAAAAGGTGAAGCTGCAAGGGAAACGCAAAATGAAAGCGAGAGCAATTATGCCTCTGTACTTACCTCTAAAACCGGACATATCGACTGGGAAAAGGATGCCCTTGCGGTTCACAATCTGGTAAGAGGAACCTATCCCTGGCCCGCGGCTTATTCATATTTCGAAGGTGCTAAGTATAAAATTACAGAGACGGAGCTTTCAGATAAAAGCGGAAAGCCCGGTGAGGTTCTGACTTCTGATCCCAAAGCGGGACTTATTGTTGCTGCGGGGAAAGGTGCAGTTAAGATACTTCGTCTTCAGGCAGAGGGCGGCAAGGAAATGAACGCTTCAGACTATTTACGCGGACACAGCTTTGAAATCGGAAAAACATTTGATAAATATACCGAAGAGGTATAGCATATGGATAAAATAAGACAGACTGCGCTTTTGATTTTAGCCGATATTGATGAGAAGGGAGCATATATGAACCTTCTTATCGACGAAAAACTCAAAAAAGAAAAGATAACGGGAAGGGATGCCGCTTTTTTAAGCGAGCTTGTGCGCGGAACAGTGAGAAACCGCATCTATCTTGACTATATAATAGCCCGTTATTCAAAAATAAAGCTTAAAAAAATATCGGTGCTTATAAAGAATATATTAAGAATGGGACTTTATCAGATTTTCTTTATGGATAAGGTTCCGTCCTCCGCCGCAGTTAACGAAAGTGTTACCCTGTCAAGAAGATACGGACACGCTTCAAGCTCAGGCTTTGTAAATGCGGTACTCAGGAACGCATTAAGGGGCGGAGAACTTAAGTTCCCCGAAGATAAAACCGAGGCACTTTCCGTTAAATATTCCTATCCTTTATGGATGGCTGAGCGATTTATAAGCGATTTCGGCTTTGAAAGAGCGGAAAGTATCATGGAAGCAGGAAACGCAAAGGCTGAAACCGTAATCAGGGCAAATACACTTAAAATAACGGCAGAGGAGCTTTTTTCCAAATTGGGTGATGTGGCTTTGTCAAGGGACGGGAATATGATAACCCTTAAAAACAGCGGCTCTGTTTCGGAAATGGAGGGTTTCTGTGAGGGGCTTTTTACGGTACAGGCAAAGCCCTTTGAAAAAACGGCGGAGCTTCTTTCTGTAAAGCCCGGAATGACGGTGCTTGATGCCTGTGCGGCACCAGGAGGAAAAACCACATACATAGCACAGCTTATGGAAAATACGGGTGAAATTTTTGCCTGCGATATATATGAGCACAAGCTTAAACTTATAGAAGATGCTGCAGAAAGACTTTCTGTAAATATAGTAAAAACGCATCTGCACGATGCATCTAAGGTAAACGAAGAACTTATCGGAAAGTGCGACAGGGTGCTTTTGGATGTTCCCTGCTCAGGCACGGGGATTATAAGAAGACGTCCCGATATAAAATGGAACAGGAGCGAGGATGAGGATTTTTCATCTCTCCAGAAAAAAATACTTGAAGCTCAGGCTAAGTGCCTTAAGGCAGGAGGAATACTGGTCTACAGTACCTGCTCAATAGATAAAAGGGAAAACGAAGAGGTAATAAATGCCTTTCTTATGGATAATAAGGAATTTAAGCTTACGCCCTTTGATGGCGGCGAGACAGGCTATAAAACCTGGTATCCCGATACGGATAAAACCGATGGGGCATTTATATGCCGGATGAAAAAGGATAATTAAAGGAAAAGAGGTGAGCGGAATGAATCTTGCAGATATGACAGTTGATGAGATGGCTGAACAACTCGGTATTCAGGGCTATAAGGCAAAGCAGCTTTATAAATGGATAAGGCGCGGAGAAACAGATATTGACAAAATGACAGACCTTCCGCTCAGCTTAAGGGAAAAACTTAAAAATGAATATGAGCTTTTCTTCCCGAAGGTTTATATGAAGTTTGCATCAAAGGTTGACGAAACGGTAAAGTATCTGATTGAGCTTTCTGACGGAAACATTGTGGAAACCGTTCTGATGAGCTATGAGCACGGAAAAAGCATATGCATATCGACACAGGTTGGCTGCCGTATGGGGTGTGCCTTTTGTGCATCAACTATGGACGGACTCATAAGAAATCTTACTCCTTCTGAAATTGAAGGACAGATAAGAGCAGTATCAGAAGATGCAGATGTGAGAATTTCCAATGTGGTGCTTATGGGAATAGGAGAGCCCCTTGATAATTATGATAATGTGATAAAGGCGCTTTCTGCCATAAACAATTCCGATGGGCTTAACATAGGCTATCGTCACATAACTCTTTCAACCTGCGGTCTTACGGCTGGGATAAAAAGACTTACGGAAGAAAAAATACCGATAACGCTGGCACTTTCTCTTCACGCCACAACCGATGAGGCAAGAAGAAAGATAATGCCTGCGGCAAAGGCGACAACCATAAATGAGCTTATAGAGCTGATGGACGCATATTCCACCAAAACCGGCAGAAGAGTCAGCTATGAATATTCGCTTATAAACGGGGTGAACGACAGCGTTTCTGAGGCTGAAAAGCTGGGAAGGCTTCTTTCGGGAAAGCTTTGTCATGTTAACCTTATTGAGGTAAATCCCGTAGAGGGAAGAAGCTTTAAACGGGGTAAAAACAAATACGAATTTGTTAAAATACTTGAAAAATATAATGTAACGGCAACGGTGCGCAGGGAACTGGGAAAAGATATAAGTGCTTCCTGCGGTCAGCTGAAAAAATCTATAGTAAAGGGGGAATGAATATGTATTTTGCAGGTAAAACCGATAAAGGTAAAGTCAGAGAAAATAATGAGGACTTTTTCTTCACCGGCGGAAAGCTGCTTGTAATAGCAGACGGTATGGGCGGACACAACGCCGGAGAAGTGGCAAGTAAAATGGCTGTAGATACTGTCGTTTCCCTGCTTGAAAATGCCGAAGGGGACTATGAAAAGCTATTGATTGAATCAATAGCCGAAGCCAATAAAAATGTTTTTGAAATGGCTTCGGGCGAGCGCGAAGGAATGGGCACGACCATTGATATCGGAATATGCGATTCGGGAAAGCTTTATCTTGGCCATGTGGGAGACAGCAGAGTTTATGTTATAAGAAACAATGCGGCGGTAAAAATTACTGAGGATCATTCCTATGTGGAAATGCTTCTGAAAAAGGGAGAGATAACTCCTGAAGAGGCGGAAAACTATCCCATGAAGAATATGATAACAAGGGCAATCGGAGTAGGAAAGGAAGTCGAGGGTGACTTTTACGAATTCAGCCTTGAGGCGGGAGATAAAATTCTTTTCTGCACCGACGGGCTTACAAATATGGTGTCGGATGAAGAAATTGCGGACATCGTCGGAAAGAGCGAAAGTGCGGAAAAGGCTGCTTCAGCTCTTGTTGAAAGGGCAAATGCAGCAGGCGGAAAAGATAATATAACAGTAATTGTGGCAGAAGAATTTTTTTGATGAGATATACACTTTGATAAATTTACATCTTCAGAAAGGAATATAATTTATGGGAGAAATAATTCTTGGCGGAAGATATATAATTGAAAGCGAAATAGGTACAGGCGGTATGGCCATAGTGTATAAGGCTATGGATAAAATGCTCAACAGAACTGTAGCTGTAAAGGTATTGAGACCGGAATTTAAGCAGGATGAAGAATTTATAAAGCGATTTGATATAGAAGCAAAGTCCGCGGCGGGCTTAAGTCATCCTAATATTGTAAGCATCTACGACGTGGGAATTCACGAAGGCTTAAGATATATCGTAATGGAATATGTGGACGGGACAACTCTGAAGGAATATATTGCGAAAATGGGCAAGGTACCCTGGAGAAGTGCCTTCAAATTTGCATCGCAGATATGTGCGGCACTGGGACACGCGCACGAGCGCAAGATTATTCACAGAGATATAAAGCCTCACAATATAATGGTGAAAAGTGACGGATCGTTAAAGGTCATGGATTTTGGCATTGCGAGGGCTACTTCTGCGTCTACGATGACTCTGGGAGCCAAAGTTTTAGGCTCGGCACATTATCTTTCGCCCGAACAGGCGAGAGGCGGATTCACGGATGAGCGGAGTGACCTTTATTCTCTTGGTGTGTGCCTTTATGAGATGGTAACAGGAAAGGTCCCCTTTGAAGCCGATACTACGGTTGCCGTGGCAATGCAGCATCTGCAGAAGGAGCCTGAAAAGCCTTCTGATTTCGCTCCCGGACTGCCCGCTTCGGCAGAGTATATCATATTAAAGGCGATGCGGAAGGAGCAAAGCCAGAGATATCTTACAGCTCCGGCTATGGAATCGGACATTATGAGGGTGATGGCAGATCCTTCTGTGGTATTAAGTGATGACGATAATGAGGGCTTTTATTCCACAAAACAGATTGATGTGGAAGAACTTGAAAAAGAAAGCCGTAAGACTTTGGATGCAGGCAAGAAAGCAGACGATGAAAAGAAAAAGAAAAAAGTAATCGGGATAATTGCTCTGGCTGTTGCGCTTATTGCAGTTATGGGACTTGGCGCGAAGATGGCGTTTGACTGGTTTTACAAGGAAATGGAGCCTTTGCTTACTCCCAACTTAAAGGGGCTTACCTTAAGTCAGGCGGAAGAAAAAGCAGCGGAGCTTGATGAAGAAATTGTAATCCGCGTAAAGAAGGAGGATTACAGTATTCAGGAAGAAAAGGACAAGATAATAGAACAGGAGCCTGAGGAAGGAAAAAATATTCCCGGCTCAAAGGAAATCTATGTCGTTGTAAGCCTTGGTGCGGAATCTTTCAGCCTCAAGGATTTCACCGGCGAAAATGCAGACTATGCTCTTGAACTTGTAAAGGAACTCGGTCTTAAAGGACAGATTATTGAAGAAGAAAAGGATGACTATAACGAAGAGCAGGAAAAGGGCAATGTTACAAGGCAGGAGCCCGGTGCCGGAAGTATGGTTAAAAGCGGAGATGTTATAATCCTTTATGAAAGCAAGGGAATGGAAAATATCGATCCTAAAATTCCCGATGTTGTCGGTATGCTTTACGAAGAGGCGAAGACAGCTCTTAACAATAAGGGATATTACAACATCAATGTTAAAGAGGTAGAAAACGGAAACGAAATTGAAAATACGGTTATGAGCCAGGATCCTGAAGCACCTGAGCGTGTAGATGTGGAAGAAGTTATTGAGCTTGTTGTATCCAGGAAAAAGCTTCACTCTTCGGGAGCGGCAGACAATGGAAAGGCTCTTCTTACATTTACAGTTCCGCAGGGTAATTCTCCGGTGAACATCAAGGTTATAAGGGGAGACAACGGTGAAACTGTTTATAAAAAGACACACAATCCTTCCGATACGGTAAGCATCGAGGTTAAAGCAGGCAGTTCCGTAACCTATGAAATATATATAAACGATGTATTCTACGAAGAAAAGAGTGTGCAGGGTTAATGCGTGGGATAATAACTAAGGGTGTCGGAGGACTTTATACTGTCGAAGCTGAAGGAAACTTGTACGAATGCTCTGTCAGAGGGAAATTCAGACAGAAAAACTATCTTTCACCGCTGGTGGGAGACTATGTGGATATTGCTCCGGTGGATGAAGAAACATCGGCGATAAACGAGATACTGCCAAGGAAGAATATGCTCATCCGCCCGAATGTGGCGAATATAGATAACCTCATAATTACATTTGCGGTGCAAAGCCCGAAGCCCGATCTTTTGCTGGTGGACAAGCTTACAGCGGTGGCAATTTCCAAAAATATAGGTGTAATTATATCAATTACCAAAAGCGATTTGAAGGATGCTTCCGAATATGCTTCAATTTACGAAAAAGCAGGCTTCCCCGTAATAGTTACCGGAAAGGATAACAGAGACGGGGTAGAAAAGCTTAAGGAGCTTACGAAGGATAAGGTGACAGCATTTGCAGGAGCATCAGGGGTGGGAAAATCCACACTGCTCAATGCTTTCGGGGAGGAATTTTCCTTAAAGACGGGAAAAGTGAGCGAAAAAATCGAGCGTGGTAAACACACAACACGTCACGCCGAGCTTCTTCCGCTTTCTTACGGAGGATATGTTTTGGACACTCCGGGGTTCAGCTCGTTTGAAGTTACCGATATCAACATTGCATCATGCTTTCCTGAATTTGTTGCCCATATGGGAAGCTGTCGCTTTAATGACTGCACTCACAGAAACGAACCGAATTGCGGAATTAAGGCGGCTTTGGAAAGCGGGGAAATATCTGACTCCAGATATGAAAGCTATCTGAAGATGACAGAAGAACAGAAAGAATACGAAAAATACAACCCGAAAGGATGAATGATATGATTAAAATATCTCCTTCAATTCTTGCATCTGATTTTGCAAACCTCGAAAAGGAAATAAAGAAAATTGATGAAGCGGGTGCTGACCTAATTCATATTGATGTGATGGACGGCTGCTTTGTGCCGAACATTTCTTTCGGTTTGCCCGTAATCTCTGCAATAAGAAAATGCACAGATAAGCCCTTTGACGTGCATCTTATGATTGACGCGCCCGAGCGTTACATAGAGGAATTTAAAAAGGCGGGAGCAGATATTATAACTGTTCACGCAGAAGCTACACGCCATCTTCACAGAACACTCCAGAGCATAAAGGCTCTGGGTTTGAAAGCAGGTGTTGCCTTAAATCCGGGAACAGATGAATCGGTTATAAAATATGTTCTTGACCAGACCGATATGGTGCTTGTTATGACGGTTAATCCGGGCTTCGGCGGTCAGAAGTTCATTCCCGAAACCGTAGATAAAATCCGCAGGGTAAAAGAGCTTATAGGTGACAGAAATATTGACATACAGGTAGACGGCGGTATAAGCGCGGCAAATGTTTCTGTGGTTATTGATGCGGGAGCAAACGTCATTGTTGCGGGCTCTGCAATATTCAATGCTCCTTCTGCAAAAGAAGAGATTGACAAGATGAAAAGCTGTGTAACAAAATGAAAAAGGCTCTGATTATTGCGGCAGGAAATACCGACGGGATTGTTATAACGGAAAAATATGATGTCATTATAGCTGCAGACGGCGGATATGACAGAGCAATCGCTATGGGCATTACACCCGATATATTTATCGGAGATATGGATTCGGTAAAAGCGCCTGTTTCCGATATTGAAAAAATAAGGCTTTGCGTTGAAAAGGATTTTACCGATACAGAGGCGGCGATTGAAAGGGCACTTGACCTTGGATGTAAAAGTATCACCGTGATAGGCGGTATCGGATCAAGGTTTGATCATTCCATGGCAAACGCCTGCCTTCTTAAAAAGTATGCAGGCAGTGGCAGCGAAATTATACTTAAGGATTCCCATAATGAAATGTTCGCCTTCAAGGAAAGCTGCGTAATAAAAGACCATAGGGGTGACACGGTATCCTTTTTGCCGCTTGACAGTGTTGTATCGGACGTTACACTTGAAGGATTTTATTATCCGCTTGAAAGTGCAGATGTGAAAATCGGAGAAACCCTTACCGTAAGTAATATAATAACAGATGATACAGCTAAGGTAACGGCCAAAGAAGGAGTGCTTCTTGCAATAATTGCAAGAGACTGAAAACTTAATTAACTGTAAAATAAAAGCAGCCTTTTGGCTGCTTTTATTTTATATCATATTACGCTTGATTTTGCCTGTTGTGGTTTTCTTGAATTCTTCGGTTGTATAATCTGTAACCTTGATTTCCTTGAAGGAAACCAGATTCGCATTTATTTTCTTGATTTCTTCTGCCAGAACACCGGGAGTCGTAAGCTCTTCGTCATAAACAATCTTTGCGGCGATTTTGGGACGCTCTTCATTTGTAAGATAAATGACAGATTCCTTTACGCCGGGGATTTTATTTACAAGGAGTTCCATTTCTTCGGGGAATACATTTTTGCCGTTGGGAAGTACGATTACGTTTTTCTTTCTTCCGCTGATGAAAATGTATCCGTCTTTATCTATATATCCGAGATCTCCGGTATGGAAATATCCGTCAACGATGGGGGATTCATCCTCGCCCATATAACCGAGCATTATGTTGGGGCCTTTTGCGATTATTTCTCCGATGCCGTCATCGCCGGGATTATCTATTTTAATTTCAACTCCGGGAAGGGGCTTTCCTATGGAACCAAGGCGCATATTGTCTTCATTCTCAGCAGAAAGAACAGGGGCGGTTTCCGTAAGACCATAACCCTGGATAAGAAGGATGCCGATGTCGTTAAAGAAGTTTGCTGTTTCCGGGCTTAAGGCTGCAGCTCCGCTTATGATGAGGCGAAGCTTGCTTAAATTTTTGCGCACAACCTTAAATAAGGGGCCTCTTAAATCAATCTTAAGCTTTAAGAAAAAGCGGGATATGGCACGAAGAGTGTTGAAAAGTCCGAGAATTTTTTTCTTTCTTAAAACGGTTTCCACGGTTTCCTTCATCCGGTCAAGAATCAGAGGAACACCCACAAATACAGTGATGTCATATTCGTCAAGCGCCTTCTTTACACGAAGACCTTCGCAGAAAACCGAGCACATTCCCAGATTTAAGAAAAGAATAGTTGCGGTAAGGCCGAAAGCATGGAAAAAGGGAAGAAGAGCGAGGTTTACATCGCTTTCGTAGAGATTTTCCCATTTCATAAGGCCGTCAACATTGGAAAGAATGTTGGTTTGCGAAAGCATAACTGCTTTTGAATCGGATGTGGTACCCGAGGTAAACATAAGTACCCCGATTTCATCGGGATTTCTCTCCGGCATTTCGTGGATATTTTCGGATTTTAAGGAATCGAGATATTCCATACTTATTTTTATGGGAATGTTTTGCTTTTCTGCTTTTTCTGAAATTTCCTTTGAATAAATAAGGAGCGAAGAAGAACTTCTTTCCATTACTCTTGTAAACTCAACCTCAGGGAGGTTGGCGTCAACGGGGACTAAAATGTTTCCGCTGTAGAAAACAGCAAGAGCGGAAATAACCCAGTTATAAGAGTTTTTACCGGAAACGGCGATGTATTTATCCTTAAGTCCTTTCTCGATTATTCCGTTGGCAAGGGCCGTGACATCAGAATGTAATTTTTCATAGCTGATTTTCATATGCTCTTTGTTGAGCTTGATGATAAAAGCGGTGTTATTTCTGAATTTATCACAAATGGTGTCAAGCATTTTTCGCATTGTATACATAAAAAAACCTCCTAATATATAAAAACTCATTATCTAGTATGCTATACTATATTATCACGTTTTTGATATTTTGTCAAGAGCGGAAAGAAAATATATTTGACAATAGGATTGTTTTTATATATAATGAAATAATAAAGGAGAGGTTTTGTATGAAACTTGATAAGGCGGTATTGGAAAAATCCCTTTCGGAATGGGAAAAAAATGCTGAAGAGAAGCATTTGCCAACTTGGGAAGAGCTTCCGGGGATAGAGCTCTATATGGATCAGGTAATTACCTTGCTCGGTGAATATCTTTCGGCGCTGGGGGACGATAAAAGTGTCACTCAGCCGATGATAAACAATTATGTAAAGCTTGGGATTATGCCTGCACCTGTAAAGAAGCGCTATTCAAAAAAGCACCTTGCTTTTCTTATAATAATATGCTTCTTAAAACAGACATTAAGCATGGAGCTTATTAAAAAAATAATTCCCGTAGAAAGCACCGACGGAGAAATATCCGAAATTTATAAGGCATTTGCCGAAAATCAGAAAAAGGCCTACAGCTATGTTATGGAAAATGTAAAAAAGGTGGCGGGGCCGATTCTTGAAACAGAGAGCAATAAACGCATGAATGACTTGGTTATGCAGATAAGTATAACCTCAAACATATGTAAGCTTTTAACGGAAACAATTATTCCCAATGAATAATAAAGGAGTAGAAAATTGTATGAAGAATAAGAGTTTATTCGTTATAGCGGTAATTTTTGTGCTGGGAGTTTTGCAGGGCTTTACATCTTTTGCTCACGGGGAAATTCCCGAAGCAACACTGGAAATTACGGTAACGGCAACAAACGGCGGAAGAGTTTATTCGGGCGACGATAACTGGTCTGCGCTTACAGGTCTTGAGATGGAAAGAGGAAGTGTAATAACACTTGAGGCAAGAGAAAACAGAGGAAAGTTTGTGTATTGGAAGGATGAAATAAGCCAAAAAATTATTTCTGACAAGCCTACATATACTTTTACATTGATAGACGATGTGAATATAACTGCTTTTTTCCTTCCTGACACTATTCTTACGTCGTATGGCTATGTTACATTTGCTGATATAAACGGAAGAATATATGCATCAAACTATGCTAAGGGAGACTCTTTTAACGAGCCTGACACTTCGTGGGTAGAAAATCCGGGTTATGAGCTTGTGGGCTGGGATTCTGATGAGTGGAAAGATGTTTCGGCAGGTGAAATATTGCTTATAAGAACCGTATATGAGAAAAAGGACGTAACATATGAGCTTTCCGTTACCGGAGGAACGTGTAATCCCTTGCTTTCTGAATATGAGTATGATGAGTTTGTAGAAATTGTTGCTGATATGGCAGCAGTGCCGCAGGGCAAGGTTTTCGCAGGATGGATGATAAACGGAGAAATGATATCAACATCTAAACAGTTTGGTCTCAGAATGGGATGCAATGCTGAAGTGCAAGCTGTATATGCGGATGAAGAGACTGAAGCTTCTCCCCATGTGGCAATAATCGACGTAGACAAAGAAACTTTTTCAAAAGGAGTATCAATTCTTACACTGAGAAATATTCCTGATGGATATGAGGTTGTGGAATCCGGTATTCTGATGTCTTACGGCGGGGATGCACTTACCATAGATGCAAGCTCTGTTATAAAAGCAAAGGCTCTGGAGGATGGAAACAGAGGAATGTACAGATATAATAAAAATCTCGGAACAGGTGCTGTTTTAAGAGCGGTTCCATATGTCATATATCGCCTGGATGACACACTTTATATATCTTACGGTACAGAAAAAGAGATAACAAAATAAAAAACACCGCATTGCCTTTGCAATGCGGTGTTTTGCTGCATTAAAACTTTCTGTATACTCCCACAACTTTTCCGAGAATTGCAACCTCGCGGACAATAATGGGATCCATATAGTCATTTTCAGGCTGCAGACGGATGTGGTCGGATTCCTTATAGAAGGTTTTGACCGTAACCTCATCGTCAATCAGTGCAACAACCATCTGACCGTTATTGGCAACGTTTGTCTGTTCTACAATTATGTAGTCGCCGGAGAAAATGCCGGCATTGATCATGGATTCGCCTCTTACCTTAAGCATAAATACTTCGCCTTTTTTCGCAAAGTCCATAGGGAGGGGGAATGTGCGCTCAATATCCTCCTGTGCGGCTATGGGAACGCCGGCTGCAACTGTGCCGAGAACAGGAACCTCCAAAAATTCCTTTTCCGTAAAGGTTTCGGATTCTTTCTCCGATACTTTTATGGCTCTGGTCTTGGAATCTGCCTTGTCAAGCTTACCTGCTTTCTTTAAGCGCTCAATGTGACCATGAACGGTGGAGGGGGATTTTAAACCTACGCCGTCGCATATTTCTCTGATTGTAGGGGGATAGCCGTTTTCCTTGGTGTACTCATTAATAAAGTCAAGAATGTTCTGGGATCTGTCCTTTGACATAGATAAAACCTCTTTCCTTAAAAGTGATGGGAATGTATGTTCTGATAGTATTATAACACATCTTTTCGGAAAATGCAAACATTTGTTTCACTTTTTTTGAAAAAATTTTAAAAAGTACTTGACAAAGAACATTTGTTCGTGTATTATATGGGTACAGACAAGAACAACAGTTCGTATTTGGAGGTTTTGAGTATGAAAAGAAGAAATACAAGAAAAATGAAAATAAGATTGTTTAAGATATCTGTAATTGCTTTAATTCTCGTTACAACACTTTTAAGCTTTTCTGCATTATCCAGTGGTGATAAAAAGACCTATGACGAGTTTGAAGAGGTTTATGTCCGCCCCGGAGATACTCTCTGGACAATTGCAGAGGATTTTTACGGAAACGGTGTTGATATAAGAGAAGCGGTTTATGCCATAAAGGAATGCAGCGGTATAGACAGCGGCGCACTTTCTGTGGGACAGAAGCTTCTTGTGCCGGTGCTTGACTGAAAAAACTTTACAAATATATAAATATGTGGTAAAATAAGTACGGAGTATTCCGTACTTATTTTTATCATCAGGAGGTATTTTTATGAAGAAATTTTTAGGTCTTTTAATGGCATTTGTGCTTTGCTTTTCTTTTGTGACAACATTTGCCATGGTTCCGGATGAGCTTGGCGAGGCACTTACCGGTCAGAAGTACAATTTAAGCTGCAGCGGAAAATTGGAATTTGAGGATGCGGAATTCAAATCTCTGGTTGATTTTATAAGAGAAATAGCGGGGGATGAAATTAAGGAGCTTGAGTATTTTGTTGATTTTGAGCTTTTACTGGAATCAATTTTCACATCCGGCGCAGAATTTAATATGAAGGCTGATATAAGTGAAGATATGAAGAAAATCGATGCATATATCGAACTTCTGACAGATGCCTATATAAACCCGAACAAAAATATAGCGACAAACACAAAGGCAAAAACGGCAATATGGATTAAATATGATGTTTCCGGGGAAAAACCCAGTTACCGTATGATTATGGACGGACCTATATTCAATAAGTATGCGGTGATAGATATTTTCGGTATGATGGGAGTTGAGGATGCAAAGGAATTTGCCGACCTCTACACACAGTACGGTAAAGCATATTCTGCGGAATATACCGAGAAAATCACAGCGGCAACTCTTGATATAATAGGAAAATATGCGAAAATCACCAACAGCGGAAGAAGGTACACCATCAAAATAGATAACGAAGGCTTTTGCGGTATGCTGAGAGAGCTTGTATTCTATGTTATGGATATTATGGTTGAAAATAATCCCGAAGCTTTCCACGAGGATCCCGAAGTGGCAAAGGCAACGGTTGAACTTGCAAAACAGATGGTTCCTTCTTTTTCCGGAATGAAGTTTATCGGAGAAAAGGGAATAGTGATGGAATACACTGTTTCCAACGGCAATATTATAAAAGCAAATGAAGTAGATCATCTTAAAATAGATATCCCGTCGTGTGCGGCTGCTTTGGGTGCAGAATGGACATTTGAATCAAAGCCTGTGATAGAGCTTACCCTGAAGGCTGAAACCTCTTATACCGACTACGGAAAGACAAAGGTTGAATTCCCTGTGTTAACGGAAGAAAATTCCTTTGACTTTATAGCATTACTGGCGCCGGAAGAGGAAAGTGCGGTTGAGGAAGAGTATATTCCCGAATATCCTCTCTGGTACTTTGATATTGAAACAAGTAATATTGTAAAAGAGGAAAGCGGAATTTATGTTCCTTTAAGAACAACACTTGAGAGTGCTTATGAGGGAAATATAGAGCTTTCTTATGAAAATGGTGTAATAACCGTTACAAGCCCCTATTTTGCCGAATATGATAAAATGGTATTTACCGTTGGCTCAGGCGAGATAAAGCTGGGAGATGAGACTGTAAATACAGATGCGGTATTGATGAAGGACGGAGTTACATACATAAGCGGAAATGCACTTGGTGCCATATTAAGGTTTGAATTGGTGGATGCCAAGTATGACCTTCTTACAGGAATGTACTATATAACCTTTATGGAAGATTAAATGCTTAAAAAACCGGGAACAGATTCTGTTCCCGGTTTTTGTTTGCGGATATTCGTAATATCAGAAATTATAGACTTTCAATAAGCTTTTGTTTTACAGAGGATTGACAAGAAAAAGAAGAGGTGCTATACTAGACAGAAAGAAAAATATCAAAATATATCAATTAAACTGGGCAACGGAAATCATTGACATTAATAATGCGCCGGGGTATAATAAATTCACACAAAAAGGGAAGGGTTGATTTAATGAAAAAAGTATGTATCTTGCTTACGGTGCTGGCTATGCTTATGTCAATGTGCATTGCAGTATCGGCATCGGAGGATATCGTTCTTCTTCCGTCTGATGTGGATTATCAGACGGGTGTTTCGGTTTCTTCCGGTGAAATTGCCAAAATCAGGGCGGGAGGCCGCTTTGGTTTTGAAGGCGTTGACCTTACGGGTATAAAATCAATAACCGTTGAAGGTACCTGCAATTATGAGGGGCTCAACAACGAAATTCTGCAGGTAAGAATCGGAAGCCCCGATAACGGCGGAACGGTAATTGCCTATGTGAGAATGGATGACGATACAAAGTCAAGCTTTTCTGCAGATATTGAAGCTCCCGTAACAGGTGTGCAGAATTTATATTTTGTGGCACAGTTTTCGGGCGTGAGTGCTCCTGTGGCAGCTACCAAGGTAAATAAGGTTATTTTATCAAAGGAGCCTTCGGGAAATGAAAAATATGTTCCCGTTCCCGATTCTGCCATAATTGACAACTACCACGATACCTGGGTTGCGGTTGACGGAATGGGACGGGCTGTTGCCGATTATGAAGAGGCTGGCGACTTGAGGAGCGAAGGAACCGAAATCGGTATGTTTTACTGGAACTGGCACGCCAGAGGAGAAAGTAACGTAAGAATCCCCTGGAAGATAAATGAAAAGTTCCCCGATGCCTATGCAGATTATGAGCATCCTGCCTGGGACTTGAAGGGACGCTATTACTGGAACGAACCCATTTTCGGTTATTATGATAATCTTGACTACTGGGTGTACCGTAAGCAGGCGATACTTCTTGCCAATGCGGACGTTGACGTGATTTTCTTTGACGGAACAAATATGACCAATGTGTGGTATGCAGGCTTAAAGGTGCACTATGAAGCATGGCGGGATGCAAGGGCTTCGGGCGTTGATGCTCCGGGCATTTCCTGGATCACTTCCTGGAAAACAGACCGCACACAGGCAGTAAAATACATATATCAGGAATTTTTCCGCGAAGGCAGATACTCTGACCTCTGGTATTACCGCGACGGTAAGCCTATGATTATCACAGACAGAGGTATTGTGGAAAGACTTGAATATCCCAATGACAGTATTGACGGTGCAATAACAAGGGAAGCCTTCAATTTCTTCACAATGTACAGAACTGCAAGCCGAATCGAGGGTAAAATCGGGCCCAACGATCAGCTTATGTGGCTTGACGTTTATCCCCAGAGCTTATATGGTCAGGATGAAAACGGCAGAGTTCAGTTTGTATCCCTTGGACTTGCGAAGAACGAATCCTATGTATGGGGTCCCGGCATAGTTGGCGTATTCTCCGATCCCTACACAATGGGAAGAAGCTATACAGTTGCCTTCGGTGAAGACTGGAGAGAGGGCACCTACAGAGAAAACTACTTCTTTATGGAACAGGCAAGCCGTGTTCTTGATGTGGATCCTGCCTTCGTATTCGTTGACGGCTGGAACGAGTGGATTGCGGGAAGACAGCATACCTATTCCGGCGTACACAACTGCTTCGTTGATACCTATGATAACGAAGGAAGCCGTGATATTGAGCCCACAAGAGGAGAGCTTAAGGACGATACCTACTGTCAGTTTATTGACTTTGTAAGAAAGTATCAGGGTGTTCGCCCCGCACCTTTAGCATCTGCTGAAAAGACAATTGATATAGAAGGTGACATAGCTCAGTGGAATGATGTTGCTCCCGAATTTATCAATGACAATACCGACTTTGAACGTGACAGCACGGGATATATGAATCCCGAAACAGGGGAGCGCTTCCGTTATACAACAAAGGTAAATAACGCAATTTCCCGTGCAAAGGTTGCCCGCGATGCTGAAAACTTCTACTTTATGGCAAAGACAACACGTCCCATCGTGGAAGGAACGGAAAACTGGATGAACCTTTACATCAATGCGGACAGAAACTACGCAACGGGCTTTGAAGGCTATGACTATGTTGTAAACTTTA
Source organism: Clostridia bacterium (assembly GCA_017411325.1). Taxonomy (GTDB): domain Bacteria; phylum Bacillota; class Clostridia; order CAKSNL01; family HGM11501; genus HGM11501. Next base: position 18,264 of record JAFQQJ010000065.1, on the reverse strand, counting down.
GTGGTGCAGGCGTAATTTCAAAGTTTGCGGATAAGGCTTATACCGTTACAGATATCGGAAATGTTTCCTATAAGGTGACAGGCGATACATTGGTTATCGCAGTGCCAAAGGCGTTAATCGGCGAAACAGGCACAGCCGACCTTGAATTCAAGTGGACAGACTCAGTTGAATGCAAGGGAGATATAGTTGAATTCTATAATGGCGGAAGCGTTGCTCCCATGGGACGCTTTAACTTCCTCTATACAGAAATTGCTCAGACTACGTTAAGTCTGGCTGAGAAATCCGCCTTCAGAGAGGCTGCTATGGTTGGCGAAGGCAGAGGAAAGATGATTGCCGACGGCGCTAAGATGAGGGTTTACGAGCCTGATACAAGATGTGTTCCCGTAATGGATAACGGAGTATTATACTATCCTGCACGCGCACTTAATGACATTTTGGGCTATGGAGAAACCAAGGTTGAATTTGAACTGGAGGATAACCTTCTTCACGTTTCAACCCACGGCCTTTCAGAAAATGATGAAATCTGCGACGAATACTGGATTTATTCGGGAATTGATTCGCTTGATGCAAGAGTAAACGGCTATCACAAAGCTCTCACAAATCCCGTAAAGATGATAAACGGAATTCCTTATGTGCCCGTAACCTATCTTTCAGATTGTTTAGACTGGAAGCTTTATGATGCAGGCGACGGAATTTATGCAATGAGCAAAACGGGAATTTCAGAAGAAATTATTGCCGGCGCAAAGGCACACTTAGGATAAGGAGGGATAAAATATGAAAAAGTTAATATCTTTATTAATTACATTCTGTATGGTTTTATCTCTCGGCGCAGTTCTTTCATATGCAGAGGATGAAATGCTTGATAAAAGCGGGTGGACTGCAGAAGCCTCCAGCACATTTGCAAATTATACAGCAGAAAAAGTTCTTGACGGTAAGAGGGAGACCTACTGGCACACCTATTATGAAGTTGTGGAAGGCAAGGCAGCAAACAAAACACCGCCTCCTTATGAGCTTACAATTGACCTTGGCAAAGAATTCGTTATTTCAGGCTTTTCATACCTTCCCAGAACAGGAGAGTCCTCCACGGGAAGAGTTACAAAGTATGAAATCTACGGCTCGGACGGAACGGATAACTTTGTTTTAATCGGCTCGGGCGAATTTGCCAACAACGAGGATGAAAAAACAGTAAAGTTCAAAAACAACATTCCTGTTAATAAGATTAAGTATAAGATACTTGATGCCGTTGGAGGATGCGGCGTTGTTGCAGAATTTGACCTTGTCAAGGAGGATGCTGCACTTCCCAAGGTGGCGCTTTCCTCAGTTGAAGCCGAAACCTTTGTTTTGGAAACAACCGAAACGGAAGCTCCCAAGGCAGAAAATAACGCTACGGGATTTGAAGCACCTCCGACAACTGCGAGAAAGGTTGAAGGCGTGGTTCCCGTTGACGAAAGATATGTTGATAAAAACGGATGGACAGCCTATGCGGAGCAAAGCTATGCGAGCGGTGAAACGGCTGAAAAATCCATCGACGGTGATGGCTTTACCTACTGGCACTCGTACTTTAAATCGGTTAACGGAGTAAATCAGAAAGCACCGATGCCCTACGATATGATTTATACACTTCCTTCCGTGGCAACGGTCTCGGGCTTTTGCTATACCCCGAGACAAAATCCCGGCTCTACATCGGGTATCGTTCTCGGATATGAATTGTACGCAAGTGCAGATGATTCCGAAACCTGGGTAAAAATTTCCGAAGGTAATTTTACAAACGATACCACCACAAAGGATGTCCGGTTTGTATCAAATATTGATGTGAAAAAGGTAATGTTCAGAATAACCTCGGGACTTAACGGCTATGCGGTAATAGGTGAATTCGACCTTATGGTTAAAAGGGATGACCTTCCCGTAATCTCTCTTTCGGAATATGAAAAGTACAGGGAAGAAAACGATGTCACCTATATTGATACGGATGAGATTGGTGCATCGTCCGGGTCTGTATGGGTAGGGCACGAAGCATCACAGGCATTTGACGGAAGCTATGATACCTTCTGGCATAAAAATCCCGACGATAAAGGGTTGATTGTCCTTAAGGTTGACCTCGGAAGGGAATATGAGGTTGCGGGCTTTGTCTATTATCCCAGGCGTGCGGACATAAAAGGGCATTGGAAAAGATACAGTATGTTTGCAAGCTCCGACGGTGAAGAATATTTCCCGGTGCTTGAGGATGTAACGTTTGATGAAATCGACTTTAAGAGCAAGGATGTAAGGTTTTCGGAATCTCATAAAATGCGTTATATCGAGTTTGAGATAGAGGAATATCACGGACACGCCGCTGCAGCCGAGATAAGCTTTTATCAGACAGGGAAGGTGGCAAAGGAAGAGAAGAAGGATGAAAAGTATGTTCTTCAGATTGATAATCCCGTGATAAGGTCTGAGATAAACGGCGTAGCTAAGGAGACAACCCTTGACGTATCGCCCTTTATCAAAAACAGCAACACGATGATTCCTTTAAGAGGTTTACTTGAAGAAATGGGAGCAACCATCGAATGGAACGGCGAAAATCAGTCCATCACGGTTAAAAAAGGTCTTATAACCATTGATATGCAGATAAAAAGAAGGCAGGTTTATGTAACAAATGCCAAGGGCACAATACGTTACGCCTTCAGAACATCTCCAATCATAAAGGATTCAAGAACCTTTATTCCCTTAAGATTTATATCCGAAAACTTAGGCTATGATGTTGCCTGGGACGGGGAGACAAGAACAATCACCATAACAACCCCGGAGGAGTAAAAGGCGATTAAAAAGCGGTGTGATTTATCACGCCGCTTTTTAATTTAAACAACAATATTTTAAAGAAAAAGTCTTAAAAAAGTCAAAAAAGTTAAGGAATTTGCCGAAAAAATGTGGTACAATATAAAAAGCAATACTTTAGTGGGAATTTGTGCTCAATATTATAAAAAAGCATTAAAAATATCTAAAAAAGTATAGCTATTTAAAAAATAATGTGATATAATAAATTGCAATAAAAAAAGGAAGGATTGATTCAATGAAAAAAGTATGTATCTTGCTTATGGTGCTTGCTATGGTTTCGTCCATGTTCATAGTGGCATCAGCAGCGGAAGACATCGTTTTAACACCCGCTGATGTGGATTATCAGACAGGGGTTAAAATGTCTGCCGATGCAATCAGCAAAATCAAGGTTGGAAGCCGCTTTGGTTTTGAAGGAGTGGACTTAACAGGAATAAAGTCCATAACGGTTGAGGGAGCATGCCCTTATACAGGACGTAATAACGAAATTCTTCAGGTGAGAGTGGGAAGCCCCGATAACGGCGGAACAGTAATTGCCTATGTAAGAATGGACGATGACACCAAGACAAGCTTTACGGCAGATATCGAAACTCCTGTAACAGGCGTGCAGAATCTTTATTTTGTGGGCCAGTTCTCAGGTGTCGGAACAGAAGGCTACACAAAGGTAACAAAGGTTATCCTTTCAAAGGAGCCTTCGGGAAATGAAAAGTATGTTCCGATTCCCGATTCTGACATAATCGACAACTACCACGACACATGGGTAGCTGTTGACGGTATGGGAAGAGCAGTTGCAGACTATGAAGAGGTTGGCGCTGTTAAAGAAGGCGAAAGAGAAATCGGTATCTTCTACTGGAACTGGTTCCCGAGACAGGACTTGAATGCCAGAATCCCCTGGAAGATAAATGCCGAATTCCCCGAGGCTTATGACGATTATGACCATCCGGCCTGGGATACAAAGGGTAAGTATTACTGGAACGAGCCCATCTTCGGTTATTATGACAATCTTGATTACTGGGTATACCGTAAGCAGGCAATACTTCTTGCCAATGCCGACGTTGACGTAATTTTCTATGACGGAACAAACCAGTCAAACGTATGGTATGCAGGTTCCAAGGTTCATTTTGAAGCATGGCGTGATGCAAGAGCATCAGGCGTTGATGCACCCGGTATCTCATGGATTACATCCTGGAAGGGAGACCGTACACAGGCTCTTAAATATGTATATCAGGAATATTTCCGCGAAGGCAGATATTCTGACCTCTGGTATTATCGTGACGGTAAGCCTATGATCATCACCGACTGGACACTTGCTACGAGATATGAATATCCCGAGGACAGCATTGACAGAGACCTTACAAAGGAAGCCTTCGATTTCTTCAGCCTTTACAGAACCAGCAGCGGAAACGGCGGTAATGACATAGTTGAGGGAAATAATCTTGCTTGGCTTGATACATATCCTCAGGTACGTTACGGTCAGGATGAAAACGGACGAGTTCAGTTTGTGGCACTTGGTCTTGCAAGAAACCAGTCCTATGTATGGGGCCCCGGTACCGTTGGCGTATTCTCCGATCCTTACACCAAGGGTAGAAGCTATTCTGAAGCCTTCGGTGAAGACTGGAGAGAGGGAACCTACAGAGAAAACTACTTCTTCTTGGAGCAGGCATCAAGAGTTCTTGATGTAGATCCCGCATTCGTATTTGTTGACGGTTGGAACGAGTGGACAGCAGGAAGACAGATGCTTTACTCCGGCGTTGAAAACTCCTTTGTTGACACTTATGACAACGAAGGTAGCCGTGACTTTGAGCCTACACGAGGCGAGCTTAAGGACGACTCTTACTGTCAGCTTATCGACTTTGTAAGAAAGTATCAGGGCGTTCGTCCCGCACCCGTAGCCTCTGCTGAAAAGACAATTGATATAAATGGAGATATCGCTCAGTGGAATGATGTTGCTCCCGAATTTATCAACGATAACACCGACTTTGAACGTGACAGCGAAGGCTTCTTCAATCACGAAACAGGAAAGCGTTATCACTATACAACAAAGGTGAACAACGCAATCTCCCGTGCAAAGGTTGCCAGAGATTCCGAAAACTTCTACTTTATGGCAAAGACAACCCGTCCTATCGTGGAAGGAACAGCTAACTGGATGAACCTTTACATCAATGCAGACAGAAACTACGCAACAGGCTTTGAAGGCTATGACTATGTTGTAAACTTTTCCGGCGCAGGCGTAATTTCAAAGTTTGCCGACAAGGCTTATACCGTTACCGATATCGGAAATGTTTCCTATAAGGTAAATGGCGATACACTGGTTATCGCAATTCCTAAGGCATTAATCGGTGAAACAGGAACTGTTGACCTTGAATTCAAGTGGACAGACTCTGTTGACTGCGAAGGCGACATTGTTGAGTTCTATAACGGAGGATCAGTTGCTCCCATGGGACGCTTTAACTTCCTCTATACAGAAATTGCACAGGTTGCATTAAGTGATGCTGAAAAAGCGGCATTTGATGACGGTGCAATGATTGGTGAAGGCAGAGGAAAGATGATTGCAGACGGCGGCAAGATGAGAGTTTACGAGCCCGATACAAGATTCGTTCCCGTTATGGAAAATGGCGTATTATACTATCCCGCAGAAGCTCTTGAGGATATCTTAGGCAACGGCGAAACAAAGATGGTATATGATGCAGAAGATAAGATTCTTCACATCTCAACCCATAAGCTTAATGAAAAATCCGAAATCTGTGACTATTACTGGATTTATTCCGAGGTTGGCTCAACAGATTTGAGAATAAACGGCTATTATCATACACTCACAAACCCCGTAAAGATATTTAACGGAATTCCTTATGTTCCTCATACATATCTTTCTGATTGCTTAGGCTGGCAGGTTTATGATGCGGGAGACGGAATTTTTGCAATGAGCAGAACCGGTCTTAGTGCTGAAATAATTGCCGGCGCAAAGGCGCACTTAAACTAAGGAGGGATAAAATATGAAAAAGTTAATATCATTATTACTTACAATTTGCCTCATTTTATCTCTCGGTGCATTTTCTGTAAGTGCAGAAGATGCAAAGCTTGATAAAAATGACTGGAAGATAGAGGCTTCAAGCTCTTTCGGTGACAGTGCAAAATATGCAATAGACGGAAAAATTGAAAGCTACTGGCATTCATTTTATGAAGTAGTTGAAGGTACGGCTGCGAATAAAGCAGGTGCTCCTCACGAGCTTACCATAACACTTCCTTCTTTAACTGCTATTTCAGGATTTTCCTATACTCCCAGAACAGGTGGATCCACCACAGGATTTGTATTAAAATATGAACTTTATGCAGCTGATGAAACATCAGAATTGAAGCTTATTAAATCCGGCGAGTTTGAAAAGAAGCTGGAAGAGCAGATGGTTAAGTTTGACAGTAATATCGAGGCTAAAACTGTTGTATTCAGAATGACTGAAACAGTTGCAACTTCAGGCGTTGTTGCAGAATTTGACCTTCTTGCGGAAGATTCATCCCTCAGCAAAAAGGCGATTTCCGATATAAGCGGTGCAACTCTTGAGGCAAGAAAAGAGGAAGAGGCTGCAGAAAGCAACAACAGTGCTGTATATGATAAAAGCACATGGAAGGCAGAAGCTTCCAGCGTAATGGGCAAAATGGACGGCTCCTGGGTGCTTGACGGTAAGAGAGAAACCTACTGGCATACATACTACGAAGCAATAGACGGAAAGGCAGAAAACAAGACTCCTCCTCCTTATGACCTTACAATTGATTTAGGAGCAGAATACGTTATTTCCGGTTTTGTTTACACTCCCAGAGAGGGTAATTCCACTACAGGCCGTGTTACAAAGTATGAGTTCTACGGCTCTGACGGAAGCGATGACTTCAGACTTATTGCATCCGGCGACTTTGTAAGCGATATGGAAATAAAGAATGTAAAATTCAAAAATAACATTCCTGTTAAAAAGGTGCAGTTCAAGATTCTTGAAGTTGTGGGTGGATGCGGCGTTGTAGCAGAATTTGACCTTTTGAAGGAAAATTCAGCACTTTCCAAGGTTGCACTTTCATCCGTTAAGGCTGAAGTGGTAGAGGCGACAAGTGGCGAAGCGGCAAAACCCGCAGCACCCACTACACCTGTAGCTCCTACAACGCCTACGGGTGATTCTATGAAGGTTGAAGGAGAAGTTCCCGTTGACGAGAGATACGTTGATAAAAACGGCTGGACAGCTTATGCAAAGGATAGCTTCCCCTCAGGAAATACCATCGAAAAATCAATCGACGGTGATCCTAAGACCTTCTGGCATTCATACTATACAGCGGGTGAAAACGGAGGGGAGAATGTAAGACCTCCCATGCCTTATGATGTAATTTATACTCTTCCCGTGGTAGAAACAGTAGCAGGCTTCTGCTACACACCCAGACAGTCATCAGGTTCAAACTCCGGACGTGTTCTTGAGTATGAAATTTATGCAACAGCAGACGATTCCGATAACTGGATAAAAATTACAGAAGGCGAGTTTACAAACGATGATGCCGCAAAGGATGTTGACTTTATGGCAAACATTGATGTAAAGAAGGTTATGTTCAGAGTAACCTCCGGCCTCAATAAATATGCGGTAATCGGTGAATTTGACCTTATGGTTGAAAACAACCTGCTTGAAAAGGTTGAGCTTGCAGGCTATGCACAGTTTATTGAAGATAACAGAACATTTAAGCTTGATAACAATCTTATCGGTGCAGAGAGCGATTCTGTATGGAGCGGCCACATCGGCGCACACGCTTTTGACGGGAACTACGGAACCTTCTGGCACAAGAATCCTTCCGATACCGGCACAATGCTTCTTAAGGTTGATCTTGGAAAGGTTTACACCGTTGCAGGCTTTACCTTCTATCCCAGACGCGACGATATAAAAGGTCACTGGAAAAAGTTCAACCTCTATGCAAGTGTTGACGGAAACGAATTTTTCCCTGTTTTAGAAGAAGAAATTTTTGATGTTATCGACTTCACCAGTAAGGATGTAAGATTCAATGAGCCCGTAGAATTCCGCTATGTGGAATTTGAAATCACCGACTATCACGGTCACTGCGCTGCTGCAGAAATCGAATTCTATCAGACAAAGGAAATTGCGGTAGATGAATCAAAATCCGAGAAATATGTTCTCCAGATAGACAATCCCGTAATCAAGTCTGAAATTGACGGCGTAGCAACAGAAACAACACTTGACGTTGCTCCCTTCATTAAGAACAGCAACACAATGATTCCCTTAAGAGGCTTGCTTGAAGCCATGGGCGCTACCATTGAATGGAACGGCGATAACCAGAGCATAAAGATTGTAAAGGAATCTATCACAATTGATATGCAGATAAGAAACATACTTGTTTACGTTACAAACGTAAAGGGTACAGTTCGTTATTCCTTCAGAACCGCTCCCATAATAAAGGACGGAAGAACCTTTATCCCCTTAAGATTCATATCCGAAAACTTAGGCTATGAAGTGGCCTGGGACGGAGATACAAGAACAATCACAATAACAACTCCGGAAATCAAATAATTGAAAACGGTGCGAAGAGTATCTTCGCACCGTTTTTCTGTCTCTGCATATTCTGTCAGTAGGGAAAGGAAGGTGAAAATGGTAATAACGGTTCCCTACGACAGATTAAAGGCGGTGGATTATGCCGCTCGCTGGGCGTACTTACGAAACCCGGATTTCTATAATTTTAATGACCTTGGAGGAGACTGCACAAATTTTATTTCCCAGTGCCTTTTTGCGGGAAGCGGTGAAATGAATTACCCCGCCTGGTATTATTACAGCTTAAATGACCGATCCCCCTCCTGGACGGGAGTTGAATTTTTATATGATTTCCTTATAAAAAACAAGGGCTTGGGACCGAGGGGAGAAGAGTGCAATATAGAGGATTTAAGGCGGGGCGATGTGATTCAGCTTGACTCTGACGGAGACGGAAGATTTACCCACAGCCTTATGGTTACAAATATTAACTTTCCCATAGCGCCGTATAACATACTTATTGCGGCACATACGGTGGATTCCTTAAACCGCCCGCTTGACAGCTATGCTTTCAGAAAAGCAAGATTTATTCATATAAAAAATGTGGGAAAAGAAGTATAAAAAAGGCTTATCGCAAAAGCGATAAGCCTTTTTATCAAGCAATTTTTTTGAGTTCTTTCTTTGCAAGAATGAAAAGTATAATCCCAAGCAGCGGAATTAAAAGCGTTACATATAAATGAATTCCGAAGCCTGTGAAGGGAACCATGGTTATGAGCACTATATAGGAAAAAATCAATGCTCCGAGCTCGGTTTCAAAGCCGAAAACCAAAAACGATACACACACTATGGGAATGATAAACATAACTGCCGCCTGATAAAGACAAAGCTTTAAGTAAATTTCCTTTTCATACCTTTTGCCAAGGTGAAAAAGCAGGAAGAAAAAGATTACATAAAGGATGGATACCGCCGTCTGAAAAATTGTAGCATCGCTGAAAATGTCAATTTCCAGAACCGGCCTTCCTATATATGCATCAAAGAGAAAATAAACCGATAATGCATAAAGAATTATAAATCCTGCAATAAGTGAAAGGTTCAATTTGTACTTTTTTAAAAATTCCGGAATCATGACTGCACTTCTTCCTCCGTTTGTATTCGCTTTGATCTGCGGCCGGGATTTTCCGCTTTTATTCTGTTTTGCTTGCGGTATTTTAAGGGGGAAACGCCGTTTAACTCCTTAAACACCGAAGAAAAATAGTTGCTGTCGTTAAAGCCGCATTCATAAGCGATTTTACATATTGATTTATCCGTGTGAATAAGGCGGGACTGTGCCTCCTTAAGGCGGATAATTGTTAAATATTCCTTAAAGCCGAAGCCTGTAATGCTCTTGAAAAGCCTTGAAAAATAGCTTGTGGAAAGGCTGGACATTTCTGCCATCTGCTCTAAGGTTAAATTCATTCTGTAATTGGCAGAGATATACTGTGTGACATTTTCTATTGGTATGTTTGTACGGCTGTAGGGCTTATCCATAGAAGGATTCCTTAGCATAAGTGAAAATAGCTCCGTCATATAGCCTGAAATCAGGAGATTTGAATAGGAATCAAAATTCTGATGCTCTTTTGAAATTTTTTCAAAAATTGCGGTGATTTCGGGAATAGTATCTTTCGGCGGACGGTAAATGTTAAGTGCGAAAAGATTGTAAATATCAATTGCAAGGGAAGGGGTGATATATGGCTTTGAAAAATTAATGAGATAGCGGTCCGTCGCCTCATTAAAATAAATTGTTTTATGAATAACACCCTTGGGAATCAATACAAGGTCACCGGCTTCAACTTCAAACAGCTTGTTTTCAATAAAGTAACGGCAACGCCCTTCGGCAAGAAAATAAATTTCATACATATTGTGATAATGTCCGTTGGTTGTGGCGGCGACACTTTCGCGCTTTGAGCGGTCATAGTAAAAGTTATCATACCGGTAAAGCTTGGGGGTGACAAAGGGACGGGAATCCTCTGTGGTGATGTTTGTATCAATCAGACCTTTCTTTATTGCCATATTTTTCGCCTCCTTCTGATAATAGTTTTCCTGTTTTTCTTCAGTATAACACAAATGACAAAAAAATCAAGAAAAATCGTAAAAAAAGGCAATATTTTAAAGGAAATCCTATTGAATTTGTTGTAAAATAATGATAAAATATAATAAAAAATATTAGGGGGTTATTTATATGAAATCAGCTTATCAGTTCAACATCGAAAAAATGCAGACGGTAAAGCCTTCTATGGCTTACAAAGGCGAAAATTTCCTTTCCTGGCAGAAGGAAGCAAGAGCGAAGCTTTCTGAGCTTATCGGTCTTCATACCTTCAGTAAGTGCGCTCCCGAGCTTGAAATTGAATTTGAAAAGAAAATCGAAGGGGCAACAGAAATCCGCTTCACATACCAGAGTGAAGAAGGCTACAGAGTGCCCTGCCATCTTCTTCTTCCCGACGGAGTAGAAAATCCTCCCGTTATCATCTGCCTTCAGGGACATTCAACAGGTATGCACATTTCTCTCGGCAACCCCATTTATCCCAATGACGAAGCAACCATCAAAGGCGGGGACAGAGACTTTTGCGTAAGAGCTGTTAAGGAAGGCTATGCGGCAATCGCTATGGAGCAGAGAAACTTCGGCGAATGCGGCGGCAAGCCCGGCGCAACAGACTGTATGTATTCTGCAGTAACCTGTATGCTTTTCGGAAGAACAACAGCAGGCGAGAGAGTCTGGGACATTATGAGATTAATCGACCTTCTTGAATCTGACTTTGCGGACAAGGTTGACGTTAAGAACATCTGCCTTATGGGTAACTCCGGCGGCGGTACCGCAACAGCATATACAGCAGCGCTTGAAGACAGAATTGTTCTTGCAATGCCCTCCTGCGCTATGTGTACATATAAGGACTCCATCGGTGCAATGCCTCACTGCCATTGTAACTTCGTTCCTCATATCGCAGAGTACTTTGATATGGGTGACCTTCTTGCAATGTCCTATCCCAAGTATTATATCCAGGTAAACGGACTTCAGGATAACATCTTCCCCATAAAGGGCGCTGAAGAGGTGTTCGAGCAGGGTAAGTCTGCTTACAGAGAAATGGGCGCAGAAGACAAATTAGCTCACGTAAAGGGCCCCGAAGGCCATCGCTTCTATGCGGACTTATCTTGGCCTTTAGTTCACAAATTTATCAAATAATAAATTTGTGAACGCGAGCGTAGCAAATGGAACAAACCATTTGCGAAGCAAGGTTGACGCAGCGTAAAAATGCGAAGAGCATTTTAGCTGTGTCAACTAAATCTTATCAAAATGCGAACAGCATTTTGTACACTTTATCGGCAAAACCACACTAACTAATAACCTAACTAAAACCTAAAAAGGAGAAAAACTATGTTTGCAGGAAAAGAAAAAACCATAAGACCCGAGCGAGTTATTCAGTTCGGCGAAGGCGGCTTTTTAAGAGGCTTTTGTGACTGGATGCTTCAGATTATAAACGAAGAAACCGACTGGAACGGAAGCGTTACGGTTGTTCAGCCCATTGAAAACGGTATGTGCGAAATGCTTGAAGCGCAGGATTGCATGTACACCCACGTTATAAGAGGCGTTGAAGGCGTTGATACAAAGTTAATCGACGTAATTTCAAGATGTGTAAATCCTTATGCGGATTACGATGCATATCTTGCACTGGCAGAAAATCCCGACTTCCGCTTTGTTATTTCCAACACAACAGAAGCAGGTATAAGCTATAATGAGGGCGATAAGCTAACAGACCGTCCTCAGAAATCCTTCCCCGCAAAGGTAACAGCTCTTCTTAAGAAGAGATTTGACTTAAAGCTTCCCGGATTTATTTTCCTTCCCTGCGAGCTTATTGAAAAGAACGGCACAACACTTAAGGAAATCATCCTCCGCTATGCAGACGAGTGGAACTTGGGTGATGAGTTTAAAGCCTTCGTTGAAAAGGAAAATGTTTTCTGTAACACTTTGGTTGACAGAATCAACACAGGCTTCCCCAAGGGCGAGGATTTGGGCTTGGGCTATGAAGACAATATGCTTAACACCTCCGAGTATTTCCACCTCTGGGTAATTGAAGGACCTTCAGATAAGGTTTTAGAAATTCCCTTTGACAAGACAAACCTTAACGTAATCGTTACCGACGATATGACAATGTATCGCACAAGAAAGGTAAGAATCTTAAACGGAGCACACACCGCAATGATTCCCTATGCACTTCTTAAGGGCGTTGAAACCGTAGGCGACTGTATGGCGGACGAAACCATGAGCACCTTTGACAAGGCTTGTGTATATGATGAAATCATTCCCACACTTGACCTTCCCAAGGAGGAGCTTTTATCCTATGCCGACAGCGTGTTTGAACGTTTTGCAAATCCCTATATCAGACACTTCTGCTCATCCATTTCCTTAAACTCCGTAAGTAAGTTCAAGGTAAGAGTGTTGCCTTCACTTCTTGAATACATCAAGAGATATGGAAAAATGCCCGAAAAGCTTTTATTCTCCTTTGCAAGACTTATCGAGTTTTATAAAACCGATATGCCCAACGACGACAAGGACGTTATGGAATTTATGAAAAAGGCAACAGTTGCCGAAATTCTCAAAAATGACAAGCTCTGGGGCGAAGATTTAAGCTTCTTATGCGGCGAAGTTGAAAAGTATATATAAAAGGGTATGATTATATGAAAATCAATAAACTTGACAATGTGGATGTAAACCTTGCCGACGGCCATAAATATGCCGACAGGGATATAAAAATGGGGGAGAACATTATAAAATACGGTTGCCCCATAGGCCACGCAACAAGCGATATCAAAAAAGGTGAGCACGTTCACACCCACAACGTAAAAACAAATCTTAAGGACAATCTTACATACGAATACAATCCCAAGTTCTATGACCTTCCCGAAGGTGATAAGACAAAGACCTTTATGGGCTATGTGAGAAAGAACGGCGACGTCGGCATAAGAAACGACGTGTGGATTGTAAACACAGTAGGCTGCGTAAACAAGGTGGCTGAGAAAATTGCAGCTGCAACAGGCGCACTTTTCTTCCCTCATCCCTTCGGATGCTCCCAGCTTGGAGACGACCAGGATGTCACACAGAAAATCCTTAAGGGAATGATAAACCATCCCAATGCCGCAGGCGTTTTGGTGCTGGGCCTGGGATGCGAAAACAACAACATCGGAGAAATGAAAAAGGTGCTCGGCACCTGGGACGATGAAAGGGTTAAGTTCTTAATCACCCAGGAGTGTGAGGACGATGTGGCAGAGGGTATTAAGATAGTAAAAGAACTCCAGGCATATGCCGATACCTTTAAAAGACAGCCCGTTAGTGTATCAGCACTTAAGGTTGGCTTAAAGTGCGGCGGAAGCGACGGGTATTCGGGCATCACCGCAAATCCCTTGGTCGGAAGAGCATCGGATAAGCTTATTTCCATGGGTGCAAGCTGTATTTTGACAGAGGTACCCGAAATGTTCGGTGCAGAGCATTTACTTATGGAAAGAGCAGAAAACGAAGAAATCTTCAATAAGACAGTAAGTCTCATAAACGACTTTAAGGACTATTTCACACGCCACGGCCAGGTGATTTACGAAAATCCCTCTCCCGGAAACAAGGCGGGCGGAATAACCACCCTTGAAGAAAAGTCATTGGGATGCGTTCAGAAGGGCGGTCTTTCCAAGGTTGTTGACGTATTAACCTACGGTGACACCGTTACCAAAAACGGCCTTTCCCTTCTTAACGGACCGGGAAATGATATTGTCGCAATAACAAACCTTATGGCATCGGGCGTGCATATCATTCTCTTTACAACGGGCCGCGGTACACCCGTTGGCTCAAGCGTTCCCACGGTTAAAATTTCCACCAACGAAAACCTCTACAAGCACAAGAAAAACTGGATTGACTTTGATGCAAGCCCCACTCTTACAGGTAAGGATTTGTCGGATGAGCTTGTTTCCTACATCATAGAGGTTGCAGAAGGTAAAGAAACAATGAACGAAATTAACGGATACAGAGAAATTTCAATATTTAAGGACGGTGTAACATTATGAGTTTTATCAATGATGATTTTATGCTTAAAAACAAAACAGGTAAGCGTCTTTTCGAAGAATATGCAAAGGACCTTCCCATAATCGACTACCATTGCCATCTTGTACCCAAGATGATTGCAGAGGACTATAAGTTTAAGAGCACCTACGATTTGTTCCTCGGCGGTGACCACTATAAGTGGCGTCAGATGCGTTCAAACGGTGTTCCCGAAGAAGATATTACAGGCTCTACTCCCGACTATGAAAAGTGGTTACAATGGGCAAGAACAATGCCTCTTCTTATCGGTAACCCCTTGTATCACTGGACACATTTAGAGCTTAAGAGATATTTTGATATCGATAAGCCTCTTACAGAAGAAACAGCAAAGGAAACCTGGGATAAGTGTAATAAGCTCCTTGCGCGTGACGATTTTTCAGCGCAGTCATTAATCAAGAAGTCCAACGTTGAGGTTATCTGCACAACAGACGATCCCGTTGACAGTCTCGAATACCATCAGCAGCTTAAAGGCTTCTCCACAAAAATTCTTCCTACCTTCCGTCCCGACAAAATTGTGGAAATCAATAAGGAAACTTTCCTTCCTTATCTTGAAAGTGCAAACGTAAAAACCTTTGATGATGTTCTTCGTTTCCTTACAGAAAAAATTGAGTTCTTCCATTCTGTAGGCTGCCGTCTTTCCGACCACGCTCTTGAATATGTACCCTTCGGCATCGGCGATGCAAAGGCTGTATTTGAAAAGAAGGTTAACGGAGGAGAAGTTACCTACGAGGAAGAAAACATCTATAAGACAGCAGTACTTAAGCACTGTGCATCAGAGTACGTAAAGCGTGACTGGACAATGCAGCTTCACATCGGCGCACTTCGTAACAACAACAGAAAGATGTATGAAAAGCTCGGTCCCGACACAGGCTTTGACTCCATCAACGACCTTTGCATAGCTGAAAAGCTTTCTGCATTCCTGGGAAATCTTGAGTATGACTATGTTCTTCCCAAGACCATACTCTACACCCTTAATCCCAAGGACAACTTCGTAATCGGCACAATGCTCGGTAACTTCCAGAAGGCGCCCACAGCAGGTAAAATTCAGTTCGGTTCCGGCTGGTGGTTCAACGATCACCGTGACGGTATGGAAGCACAGATGATGGCTCTTGCAAACCTTGGCGTGCTCGGAAGATTCGTTGGTATGCTTACAGACTCAAGAAGCTTCGTATCCTATACAAGACACGAGTATTTCAGAAGAATACTTTGTAATATGATAGGTAAGTGGGTAGAAGAGGGCGAATATCCCAACGATAAGGCATCCTTAAAGAGAATTATCGAAGGAATCTCCTACTACAACGCAAAGGAATATTTTAAGTTTTAATAAAAAAATGTAGAATGCTTTGCATTCTACATTTTTTTTCAATCTCCTGCAAAAGGGGCTGTAATTATTTTACAGCTCCTTTTTTCTGTATTCGCTTGGCGGTATTTTATATCTTTTTTTAAAAAGTCTGCTGAAATACAGGGGATCGGAAAATCCCACGGATATGGCAATTTCCGTTATGGTGTTTTTTGTTGATAAAAGCATTTCGGCGGCAGTTTTAAGGCGGATTTCATTTTGGTATTTAATCGGTGACATACCGGTGATTTCCGAAAAGAGGTGGGAAAAGCGGCCTATGGAATAACCTGCTTTTTTGGAGAGAAAGCTTAGCGAAAGATTCTTTTCATAATTTAAGTTTATATAGGTTAAAACAGGAAGTATGCTGTTTTGAAGTTCACTTCTTACGGGCGTTTTTACGGCTTCTTCAATGTTATATATAAGCTCAAGAAATGATGCAATACAAAGCTTTTTGCCCCTGGGTGAATTTCTTCGCTGAATCATTTCGGTAAATGAATCACTTACTGCTTTGGATGATGAAATCAGATATACGCCACCTGAGAGAGAGGATGCGGATAAAATTTCCTCAATGGCGCTTCCCGTAAAATGACACCAGAAGGATGAGCTTGCGGCGCCCAATATATATTTTTGCTTTTGTCCCGGGGTGTATATCACAAAATTTCCCTCGGAAAAGTCAAAGGCTTCATTTTCATAGAAAACCGTACAGTTTCCTTTGATGAGGAGCAAAATATGATAGTCCTTTCTTCCGTCTTCGCGGATTACGGTACAGCTGCTTGAAAGATTCTGAATTCCGGCACTGTTGATTTTTATATATTCGTCGGACTTTTCGTCTGTTTTATCCATATGCTTTCCGTCATAAATTTGCATAATTAGCACCTTCTTTTGAATTATTGTAGCATAGAACAGCATTTTTGTCCATATAGATTTTCATATTGTAGCATAGAACAGCATTTTTGTCCATATGGATTTTCATATTGTGCATAGACTTACAGGCTTTTTTTTGTTATATTCATAAAGAGGAGGCGTTAATATGAAAAAAATAGCTTTTATCGGGGCGGGAAGCCTGCAGTTTACATCAAGCTGTGTCCGCGATTTACTGACCTTTCCTGCATTTTCCGAATGCGAATTTGCCCTTATGGATATTAATGAGGAAAATCTCAAAAACATCACGGGTGTGGTTAATACCATAATAGAAAAAATGAATTGTCCTGGCTGTAAGGTAAGTGCAACAACAAACAGAGCAGAAGCACTGAAGGATGCCGACGGTGTGCTTTGTACCGTCTTCAACGGGGATGTTGATATATGGCAATATGATATCACAATCCCGAAAAAATACGGAGTGGATATAAACGTGGGGGACACAAGAAGCGTATCAGGTATTTTCAGAGCGCTTCGGAATATTCCTTTAATGCTTGATATATGTAAGGATATTGAAAGGTATTGCCCCAATGCGGTTTTTCTTAACTATACCAATCCTATGTCCATGCTTTGCGGTGCTATGCAGAAATACTCTTCGGTAGAAGTGACGGGCCTTTGCCACAGTGTTCAGGGGACGGTGAAAATCTTGGCAAAATGGCTTTCCGTTCCTTATGAAGAAATTGAGTATAAATGTATGGGCGTAAACCATCAGGCGTTTTATACGGTACTGAAGCATAAGGGAGAGGATCTTTATCCCCGCCTTCTAAGGCTTATGGAAAATCCCGATATTTTTAATATGGAACAGGTGAGAAACGAGATGTTCTTAAAGCTTGGCTATTATGTGACGGAATCCAGCGGACACAATTCGGAGTATAACGGGTGGTTTCGTAAAAGACCTGATTTAATTGAAAAATACTGCACCCACGGCACAAACTGGAATCCGGGCGAATATGCTTTTTCATTGAAAATACGGCAAAGGCGAAAGGAAAATCCTGCTTTGCAGTATGAAGAATGGCTTAATAAGCCTTTTGACAAAAATAAAAGCATTGAATATGCTGCAGACATATTCAATGCCAGGTTCGGGGACGGTAAGCCCTTTATATTTAACGGCAATGTGCAAAACTGCGGTTCAATTAAAAACCTTCCTTATGATGCCTGCGTAGAAGTTCCGGTGGTGGCAGACAGAATGGGCTTTAAGACCACTATCGCGGGAGAGCTTCCGCCACATCTTGCCATATTGGTAAATACCACGGCGATGATTGAAAATCTCGTGATTGAAGCAGCAATGGAAAAGTCAAAGGAAATGGTTTACAGGGCTGTGTACAACGATCCTTTAACCTCAGCTGTATGCTCGCTGGATGAAATTAAAAATATGTGCGATGAATTATTCACGGCAAATCAGGACTTTTTAGGAGATTATAAATAAAAAGATGGAACCTAACGGCGGTACTTCTTAGGGATAAATCGCCCAAAATCCACGATTTTGGCACATTACTGTGTCAAAAAGCCTTGCAATAATTAAAAAACTCCAACATCGAGTTGGAGTTTTTTGTTCAAGAGCAAAAGGCTCTTTTCACATA
>JAFQQJ010000064.1 GCA_017411325.1 Clostridia bacterium | reverse complement strand
CTTTTGCAGAACATTCTGTAAAATACATTCTCCTTGTTGTATCGGTTCCGTGTAATCTCATAGCTTCAAGAGCCGTATCTCTCAAAAGATTTGTCTTGTCAGCAATAGAGGTTGAGTTATACACACGGCAGTATATCGTCTGCGGTTCAATCGTGATTTCACGTATAACATCACCTTTTTTCTGTGTTCTCTCCTGCAATTTCTCTATGGTGAGGTTAAGTTCATCTCTCATTTTTTTAAGTCGGTTTATCACCGGCTCCAAATCAGTCGTATCATCGAAGTATTCCCGTATTTCATCAAGTGAAAGACCTAAATTCTGAAAAACACGGATTGTACGGATTTGGGTAAAGGTATCAATGGTGTAATATCTGTTGCCTGTAGCACCGTCTTTTTTGTCAGGAGTAATAAGCCCTTTTGTTTCATAGTTCAATATAATTTTTCTTGTGATTCCAATGGCTTTTGCTATCTCGCCGATGGAAAATAAATTGTTATTATCCATAAAATAATCCTCGTTTTTTGTATAAAATAAATATTTTTGAAAAAATTCGAAAAAATTCTCAAAAAACACTTGCATCGTCCATTGATGGACGGTGTATGATTAGTATAGCATATTATATCTATTTTTTCAAGATGTGGAGGGTGATAATTTTGAAACTTAAAGATTTTTGTATTAAAGAAGGGAAGGAGTATTTATTAACCGAATGGGACGACGAAAAGAATCTGCCGTTCGCCCCTGAAACAATCAGTCATTCAAGTTCCGTGCCTGTATGGTGGAAATGTGAAAAAGGTCATTCATGGCAGACGCAGCTCAGAAGCCGATCAACTACACTTACAAAGTGCCCGAAATGTCTTGCGACAGAACTCTCTAAAAAGAGAAAACAACAGGTAAAAGAATTTGCAAAGAAAATGAGTTGTAAATAAGTGCCCGTTTTTTTGTACACTATTAAAAAAATAAAAATTTACTATATTATAAAGAAAGAAGGAATGAACATTGAAAAAGTTATTAAGTACAATTTTATGCTTATGTATGCTTATCAGCATACTTCCAACAAATGTGTTTGCTGCGTCGGTTGTAAATATTTTCAATATTACAGTAACCGAGCCGGTGACAGGTGAAAAGCCGGTAAATTCGGGCTCTGTTCCCTCAACGGCAAGCACCGAGGTTGTAAAGGTGGAATGGGACGGCGATTTTGATGACAACGGCTGTTTTATTGAGGGTAACTCATATAAGGTTTCCGTTACCGTCAGAATAAAGGCAGGTCAGGATAAATATATAAAATACGTTAAATCCACAACCAAAATCAACGGTCAGCTTTCTGAAATGAAAAGTCTTACCGAGGATAAAAAGCAGGCTGTGATCTGTTACACCTTTAACGTCGGTAGTAAAACCGAAGGGGGACAGGCAGGAGGTGTTGCACGGGACCTCAGCAAAGCAAAATACAGCGAGCTTTCTGTCAACGAGTTTGAATGGGAGGTTTTAAGACTTTGTAATATTGAACGTGCCAAGGAAGGTCTTGATTCGCTTTCCATGAACGGTACTCTTCAGGATATCTGCGATATTCGTGAAAAGGAGCTTGTAACCACTTTTTCTCATAACAGACCCGACGGAAGCGATTGCTACTCGGCAATTCCTTCCACTTATACCTGGAGTAATGTCGGAGAAAACATCGCAAGGGGTCAGCGTAATCCTGCGGAGGTTGTAGAATCATGGATGAACAGCCCCGGACACCGTGCCAATATTCTTAATCCCGAATTCCGCTATATGGGTGTCGGATATAATTCCAACGGAAATAACTGGGTTCAGTTCTTTTCAAGCAGTAAAGATTTCAAAATTGTTGGCAAGAACTCGTTTTCCAACAGCTCATATAATGAAGAAATATCCGAAACCGATATCAAGGACGTGTACCTGACAATTACGGCTTCCAACGGTTATAAATCTTATATGCCTGTGGATTTTGATTCCATGAAGCAGACAGGGGGCAAGTATTACCCAAGACTTGCTGCTACTCAGAACGTTTCGTTTATAAAGGTTGAGGATACCGACAGTGAAACAAACTCTGATAAAACAACCAAGCAGGAAAAAGAGCCGACAGTAACAAGTCCAACAGAAGGCAAGACTACCGATCTTACAGAAGGAAGTCTTTTTGGAAAATACATACCGATTACCCATGTATACGGCACCAATTTCGGCGTACCTTACAATATGGAAGCCGGCTCTGAACAGCGGTTCGATATTGGAACCCGATTCTATGACGAAACGATAGGTATACAACCAAGCTTTGCTCCGCAGGTAAAGAGAAGTGATTATCAGAACCATTACGTCAAAATAAGTTACCTTGGAACATACGGTACCGTCGGTAAAGAAATTGCTGTTACCAGACTCGGTATCATTGACGAAGCGGAATATGACTTGGTTATGAACGGAAAGGAATCTGACTGGGCAAAGGTATATAATCTTACAAAGGATACCATCGTAATTTCCGCAGATATATACGATGAAAACAAACAGTTTGTAAGAAAGCTTACTCCCGCCGCAGTTATCGTGGCAACGGATGCAAGCGGAAACTTTATTACATTTTCACACTTCCTTGGCTCAACCTCAACAATCCTCTATTCACAGATAGATAATTTCTTTGCAGCGGACGAGGATAAGAGCAGAAGTACAAAGTCATTCTCGTTTGTAACCGATAAGATTATGCTTACAAATAAGGCTGATGCAGAAAAGCTTCTTCCGCCTGCGGAGATAATAAACTACGAGTATAAAACATATCCTGAACTTAACGTGACACCAAACTACAATGCAAACCATATACTCGGCGATGAGGAATTTGTAACGCCTGATAACGTATATTATCAGGTGGGTGTTGATTTCAAACAAATAGACCCCGTTATAAAAAACGAAATCAGGGATGTTGTCAGCTATTCCTATTATACGCACAAGATTGATACCCTTTACACCCAGAGAAACATTGTAACCGCAGACGGCACGCTTTACGGCGTTACCTCTGAATATGAAAAGAAGAAAATTGCAACAAATGTAAAAAAAGCCACCGCAAATCATTACCTTACAAATAGCGGCGAGGTAAAGGAGCTTAGCGGTAAGACGGTTGCAACAGATGTTTATGACTACGAGGAATCCAATGATGGCTGGGTTATCGGTATCATCAAGAATGACAGCTCGTTCTATATGGGATATACCTATATTGAGGGTAAGGACGGCTATGCAAGAGGTCTTGCAAAAATGACGGACAAGGTAAAGTGCGTTGTTCCTAACGGCCTTATCACCAATGACAATGCTTTCTGGCGTTGGGATAACCAAATCAATGTAACAGGTATTGATGAGAATGCTTTTGCAAGCGGAGAGGTTATTCAGAACTACGAAATGAAGCTTGGCATTGTTAAAGTGTGCAGCGATGCAGAGCGTGTGTTCCCGTATGAACTTTTGACAAAAATCTGGGCACACAGCGATGAAAACAGAAATCAGAATATATACGGCTTTGTGCAGAGCAAAAGCGGTAAGCTTTACGGATACAGCTCTACCTACCATACAGGTTTTAACTCTACCGATAAGGTGGAAAGAATATTCCCTGTATTTTCATCAAACGAAAATGGTAACTTTGTTGGTATTAAGTTTGAAAATCAGGATTATATCAATGTAATCGCCTGCAGATATTGTGACGGCAATGTTTACAGATACGGTCCCCTTTTGGGCGGAGCAAAATATGTATGCGAAACTTTGGGCGGATACTACGGGGCCGACGGTAAGGTTTACGGTCTTGAAGCCCATCCAACCAAGGGGCTGACCGAGGATGGTATTACTCCCTTCTCATGTACAGAAAACTATTTAACAAACAACCCCAATATGTACAGAAAAACTGCTACATACAGAGCATACAGCCGTGATACAGACTCCAACATTCCGCTTCTTCCGAATGTTTATACATGGAATTTTGACAGCAAACGAATGCAGCTTCTTGAAAGAACTGATGGCTCTGTGTGGATGGCAAGTGTTCTTCATCCGTCAACCAATGCCGACCTTATTGCAATGACGGGCGGATACGAAAGCTCAAACGTATTTCAGGTTTCGCAGGCTACAAAAAATAAGGTTGATGCCGAATATTTCGACGTAAATGGTGTAGAACTTATTACAACAGAAAGCCTTAAGTTTACGGATGTGGCAGATGATGCATGGTATTCAAATAGCGTTAAATGGGCAGTAGATAGGGGCATTACAGCAGGAACATCTGCAACAACCTTCTCGCCTGATAATACCTGCACAAGAGCACAGATTCTTACATTTATGTGGCGTGCCGTAGGCTCGCCGAAGGTGAGCAGCAGTAACCCCTTCAGCGATGTAAAAGAGTCTGATTATTACTACGATGCGGCTCGGTGGGCTTATGAAAAGGGTATGGTAACGGGAAGCAAATTTGAAGGTGACACACCTTGTACAAGAAGTGCAACTGTTGTATACTTATGGAAAAACGCAGGTTCACCATACACTTCATATTACGGAAGCTTTGCAGATGTAACGGCAGGCTCCGGCTTTGCATCAGCAGTAGCCTGGGCGGTGGAAAATGGAGTAACTTCGGGTACATCCGAAACAACCTTCTCACCTGATACAACCTGCACAAGAGGTCAGATTGTAACCTTCCTTATGAGAGCGCTCAATAAATAAAAAATATATAAAGAGGAGATTAAAAATGAAAAAATTTATTTGTTTATTTTTGACAATTGTAATGGCTTTACCCTTATTTACAGTTAATGTATTTGCAGATGAAGTTGGCAAAGCGATTGAAATCTTGGAGGCAGCAAAAAAAACAGATTTTGCCTATAACGATATGTCGTTGGATTCTTTCGTGAACTTTGTTCAGAAGCTTATTCCCGAATCTATGAATATTACAGTTCAACCTTCTCCCATGGGAAATAATTTCAGATGCAAAAATGCAACACCTTACAAAACAGGCTCTGTATCAGCTAACCTTGAATTTTCCTACAATGGTGCATCTCCGTACAAAAGAACTGACGATGTTTCGTTTAAAATTCCTAAGCTTGAAAGAGAAATCGTTCAGCGATTCTCCGATGTTCCCCTTGATGCATATTATTCAGAAGCCGTAGACTGGGCTGTTGTAGAAAATATTACAGCAGGTACATCAGAAACAACATTCTCACCTGATGCAACCTGCACACGTGCACAGATTATCACATTTATTTATCGTGCATATGGATCTTCGCCAATTAGTAAGACATATAAAACAAGCTTTAAAGATATATCAAAGGATGATTATTTCTATAATGCAGCATGCTGGGCAGAGGCGAACGGCATTTTAACCGGCAGCAAATTTGAAGGAGATAAGGCTTGCACACGTTCAGATGTGGTTACTTATCTTTGGAAAAAAGCAAAGTCACCCAAGCAGTCAACAAAAACGCAGTTTACAGATGTTTCATCCTCTGCAAAATATGCGCAGGCTGTTAACTGGGCTGTAAAAGAGGGAATTACAAGCGGAACAAGTGACACAACATTTTCACCAAAATCAACCTGCACCAGAGGACAGATTGCTACAATGCTTTTCAGAGCGTTTGTAAAGTAGGAGATATTTAAATGAAAAGAATTTTAGGAATCATTTTATCATTATGTATGCTTTTATGCATACTTCCGGCAAATGTATTTGCGGCAACGCAGATAGGCCGTTCGGATGTTACCGTAAATGAACCTGAAGTGGGTGCAAAGCCCATTGCTTCTGCTACGCTTTTTAACCAGAGTCTGGAAGTTGTAAATGTTGAATGGGTTGGTGAGCTGGACGCAAACGGTTGCTTTAAAGCAAACACGGCATATACTGTCAATATTACAATCAGAATCAAAGCAGGACAGGATAAGTATCTTGTGGACAACGGTGGCTTCAGGATAAACAGAAGGAATGCCACCATGACAAGTATGTCTGAAGATAAACAGCAGGCGGTTATCAGCTTTACCTTTAACAACGGTGCGTCTGCCGCAGGAAATACTCCAACAGATAATACCACAGCAGAGCCAATAAATATGGAAGACCGTATTGATTTTAAAATCGAAGAACCATCTTTTGGCGGAAAACCGGCGTCAACAGCAACTACCACACATCCCGATGTAGAGGTCACAAATGTGTCATGGAGCGGTGAATTTGCTGCAGACGGAACATTCTAGCTGGCAAAAAATTATAAGGTAACCATAAATTTTAAACTAAAGGATAACGTAAATAAAAAAATTACCGGTTCTGCTTTGCAGTGTAAGGCAACAGTAAACGGCATATCAAAGGTTTATTACAAAGGCGGAGAAGATAAGAGCGGTTTTGTTATTCATACATTCGAGGTTGCAGCTCCCATACCTGTTGTAGATATGAGTTATATTTATTCAAAGGCTCAGGCGGACGCGGACTGGACTACGGTTCATCCGAAATACCCCACCGAGATTATAGTAAACGAAGGAGAATCGTTATACTGGGATTATGTCAGCACATTTAAACAGGAACAATTGAACACAATTAAAAAGGTTGTGCTTAACTATACATATAATACAAAGAACGGCGATGATGAAAATACTCCGATAACTAAGTACACCAACAGAGATGCGGCTGCGTTTATGTCGCTTTACAATCTTGAAGAGCTGTGGCTCGGTCCCAATGTACAGGTTGCCGATTTTTTGGCCGATTATAAAAATGCACATACAGGCTTTGCAGCCACAAATTCATTGATACCCCTGACAAGCGCAAATCACGAAACACAGAGACTTACTATGTTTGTGTCGGACAAAACGCTTCCAAACGGCTTTACGGGAAACTGGAACAGAATAAAAAGTGACATAGGCGCAGACGGATATATATATCGTGATACAGGCCCTTTCAAAAGATTTCAGTCAAGACTCTATTCAGGCGATGTTTTAGAGGCTTATAAAAAAGGCCCGTCAGCAGGCTATGAGTGGTGTACCGACCACGATTATAGCGATGTCAACAACGCCGCTGACCGTGTATATCAGATGCTCAGCTGTACACAGCCGACGCTTTACTATTACTCCTGCTCAAAATGCGGAAAGTGTGAATACAATCCAAACCATGTGGCAAGGTCACTTCCGCATCTTGCCGGCAATTATCATATGCTGATGGATATGGCTGACCACTACACGATGGATAGAAATCTTTCGGATAAATATTATATTGGTACAAACTCCCGCGGAGAAAGGGCTTACTGGAAATCCTGTGTAGGATGCGGTGTAACTCACGGCGAAGTTTTATACGGATATGAGCAGCCGAAGAACGGTGAGTGGGAAGCCGAACAGGCAACAGTAACAAAAGATTCCGTATATGCTTTTGCGGTGAGAGGCGACAGACATGTTACTGCTAAAATGAGCCAGTGGGCACAGAACGAGGTTCAGTGGGCATCACAAAACGGAATTCTGGACTTGAATCTTTTGGGCGATGATTACACAAAGCCTATAACAAGACTTCAGTTTGCATCCATTGCCGTTAAGCTTGCAGAGGTGCTCATAGGAAAAGAAATAATTCCTGCAGATGTTGGAATATTTACAGATACAGATAACGAATATGCATTAAAAGCCTACGCTTCGGGCATTACAAGCGGTGTTAGCGCAACAGAGTTTGCACCCGACGGCACACTCACCCGTCAGCAGATGGCAACCTTTATCCACCGTGCACTTATGTATGTAAGGGATAATACAAATATCCGCTACACAATCTATACACCTGAGCTTGAAAAGTATTCGGATAACTGGGCGATTGCCGACTGGGCAAGAACACCTATGGGCTTTATGAATGCACTTGGACTTGTAAAGGGCGTCTCGGATACCGCTATTGACCCCGAAGGAAAATGTACAATCGAGCAGGCAGCGGTTGTTGCAAACCGTTCGGTAAATGCCGACCAGATTGGCTGGTATCAGAGCAATCCTGCAAAAGGTGAAATCAGTACACTGAGTTTTGAAAATGACTTTTTCCATGCACCCGATGAACACGCACCGACTCAGGCAGACTACACAAACGGACTGCGTATATGGGTGCACAGCCCTAAGTCGGGCTATCAGAAGGCGTCGGAAAACCCTGATAATAAAACTGACTGGCTGCCGACCACTTATCCCTTCGCAGACTTCCCGATGTGGGTTCGTTCATCAGACTTTAAGGCTATCAAGGATTTGAAACCCGATGACGAGGCGAACTTTAATAAGTTTTACGGTAAATAAGGAGGATTTGCTATGAGAAAATTCAGTAAATTTCTTTGTATAATCCTGACTTTTATAATGCTTCTCGGAGGTATGGTAAACACGGTGCTTGCTGTATCATCTATTACGGAATTAAAAGCAACCGTTGCAGAGCCCGCAGTCGGAAAAAAGCCTTCGGATGTTACTGTTAATAATTCCCGATTACAGGTAAAAGAGACAAACTGGGAAGGCAATTTTAACGAAGACGGCACATTTAAAGCAGGCGAGGTTTACACAGTAATCTATAAGATAAACTTTAAAAATTACAAGGATGTTGTAAATTACAGAATTAAGCCTGCCGCAAACAAATCAACCTTAAACGGCAACCTTGCAGAAATTACATTTAAAGACGGCATCGAAAATGCTACGTTCAAATATACATTCCCTGCTCTTACCGGGCAGGGAACAAAGGTGGCTGAAAAGCCGAAAAATTCCGCAGAAGACACGCTTGACCTTACAAAAATCTACTCGGTCAGCGAGGCAAACAACCGTTGGGCGGAAGGCTATCCCCAGCATCCCACGGAGCTTATTATAAATGACCAGAACACCTCCTTGTCAGGTATATATCCTGGAAACGGAAGCTATGAGGCACTGTGTCTTAAGCGGGTGCTTCTTGACTACGAGGTTACTAAATTCAACGAGGCTGACGCATTCGCAATGGTTTATCTTTCAAACCTTAAGGAAGTATGGCTCAGTCCCAAGGTGGATGTTGTGGCTTTCCTTGAAAATCTCGAAACCTACCCCAAGGAAGCCGAACACCCGAAGCTCAAAGGATATATGTTTGAAAGCGGCGGTGCTCTTACATACGATTTCACTCTTTATGTTTCGGATGCATCACTTCCAAATGGTTATACTGACGGGTGGTCGCGTACCTCATCAGCTTGGGACCGCGTGCGATATGCCAATTTGATGTTTAAAACAAAGCTCTATTCGGGAGATGTATACGAGGCATTTAAAAAGGGCGATTCCGCCGCCCGTGACTGGTGCACAAATCATATCTACACGGCAGAAGTCACATCGGCAGACCGCATTTACAGGCACAAATCCTGTCAGAACCCCGTAATGTATTTCTATTCCTGCAAATACTGCGGTCTTTCTGAAAAAAATCCTAATCACACATTCTCAAAAAATGAGTATAACGAATACGATTATTCAAAATTTGCCCACAGCTATACTATAAAGGATTTGTCGGCGAAAAACTATCTCGGCAAAAACAGCGCAGGCGATGATGTATATCTCTACTCCTGCAACTGGTGCGGAATAAACCGGTATGAATATGACACAATCCATTACTCAAGAGAGGATTTTGAAAAAGACTTCGGTGCAAACGCAGAGCTTACCTACGAATACTGGATAAGCAATCTGAAGAAGGGCTGGGAAAAGGACATACCCGAATATCTTGAAAAAACCACGGTAGAAAGCGACTGGCTCTCCGCCTTTGCCGTAAAGGGAAATTCTGCCGTAACTGCCGCTTACAGCGGTTGGGCTGAAAATGAAATCAAATGGGCAAACGCGAACGACCTTCTTGATTTATCCCTTCTCGGAAACGACTACACTTGGGGAATCAACCGTCAGCAGTTCTGCTCTGTAGCGGTTAAGCTTGCAGAGAAGCTCACAGGAAAAGAAATTGCATCGGCTCCTGCCGGTACATTTAACGACACGGATAACATATATGTGTTAAAAGCATATTCGGCAGGCATCACATCAGGCACGGGCGAAGGCACATTCTCGCCGTATACCACTCTTACCCGTGAGCAGATGGCGACCTTTATCCACCGTGCCCTTATGTATGTGAAGAACAACTCCAAGATAAGATATACACCATACGAATCGCAGCTTGACAGCTTCTCTGACTGCTGGTCGATTTCATCGTGGGCAAACGAGCCTATGGCGTTTATGAATGCACTCGGGCTTATCAAAGGCAAGAGCGATACAGCCATTGACCCGCAGGGTATCTGCACCATTCAGGAAGCAATTTTAGTTGCGCAAAGAAGTGTAAATGCTGATGAAATCGGATATTATCAGGCGGTACTTCCTGATGAAAAAAATCTTCGCGGCTGGAAGGGCGGTACAAACGGTAAAAACTTCCTGCCCACTTCGGATAATCAATGGATGATGCTTCAGCACTCTTATGCGAATGGCGACAGAATCTGGGTGACAGGGCCGAAAGTCGGTGATACTCTGCCTGTCACAGACAAATATAACGGAGAACAGATTTGGGCGTACTATGAAGATTTCAAACCCGTAAGAGAGCTTAGCGAGGATGACATCTCTGCGTATGAGTATTACAATAAAAACAATGTTGACAAATTCAAGGCTTTTGTCGCACCGGCATATAAGGGAACTAAATAAATTAATTTAAATAAATGGAGGATTTTTTATGAAAAAACTTTTAGCACTTTTACTTATGGCAGTTATGTCATTTACACTTTTAACAGGTTGCAGTGATCCTGTCTATGATGATTTGGAAAACTTCTTAAATGTTGAAATGAAAGAAGTTACTGAAAATTATACAAAAATCACGACAGAGGTTGGAACTTGGGAAACACTTGAAGATGATGCTGCTATCAAGAAAAGTATTGACGATACACTTCTTCCTCTTGTAAACGGTTCACTTGAAAAACTCAAGGGTATTACCCCTGAAACAGAAGAAGTTAAAGCAATAAAGGATAAGTACGTTAAGGTGATGGAAACTTATAAGACAGGCTTTGAAGCTCTCTCTGAAGGTTGTGAAACTCAGGAGGAAGCAACAATAAATGCAGGAATCCAAAAGCTTGAAGAAGCTGTTGAACTTCTTGACGAATATAACAAAGCATTAGAAGAACTTGCTAAAGAGCACGGCTCAGAAGTTGAGTATTAATAGCAGAACAGTGTATTGAGAAAAATCGAATGCAAAAAACTACCAAAGGCACTCCAAATGGAGTGCCTTTGGTGTATCTGACGATATGATGATAGCAAGAAATAATTTGCCTGAATTGCAATACAGTAGAAATAATTAAATTAAACGGAAATGAAGTTGAATGATTTCAAACTCGTTTCCGTTTGTTTTTTTATAAACCTAAATTCGCTTACAAATCGTGCATTTCAGATTACAAACTTGCGTTTCGATTACAAATGCGACTTTTCGGATTACAATTGAGCAATTTCGATTGAATCAAAGAAAAAATACCGCAAGAAATTAAAGAATTGCCATCAAGTGGGCAAAAAACTTAAGGAATTTTGCTAAAAATAGTGATATACTGTCCTCGAAGCGGTGAAAATCCGTAAATTGAGCAAAGCGGCGTATTGCAAAGGGATTTAAAAAGCTTCCTTATTGTATAGCGCTGCAAACAATTCCGAAAGGAGAATCTTTATGAAAATTGAAAACAATATGGCAACAGATGTCAAAATTGCCTACATCGGCGGCGGCTCCCGCGGCTGGGCGTGGGGACTTATGAGCGATCTTGCATCCTCCGAGGGCATAAGCGGTGACGTTTATCTTTATGACATCGACTTAGAAGCTGCAAAGGCAAACGAAATTATCGGAAACAAGTACAACGACCTTCCCGATGCGGTATCAAAATGGGGCTATCACGCCGTAGAAACCATTGACGAAGCCCTGACAGGCGCAAACTTCGTTGTAATCTCCATTCTTCCGGGCACCTTCGACGAAATGGAGTCTGACGTTCACGCACCCGAAAAGTACGGAATCTATCAGCCCGTTGGTGACACCACCGGCCCCGGCGGTGTGGTAAGAGCGCTCCGTACAATTCCCATGTTTGAAGTAATTGCAAAGGCAATTGAGAAAAACTGCCCCGATGCCTGGGTAATAAACTACACCAATCCCATGGCAATATGCGTAAATACTCTTTATAAAACCTTCCCCGGCATCAAGGCGTTCGGATGCTGCCACGAAGTATTCGGCACACAGCGACTTCTTGCAACAGCACTTGAGGAAGCAACCGGAATCAAAGCGGAGAGAGACGATATCACCGTAAATGTAGTTGGTGTAAACCACTTTACATGGCTTACAAGCGCACAGTACAGAAATATCGATCTCTTCCCCATTTACAGGGAATTCTGCGAAAAGCACTATGATGACGATTCGGGTAAGGCTGCAGACGATAACTGGGCAAACAAGCAGTGGCAGACCACAAACAAGGTTAAAAAGGATCTTTTCCTTCGCTATGGCGTAATCGCAGCTGCAGGTGACAGACATCTTGCCGAATTCTGCGAAAAGGAATGGTACTTAAAAGATGTTGAAATGGTTGAAAAGAAGTGGAACTTTGGATTAACCGCAGTTAAGTGGAGAAAGCAGGATATGGAAGGCAGACTTGCAAAATCCAAGAGACTTATAAGCGGTGAGCAGGCAATAGAGCTTAAAAAGACCGGAGAAGAAGGCGTTCGTCAGATGAAGGCACTTCTCGGACTGGGCGATCTTGTTACAAATATCAACCTTCCCAACGTTGGTCAGATTCCTAATCTCCCCCTTGGCGTTGTTGTTGAAACCAATGCGGTATTCCGTGCAGACAGCGCAACTCCCGTTATGGCAGGAGCAATCCCCGAAAGAATTTATCCTTTAATCGCAAGAAACGCAGGCGCTCAGGCCGGGGTTGTAAAAGCGGGAGTTGAGAAAAATATCGACCTTGCATTTGATGCATTCTGCAACGATCCTCTTGTTGACATTCCTGTTGCTGATGCAAAGGAACTTTTCAACGAAATGATTGAAAACACCAAAAAGTATCTCGATATGTACGAAATTAAGTAAAATACAATATATATAATAAAGGAAAGAATTTTTAAAAGCAGGCGTGTACAGCTCTTTGTATCCGTCTGCTTTTCGGTATTCCGGCCCCTTAAAAAATCTTTAAAAATTAAGGCTTGACAAATCCATATGTTAGGATATATAATAAAACATGATACCATAGAAGTATCTTTTTGCGTGTTAAAATTTATAAGGAGTGATATCTATGAAAAAAATTACAGCAATCGTTCTTTCCATGCTTATGATAATCGGTATGGTTGGAAACGCATTTGCAGCTTATGAGGAAGGCGGAATTGCTACTGTTGTCGGCACTGCACTTACTTTGGCTGTTGATGTTGAAGCTGATGCTATGGCAAAGGCAGCAGGTGCTGCTAAATATGTAACCGAAGGAACTGTTGAAGCTTATTATTCTTCTCTTGGCCGTTCCTTTGATTTCAGAGCGGTTATTGACCTTGCTAATGTAGAGACCAAGTATGCAGCAGGTAAGGCTCTTGCGGAAAAGGCATTTAATGCAGAGCTTGAAGAAGCTGACGTTGCAGACTATATGGCAGCATTTGATGAGCTTGCTGTTACAGGCTCATTCGTAATTACTGTTAACTATGATAATTCTCTTACTCTTCCCGAAATGACAGCTGATATGCTTGATGCTGACGAAACTCTCTTTACATGGGAAGCTCCCGTTGATGACGGAGAAGGCACAGTTACACTTACAGTTAACGTAGCTGACGGCGTAAAGGCTAAGGACATTGAGGAAAAGCTTTTTAACGGTAAGCTTACTCTTACCTGTGAAGGCGTAAGTGTTGCTGAAGAAGGCACATATGAAGTTTCCGGTTCTATGGAAGGTACAACTGTTATTAAGGAAGGCGAAGCAACAATCGCTACAATTACATATGAAGCTATTCAGGATGATGCTGATGCAGAAGGTAACCTTACTGCAACAGTAAATGTTAAGAAGAGAACAGGCGGCACCTCTTCTTCTGATGCAGGAACAAGCACATCAGGCGGAACAACAGGCGGAACAACCGCAAAGGATCCCGAAGCAACAGTTAAGGAAGATGTTGTTACAGTTCCCAAAGATTACAAGGAAGACAAGGTAACAGTATCCTATAAGGCTCCCGAAAAGGTAGTTGCTGACACAATCGTTGTTGTTGATAAGAACGGCGAAGTTGTTGAAGTGGAATACGATGCTGAAAAGGGAACCATCACATTCCCCGCAGGCGAAGCAGGCGAATATACAATCGAAGCTGCAACCGAAGAAGAAGTTATGATTCTTACAATCGACGAACATGACGCTCATGTATTCGGCGATGAAAAGACAAATGACGTTGCTCCCAAGATTGTAAATGACCGCACAATGCTTCCCGCAAGATTCGTTGCTGAACACTTAGGTGCAACCGTTGCCTGGGATGAAGCAGCAAGAAAGGTTACAATCACAAAGGGTGATGTCGTAATCGAAATTACAATTGATGCAGAAACAGCACTTGTAAACGGCAAGGAAGTTAAGCTTGACTCTCCCGCATTCATCGAAAACGACAGAACCTATACACCTATCCGCTTTATCTCCGAAAACCTCGGTGCTAAGGTATTCTGGAACGGAGAGACTCAGAAGGTTACAATTGTAAAATAATTGAACTTATTAAAGGCACTGCCCGCCGGGCAGTGCCTTTTTTCTGTTATTGTCCCCACGCCCACCACTGTCATTCCGTGCCACAGCCGCTGTCATTCTGAGCCGTCCACCACTGTCATTCTGAGCCGCAGGCGAAGAATCTCAAATAAATAATACCCGGTATTCCGGAAAGGGATTCTTCGCTCGCCGCGCTCGCTCAGAATGACAAAAAGTACTGTAGGGCAGGGGCTTGCTCCTGCCGCTTTGTCCGTGCTGCACACCCTTTCGGGAGAACGCAGTTCTCCATTGATTGTTTGCCTCAAACCGCCGAACCCTACGGCATTGCCTTTCCCCCACCGCTGTCATTCTGAGCCGTAGGCGAAGAATCTCAAATAAATAATACTCGGTATTCCGGAAAGGGATTCTTCGCTCGCCGCGCTCGCTTAGAATGACAAAATGGGGCCGCGCTCGCTCAGAATGACAGACTGCTATGTATTCTGTTACGTAAATTAAATGAGAAATGAGAAATTCTGCACTTTGCATTTTCTGTAACAAAGGCATTTGTTACAGAAAAACAGCCAATGTTACAGAAATATCGCTCAAAACGCAAAAAATACGAAAAATCTTTAAAAAGACTTGACAAAAAGTGCCAAAAACTATATGATAGTATAGTTATTGGCTGGAAAAGATGTGTTTTTTTGCAGCTGTGTGTTTGCTTTTTTACAGTTATGTTACAAGTCATCGAATAGCATTGACTTAAGAAAAAGTAGGTGCTATAATGTGACTATGGTTGGAGGACTGTATCCGATACAGGCTTTCGGCACTGCAGCAGGACTTTGAAAGAGGGGCCCATCGCTGCGGAAAGCAAATCTCTTTCGCCAAAAATAATATTTTTTATAAGGAGGAATTGAGACATGAAAAATCTCAAGAAAGTTCTCGCACTTGTAATGGCATGCGCAATGCTCTTCACAATGAGCTCTTTTGCATTCACAGACGTTGCAGAAGACGCTTCTTACCTTGAAGCAGTAACAATGCTTAGCAAGTTGGGAATCATCAACGGTTATGAGGATGGAACCTTCCTTCCTGATAACACAATCACAAGAGCAGAAGCTGCAAAGGTTTTAGTTTGCGCTCTCAACGCTGCTGAACAGGCAGAAGGTATGGTAGCAGACGAAATCTTCACAGACGTTCCTGCTTCTCACTGGGCTGCCGGTTATGTAAACTATGCATCTAACTTCGGTATCATCGCAGGTAGAGGCAACGGCATCTTCGATCCCGAAGCTCCCGTAACCTACGAAGAAATCGTTAAGATGGTAGTTGCAATGCTCGGCTACACACCTGTTGCAAACGTTAAGGGTGGTTATCCCACAGGTTATCTTTATGTTGCAAACAACATGCTTAAGATCACCAAGGGTGCTACAGGCGTAACAGGCGACGCTGCTAAGAGATGGGTAGTTGCAAGACTTCTCTTCAATTCTCTTGAAGCAAAGATCATGGAACAGGAAACATGGTCCGCATCTGATCCTGAATACGTTCAGGGCGATCAGACTCTCTTAAAGGACTATCTCGAAGTTACAAAGCTTGAAGGTGTTGTAACAAGCACATTCTATGCTACTTTCGAAGACAGAGATGATCAGGAAGTTGAAATCACAACAACTGTTATCGACGGTTACACAGCTAAGAACTTTGATGACAAAGACAGCGAATATGAATTCACCACAGAGCCCGGAGAGGCTATCGAATTTGAAGCTAACGGCACAGGCGCTGAAAACTATTTCGGTTACACAATCACCGCTTATGTTAAGGGCTTTGAAGAAGACGATGAACTCGTTGCAATCGCTCCCAAGGGCAACAAGAACTCTACTCTTGAAATCGCATTTGACGAAATCGAAGCTGGTTCTTGGAAGTCCAACAAGTCAAACTACTACACATTCGAATACTACGAAGATCTCGAAGATGAAGATCCCGTTGTTGCAAAGGTTCTTAAGAACAACGACGACGATCAGGATGATGCTCTCTACTTCGTAAATGGTGTTTATGATGAAGACGGTGACGTTGATATCAACGATTTCGCTTCTGACATTGACGCAACTTATGGCGAAGATTGCACAGATGACGGTATCATCAGACTTCTTGACAACGATGGCAACGGCGTATACGATTTCGTATTCATCGAAACTGTAACTGCAGAAGTTGCTGTTAAGTCCATCAACGAAAAGAGCTACAAGGTAACAGGTAAGGCAGGTACAGACTCTGTTACTCTTGATCCTGAAGATGAAGACTACTACACAGTTCTTTATAAGGACGGCGCAGTAGCAACATTTGAAGACATCGCTGAAGATGACATCCTTTCTATCGTAGAACTCTACGGCGGTAAGGTTCTTAAGGTTTACATCTCCTCTGAAACAGTTGAAGGCAGAGTAACCTCTACAACAAATAACTATAAGATTGCTGGTAACATCTACTCTAAGTCTAACCAGTACACCGATACAATTGCTAAGGGTGACGAAGGAACATTCTTCCTTAACTACAATGGTAAGATTGCTTACTCCGAAGCTGAAAAGGTAACAGGCGGTAACTATGCATTCGTTCTTGATGTAAACTCCAGAGAGCCCATCTTCGGTACTCCCGTCTACACCGTTCTCTTCATGAACGAAAAGGGTGAATGGGTTCAGGCTGAACTTGCTGACAAGGTTTCCTTCTATGCTTGGGATGCAGACGAAGAAGATTTCGTAAAGACATCTATCGAATTAGAAGACGGTCTTGCTGGACTTTCTGACGCTACAGACAGCTGGTTCACAGTTGATGAAGATGCTGATGAAGATTATGACGTACTTGCTTTAGGTGACGTTGCTGACTACAGAGTTGTTAAGTATTCTCTTAACTCCGCTGGTGAAATTTCTTCTATCACAATCCCCAAGAACGACCTTGAGGAAGATAAGGTTGACGAAGAAAACTTCTCTATGGCAGGCGCACTTGAAGAAGATGAATACGATGCAAACCGTAACAGATTTGCAGGCGTAACAGGTAAGGGTGGCGTTGCTGAGTCTACAGTAGTATTTACTACAGAAGTTGACCTTGTTGACGTACAGAAGAAGAAGGAAGTTTCTCTTGCAAGCGCTTCTCTCTTCAAGGATGAAGACATCTATACCGGTCTTGCATTTGACTGCGTAGACAAGACATACGGATGCTTAGTAATCACAGGTTCTGACAGCGACATCGCTGAAGATGCAGCTCTCTTAGTTGTAAAGGACATTTACGAAGAAGAGAACGACGAAGAAGAAGTATACCTTGTAATCACAGGTTATATGAACGGCGAAGAAGTTACTCTTGAAACTGTAGCTGATACAGATATCGAATCTGCATTCGATGTTGAATACCTTGTAGAAGGCTATGCAGACTTCTTTGATAACTACACAGAAGATATGTATCTTAACGGAGCTATCCTTGAAGTTGCTCAGGACGATGCAGGTCTTGTAACAGACATTAAGGTTGTATATGTTGATGCTAACCTCAACGACGAATTCGACGGCGGATATATCTTCACAGAAGAAGGCTATGATGCTGAAGAAGAAGAAGGCGTAGCATATGTATACGGCTGGCTTACAGACGAAGAACTTGACGGTAACTACACATTCTTCGGTGAGAACGAACTCAACGTTAAGGGTGCGAGAATAGTAAATGTTGATCTTACAAGAAAGAGCGCTAAGTTCTCTGTTGAAGATAGCATTGAAGGCTTCCTTGACAGCTTCATCACTGACGATGAAGGCGAAATCGGAGCAGACGAAATCGCAACTATGGTTGAGAAAGAAACAGAAGTATGCTTCGCAGTAGCTAAGGTTCTTGACGGCGACGTTCTTGACATCGTAGTTTACACTGTAGTATTCGAAGTTGAAGCTTAATCAGTTTACGATTAATTAAAACACAGAGGCGAAAGCCTCTGTGTTTTTTTGCTTTAAATCATACTTTTGCCCTTTACATTTGTATATCATTGTAGGGAACGGGCTTGCTCGTTCCGGGATATTCGCCATAGTTTCGGCAGGAGCAAGAATCTCCTTCACCCGGATGATAAAATCGCAGGGAGTGCATTTATGCATTCCGAGACATTTTATAAAGCCTCCCTTGTGTAAAGGGAGGTGGCATCGGAGGTTTTTCAGCCGAAGGCGAAAATCTCTGATGACGGAGGGATTGTGTTTCGTTTGCGATGCATTATCCCACATCCATCGCTGTCATTCTGAGCCGTAGGCCGTTTTGGTAAAAACGCCGTAGGGCGAAGAATCTCAAATAAATAATAACAGATATTCCGAAAAGGGATTCTTCGCCTGCGGCTCAGAATGACAGAATAGGGCCGCGCTTACTCAGAATGACAGAATAGGGCCGCGCTCACTCGGAATGGCAAAAAGTACTGTAGGGCAGGGGCTTGCTCCTGCCGCTTTGTCCGTGCTGCACACCCTTTCGGGAGAACGCAGTTCTCCATTGATTGTTTGCCTCAAACCGCCGAAGCCTACGGCATTGCCTTTCCCCCATCGCTGTCATTCTCCCCCCCGCCCATCGCTGTCATTCTGAGAGAATGCAATGAACGAAAAATCTCAAATAAATAATAACCGGCATTCCGGAAAGGGATTCTTCGCCTGCGGCTCAGAATGACAAAACGGGGATTGTGCTTACTCAGAATGGCAGACATCCGCATTGCTGTTTTAATGAAGGAAACTGAAAAATAAAATTCAAATGCAGAGACTCATCCTTGTACTGTCGATGTATTATGTAAGGTACGGCGTCCCCGACGGACCGCAAACATCTCGTTGCGCTCACCCGGAATGACAGCCAACCTGACACATCGACATATCGTCTCTTTTTCTCTTGGAAATCTTGCACAAAGGAAAAGTTGCTATTTTGTGCAATGTCCCAAATATCATACGGATGATAAAAAACAGTTGGAAAACACGCCGGGATTGTGATAAAATAATATTACTAAAAGTGTCTTTGTACGCTTTTTAATGTTTGGTGCCTGAAGGCACGAATAAATAAGGGGCTTTGCCCCGGAAAAAGGAGTGATTCTTTATGAAAAAGGCATTGTCAATACTGCTCACACTCACGATGCTGGCAACTCTTTGCACAGTACCGGCATGGGCAGAAGACGCAACATTGGACCTTCCCGTAATCGAAGAGGTTACTGAGGAAGAGCTTACAGAAGTGGACCTCTTCGGTGAAGAGATTGAACTTATGGCAGATGAAGATTTTGCCGCAATCGAAACATCCGAAACCGATGGAATTACCCTTCTTTCTGAAATTGACGGTGTAGACGTTTCATTTCAGAACGTAACAGGTAAAGGCTCAGAAGGTGCCATCGCTTCTCTTTACAACGGACAGATTACCGTTGGCGATGACCTTGGCGGTCAGTTTATCAAAGACGGCGACGTTGAAGAAGGCTACATGATTTTCAAGGGGGATACCATCACCATCGACTTTGGTGAAAAGATGGCATTTTCCGGTATCCGTTTGTGGGATTCTTCCAGAACCCGTTATTTCGGAACCTACGGAACTGACGGAACAGGTAATGAACCCCGTCCCGGTGCAAGAAGAATTGTAACGAGCACCGTTTACTTCTCCGATGACGGTGAAAACTGGTACAGAACTTTCCCCGCAGCAGCCGTATATAATGAAGAAGGGCTCTATTCAGACCTCCTCTTCCCCATGAACGGAAAAGGCGCAAAGATTAACCTTAACGCAAGATACATTAAATTTGAAGCAACAACAGTAACAGAGACCTGGGGCGAGCTTGAAATGGAAGAAATCGCCATGATAGATGCAAACAGCGACTTGAAGACCTGGTCTCTTGACGGACACGAAATTCCGAACAGCGCAATCGAATCTGTCGTAGCGGGCAGTGAATGGAACACCATAAGCTATAAGGTATCAAATGCATACGACGGTATGATAAGCCTTTCAAGCTACTGGCATTCTTTTGCTGATCCCAGCAACCAGTACCCCGACCGTGTTTATACCGATGAAGACAGAAGCTTTGTTATAACCCTTAAGGAAAAGACAAAAATCGGCGGTATCAGACTCTGGCCCAGAAATGACGCTACTGCAGAAGCCAATGCCAAAAGCACTGCAACGATGCGTAAGGTAAGACTTATGGGTTCTGAGGACGGCACAAACTGGTACAATATTACATCCGTAACAGCAGACCTTCATAATACTTACGATGCAAACGGCTATATGATGCCCGTTGATGTAATTATTCCTTCCTTCATAGATGCTGACCTTAAATATATTAAGGTTGTCGGCGAAAAGGTTGACAACTATGTATGTCTTGCTGAATTCCAGCTTCTGGACGAAGGTGCAAAGACAGGTACAGTTTCTGCTTACCTTTCTGATGATGACGTTGTTACCTGGAAAGCCGTTCCTGCCCAGACTGCATTCTACAGCTCCCTCGGAAAGAGCATAGCCGTAAACACAAGCGTATTTGACGGTCAGGTACATCAGGTAATTAACGAAGGCGAAGGCTATTATGCAACCTGGCTCACAGCAAACAACGATCCCCACTGGGAAATCGACAACGCTTTGACAGGCGACGGTTATGTAACCGTTGACTTTGACTTAGGTAAGAGCTATACCTTCTCCGGCGCCCGTATCTTCGGCCGTTGGAATCAGCCCGGTCAGGCATTAACCAAGGGACATATCTGGGTATCCGATGACGGTGAAACCTGGTATAAGTCCGACTTACATGAAGACGGCGGTACAACCGTAAACATAGCCTTTGAAGGCGGTGCAATTGAAAGAGTTGCTCTTGCAAAATATGCATCAACCGGTGAAATTTATACAGACATCCCCGCAACATTCGGCGAGGATTACAATATAACTGCACGTTATATCCGTATTCACTGTGCTGAAACAGGCGGCGGAAATCACTGGTCCTTCCAGGAGCTTTTACTTACAGCACCCGACAATGCAAACCCCACAAAGACACCTACCGAGCTTGGCGTAATACTTAAGGCAGAGGCTGATGAGGTTACAGCAGTTATCAATGCACTTTCCGCATCCTCCGCTATAGCTGATATCGAAGCGGCAAGAAGCGCATACGAGGCTCTTCCCGAAGGTGCAAAGGAGCTTGTTACGGAAGAGACATTAAATAAGCTCGCCGATGCCGAGGCTCTTGTAAAGGGCTCCATCTACGAAATGTCTGTGGCACAGAGCACAGGTCTTAACAAGGCAACTTTCACTCTTCCCGTAAGAGATAATATGGAAATCAAGTCCGTTACATATACCGATACTTTAGGCAGAGTTATTGACGGAACCGATGCTGCAAGTGTTACAAATGACGGCACCAATATGACAATTACCCTGGCAGGCGGCTACGAAACCGCTACAGGTCTTACAGCCTACACAGACGGATCCAAGGGTACACTTTACTTCGGAACAGCAAATACAACCTACGGATGGACTGCAGGTCAGGAAATCCAGCCCTCCTTCTTTACAGGCTCTTTCGTAAGAAAGGTAACATCCGACGGTATTGGTAACCACTATATCACCATCACCTTCGGTGACGATTCAACTGCAACAGTAAACATAAAGACAACTGCTGACTTTATTCAGCTTACAAGTGCAGCTGCAATCGAAGGCAGCGAATATGATGACGAAATCGCACCCAAGACAACATGGAAGGCAACGACAACCATAAGAAACAGAGATATGAATAAGGCATTCGACGGTCAGGTTGAGTACCTTATCCGTAAGGGCGGAGCAACAACCGCTAACAACCGCTATGAAACTGACTTCGTTGCAGGAAAGTACACTGCAAACGCTGACCTTTCAGGTGCGGTTGAGCAGGTACTTCTCTATCCTCCCGTTCGTCTTGACTTTATCCTTGACACAGGCGAGGAAACAGAAATTTCCGGTATAAGAATTTATCCCAGAGTTTCTTCCTATAAGGAAGATAAAACTGCGGGCTCAGCGGCAGGCGCACCCACCCAGATAAGATACTGGGGCTCTGATGACGGTGAAGACTGGGTAAGCCTCGGTGACTACACCTTCACAACAAACCTTACCGAAAAGACAGCGAAATTCTCCGACATCGTTTCTTACAGATACTATAAGGGCTCTGTAACAAAGTCCAACGGATTGGAATACAAGCAGACAATATCCATTTCCGAAATCACACTCTTAAAGGCTGATACAATGCTTACCTCCGATGAGGTTGTTACAGTTGATGCATCAGAAAATAAGGCGGCAGAATTTACTTTTGCCCTTGTTGACGATGAAACCGTTGCTTCTCTCAAGGATGCTGATGGCAGCGACGTTGCATACACCTTTGCTGACGGTGTTCTTGCAATTTCCAAGGATACAGTTGCAACTTTAGCAAACGGCGAAAACGTATTTACAGTAACCTTCACAAACGATGCTGAGTTTACTCTTACGGTAAATAAGACAGACACATCAAAGGTTACTTATATGCTCTTTGATGCAAGTAACGGAACAGGTGCTCTTGTTCTTACAAACACATCGGCTAAGGAAG
Source organism: Clostridia bacterium (assembly GCA_017411325.1). Classification (GTDB taxonomy): domain Bacteria; phylum Bacillota; class Clostridia; order CAKSNL01; family HGM11501; genus HGM11501. The sequence continues at coordinate 51,156 of JAFQQJ010000064.1, read as the reverse complement.
TAACAGCCCTTGAGCTTGAAGACGGAACTGAACTTGAGTTTACCCAGTCTGATGACAACAAGGAAATTACCGTTATAAGACAGTACTTCAGACGTTCAGGCGACTTCTTCTCTTTAATCGATGTTAATAAGGGCGGCGAGGTTAAGGTTGTTGCAACCTTCAGCGACAGTACAACCAAGACCTACACGGTTACTGTTGATGCTGCATGGGTAGCAGTAACAGGTACATCGGGCGAATTTGCCGATGACGAAATCATTCCCGACACTACTAAGTGGAAGGCAAGAGTAAGCTCTGCTCTTGATGTAAATCAGCCCAGCAACGTGCTTTCTGCAAAGGCGATAGGCAAGAAGGATTACCAGAACTGGCACTCCTACCACAGCACAGTTAACGGCGTTGGCGGAACAGGCGACTCCACCGCGGCAATCGGTCACTACTTAGACGTTGACTTCGGCGAGAACGTGACTCCCTACACAGGTATCCGTCATCTTGAACGTCCCGGCGGAACAACCTGGAATACTTTGGTTACGGTAACAGGTAAAAACAGTGCAGATGAAGAGTGGACAGAGGTTTACTCTGCTAAGCCCTACTATGAAAAGGTTGGCGATTATACAGTCGGCGAAAACAGTGTTCCGATTTATTCTTCCGACATTCTCTTCGGTAAGGCAGTTTCCTACCGTTACTTAAGAATTCACATTGTATCCACATCCAACCATATAACAGCGGACACAATCCACTTTATAAAGGATAAGGTTACATTCACAGGCCCCGAAAAGGTGGTTATCGACAAGGATAACGTAACCGATGCGAAGTTTACCTTCCACGTACCTGCGGATGCGGAAGGAATAATCAACGTTAAGGTGGCAGATGCTGCAGTTGATGCGGCAAATTACACATGGGATGTAGATGCAGGAGCTCTTACATTAAAGGCTGATTACTTAAAGACTCTTGGAACAGGTTCTTTCGAAGTAAAGGTACAGATTGACTCCTCCGAGTACTTTGAAATGGATGTAGAACTTAAGGACTACTATTCTGAAACCTACTATTTAACGGAAACAGACAATGCAAGAGGTACAGACAATCTTGTAATCACCATTCCCGAAGGAAAGACATTAAGCACCCTTAAGTATGGGGATAAGGATGTTGCCTTCACTCAGGCAGATGGCAAGGCAACCGTACTTCGTTACAACTTCAGAGGTCTTGATAACTTCTTCGAGGTAGATAGTGTTACTCTTAATGCAACCTTCAGCGACACTGAAACGGCTACTTACACAATAAACCTTCAGACCGAATGGCTTGAGGTTCCCGAAGCAGATGAGACATTGTTCCTCGATGACGAAATTGTGCCTGATATGTGGTCTGCAACCACATTATCCACAAATTCCGACAATAACGTGGTTTCAAGTATCTTCAGTAAGACAGGTACTTACTGGCACAGTGCATACACCGAGGACAGAAGCGATCCCGATAATGTAAAGGCTGTGGCAGACTCCGAGGAAGGCAGACACTATATTATGCTCTCTACTGACAGCGGCGTTACCTTCTCCGGTATCCGTTACTATTCAAGAACAGATAATCTTGCAGGTACATGGGACGGTGTAACCGTATATGTAAAAGAGTTAGACGACGAAGAATGGACACTTGTAAAGTCTCAGAACTTTGATAAGACAACCCTCGGTGAAACAAGGGTTGCAACCGTTTACTTTGACGAGCCCGTATATGCAGATGATGTTTTAATTGTTGCAGATGCAGGTTACTTTAAGTATGCAACCGCAAAGGCTCTTACACTTCTTAAGGAAGGCGCAAGCGCTCCCGGTGCAGAAGAGGATGAGGTTAAGATTGATGTAACACCCACAACAGGCGGTAACGTTTATATCGACGGTGTACCTTCTCTCGGTTCTGCCAACGTAGCTGCAAACGACAGCATTACATTAACGGCAGATGAAGCACTCTTCAAGTACTGGATTGAAGCAAACACAGGTAAAATCCTTGGCACAGATGCAACAACAGGTATCACCATAAAAACATCTGTTGGTAAGGACATCAGAGCAATATTTGCAGATCCCTCCGCATTTGAAGCATTCTATGCATTCATCGGAAGAGACGGTGCTAAGCTTGTATCCTCCGGTTATGTAAAGAAGGGTACTGCTCCCGTTGCTCCCTCCGCTGATCAGCTTTACACCACAGGCTACAGCTTTGTGAAGTGGGTTAACAAGGACGGCGGCGACGTTGATGTAACAGCCAAGATAAATGCAGAAACAGAATACTATGCATTATACGAAGCAAAGGGAACAAAACAGAGCACTATTACAGTAACAAACGGTACAGTTGGACTCTTCGACGAAACCGACGAAGCTGCTTCCGAAAAGACCTATGCATACGATACAAAGGTTAAGGCTGTGGCAGCAGAGGCAGAAGAAGGACAGAAATTTGCATACTGGACTATTGACGAAAAGATTGTTTGCTACACAGAAACATACATCTTCTTCGCACCCGATATGGATGTGGCTCTTACTGCGGTTTATGTAGCAGAAGATGCAGTTGTTGAAAAAGCTGTGGGCATCACAATGACAGTATCACAGGATACAGTGGCAAACGAAGATGAAACAATACTTGTTGCAAGCTTCCTTACCACAAGAGTTGTTCCCGAAGGCGTAACAGTTCTTGAAACAGGCGTAATCTATGTTAAGGACGACGGTGTAACAGACCTTACCATAGATATGATCGGAACGACTACTGCGGACGGCAAGAAGATAAAGGTAGCTCTTTGCGATTCAAAGACCTCCGGTCAGTATAAGCTTACTGCAAGCTATAAGGATTACGGCGGAATCTCTGCACGAGGCTTTATCACATATCTTGACGGCGAAGAAGTTAAGACAGTTTATACCGATTTCTACAAAATCGACTGCTCGGAAAATTAATTAAAGCTTAAAAAGGACGATGCAAAAGCATCGTCCTTTTTTTTGTTGCGATATCGCAGGGAATGCATTTATGAATTCCGAAACATTTTATAAAGCCTTCCCTGTGTAAAGGGAGGTGTCATCGGAGATTTTTCAGCCGAAGGCGAAAATCTCCGATGACGGAGGGATTGTGTTTCGCCTGCGATGCATTATCCACGTCCATCGCTGTCATTCTGATAGAATGCAATGAACGAAGAATCTGCTTTTTTCTGTATAAAGGTGTGTCGCAGGAGATTCTTCACTCGCTGTGCTCGTTCAGAATGACAAAATGGAACCGGCTCCGTTCAGAATGATAAAAAGCACTGTAGGGCAGAATCTTGCTCCTGCCGCATTATCCCGTGCTGCACACCCTTTTGGGAGAACGCACTTCTTCCCTGATTGTTTGTTCGTCACAGACCGCCGAACCCTACGGCGTTGCCATTCGCCCGCCGCTGTCATTCTGAGCCCACAGGCTTTTTCCAAGAAAACGCCGCAGGGCGAAGAATCTCAAATAAATAATACCCGGCATTCCGGAAAGGGATTCTTCGCTCGCCACGCTCACTCAGAATGACAGAATAGCGCCGCGCTCCGTTCAGAATGATAAAAAGCACTGTAGGGCAGAATCTTGCTCCTGCCGCATTATCCCGTGCTGCACACCCTTTTGGGAGAACGCATTTCTTCCCTGATTGTTTGTTTGCCACAGACCGCCGAACCCTACGGCGTTGCCTTCTCCCGCCGCTGTCATTCTGAGCCCACAGGCTTTTTCCAAGAAAACGCCGCAGGGCGAAGAATCTCATATGTTTGTCCGCCTGTCCGGATAGCGGCTTTGCTTTTTTGCACAAAAGAAGGTATTGTTGTTTGTGCAAAAAGTAGAAAAAACACTGTGTGACAAAAAAGGATTGGAAATTAAAGGCGGTTGTGATAAAATAGTAGTACTGAAAGTGTATCTTGGCACTTTTGTACAATGTTCCGGCACCTATGTGCCATAAAATATCAACCAAAGGAGTGGTTTATATGAAAAAGGCATTGGCTTTACTCTTAACCCTTGCTATGCTGGCGACTATGACGGCAGTTCCTGCATGGGCAGAGGAAGACGTAGCATTTGACATCCCCGTAATAGAAGAAGTTACGGAAGAAGAATTGGAAGAAGATTATGTTGAAATCTTCGGCGATGAGGTTGAGCTTATGGAATCAACCATGGCGCTTCAGACTTTTGAGCCTGCCGAAGGCGACGGTGTAACCTATTTTACAGAACTTACCGATGCGTCCGTAAGCTACACCGGAGGCTCAGAAGGTGATTTTGGAAGCATCACTAACGGCATGTACACCACAGGTACATGGGGCGATACATCAAAGCATTCTTTCTATTACCATTCAAACGGTAAGGCTGAAGGCTTTTTGGGTCTCCCTGCAAACAATGCGAATCCTACAACAATAACGATTGACTTTGGTGAACCCAAAACCTTTTCCGGTGTAAGAATCTATGATGCTTCAAGAAGCCGTAGCTATTCAACCGGCGGTGTAAGAGATATAAAGACCATAAATATGCAGGTTTCCAATGATAATCTTTTCAAGTGGCATGGCCTTGATGCTGCAGCAAGAAGCACCGATGCGACCGCAACAGAGTCGGGAGACTTTGTGTTTAAATCCGGCGGCACAGCAATCAACGTAACAGCACGTTATCTTCGTTTCACGGTATCCGCAATTAACGGCTTTGGTGAATTCGAGCTTGAAGAAATTGTTATGCTTGACCCCGTTACAGAAAACGCAACAAAGGTTATGGACACAGATATCACGGTTAACATAAATATGTCTGCAGCACTTACCGATGCTGAAAAGCAGGGCGTAACTATGCTTACAGCCGGTGACAGCGTTAACTTTGACGGTACAGCAAAGGCTTCTCTCATCGACGGCACAAGAGGCGGCGAAACCTGGAGTCTTGGTTCTTCGAACAATACAGCAGGTCACTATGCGGAAGTTGTTCTCAGCGAAGCTAAGGCGTTCCGTGGTGTCCGTATGTGGATGAACACAAGAACCGCAAGCTGGGCAAACGGATATTGGTCAGCTGACACTTCTCAGAACGGAAATGTAAGAAGAATCCCCACCAGTGTTCTCGTTAAAGTTTCCGACGACGGCGAAAACTGGGAAGAGCTTGGTGCAACAATCGAAAGAAACGATACCTACTGGTATCTTGACATTGCCCTTGCTGAGGAAAGCGTGGCTGCAAACTTTACTGCAAAGTACATCCGCGTAATTCCCAAGGCTATTAAGGACGGCTGGGGAGAATGGGAAATAGGTGAAGTTGCGCTTATCAACACCGACGATTCCCTTGAAAAGAGCTTTGATTCTGTTGCGGCAATTGACGCACAGTATGACTATTATAAACAGGCTAAATATTTCACACACACATCCGGCGCCGGTATTCCCATTGAATACGAAGGAAAAACCTATACAAATACAGGAAACTGGAATAGTTCCGATCTCCTTTTCGACGGAAACCTTTCCGGAACAAGCTATTACCATACAGCTGCCAATATTTCCGTAAACGGAGACGGTAACGCACCCTATGTTCCGATTCCCGAAGAAATCAGAACAATTACCATTACCTTTAACGAGGCAAAAGCTATCGGCGGTTTCCGTATTTACGGAAGAACCGACAATATGGGCGGTAACCCCTACAGAGTAAGTGTATATGCCTCAAACGACGGAGAAGAATATATAAAGGTATTGAACAGTGCATCAACAGGCTTTTCAAATTCTACTCCCACGGCTCCTGCAACAGTTAAGGTTGAAAAGAACCTTCCTGCTTATAAGTATTATAAGTTTGTGGTTAATGCAACAGCAGGCTCAGGCTCAACTACAGCACACACCTGCTATGCAGAGCTTCAGGTATTAAAGCCCATTGATTTCGGTGTTGACCTTCACGAGGGCGACTTTATCCCCTATCCCGTAGGTAAGGTGGAGACATACACAGTTGCAAAAGACGGTACAGCAAGCCTTCACAGCAATGGACAGAACTCCATGAAGCTTATTGACGGTGTTATAATCGATTCTGCTATCCTTGCCGAAATTCAGGCAAGCGGCGGAGATCAGTATGCGTATCAGGTATCCCACGACTATAAAATCGGCGGATGCATTGCAGACGATCATGCCGAAAAGTCAAAGTACACATCAGAATCTGCTTATATCTTATATGACCTTGGCTCAACTGTTGATTTCTCCGGTGTAAGAATTTACGGAAGAACCGCTCACGGAAGCCAGGCGTTCAAGTCAGGTTATGTTTATGTATCAGAAGATGGTGTAAACTGGCTTGCGGCTGATGAATTTGTAACCGATAGCCCTATGGTAAACGACCTTTCCTTTAAGTTTGACGGAACGGCATACAACGCAAGAGCGCGTTATGTTAAGATTCACTGTCTTGCAACTAATTCCGGTCACTGGTCAATGGAAGAAATAAGACTTCTTAACCCTGTAGATGCAAACGAAACAAAGACTCCTACCGAGCTTGAAGCTGTTTTCGCTGAAAGAATTGATGCGGTTGAAGCATTGATCGAAGCAATCGGCGAAGTAACGGAAGAAAGCGCAGATAAGGTTATCGCTGCACGTGAAGCTTATGACCTTCTTCCCGATGGTCTTAAGAGCAAGGTAGAAAACTACGAAACACTTCTTGAGGCAGAAGCTGCACTTGAAAGCTTTGATGTGGCTGCCCTCAATGCAAAGATTGCGGCAATCAATCCCTATGACGTAACACTTGAAGATGCTTCTGAAATTGCAGACCTTCAGGCTGAATATGATGCACTTTCCGACGGTGCAAAGGCAAACATTGTCGGCTTCGACACCCTTAAGGCTGCTTTATCCGGTCTTACGGAAGAAGTATGGCCCCAGAACTTAAGCCCCAGAACAGAAACCAATAAGGGCGGCGAGCTTGGTTATACAACCGTTGACTATACTCTCTACGTATCAGGAAACGACGTAACTGTTACAGGCGTAACCTATGAAGGTGAAGCAGTTACAAACACCTATGACGAATGGACATATGTAAACAACGGCGACGGAACAATGACCTTTACCCTCGGCGGTAACTATTGGGACAGCCCCGAGTGGAATAAGTGGCTCTACTCCATGACAAGAGCAAGTATCCAGAGCGGTAAGGCGGGAACAGGCTACTACACCTTCGTAGATGATATGTCTGCTTTAGGGGCTAAGGCCGGCGACAACATTTCTGAAGAGCTCTTCAAGGGATTCTTCGTTCGTAAGCTTACAAGTGAAAAAATGGGCGACCACAAGTTAGTCCTTACTCTTTCCGACGGCACAACAAAGGAAATTATCCTTTCCGCTAAGTATCAGTGGAACGATGTAAATGTAACGGTTGGTTCAGACGACGCTGCTGATGCAATTTCCGTTTCAAAGATTAAGGTTGCATCAAACAACCTTGCACCAAACGGCGGCTATGCTCGCTGGTTCAACGGCGGTTATGGTGACGCTACAAATGCCGAAACCTATACTGCAAGATGGAGAGACACGGCAGGTACAGATAAGGGCGTTCAGCACCTTGTATATGCTCCCGGTCCTCTTTCCGTATGGGTTGACTTCGGTACTGCTACAACACTCGGCGGTATCAGAGCAACAGATAAGAGCTATAACTTAAACGATACTTCTGTTTACGGTTCAGATGACCTTGTAACATGGACTCTTATCGGCGAAAAGAAAGACAATGCCGCAAAGAAGACAGAGGTTATCTTTGATGAAAACGAAACTTATCGTTATATCCAGATTCGTTTTGATAAATTCCAGAACGGCAATGCAACCTACCTCTTCATGGATGAAATCGTATTCTTAAAGCCCATGACAAGAGTTTCAGGCGAATCCACCATAAGTGTTGATCCTTCTGAGGGAAATAAAGCTTCCTTCAAGTTTGCTTTCGCAGCAGACGAAACCTTGACAGGTGTAACACTTTCCGGTGCAGCCGTAACAGAATATACTTACGAAGACGGCACACTTACATTCAACGATGATTATATTACATCTCTTGCTGACGGATCGCACGTATTCACAGCTACCTTCTCAAACGGTGCAACACTTACACTTACCGTTGATAAGAAGGATACAAGTAAGGTAACATATACTCTTGCAAATTCTACAAGCCGTGCAAGTGAAAACCTGGTATTTGAGAGCCTTCGTGGCGTAAAGGCAGAAAGCGTTGCAATTACCGATGGTAATATAGCACTCGCATTCACACAGAGCGTTGATAATAAGACCATAACAATCGGACGTACAGTATTAAGACAGGCGTATGACCTCTTTGCTACAATGGATGTGGCAGAAGACGGCGTTGTTGAAATTCTCGTTACCTACGAGGATGATTCAACAAAGACCTATTATGTTACAATCAAGTCTGACTGGATTGCAACAGGTGAGCCCGTGGCTGATTTCTTAGCAGACGAAATCAAGCCTGCAGCAGGCGCATGGAAGGTAAGAGGCAGCTCCTACTCTTCAACAGCAAACCTTGCTGCATTTGCATTCTACAAAAAGGCAGTAGAAAAGAAGGACAATCAGAACTGGCACTCCGCATTCTCCACAGTTGACGGTCAGGGCGGCGTTGCCGACTCTGTTGCAGCCCGCGGTCACTACGTTGAAGTTGACTTCGGTGAAAATATGACAAAGTATGCAGGTATCCGTCACAGAGAAAGAGCCGGCGGTACAACCTGGAATACAAAGGTTATCGTTTGGGGTAAGGCTAATGCAAATGACGACTGGGTAGAACTCCACAACGCTAAACCCGTTTATAAGCTGCTCGGTTATTCCGTAGAAGGCAACCACCCCATGTTCAGCACAGACATCTTGTTTGCTGAACCCGTAACCTACCGTTACTTAAGAATCCAGGCTATATCCACATCAGCTCATATCACAGCGGATACAATTCACATTATAAAGGCAGTTGCAAAGCCCGTAATTGATAACTCAATTGTTGATATCAACACAGAGGAAGATGCAATATTTACCTTCAAGCTTGTAAGCGGCAACGAAAGTGCACTTACCCTTACAAACGGTGATGTTACCCTTACAGAAGACGATTACGCATGGGATAAGGAAACAGGTACTCTTACAGTAAAGGCTTCTTATACAAATAATCTTCCCGTGGGCGACACAACACTTGTTGCCACAATCGACGGCTTCGCATCAGAAATCACCGTAACAAAGCAGGATAAGTACGCTGTAACTTATGCACTTACAGGCGGAGCAACTAATGCAAGAGGTGACGAAGAGCTTTATCTTCCCATCGTCGGCGAAAAGACAGTAACAGCCGTTAAATACGGTGAAAAGAATGTTCCCTTCGTTGTTGAAGAGGGTAAGATTAAGATTGCCCGTCCCGACTTCAGAAATCTTGACGATATGTTTGATATGACAAGCATCAAGCTTACCGTAAGCTTTGAAGGCGAAGCTGATAAGCCTTACACAGTAAATCTTACAAATGTTATAGTTGCTGTTACCGGTGTGGTTACCGATAACTTCCTGGAGGACGAAATAATCCCTGAGGATAACGAGTGGTCAGTTAAGTACATCACAGCAAACAACAATGATGCATCCCCCGACCGTATGTTCAAAAAATACAGCGGTGTTGCAATGACATACCACACGGGCTACACAGGAAACGGTGTTGCCGATATCAGAACAAACCGTCACACTGTTGATGTATACTTCGCCGAGGCTGAGTCCTTTGCAGGCTTCCGTTATTACGCAAGAACAAACACCAGTTCTACAGCGGCATCGGGATATGATGATTCCGGTGTATGGCACGGTGCTGCGCTTTACGGACGTAACGCCGATACAGACGAATGGACTCTCATAAAGAGCCAGGCATTTGACACAAGCAATTACAACAAGAGTGAGCCCGCCGTTAATGCAGGCAGCATTTATAACACACGTGAAGCAACAGTTTACTTCGGCGAGGATGTAACCTACAGTCAGGTAAGAATCGTTATCGACTGCTCAACTCACGCAACAGCTAAGCACTTTACATTCCTTAAGGCCGGCACAAGAGCTTCTGTTCCTGAGGTAGAAGACGAGATTAACATCAAGGTTACACCCACCACAGGCGGTAACGTAACAGTTAATGAAACTCCGTCCTTGGGCGATAACTATGTTGCGGCAAACAAGGAAGTAACCTTTACCGCATCAAGTGATGTTGAAGGCGGCTTCCAGTACTGGATTGAAGCAAACACAGGTAAGATTTTAGGAACCAATCCTTCTCTTACTGTTAAGTCTGCAATCGGTAAGGATATCAAGGCGGTATTTGCTGATCCTTCCGCATTTGAAGCATTCGTAAGCTTCTATGGCAGAAATGCTAAGAATATTCTTGCATCCAGCTATGTAAAGAAGGGTAATGCACCTACAGTTCCTTCTGAAGAAAAGCTTTACACCACAGGTTATGAATTTAAGTTCTGGACAAATAAGGAAGGAACAGCGGTTGACGCAGCTGCTGCAGTAACTGAAAATACGGAATTCTATGCTTATTATGAAAAGAAGGAAGACAGCGTAAGACAGAGCGTAATCACCGTAACAGGCGGTACTATTGCTGAAGTAGGCAGCGGTGTTGCAGGTACTGAGAGCGGCACATTTGCATACGATACAAAGGTATGTGCAACAGCTAATACAGCTCCCGATGGACAGAAGTTCAGCCATTGGACACTTGATGGTAAGACAGTAAGCTACGCATCCGATTATTTCTTCTTCGCACCCGATGCTGATATCACTCTTAAAGCAGTATTTGTAGCAGATACAGAAGCTGTCGAAAAGGAAGTAACCATCACAATCACAGAGACATCCGACGTGATAAACGGCGTAAATGTTGCAGGTTTCATCACAACAAGATACGTTCCTACAGGAACAGAAGTTATAGAAACCGGTGTAATTTACGTAAAGGATGCATCCTACGGCGATCTTACAATCGCATCTGTTGGTAAGACAAGCACAAACGGCAAGGCTGTAAAGGCGGCATTCGCTTCCGAAACTGGAACCGGTCAGCACAAGCTTTCCGCAAGCTATGCAGAGCTCGGTATCAAGGCAAGAGGCTTCTTAACCTATATGAAGGATGGCGCTCTTACAACAATTTACACAGATACAATAACAGTAACAAAAACAAACTAAAATAAAACAAAAAACGCAGAGGCGAAAGCCTCTGCGTTTTTTTGTTTTATTCCACCGCTGTCATTCGGAATGACAACGGAAGAAAATGCCGGCGGTCGTGGGCTATGCAGAATGAAAAAGAGGGTTGTAGGGCAGGGGCTTGCCCCTCCCGAAAACTCTGCGTTGCACCCGCATAAACACGGGCAGAGCGAGCCCTGCCCCTACATCCGCCTGAAAAAGGCGCTTTAAAGCCTCCGTTGTGTAAAGGGAGGTGTCTTTGGCTTGACAAAGACGGAGGGATTGCGCTTCCCCCGCCATTGTCATTCTGAGCCACCCCTCCGCTGTCATTTTATGTCACCCCACTGCTGTCATTCTGAGTCCGAAGGGCGAAGAATCTCATATAGAATGCAACCGCGAGTGTTTCAGGAGATTCTTCACTACGTTCAGAATGACAAAGAAAACGCTGTCACTCAGATGGCAGAGGAAGAAAACACCGGCTTCGCTCAGAATGACAAAAAGTACTGTAGGGCAGGGGCTTGCTCCTGCCGCATTGTCCGTGCCGCTCACACGTTAGGGAGAACACGGTTTTCCCCGCCTGTTCGCCGTAGAGAATCTTCGATAGGAGTTTTCTTATAAACACCGTCGGCCGTTTAAAATAACAAATGGAATCGCAGGGAATGCATTTATGCGTTCCGAAACAGCGTAAAGGATAAATTCGTTCCCTATCTCCCCGGCTGCACAAACTATATTTTCCCCTTGCTTTTTGGAACTTGTTGTGATATAATAATATAGCTAAAATGCATCTGTATACCCTTTTGGGGTTGATGTAAAATAAATAAAGGAGTGGTTCTTTATGAAAAAGGCATTGGCTTTACTCTTAACCCTTGCTATGCTGGCAACACTTGGCACAGTACCTGCATGGGCAGAGGAAGACGTAGAATTTGACATCCCCGTAATAGAAGAAGTTACGGAAGAAGAATTGGAAGAAGAGCTTGAGCTTTTCGGCGAAGTTGAGCTTATGGCGGCAAATGAAACCAACATAGCAAACGTAACATATGACAGCTATGTTGCTGCCGAAGATGACGCTGTTACATACCTTACTGAGCTTGACGGTGCGAATGTAAGTGCAACCGGAACCAAGCAGGGAAACATTGAATCGGTATATAACGGTATTTATACCGAAGGCGTTAAGATGACGGCAGAAGAATATGAAGAATATAAAGCTAACTTGCCCGAAGGCGAGACTGCAGAGTCTTTTAATGCGATGAACGACGCCTATCCCACTATTGACGGTAAAACAGAAGGCTTTATGGGAAAAATTGCAGGTGCAGGTGATACTGCCGTAACAATTGACCTTGGTGAAAGCGAAGCTGTTTCAGCTTATTCCGGTATCAGACTGGTTGACAACGTCAAGGCGCGCGGTATGAACGCGAGAAGAGCAACAGGATTAAGAATCGAGGTATCTGATGACGCAACAGAATGGTTTTCTATGGGTGTTATTTCCTCGACAAGAGCAGAAGGCGACAATCATGCGGATTTCTTCTTTGCTAAAAAAGGAGTTCTTACAAACGCTGAAGCAAGATACATAAGATTTACGGTTAATGGCGTTAATGCTCATGCAGAGTTTGAAATAGAGGAAATCATTCTTTTGGATGAAAATGCAGATAACGAAACACTTGCTCCTGCAGGATTTGAACTTGACTATTATACCGACGCTGCAAACTGGACATGGGAGGCAAATGTATGGAACACAGGTACTCCCGTAACCAAGCTTTATGACGGTACATACTACGGCGACCAGGGCAACTGCTATCATTCCCCCACAAGTCAGGCATCTTTAAACGACTCCCCCATCACAATTATGTTTGATGAGCCGAAGGCTGTGGGCGGTGTAAGAATCTACCCCAGAACAGTTAACGGCGGTGCATCTCCCAGTGTAATTTCTCTTCAGGGTACATATGACGGTGAAACCTGGTTTTATATGGTGAAAAAGGCAAATCTCGGTATTAACTGGCAGGTGGAAGCTCCCGGAAGTGCTTATGTATATCCCGGAAGAGACACCACACCCCTTAAGGGAATCAAGGTTTTAATTGATCGAGTAGGCAGTACCAGCGGTGCGACAACAGGCCACACCTGCTTTACAGAGCTTGAGGTGTTAAAGCCCGTTACTCCCCGTTCTCCCTTGGGTACAGACGAAGTTACCATGGGTTATCCCGTTGGTGATGCTCACGTTTATCGTATAAAGGGCGATACTGTTACGGAAACAAGAAGCGGCGCAGGCTATATCGTATACGACGGTATATACCTTACCCCCGCATGGTTCCAGGAGCTTGGCGGCTCCGGCGGAGGATACACCGATTATCAGATTCATAACGACTGGTGTATTAATGCTTCAAGTCAGAGCACATATACCGCAGATTCTGTATACATCGTATATGACATGGGAAAGGTTTATGAATTTTCCGGAATCCGTCTCTACCAGCGTGTAAACGGTAACCAGAACTTCAAGGAAGGTTATATCTCCATTTCCGAAGACGGTGAAAACTGGGTAACTTCAGATAAAATCACAGTAACACCTTCTGTTATATCCACAATTTCCGATGTTAAGTTCGGTGCAACGGCATATAACTTAAAGACGAGATATATAAAGATTCACTGTACAGCAAGCCAGGCGACTTATCACTGGGCGTTTGAAGAAGTAAGATTGCTTAAGGCAGACGATGACAAGGAAACAAAGACCGCTGCCGAAATCAAGACTATCTACGATAACGCAATATCAGCTGTTACAGATGTTATAGATAAGTACGAAGCTTATGAAATAACTCTTGAAGATGCACAGGAAGTTATGGAAGCAAAGTCACTTTACGATAACATCTTAAACGATGCACAGAAGGAAACGGTTGACGGCGATAAGCTTGCCGTTCTTAACGATGCGGCAACAGAGCTTACTCACACCGTACAGGTCAACACTGCATCTGCAGCAGCTCCCAGCGGCACAGTTCATGCAGGTAATCTCGGTTTTGCAACCGTTGATTACAAGCTTTATCTTGCTGACGGCGTTACAATTACAGGCGTAACCTATGACGGCGAAGCAATTTCCAATACCAATAAGGAATGGGTTGTGAGCGAAAAAGCAGCAGACGGAAGCGTAACACTTACCCTTGGCGGAAGATATTACGGCTCCGATATGCAGGGCCGTCTTGCAGATACTGTTATAACAAGTATCCAGAACGGTTTAAATGAATCCCATGGTTATTATTCTAAGACAACCGGCGCAATCAGCGGCCTGACAACAGGCGTTACAGAGCTTACCGAGGATACCTTCAGCGGTAAGTTTGTAAGAGAAATCACTATGAACCACATCGGTGATAACATAATCACAGTAAATCTTTCCGACGGCACAACAAAGGAAATTAACCTTGTGGCAGATTATGTATGGGCAAGCGTTCCCGCAGGCTCTGCTACAGGCTCAAAGGACACCGATGCAATCACACCCAAGACAAGCTGGAAGTATGCAACAAACCTCTATTCCGGCAATAATGTAACAAGCAGAGGTGCTAAGTTCTTCGACGGTGATTATCTGTACGATAACTATTCCGGAACATATACATCTCCCATAAATGAATATGCGGCAGACGGAACAGTTTCTAAAAACCATGGCAATAACCACATTGCAATTGCATGGGTAAACGGCGTATGGCTTGACTTTGGTGAGCCTACATCACTTTCCGGCGTACGTCTTCATATGAAGGAAACAGGAAACTGCTTCTTCTATGAAGGTCAGGTTTACGGCTCAAATGACCTTGACAGCACAAACTGGACACTTCTCGGCACCGCAACAAGCGGCGGCACAAGAGATATGACAATTGACTTTGGCGAAAATGTAAGCTATCAGTACATAAGAATTGTAATGCCCAATTACGGTGCTGAAAAATGGAACAGACTTGTAGAAATCGCAGTTCTTGCTCCCAAGACATATCTTGTAAGTGCATCTGAAATCGCTGTTGACACAGGTGCAGGCGATGTGGCAGAGTTCGACTTTGACGTGCTTGCAGGCGAAGCTATTACAAGCCTTAAGGACGAGTCAGATGCTGACGTTCCATATACCATGGAGGACGGCACACTTACAATTGCTGATTCCTATCTTAAAGGAGTAGCTGACGGTGCACACACCTTCACAGTTACATTCACTAACGGCCAGACCTTTACATTAAAGGTTACAAAGGGCGACACATCCAAAGTGGATTACCTCCTTTACGGCTACAATAACTCAACAGACCTTGTTCTTACCAACAAGACAGGTAAAACAGTTTCTGCCGTAACAGTTGTAAACGGCGACGTACGAGCAGATGTTGCATTCATCCAGTCCGATGACACGAACACAATCACAGTTAAGAGACAGCTCTTCAGACGTGCAACAGACCTTTACTCAACGATTGACGTTGATACTCCCGGTAAGGTAAATGTTGAAGTTAAGTTTGACGACAATGAAACCTTCACCTACGAAGTAACGGTTGATTCTTCCTGGATAGATGTTACAGGAGAGAAAACTGCAACCTATGCATACGATGAAATCGTTCCCGGTGCATGGAAGGTAAGAGTAAGCTCCGGTAACAACATTAACGCAGGTCCTCATCCTCTTATCAAGGCACCCGTTGGCAAGAGAAACGAACAGCACTGGCATACATACTTCGGCGGAATCAACGGAACAACCTATGGTGACTCCACCGCAGCTATCGGTCACTATTACGAAATTGACTTCGGTGAAAATCCCGACCCCTACAACGGTATCCGTCACCTTGAAAGAGCCAGCGGTACAACCTGGAACAACAACGTAACAATTGTTGCAAAGAACGCAGCTGAAGATGAGTGGACAGAGCTTTATAACGGAAAGCCCATATATACCTCCATCGGCACATATACCGATTCTGACGGTACAGTTCAGAGATATCAGACCGAAATGAGATTTGACGATTCTTACACCTATCGTTATGTAAAAATTCATATCAAATCTTCAAGTGAGCATATCACAGCGGACAACATCAAGATTCTTAAAGATACCGCAAGACTTACAAGCGAAGCAACCGTTACAGGCGATATCGTTGAAGCAGAAGAAGCAAGCTTCAGCTTCTATCTTCCTGAAAATGCTGCAGGCGTAGTAAGCGTAGCAAACGGAGAAACAACAGTTGATGCGGCAAACTACACTTTTGCAGATGGTGTACTCACAATAAAAGCTGACTATGTTGCAACTCTTGGTGCAAGTACAACCTTGACCGTTACAATCGACGGTGCAGCAATTGATGTAACAATTGTAAGAAAGGATATCTATTCCGTATCCTATATGATAACAGGCGGAGTGGAAGGAAGAGGAACAGATGACCTTGTACTTGTAATTCCCGCAGGTAAGACTCCCACAGGCATCACCTATGGTGAAAGAACAATCGCAGTTGATCCCGAAAAGATTCCCGTTGAGCTTGTTGCAGGCGAAAAATCTCTTACAATCAAGCGTTATGTGATAAGAGACCTTGACGATCTTTTCGATATGTCAGAAATCAAGTTTAACGTAAACTTCTCCGATGAAACTTCCAAGGAATACAAAGTTACACTTTCTAAGGAAGGAAAGGCCTTGACGGGCGTTAAGACAGAAGCCTTTGAAGCTGATGAAATCATCCCCGCAGAAGGCGCTTGGACAATTACAGCAAGTGCTTCAAACAACTCAGGTGAGCATGTAAACCTTGCATTTGCAAAGTCGGCAGCCGGCAACAATGCTTGGCACAGCGCATACACAGGCGTTAAGAATGAAGCAGGTTCGACCGTTGCTAAGAGAGACTCAAGTTTAACCCGTTTCTATGTAGATGTTGACTTCGGCGCTGAAACCGAAATCGCAGGTATCCGTTATTACGAAAGAGTAAGCCACGATTCAGGTGTATGGAACGGCGTAAGCGTTTACGGTAAGGACGCATCAGGTAACTGGGTTCTCATAAAGAGCCAGGCGTTTGATGTAGAGGCTCTTAAGGATGTTGCTGCAGCCGTTGTAGACGTAAACTTCACGGAAAAGGTTAAGTACGAAGAAGTAAGACTTGTTATTGACGGCACAGACTATGTAACAGCAAAGGCAATCACCTTCCTTAACACAATTCCCGCTCCCGTAGTTCCCGAAAAAGAAGTAAACATCAAGGTTACACCCACCACAGGCGGTAACGTAACAGTGGATGGAGCTCCTTCCTTAGGCGATAACTATGTTGCATCCAATACTGACGTAACCTTCACCGCATCAAGTGATGTTGAAGGCGGATTTAAGTACTGGATAGAAGCAAATACAGGTAAGATTCTCGGAACAGATAATACTCTTACAATCAAGTCTGTAATCGGTAAGGACATTAAGGCAGTATTCTCCGATCCCTCCGCACACGAAGCATTCGTAAGCTTCTACGGCTTAAACGGCGACAAGATTCTTGCAACAGGCTATGTAAAGAAGGGCGATAAGGCTGTAGCACCTTCTCTTGATAAGCTTTACTCCACAGGCTATAAGTTTGATAAGTGGGTAGACAAAAATGGAGAAGAGTTAGATGTAACGGCTGCAATCGTGAAAGATACAGACTTCTATGCACAGTATGAAAAGAAGGCTGACACAGACGTTCGAAAGAGCACTATCACAGTAACAGGCGGAACAATCAAGTCTGCCGGAAGTGCAGCTACAACAAGCGGCACATATGATTATGATACATATGTAACAGCAAAAGCTAATACTGCAGAAACAGGCTATAAGTTCAGCCACTGGACTCTTGACGGCAAGGTAGTAAGCTATTTAACGGAATATAGTTTCTTTGCACCTGACGCAAACATAACTCTTGAAGCGGTATTTGTAGCAGATACAGAAACTGTCGAAAAGGAAGTAACCATCACAATCACAGAGACATCCGACGTGATAAACGGCGTAAATGTTGCAGGTTTCATCACAACAAGATACGTTCCCGAAGGAACAGAAGTTATTGAAACAGGTGTAATTTACGTAAAGGATGCATCTTACGGAGAGCTTACAATAGCAGAAGTAGGAAAGACAAGCACAAACGGCAAGGCTGTAAAGGCTGCATTCGCAAGCGATACAGCATCCGGTCAGCACAAGCTTTCCGCAAGCTATACAGCTCTTGGTATCAAGGCAAGAGGCTTCATCACTTATAAGTTAACGGATGGAAGCATCAAAACAATTTACACAGATACAATAACTGTACCAAAAACAAACTAAAATAAAACAAAAAGCACAGAGGCGCTGCCTCTGTGCTTTTTGTTTTATTCCACCGCTGTCATTCGGAAAGACAACGGAAGAAAATGCCGGCGGTCGTGGGCTATGCAGAATGAAAAAGGGGGTTGTAGGGGAGGGGCTTGCCCCTCCCGAAAACTCTGCGATGCACCCGCATAAACACGGGCAGAGCAAGCCCTGCCCCTACATCCGCCTGAAAAAGGCGCTTTAAAGCCTCCCTTGTGTAAAGGGAGGTGTCTTTGGATTGACAAAGACGGAGGGATTGCGCTTCCCCCGCCATTGTCATTCTGAGCCACCCCTCCGCTGTCATTCTGTGTCACCCCACTGCTGTCATTCTGAGTCCGAAGGGCGAAGAATCTCATATAGAGTGCAACCGCGAGTGTTTCAGGGGATTCTTCACTACGTTCAGAATGACAAAAAACGCTGTCACTCAGATGGCAGAGGAAGAAAACACCGGCTTCGTTCAGAATGACAAAAAGTACTGTAGGGCAGGGGCTTGCTCCTGCCGCATTGTCCGTGCCGCTCACACGTTAGGGAGAACACAGTTTCCCCGCCTGCTCGCCGTAGAGAATCTTCGATAGGAGTTTTCTCATAAACACCGTCGGCCGTTTAGAATAACAAATGTAATCGTAGGGAATGCATTTATACATTCCGAATTAGCGGAACGGATAAATCCGTTCCCTACTCTCATTCCGCGCAAACGGAAAAATTCTCCTTGCTTTTTTAAATTTGTTATGCTATAATAATATAGCTAAAATGTGTTATTGTACCCTTTTGGTTATAATCAATGCATAATTTATATAAAGGAGTGGTTCTTTATGAAAAAGGCATTGGCTTTGCTCTTGACCCTTGCTATGCTGGCTACTATGACGGCAGTTCCCGCTTGGGCAGAGGAAGACGTAGCATTTGACATCCCCGTAATAGAAGAAGTTACGGAAGAAGAACTTGCGGAGGTAGAACTCTTCGCAGAAGAAGTTACAGAGGAGACGACAGGTATTGTTGCAATCGAAACATCTGAAAGCGATGGTATCACCCTTCTGACAGAAATTCCCGGATTTAAAATCGATTTTAAAGGAACGGGTAAAAGAGGTACTCTGGAATCTCTTTACAATGGTAAAATTACCGAGGGAAATGACCTTGGTGAAAGCTTTATCGGCAGTCCTCAGGAAGGTGCGGAGGTTGCTTCGGGAGGCTACTTTATATTTGACTTTGGCGAAAAGAGAAGCTTTTCCGGTATCCGTGTATATGACTCTTCCAGAACACGTTATTTCGGCTCGGAAAATTATTCAAATCCGACCGATGGCGCAAACAGAATTAAAACCAACAGGATTCAGTTTTCTGATGATGCTGTAAACTGGTATGAGGTTGGTCAGACGACAGCCGTTCACAATGAAGAGGGATATTATTCCGACCTTCCCTTTACATTTAACTCAAACATTGAAGTAACAAAAGTTGATGCATCCACCGGAAAAGAATCTAAGTCAAGCGGCGGTGTTATGAACATTAATGCCCGTTATATAAGATTTCTGCCGACAGCAATTGTCACAGGCGATGCAGTTGGATTTGAAGAAATTGTAATGCTTGATGCTGTTACGGCAAATCCTACCTGGTCTCTTACAGGCTATGAAATTCCGGTGAGTGCATATGAAAGCGTAGAATCAGGCTCCAACTGGGGTAACTATACAATAGCACCCGCATACGATAACAACCTTGCACTTAACTCCTACTGGCACGGCGACGCTGCTTTAGGTGACGCTGCAACAGATGAAGACAGAACTGTTACAGTGAAGTTTAAGGAAGCAACCGCAATCGGCGGTATAAGAATGTTCCCCAGAAATGACGGAACCCAGGCATCTCCCGTTCAGAACGGCGGTTCTATGGCAAGAAAGGTACAGTTCTTCGGCTCCGATGACGGTGAAAACTGGTATCCCCTTTCATTTGTGCTTGATAATAACAGTGCCCTCGGTGCTGTCGGCTATGCTGCACCTATTGACTACATACTTCCCGGAAAAATGGAAGTAAAATTAACTTATCTTAAGATGGTTGGTCTTAAGGTTAACAACTATGTTGTTCTTCCCGAGTTCCAGATTTTCACTCCCGGTATTCAGACGGCGGCAACCGGCTATTGGGGCATGGATGACGTTGCTGTGCTTAATGCAAAGCCTGTGGTTATAGACGGCGGCGACAACTATGACAACAACTGGAACAATGTTTCCACAGACCCCTTCAGCGGCGTTATCCAACAGTGTGTAAATACAAACGAAGGCTTTTACAATATTGAGGGAAGCGACCCCCATATGGAGAACAACTACGTATACTTTGACGGTTATAACGGCTCCACTGATATGGGCGGACTTCACGAGGCTTGGTATGACCTTGACCTTGGAAAGACTCACACCTTCTCTGCTATCCGTCTTTTCGGAAGATGGAATCAGGCAGGTCAGTCCCTCATAAAGGGTTATCTTCTGGTTTCCGACAACGGAACTGACTGGTACCGTACCGACACGTACACAGATTCTATTACAAATGTCGGCGGTATGGCAAAGTATGCTTCAACGGGCGACTGTTATACCGATATCCCCTTAGACTTCGGCAAGGATATGAACATTACCGCACGTTACGTAAGAATTTACTGCATAAATACAGCCGGCGGTGACCACTGGTCATGGCAGCAGGCAATGCTGGTTAAGCCCGAAGAAGATAATGAGACAAAGACCGTAACTGAGCTTATTGCTGCTATGGATGCAGAAGCAGCAGCGGTTGAAACCTTAATCGCAGCACTTCCTGCTGAAATCACATCCTATAATGAAGATGTTGTTGCTGCAAGAAAGGCATACGATAACCTTCCCGAAGCTGCAAAGCCCTATGTTTCTGAGGATTCTCTCAGTGCACTTACCAAGGCAGAGGCTGCAAATGCAGGCTTTGTATTCACATTGGCAACAAATGCAAACACAGGCTTAAAGCATGCAACCTTCACAATGCCCAAGAGAGAAAATACGACAATTAAGTCCGTTACCTATGAAGATACCTTTGGCGTTGACCACGACGGATTGGCTGCAACAAGCATTACAGTTGATGAAGAAAGCGGAAATATGACAATAACCCTTGCGGGCAACTATACCACCGAAACAGGTCTTACAGGTTATTCTGACGGAAGTGGTACATATTATCACAATGATACAAACACAAACTACGGATGGACAAAGGACCAGCAGATTCTTCCCGAATTCTTTACAGGTATCTTTGTAAGAGAGGTTGCATCCGACGGTTTTGGTGACCACTTTGTTGAAGTTACCTTTGAAGATGATGTTACTTATGTATTAAACATCAAGACAACTCCCGTATGGCAGACACTTACAAGTGCTGCTGCAATTACGGGCACAGAATATACCGACGAAATGACACCCAAGGCAACATGGAAGTCCACAACCACAAACCAGAACTATAACATGAACAGTGCATTCGATGGTAAGGCAGAATATCTTCTCCGTAAGGCAGGCGATACAACCGGTAACCGTTATGAATCCGACTATATCGCAGGTAACATCCGCAAAACCGACGATACCACAACAACAGTCGTAATTGCATATAAGCCCGTTCGTATGGACTTTGCAATTGACATGGGCGAAGCAACAACTGTTTCCGGTGTAAGACTTTATCCCAGAACTTCCTCCTATAAGGAAGATAAGACAGCAGGTAGCGCAGCAGGCTGCCCCACTACTATCAGATACTGGGGCTCCAACAACGGTGTTGACTGGGTAAACCTTGGCGATTACAACTTTACATCAGATCCTAAAACAGATCTCACTGAAAAGACAGCTGATTTCGGTGAAAACGTGGCATACAGATACTATAAGGGTTCTGTGCTCAAGTCAAACGGCAGTGCTTATAAGCACACCATATCCATTTCCGAAATTGCATTCTTAGTTCCCAAGACATATCTTAGAAGCGAAGATACAGTGACGGTTGATACATCAGAAGATAACTGTGCTGTTGAATTTGAATTCCTCCTTGCAGGCGGCGAAGGAATAAAGAGCTTTACAGATGCATCAGGAAATACGCTTACAAATAACGTTGACTACAAGGTAAACGTTTCCGGCAAGCAGGCATTAATCACCATTGAAAGTGATTATGTTAAAAACCTTGCAGACGGAACTCATGCATTTACATTTGCTGTTACAAACGGTCAGTCCTTTACACTTACACTTAATGTTAAGGACTATTCAAAGGCAAGCTATGTTGTTTCCGATGCAAACGGAAGAGGTACAGATGCACTTGTACTTACAAGCACAAACGGAAAAGAAGTTTCCAAAATTACCATTGACGGTGTTGAGGCGACTCCCTTTGAAGCAGGTGGCGGAAGCAGAGTATATCCCGCATTTACCGCATCTGACGACAATACAGTAATCACAATTCCCAGATACATAATAAGAAAAACTGCTGACCTTTATACAAAGATAGGTCTCGCAGATGGCTCAACCGCAACAGTTCCCGTTGTTTTGACCTATGCGGATGAAACAACAAAGGAATACACTGTTACACTTTCCGCTGATTGGGTTGCAACAGGTGCTGTTAACGGCACATTTGCCGATGACGAAATAACTCCCGTTGCAGGCGAGTGGAAGGTAAGAACAAGCTCTGCAAACAATGGAGGAAGCCATCCTAAGGCAGCATTCGTTGAAGTTTTAAGAAATAAGAAGGACAGCCAGAACTGGCATACCGCATACACCTATATCAGCCCCGATGCAATTCAGGATACAAATGCCGACCACTACATCGATGTTGACTTCGGTACTACAAATGTTCCCGAATTTTCCGGTGTAAGAGTAACCGAGCGTGTATCAGGCTCCACATATATAAAGATTACAATTTCCGGTAAAAACTCCGACAGTGACGAATGGGAAGAATTCTTCTCAGGTCCCGCAGGTGCAGTTGCACCCAATGCAAACAACCTTATGTTTGATAAGGCGTTTAACTACCGTTATATGAGAATGCAGTTTGACGGTGGTTCTGCCCATGTAACAGTTGACACAATCCACCTTATAAAGGACCTTGCAAGACTTACCGGAGATGCAACAGCAATTACAGACATAAACGATGCAGAAGCAGCAAGCTTTAAGTTCTACGTTCCCGCAGGTGCAACTGTTACAAGCGTAACAAAGGGCGGAGAAGCAGTTGACGCTGCAAACTACAGCCTTGAAGACGGCGTATTAACATTTGCTGCAGACTTTGTTGGAACTCTTGGCGCAGGAGACACAACCTTAACAGTTACAATCGGAGAAGCAGCAATTGATGTAACAATTACAAGAAAAGACATTTATTCTGCAAGCTATGTAATTGTTGATGAAGCAACCGGAAGAGGTACAAACGACCTTGTACTTAAGCTTCCCGCAGGTAAAACTCCCACAGGCATCACCTATGGCGACAAGACAGTTACAATTGATCCTGAAAAGATTCCCGTTGACCTTGTTGCAGGTGACGGCACTCTTACAATTAAGCGTTATGTAATAAGAGACCTTGACGACATATTTGATAAGACAGAAATCAAGATTAACGTAAACTTTACTGATGAAACTTCAAAGGAATACACTGTTGCCCTTTCCAAGGAAGGAAAGAAATTAACCGGCATCAACACAGAAGCATTTGCTGCAGATGAAATCATCCCCACAGACGGTGCTTGGACAATTACAGCCAGCCCCTCAAATACAGCGGATGAGCATATAAACTTCGCATTTGCAAACAGAGGTGGAGTAAACTATAACTGGCACTCTGCTTATACAGAGACATCCCCGGGAGTTGCTACAAAAGATGCTACAACAAACCGTCTCTACATCGATGTTGATTTCGGAACCGAAACCGAAATTGCAGGTATCCGTTATTACGAAAGAGTAAGTTCCGACTCCGGTCTCTGGAACGGTGCAAGCGTTTACGGTAAAGATGCATCCGGTAACTGGGTACTCATAAAGAGCCAGGCATTTGATGTGACAGCACTTAAGGGCGTGGCTGCAGGCACTGCAGAAGTAAACTTTACAGAAAAGGTTACATATAAGGAAGTAAGAATTATAGTTGATGCTTCAGATCTTTCAACAGCAAAGGCAATCACCTTCCTTAAAACTATTCCCGAAGTAGAAGTAAAAGAAGAAGAAGTAAACATCAAGGTTACACCCACCACAGGCGGTAACGTATATATCGTTAAAGGTGAAACAGAAACTCCTTCACTTGGTGATAACGTAGTATCAGCAAATACAGAAGTTACCTTCAAGGTTGGCAATTCTGACCAGAGCTTCTTCCAGTACTGGATCGAAGCAAATACAGGTAAGATTCTTGGCAATGATCCTTCCCTCAGCGTACAGACAACAGTTGGTAAGGATATCAAGGCTGTATTCGCTGATCCCGACTCTTCAGAAATTTTCGTAAGCTTCTACGGAAGAGATGCAAAATCAATAGTATCTCACGGATACATTAAGAAGGGTACAGCACCCGTAACTCCTTCTCTTGATAAGCTCTATACCACAGGTTATGAGTTTGAAAAGTGGGTAGACAAAGACGGTGAAGATGTAACAATTACAGATGTACTTAATGCAGGCAAGTCCTTCTATGCAAAGTATGTTGCAAAGGAATCCAAGCAGAGCAAAATTACCGTAACAAACGGAGAAGGCAGCGGAACCTATGTATACGATGCTGTTGTTGAGGTAACAGCAAATGCAGCACCCTCCGGCGAAAAGTTCAGCCATTGGAAAAATTCCAAAGACGAGATCGTAAGCTATGAAAACCCCTATGTATTCTTCGCTCCCGACCACGATATCACTCTTACAGCAGTTTACGTTGCATCCGGTACAACAGTAACAGAAGAGATAGACATCGTTATGACCGTAACAGAGGACAGCGTAAACGGAATTAATGTTGCAAGCTTCCTTACAACAAGAATTGTTCCTGTAGAGCTTAAGGAAACGGTTATTGAAACAGGTATCATCTACACTAAGGACGCCGATGAAACCGGCCTTACAATTGATAAGGTTGGCGCAACAAGCGTAAACGGCAAGGCAATCAAGGTTGCTACATGCGACAAAACAGCTTCCGGTCAGTATAAGCTTACTGCAAGCTATTATGAGCTCGGAATCGCTGCTCGCGGCTTCATCACATATGTTGAAGGCGGCGCTGTAAAGACAGTTTATACCGAAATCATAAAAGTTGGCTGATTAAAAAATCCGAAAAACACAGAGGCGATGCCTCTGTGTTTTTTTGTTGCGTGGCACCGTAGGGGAGGGGCTCTGTCCCCTCCCGAATACGGGTGCTGCCCTCACATAAACACGGGCAGAGCAAGCCCTGCCCCTTCATCCGCCCGAAAAATACGCCTTAAAGCCTCCCTTGTGTAAAGGGAGGTGTCATCGGATATTTTTCAGCCGAAGGCGAAAATCTCCGATGACGGAGGGATTGTGTTTCGCCCACGCTGTCATTATCCCCCGCCTACCGCTGTCATTCTGAGGCGTAGGCGTTTTGATAAAAAACGCCGAAGACCGAAGAATCTCCTTTTTCCGTACAAAGGTGTGTCGCAGAGATTCTTCACTTCGCCTTACGGCTCGTTCAGAATGACAAAAGGAGGCAGAGCGCTTTGCTGAATGACAAAGAAAGAGTCGACTCTGTTCAGAGTGACAACCTCCCTATAAAACACCGCAACGAAAAAGCGGTTCGTCGGGAACCGCCGAACCCTACGATGCATCCCGGTAAATGTCTGCTGGACACCGTAGGGAATGCATTTATGCATTCCGAAACAGCGGAGCACCCGCATAAATACGGGCAGAGCAAGCCCTGCCCCTACGGTAGGTTCCCGACAGTGATTCGTCAGAATCGCAGTGAAAGTATAAAGTGGAAAAAACACAAAAAATATTCCTTTTTTCCTATTTACAAAAAAAGTGCGCTCTGTTATAATTAATATTGGACTTATACATGCAAATGTAAATAAATATCAACCGGATTTGCTTTGATTTGTCATTTACAAGCTTATAAAAGTGTGATAAATGAAAAAAATCCGCAAGATAAAAGGAGGAATAAAACTATGAAAAAGGCATTATCCCTGGCACTCGTCTTAATCTTTGTGCTTTCCTTTGTGCCGTCCTTTGCCGAAGGTGAAGTAACGCTTTTGGTTAAAGATGCAACTGCAGGCGAAGGCGTAAAGATTGCAGATGAGGTAACACTTGCAGCCGGTCAGTACGTTAAGTTTACCGGCGTAAATTTTGACGGCGTAAAGTCTGTTTTAATTACAGGTACGCCCAACTACGGAACGGCGCAGGACGGCGAGGTTATGGAACTCAGACTTGACTCCATGAACGGCGCGCTCCTTGGCTATGTTCCCATGATAGGAACAAACGAAGAAGCATCCTTCGGCGTTAACGTAAATGTGAGCGGAACACACGATGTTTTCGTTTCACCCATCGTTGCAAATAACGCTTCCATTAAGAGCATCACCCTTTCAAAGGAAGAGTGCAAGGAGCTTTCCTATGACGGAACTGTTTCCGATGCGGATGTTTTGGACCTTCACGTGGAAAACTGGGCTATGACAGACGGCCTTGGAAGAACCCTTGCAGACTACGAAGAGGTTGGCGACTTTGATTCCACAAGAAACGTTGGTCTTTTCTATCACACCTGGCACGCAAGCTGGGAAGACGGAAGACCTACCGTAAATAACACCGAGTGGTTCAAAAAATACCCCGAAATTTTTGCGCCCGACCAGTATATGAACCCCCAGTGGCCCGCTGACGCAGTTTATTTCTGGGATGAGCCCTTATTCGGTCACTATTCCGGCGTTGACTACTGGGTATACCGTAAGCACGCAGAGCTCCTGGGAAGTGCGGGCGTAAACTTCCTTTACTTCGACGATACCAACGGAAGCCGCTATTTCCATAAGAATATGTCAACTCTTGCACAGGCGTTTTCCGATGCAATGAAAATGGGAACACCCTCGCCCAAGATTGCTATGCTGAGTAACTTATCCTATCCCGTTGCTCAGACCTGGCCTCAGATAAAGCATGCATACCTTTCTTTCTACAAGCCCGGTATGTACAAGGAAACCTGGTACTACTTCGAGGGTAAGCCCCTCTTTATGGGACATATTGAGAGCATCGAAGAATTCTATGACAAAAACGACCCTGCAGATGTGGCTCTTGCCAATGAAATTATGGACTTCTTCACCTTCAGAGGAAACTATGCAGGTGCACCCTATACCCTCGGAAAGTGGCAGTCCCTCGATGCATATGCCCCCAAGGAGCCTGTAATGACACAAGGTCCCAACGGTAGATCGGAAGCAATTTCCTTGAACTTTGCAAGCTTGGACCATCATGTTACAGGCAAAAAGGTTGCGGCAAGCTCTCCCCACGTTTACACTCAGGGCGATACTCACTTCTACGGCAGAGACTACCGTGAGAATATGCACCTTTATGACATATTCGCAGAGGAACAGTATGCAGCGGCAAAGGACGTTGATGCAGACATCCTTCTTATTGACAGCTGGAACGAGTGGCAGGTAGGCAGACAGAAGGACTATTCCAATATGGGTAAGGACGACGTTTACTACAAAAACTCCTTTATCGACCTTTTTGATGAAAAGACCAGTCGTGACTGCGAAATGACCAAGGGCAGCTCCAAGGACTATTCTTACTCACTCCTTTGTGACTTTGTAAGAAAGTGGAAGGGCTTAAATAAGCCGGTGGCAGCATCAGCCGAAGTTACAATCGACATTGCGGGAGACATTTCTCAGTGGAACGGCGTTGCTCCCGAATTTATCAATAACCGCGGTACCTATGAGAGAAATCAGCTTGGCTACGGCGGCGTGGTTTATGAAAACTACACAGCAAGAAACAACGTGATTTTGTCAAAGGTTGCAAGAGATACAGAAAAGGTTTACTTCTATGCAGAAACATTGGATAAGCTCACTCCCGAAACAGACGATAAGTGGATGAGACTTTACATAAATACCGACCGTAACCGTGCAACCGGCTGGGAAGGCTATGAATTAAGAATAAACGGACAGAGCGCAGGCTCTTTCGAGGTTTACGAAAACGGCGCGTGGGTTCTTAAGGGAAGTGTAGCATACAAGACCGGAGAAAAGACCTTGCAGATTGCTATCCCCAGAGCCGATGCAGCACTTACCGGCACACTTGACTTTGAATTCAAGTGGGTTGACAATGCAGACGATTCCGACATCCTTAATTTCTATGTTGACGGTAATGCAGCACCTCTCGGACGTTTCAATTACAGATATACCGAAAAAGAAATCGTTTCTATGACTAAAGAACAGAGGGCATCCCTTTCCGGCACTACCATCGTTAAGGGTGGCTCAAACAGAGCGGCTGTAAACGGTGCAAAGATGTTCACTTACGAAGCAGACCTTCGCTATGGTGCAAGAGTTCTGGAAGACGGTGTGACCTACTTCCCCGTAAATCTCTTAAAGGAAACACTTACCTTCGGTAAGAGTAGAATTATATTTGAAACCGACCGTAATTTTGTAAAGATGCAGAACCACGACATTTTAGTTTACACCTATATTGGCGGCGACTATGCTTATGCAAACGGTGCTTATAAGACAATTACGACACCCGTAAGAAATATCGACGGCATCCCCTACATCCCCGTAACCTTTATGGCGGAGGCTTTCGGAATGGAAGTTTATGATGCAGGCGACAACGTATATGCATTTGGCGAAAGCGTTGACAAAGCAACTGTTGATGCTGTTAAAAATCAGTTTTAAGGAGGCGGAAATATGAAAAAATTAGCTTTATTAATGGCAGTTTTAATGCTTTTAACTCTTATAGGACCCATTTCCGCCGAGGAATCAGCGGACATTCCCGTTTTAGCAGACGAATATGTGCCTTTCCAGTGGACTTATGTGGCAAGCTCCGAAAAGTCCTGGGGCAAGGTGGAAAATCTCTTTGACGGAACTCACACAAAAATCTGGCACTCGGATTATAAGGAAGCGGACGGCAAGGTTACAGAAAAAAGTCCCCTTCCCCACACAGTAACAGTAACCTTCCCCGAGGCAATGGATATAGCCGGCTTCCGCTATTATCCCAGAACCTGGGGCGGAACATCCGGTAAGGTAAAGGAATTTTCCGTTTACGGCTCAGCTGACGGAAGCAGCTTCTCCATTATCGGCAAGGGCACATTTACCTACACTCCCGGCATGGCTGACATTACTCCGAAGGAATATAAGCTTCCCAAGGCAGGAACCTATAAGGCAATAAAAATTGAAATAACTGCGGCAGATTCCGACTACGGCACAGGCGGCGAGCTCCGCTTCTTAAAGCCTGCAGGTGAAATCAATACAGACGAGCCCACAGAAATCATCAATGATAAATGGGTTATCACTGCAACCAGCGAAAAGTCCTGGGGTAAGGCAGAAAGATTGTTTGACGACAATATGGAAACCATCTGGCACACAAACTATGCCGAAGAGGAAGGAAAAATCACCGGCAAAGATGAGCTTCCCCAGTCCGTAACAGCAACATTCCCCGAAAAAATCGAAATCGGCGGAATCCGTTATTATCCCAGAACCTGGGGCGGATACGCAGGTAAGGTTAAGAAGTTCAAGCTTTACGGATCCGAAAATGGAACAGACTTTAATTTAATCGGTGAAGGTACATTTACCTACACCCCCAATATGGAAGATAAAACTCCCAAAAACTATATGCTTGCAAAGAGCGGTGAATACAAGGCAATCCGTTTTGAAGTGCTTGAAGCAGATGGTGGCTACGGCTCAGGAGCCGAGCTTAAGTTCTTAACGCCCGGTGTAATCGGAGGCAGTGCAAATGCAGGAACAGCTACTGCTCCCCAGGCAGGAACAAGTGCTCCCCAGGCAGGCACAACCGAGTCCGGCGAAAGAGTACTTAATATCCCCGAAGTAACAGAGGATTTATCAAAGGTTTATTCTGATAAGAGCCTTGATCCTTCCGAAATCACACCCAAGGCTAAGTGGACAGCTACAGCATCCAGTGAAAAGTCCTGGGGTAAGATCGAAAAAATCATCGATGGAGATAAAACCAACTGTTGGCACACAAACTATGACGAGGCGGACGGTAAAATCACCCACAAGGATCCCCCTCCCTACGAATTTACGGTAAACTTCAACGAGGAAACCGAATTTTCAGGTCTTCGTTTCTATGTAAGAAAGAACAACTACTCCGGTTACTTCAACCAGGCTGAAATTTACGTTCCCGATGACGGTGAAAACTTCTACCACGTTCACGACAAAACCTATGATAACGGCAGAAGCGGCGCCGCAACAAGCCCCATTGAAGCACCCAACACCGTAAAGTTCGGTGCAAACATCAAGGCAAAGGCGGTTAAGGTTATTGTAACAGACTCCTGGAACAGCCTTGCTGTTCTTGCAGAGCTTGCTCTCCTTAAGCCGGATCCGTTCTGGAGTGAAACCGTTACAGCAAAGGAATACTACGAAAGACTTTCTGAATTTACCTTCAGCTTTATTGACAGAGAGGGTATGACTGCAAAGGCATCCAGCGAACAGCCCTATCACGGTATGAACGCATCAAATGCATATAACCTTTCGTTAATTCCTCAGCACGTTTTAGAGGATAACAACTCCATCTGGCATACTCAGTATATGAACGAAGACGGTACAACGGATGGCTTTTCAAAGCAGGTGTTCCCCGCTTGGCTTGAAATTGATTTAGCCGGCGAAAAAACCTTCTGCGGTATTGCATTAAAGCCCAGAGGAAGCCACGCAAGAGGCGGTCACTGGAAGGCGTTTGAAATCAGCATTTCCGATGACGGTGTAAACTGGGAGCCCTATGTTGCATTTGATGCAACAATGCCCGAGGCGGTATCCTTCGACGACCAGTATTACTTCTTCTATGAGTATATTACGACCAGATATATAAGATTTGACATAACCTCATCGTTGTCTGACTCCTGCAAAATTTCAAACCGCCACGCAACACTTTGCGAGGTTAACTTCCTTGTTCAGGACAGCGTTGTGGAGGCCGAAAAAGCTGAAAGCAGACAGCATTTTGAGCTTACAATAGGCTCAAATGACATCTTAGTTAAGAAGGGTAAGGCAGATGCCTTCACAAAGACAATCGACGTTGCACCGCAGATAGTAAACGGCACAACACTTATTCCCTTAAGAGGTCTCTTTGAGGAAATGGGAGCCGAAGTTATATGGCACGGCGACACTCAGCAGATTGAAGTTAAGAAGGACGATATGACGGTTACCTTCAGAATAGAGGATAACAGAGTACTTGCTGACGGTGTTCGTTACAGCGCCATCGTTGCACCGAGAATTGTTGACGGAAGAACATTGATTCCCTTAAGAATCGTTTCCGAAATCCTTGGATATACTGTGGGATGGGACGGAGAAACACAGAAAATCACAATAGAGAGTAATTGATTTTATGCCGGATGTCTTTGACATCCGGCAGTTTTATTCGCCGTCGGGCGAGTTGTATTTGCTTTTAGCAAGTGATATTGCCTTAGCAGTGGTATTGCCTTAGGCAGTTTATAAGCGGATAAAATATCACTAAAACCAAAGGTTTTAATACCACTTTTGATTTGTCAAAAATATCACTCCGAGCATCGTTCGGAATATCACTTGAAAAAATGATTGTATTGCAGTATAATAGCATCAGAGGTGAATTATGATGGCAGATAGTGTTTTAAGGGAGAAATCAAAGCAGTTTGCAAAGGATATTGTTTTTTTCTGCAGAGAAATTAAGGCAAATCATAAAGAAGCAGTATTGGCAAATCAATTATTGCGTTCAGCGACTTCAATAGGTGCAAATCTTCATGAAGCACAATATGCTCAAAGTAAAAACGATTTTATCTCAAAGCTCGAAATTGCACAAAAAGAATGCTATGAAACAGAATATTGGGTGGAATTGCTTTTCGAAACAGATTGTGTGAACGAAGAAAAATATAAAAAGATGAAAAATGAATGTGGAGCTATCCGAAGAATGCTCATTTCATCATTAAAAACAGTAAAATCTAAATGATGCCTCAGTCTGAAGCAGAATGATTTGGACTTTACAATATCGCTTTATTGTGGTAAAATGATAGGCAATTAAAAGGCGAAAGGACCTGAAAAAATGAAAATTGTGGTTAAAGTCGGAACAAGCACCCTTGCTCACGCAACGGGCAGGCTTAACATAAGAAGAATAGAAATGCTCTGCAAGGTTTTAAGTGACCTTAAAAACGCCGGACATGAAATTATTTTAGTTTCCTCCGGTGCCATCGGTATGGGCGTCGGCAAGCTGGGACTTACGGAAAGACCTTCCGACATTCCGGGAAAGCAGGCGGCGGCAGCGGTGGGCCAGTGCGAGCTTATGTATACATATGACAAGCTTTTCTCAGAATACAACCACAACGTGGCACAGATATTAATCACCGCGCCGGACGTTAAAAATCCCGAGCGTAAGACTAATTTCCATAATACACTGGAGAGGTTATTGGCACTTTCCGTGCTTCCCGTAATAAACGAAAACGACACCGTTTCAACCGAGGAAATCGAAATCGGCGACAACGATACCTTGTCTGCCGAGGTTTCGGCATCCATCGGTGCGGATTTGCTTGTAATTCTTTCGGATATCGACGGGCTTTATGATAAAAATCCCAAAAACAACCCCGATGCAAAGTTAATCCCCGTGGTTTCTGAAATTACGGAGGATATAAAAGCCCTTGCAGGCGGAAGCGGCAGCAGCCTTGGCACAGGCGGTATGATTACGAAAATCCGCGCGGCTGAAATTGCAACGGCGGCACACTGTGATATGATAATCGCAAACGGTGCAGAGCCCGAAGTTCTTTACGATATAGTTGAAGGAAAAAGCATCGGCACGCGATTTTTAAAGAGGTAATTTATGGATACGATTGAGCTTATAAAAGAGACAAAAAAAGCGGTGAAATTTATAAAAACCGCAAGCACCGAAACCAAAAATAAGGCGATAAATCTTATGGCGGAAAGCCTTGTTTCAAGTGCTAAGGAAATCCTTTCTGCAAATGCAGTTGATATTGAAAACGCCAAAGGCAAAATTTCCGATGTTATGATTGACCGCCTTATGCTTAATGAAGAAAGAATTGCATCAATGGCAAAGGGAATGAAGGAAATTGCCCTTCTTCCCGATCCGGTGGGTGAGGAAATATCAGAAACCGTGCGCCCCAACGGTCTTAAAATTGTGAAAAGAAGAGTTCCTATGGGACTTATCGCAATTATTTACGAAAGCCGCCCCAACGTAACAAGCGATGCCGCATCACTTGCTGTAAAAAGCGGAAATGCGGTAGTTCTCCGTGGCGGAAAGGAAGCCTATAACACAAGCAAGGCGATAGTTGATGCTCTTAAAAAAGGGCTTGTTTCGGCAGGGCTTTCCTCCGACATCATAAACCTGGTCAGCGACTTGACAAGGGAAAGTGCAAACGTATTAATGACGGCAGAAGGGCTTGTTGACCTTTTAATCCCCCGTGGCGGTGCAGGACTGATTAATGCCTGCGTTAAAAATGCCACCGTTCCCTGCATCCATACGGGTACGGGCATCTGCCACATATATGTAGATAAGGATGCAGACCTCTTACGGGCAATAAAAATCCTTGAAAATGCGAAAACGAGCCGTCCTTCCGTGTGCAATGCGGCGGAGGTGCTGCTTGTTCATAAGGATGTTGCGGAAAAATTCCTGCCCGTGGTAAAGGAAACTCTTTCTGACAAGAGAAAAGCAGAGGGGAAAATTCCCGTGGAATTAAGGCTCTGCGGCTCATCGGCAAAAATAATCGAAGGCGTAATGGCCGGAGAAAACGATTTTGATACCGAATTTCTGGATTATATCTTGGCCGTGAAGGTTGTGTCTTCGGTTGATGAAGCAATCGAGCATATACTTACGCACTCAACAGGCCACAGTGAAGCAATAATCACGGAAAACAGGGATACGGCGGAAAAGTTCTGCATCGAAACGGATTCCGCGGCAGTTTATGTAAATGCTTCCACCCGTTTTACCGACGGGGGCGAGTTCGGGCTGGGCTGTGAAATGGGTATCTCCACCCAGAAAATGCACGCCCGTGGCCCTATGGGGCTTTCCGAGCTTACGGCATATAAATATATAATTGAAGGTAACGGACAGGTAAGGTGATTTTATGGGTAAATATAAGGTTGGCTTTATAGGCTGCGGTAATATGGGCTTTGCCCTTGCAAAGGCGGCGGAAAAGACAGTGGGCGGAAAAGAAATAATTCTTTCCGCAAAAGAGGAAAGCGAAGCGGAATCAAAGGCGAAGGAGCTTTTAGCATCTTACGGAACAGCGGGAGAAGCAGCAAAAAATGCAGAATTTATCTTTCTTGCGGTAAAGCCGCAGAATCTGGACGAAATTGCAGATGAGCTTGCAGATGTACTTAAAGGCAGAAGCGATAACTTCATCCTTGTTTCAATGCTTGCGGGGGTTGAAATGAAAAAGCTTTCCGAAAAGTTTGGCACGGATACAAAAATTATAAGAATTATGCCCAACACTCCCGTTTCCGTGGGTGAAGGAATGATTCTTATGGCTGTAAGCGATTCTGTCACAAAGGACGAAACGGAAGAATTTAAGCGCATTATGGCAAAGTCGGGAAAAATTGAGGAACTCCCCGAAAAATTAATCGATGCCGGTACGGCAGTATCGGGCTGCGGCCCTGCCTACTGCTTTATGTTTTTAGATGCCCTTGCAGACGGGGCTGTAAGCTGCGGCATTCCGAAGGATAAGGCGCTTGAAATGGCAATTCAGACTCTTATCGGCTCATCAAAATTGGCAAAGGAATCCACTTTAAGCCCGTCGGAATTAAAGGATAAGGTTACAAGCCCGGGCGGAAGCACCATTGAAGGCGTAAAAGCCCTGGAAGAAGGGGCTTTCCGTGCAACGTGTATGAATGCAGTTGTAAAGGCATACGAAAAGACGAAAAAGCTCGGTAAATGAAATTCAGAGGATGCAGATTCTGCATCCTCTTTTTAACTAAAAGTTTACAAATAAAAGAAGCCTTAATGCCTTGACATAGTGAGGCATAAATGGTATAATTTAATATGTATTAATGTAAATTGTTCTGAGGGAAATTAAATGTGAAAAATCAGAATACACTAAAGAAAGGGACTGATGAAAATGATGAAAAAAATACTTGTTTGGCTTCTGGCGATAGTAATGTGCATAAGTCTTGTGCCATCCTTTGCGGAAGAGGCGGAGGCTGAAAACACAGTTACTGCGGCAACCGGAGAAGAGCCTTCGGGCGAACCTTCCGAAACCCCCGATGGCGAACCTTCCGGCGATCCGGAAGAACCCGGGGAAGAGCCTGACGAAGAGCCCGAGCTTACCATAGAAGACAAGGCAATCACATATGAGATAGAAAGCGATGAGCAGATTTCCTTTAAGGTACAGGATTTTGAAAGAGCCTGCAAGGACGAAACAGGAAAGGCTTTAAGCTACATAACAGTTGAAGCAATAGATTCGGATTTCGGTTCTTTGTGGCATGATTATGACGGAAAGAACGAAGCTAAATTAAAGGGCGATACAACAAAGTTTATGCGTTCCTCTTCAAGCTCTACTACCAAGGTTATTTCCAAGATTACATACATTCCCAAGTCCACCTTTGAAGGAGAAGCTAAAATTTATTATAAGGGCTATTCAGAGGACAAGCAGTCCTTTGAAGGTATGGTTATCGTAACTGTTATCCTTGCAGAGGAAAAGGGCGACCTTGAGAAGATAAACCACTATGTTGAGCCCGGCGATAAAATCACATTTGATTCTTCCGATATAAATTCTGTGTGCCGTAATGCAGGCTTTTCCTTAAATTATATGACCTTTGTTTTGCCCGATGCCGAAACAGAGGGCGTGCTTTATTATGACTATAAGGCATCCAAAACTTCAAACACAAAGGTAAAGGCAACAACGAAGTATTATAAGGATGACGAAAAGTCAACTGTTATCGACAAGGTTACACTTTTAATTTCCGAGGATGCGGGCGAAAACTTCGACCTTACATATTATGCATATGACGAGGATGATGAAAAGTACGAAGGCGTTATGAGCATAAAGGTTGAATCCGAAGCTGATAATTATGACATCTATTATGAAGTATCAGGCGAATGCGTGTTCTTCACACCCTCTGATTTTAACGATGTATGTAAAGAAGAAACAGGAACAAAGCTTTCCTATGTAAAGTTTGATACACCTTCTGTAGGCTATCTTTACTACGATTATGAGGATGAAGAAGGAGAAAAGGCAAAGATTTCCACAAGCAAGAAGTATTACTACGGAAAGAGCCCCTATCTCTATCTTGTGGCATATGTGCCCAAGGCAGACTATGAGGGAACAATTTCTCTTGATTATGAAGGCTTCAATGTTGACGGTGAAAGCTTCTACGGAACGGTAACCGTAAAGGTTTCCACAGCCGAGGCTGAAAAGGCTGGAGACATTGAATATTCCGTAAAGAACACATCCTATAAGACATTTGCAAATTCAAGCTTCACCTCTGTCTGCACCAAGGCAACAGACGAAAAGCTTTCCTATGTAAAATTTACACTTCCTTCCACAAGTCAGGGTACACTTTATTATAAGTATTCCTCCAGCAAGGGAAGCGACAGCGAAAAGGTTTCCGCATCCACAAGATATTATGTTAACGAAGCGGATTACATAAAGTATGTAACCTTCGTTCCCAAGTCTGGCTATAAGGGAACTGTAACCATTTCCTACACAGGCTTTACCGAGGATGACACGCGCTTTACAGGTAAGATAAAGATTACGGTTACGGGTACAACCGAAAAAGAAGACGATGAGGATGAGGCAGAAGCTATCACCTACACAGGTGAAAAGGGCAAGCCTGTTAAGTTTGATGAAGAAGATTTCTACGATGTATGCGATGATTATTACGGTGACGACCTTGACTATGTAATCTTTACAATTCCCACGTCTGCTTACGGAACACTTTACTATGACTATGACGGAAAAGACGAGGAAGAAGTAAAGAAGGGCTATGAGTATTATTACGAAGACGATGATATGTTAATCTCGGATGTAAGCTTCGTGCCCGAAAAGTCCGGTACAATTACAATTAAATACACCGGTGTTACCACCTACGAGGATGAGTTTGAAGGCAAAATTCTTATAAAGGTTGCCGCAAGCAAGGAAGGAACTGACAACTTCAGCTATAAGAAGATGTATAACACAGGCATTTTCACAGATATTGATGAAGATGCATGGTACGGTTCCAAGCAGACGGGCGCAGTTAAGCTTGCATACCGCTACGGGCTTATGGCAGGCCGTGCTGACGGAACTTTTGATCCTTCCGGCAGTATGACAGTTGCCGAGGCTCTTACAATTGCAGCGAGAGTTCACGATATTTATTATGATAACGGAACAGAATTTGAAGCAGGCAAAACCTGGTATGAAGAATATGTGGCATATGCCATCAACGAAGACATCATAAAAAGAGGCGACTTTGCAGACTACGATAGGGCAATCACCCGTGAAGAAATGGCATATATCTTTGCAAACATCATACCTGAGGATGCTATGGAAGAAATAAACGATGTTTATGAAATTCCCGATGTTTCGGAAGATGATGATTACTATGAAGAAATTCTTTTCCTCTATAATGTCGGCGTTCTTTCGGGAAGCGATTCCAGAGGTACATTTAATCCCAAGAGCAATATCTCAAGAGCAGAGGTTTCTGCAATTATCGTAAGAGTTGTAGCTCCCGAAGAGAGAAGAGAAAACGAGTTTTAAGCAAAAATTTTCTTTGTTGAAAATTTTTGACTAAAGTCAAAACAAATAAAAAACGGCGGAAGACTTTTCCGCCGTTTTTTGGCAAAGGAGTGTTTTTATGAAAAAGTTTTTTGTTATTTTATTGGCGTTAATATTGGTGTTATCTATATTTTCCGGTTGTAATAAATCTGCAGAGAAAGTAAAAAACGAAGATGAAATTGAAATAACAAACGGAGAGATAACGGGAGAAACAGAAGAAGGAAAAAAAGAAGTTATAGATGAAGTAAGCCTTCCCTTCAAAGAGCCTATGGGATTTTACTTTTCGAGCGGAGCGGGAGCATGGGCAACCGAGCTTTATCTTGAAAAGGACGGAAGCTTTGAAGGAGGCTTTCATGATACCAATATGGGAGAAATCGGGGATGAAAATCCTTACGGCACCTGCTATGTGTGCAATTTCTCCGGAAAATTTGAAATTACTGAGAAAATAAGCGAAACGGCCTATAAAATGATGCTTTCTGAAATTAAAACCGAAAAAGAAGAAGGCGAAAGCTGGATTGAAGACGGCGTTTTATATGTGGCAAGCACACCTTACGGCATTGATGGCGGAACGGAATTTATCCTCTATACTCCTGAAACAAAAGCCGACAGTGTCTCCGAGGAATTTTTATGGTGGTGGCCCGAGCGCTTCAGCGAAGAAGTGCCCGAAACCCTTATGCACTACGGCATACACAACGTGGAGACTAATGATGGCTTTTTCACCTACGAATAATGGGGCGGAAAAGTCCGCATTAAAGGCATATAAATTAATGGATTTATTATCCACTAAAAAAGACGGTTGCAGCGCAACCGTCTTTTAATTTTGCCTTTTATGCCATCAGTGCATAGTATAACCACAGAACTGAATATCTGTCCTTTAAGTCTTTGGCGTAAAGCATGGCGTTTTTAATTTTTTCTTCACCGTAAAGGCTTTCAAATTCCTTTATGTCAAGACCGATGCTTTCAATAAGGGATAAAAGCTCATCACTTGACGGAACTTCCGATAAAATCTTTACAATTTCGTTCCATTTTTCTTTGTATACGGGCAATTTGTCCTCGTTATACCAGCCAAGCTTCTCCTGAAGGGCAATAACACCCTCTGCGGCAGATGCATAAATCTCTTTTATTTTCTTTTCCCATTCGTCCTTTGAGAAGGAATTTTTTGCCTTTACTTCGGAAAGGGCTATAAGTTCTTCTCGTATTTTCTCAGTGTAATAGGCGGAATATAAAACATCGGTACCGTGCATAAAGTAAGGCTCGTTTTTCATTATGCCGATGACCTCGAAAAAGTGAGACATATGATGCTCACTTCCCGAAGCGGGGCGGGAATTTCCCACATACGCCATGGCAATGCCCACACCAACCAAAGCTTCCATAAGCTTTTTAACCGCATCGCTGTCACGGTTAAGGAGAGCACTTCCCAGATCCTTCACCGAAAGAAGCATATCAAAGGTTAAATTGTATACATAGTCGCATATGTATTCGCCGTTTACCACGTTGGCAAGCTTCCAGTCATTTAAACAGGAATATTTTCCCACAATATCGCCGTAGCCCGACTTTATCATATCAAGAGGCGCATTTTTCAAAACCTCGGTATCTGCATAAATAACCTCGGGGACGTGGGCATTGTAGGTGATTTTCATATTGCCTATTATCATTGCCGCACCCTTTGACGCATAGCCGTCCATAGAAGGGGCGGTTGCAACAATATGGTAGGGAAGCTTATTTTCAAAGCTTACATATTTGCATAAATCCTGGATTACGCCGCTTCCGATGCCTATGATGAGGTCGGTTTCCGGCAGAAGTGCAGAGGTAAGCCGCGCTATGGCATCTTCATTCGGAACAAGAAGCTCATCGGGGAAAATGTAGGTTTTGAAGTTCTTTCCTGAAAGTGCTGCTTCCACTTCTCTGCCGTATGCCGTGTAGGTGTTTTTATCGCAGGCAACGGTGATTGTTTTATAGTCTTTTACCGACTCCGTAATTCTCTTTGAGGCATCCTTTTCGATAAAAACGTCTTTTATGTCACAGCTGTGCTCTTTTCCGCAGGAGCAGGTAAAGGTTTTTAAAAGTGATTTAATGTCCATAATTTTTCTCCTTATAAAAGATGAGCGGCAAGGCTCATAAATTCTCTGTAATCGTCCACCTTGATAAATCCGAAATCCGACTTGTAAACGGACTCGTCGTTTCCGCCCTCGCCGTAATCATCGCCGAAGAAAATCACTTCGTCGTGGGCTATACCATTTTCCTCGCAGTATTTTGAGAGAGCATAAAACTTATTGTAGGGTATGGGGGCCATATCAAAGGAAGAAGAGCCGCCCACAAATACGTTGTATTCGGGGAAAAGGTCGCAGACTTCCTTGTAAAATGCACGGCGGCGCTTACGGTCAGGATCGAAGGCAAGCTTGTCTTCCTGCTTTGCCTTTGTTCCGAGAATGGGGAAGGTCACACAGCCGGAGGAGTGAAATTCCGCGTTGTCGCCGGCATATTCTGTGAAGCCGTGCTTTTCACGAAGGTAGGTTATGCGTTTTTCGCACTCTTCCCTGTCGCAGGGAGCTACTATATCATATATAAGCTCCTGAGATGCGGTTTCGGGGTTATATTTTGCATACTGCATCCCGTAGTTTCCGATTATGTCAATGGGAAATGAGTCCATCTGGTTGAAAATTCTTTCCGATTTTCCCGCACCCACCATAATAAGGGTGTATTTTTCGGAAAGCTTAAATAAAAACTCTCTGTATTCTGCAGAAAGCTTTGTTTTATGCTGGGTAAGCGTACCGTCTAAGTCAAACGCCAGAAGTTTAATAGCCAAAGTTAAGCATCCTTTCTTGACACAAAATAAAATTACGGATATAATTATATCACCTGGAATTGAAAAAATCAATATTATAGTAGAGATATTTATCGGAGTGATTTTATGGAGCGGAAGATTTTGCACATTTCCTCCTTAAGTGAAAGTGTGACGGAGGAGCTTTCATCCGTGATAAGAAATCTTGGCAGAAGATATCAGAGAGCGCTGTGGGGTAAAAGATTCAGCCCTGATGAAGAGGCATCCTCCCTTCTCTGTCTTGATTCGGGAGGCAGAGGAAGCCTTGAAATGATGATAAGGGGTATGGATGCAGATACGGTGGAATTTTTGTTTCTGTCCGAAGAGACGGGAAAGGCCTGTCTCCTTTTATCCGAGCTTATGATACCCGCGTATCTGAATGAAGAGTACTTCTATAAAAGCAGAGAAAAAGCAAGTAAAACCCTGGCGGAAAGAATCGGCATACTTGATGCTGCGGCAGA
This sequence comes from Clostridia bacterium, assembly GCA_017411325.1. Classification (GTDB taxonomy): domain Bacteria; phylum Bacillota; class Clostridia; order CAKSNL01; family HGM11501; genus HGM11501. The sequence goes on along the minus strand of JAFQQJ010000064.1, from coordinate 9,801 downwards.
CAGAGCAAGCTTTATGGCAATAAATGAAACCCCCTTTGAAAGATCCCGCGTCTATTCTTCAAGAATAAGTGAGGTAAAAGGGAATGTGAAAAACGGGTACTTTCACGAAGGTGATATAAATGAGCTTTTTGAAGAAATACCCGACGTGATAATATGCGATGCTTTTACTAAAAACGGAGCTATGGCAATTCTGGAAAACAAAATGGGAAAGCCCCGTGTTGTCCACATAATGAACGGAAAAAACAGCATATATGTGCCATACTCTGCAATCGGCAGAGAAATGTTTATAGAAACAGAAGATCTCATGAAAGAAGCTCTTCTGGCAATTTGCCTGTGGCTTTATGACGTGGGCGAGGCAAAAAGCGGAGAAATATTATATTCTTCCTTCAGGCCTCTGAAACTGGCAGAGGAGCTGATTCTTCGTACAGAGCAAAGGTTTATGAAAATAAAGACAAGAAAAAGGAGGCAGGAAAATGAGCATTGAAATAAAGCTTGACAGAGATTTTTCCCTTCGCCACATTTTTGACTGCGGTCAGTGCTTCAGGTGGAATGAAAATGCCGACGGGACATATACGGGAGTTGCGGCAAAAAGGGCAGTAAACATTTCCTATGACGGCAGCATAATCAGGATAGACGGCGCAGAAAAAGAGGACGAGGCCTTTTTCAGAGACTATCTTGATATAGACAGGGATTATTCCGAAATAAAGAAAAGAGTTTCGAAAAATGATGTTATGAAAGAGGCGGTTGCCTTCGGAAGCGGAATAAGAATACTTAAACAGGAATTTTTCGAAAGTCTTATGTCCTTCATAATATCCCAGCGAAGCTCCATTCCGAAAATCAAAGGCTGCGTTGAAAAAATCTGCAAAACCTACGGTGAGGAAAGGGAGCTTTCGGGAAAGGTTTATTATACATTTCCCGACGCGGAAGCACTCCGTGATGTAAAGGAAGAAGACTATGCCGCTTTCGGTGTGGGTTACCGGGCAAAATATCTTGAAAAAGCGGTGTCCGATATTCTTTCGGGCAAGATTGACGAAAAGAAAATCCGCTCACTCAAGACTCCGGATGCAAGAAGCGCTCTCCTTGAAATTTTCGGTGTGGGAAACAAGGTGGCGGACTGTGTGCTTCTTTTTTCCTTATCAAGGTTTGATTCCTTCCCCGTGGATGTATGGGTAAAGCGGGCAATGGACGAATATTTTGAAGGAGCAGACGGATATTCTCTTTTCGGCGAAGATTCGGGCTTTGCACAGCAGTATTTATTCTATAAAATGCGAAACGGCAGTAAATAATAAAAAGGCATCAGACAGCGTCTGATGCCTTTTTTGCATGAGGAATGAGAAGCAGAAGGGGAATGAGTATGATAATGATGTAAATGACCATCGGCGGAAGGCTCTTTTCGGGGAAAAAGTTTTCCGGAAGAGCGACATACATTAAAAAGGCGGTTAAAACGGCGGAAAAGGACTTGCCGATGATACACTTTTTCATTGAAAGTCCGAGAGGAGAAAAGAAGGTGAGCGCCTGCATATGCACACAAAACCCGTTAAAGGACAAAAGAAAGGCGGAAAGAATAAGCCCGGTTGTATTTTCGGGCATAGACAAAATTCCGCCGGTTACTTCAAAAAGTCCCGAAATAAAGGAAATGATAATGCTGTTTCCGAAAATACCGCAAAGGAGGGCTGTGAAAACGCGGAAAACCATAAAGTTTCCGGAAATGAGAGCCATTGAAAATACGGAATTTCTGACGGCTGAGGTAAAAAGTGAAGGGAATTGTGACAGCGGAACATATGAGGCGGTCTCCTTAGTGTAAGAGGATATATTTTTTGGGTCCCGCGTCAGTATTCCGCATACAACGGATGAAAAAATGTGAAAAAAATATAATATAAGTCCTGCCTTAAAGGAGGAAAAATGTTCTGCTCCGACGGTGCCGATGACAAACATAAGCCCCGCATTGTTGCAGAAAAGGGGCAGACGCTCAGCTTCGGCTTTTGATATTTTCTTTTCCGAATAAAGCCTTGCGCTTTCTGCACTTCCCGAAGGAAAGCCGCCAAGCAGCCCGGAAATAACCGCTGACACCGAAGGAGGGGTTATTCCGAAAAGAGGGCAAAAAAGCGGTGCGAAAAGCCTTGTCAGTAAGGGCGATGCAAAGGAGGAAGCAAGAGATGACAGGAACAGGAAGGGAAAAAGCGAGGGGACAAGGCTTGATAAACAGATTTCGATTCCGCTTTTAACCGAATCTTTTACATAATCTGACAAAAAAGGCATTGAGAAAAGCAGAAAGAGAATAAGTACGGGAGGTAATGCGGATAAAAGCTTTTTCATAAAATCACTCCATTGCATTTATATGCGGGACATACTGTAATAAGAAGGACATTTTTGCATAAAATGTGAAGGAGGGGGCGTTTTCTTGAAAAAGGACATATTGAAAAAGGCGATGGCGGAAACATCCTTTCCCGGAGAGGTTTTGCTGGATGTCCCTTATATAAGTCTGGCGGGGGATTTTTCCTGTAATATCGAAAACCATATGGGGATTATAAGCTATGACGAAGGAAGTATAAAAATAAACACAAAAAGCGCAATAATAAGGCTGGAAGGCAGGGAGCTTTGCATTTCGGGAATTACGGATGAAATAATATCGGTATCGGGCAAATTAAAAAGCCTGGAGTTTATATAGGAGGCTACCCATGGATTTTTCACATCGGATTTCGGGATATCTTGTTTTATCCGTTTCGGGAAAATATCCGGAGCGCTTTGTTAATTTGTGTGCGCTTAAGGGAATTTATATAACGGATGCGGTGAGGACAAATGATGGGATAATTCTTTGTACGTTAAAGAAGGACTTCCGTAAAATGACAGTTCCCGCCAAGCGGTCGGGGTGCAGGGTAAGGATAATTAAAAAGGCGGGACTTCCGTTTTTTGCAAAGAAGATATTCAGACGTAAATTCCTTATGCTCGGAGCGGTGGCATTTTTGCTTACGGTAGGCATTCTTAACTCCTTTGTGTGGTCAATCCGCATTGAAGGCAATGAAAAACTCACAAAAGAAGAAATAAAAATTTTGGCAAACTATTGCGGATTGCGTCAAGGTGTGGTAAAATATAAAGTGGATGAAAAGAGTTTCAGCGAAAAAGCCCTTGCGTCAGAACCGAGGCTTTCCTGGATATGGCCCGAAATAAAGGGAACTGTCTGCTATATAAGAGTAAGGGAAAAGGAGCTTCGGGATAAGCCTGTTGATACTAAAGAACCCGCAAGAGTCATTGCGAAGCGAAGCGGGATAATTACAGACATAACGGTAAAGCGGGGACGGGCGACGGTATCTGTCGGAGACAGCGTTGTAAGGGGACAGGAGCTGATTTCGCCTGTTACAGAGGGCTCTTTGCCGACTCATGCCATGGGAGATGTTTATGCCTCTTTCTGGACTAAGTCGGGCTGTGAGGTCAGGCATGAAAAAGAAATTATTACATACACCGGCAGGGAAAAGAATTATTACAGTATAGTAATAGGCTCTTTCGGAATGAGCTTCCGTTTTTCCTCAAAAGCACCGTATGAATGCTACAGTGAGAAAAAAAGCGAAAAAGAAGTATTGCTATTCGGGGAAATTCCCCTGCCCTTGAGGATAATACGGACGGAATATAAGGAAGCCGTAAAAGACAAAATAGTACTTACGGAAGAAAAGGCTGTTTCAGAGGCGGAAAAGAAGATTATTGCGGATTATAAAAAAGAACTCCCCGAAGGTGTGGAAATAAAAAATACACTTCTTAAAACTGAGAAGCTGAGCGACAGAGAAACGTATGTTACGGTGATTTTTGAATGCTCGGAGAACATAGCGCTCACACAGAAGACAGATTAATACCGAAAGGATGAAACCTATGGTTGAAAGAAATTATGAAATAGAAGATATGTCAAAGGTGGCGGAGCTTTTCGGAAGCTTTGACTTTAACATCAAGCTTGTGGAGCACGAGCTTAATGTGCAGATAATAAACCGGGGAAGCGTAATAAAAATTATGGGTTCTGAGGAAAATGTAAATGCCGCATATGAGGCAATCGGTGCAATGATGAGTGTGCTTAAAAACAATGAGCCGTTAACGGAGCAGGGTATAAGGTACTGTATCGCTATGGCAAGGGAAGGCTCTGCATCGGGAATAGTTTCCTTAAACGGGGATTTTATTTGCATCACCTCAAAGGGGAAACCCATAAAGGCGAAAACTCTCGGACAAAAGGAGTATATAAAGGCAATAAAGGAAAACCCCATCTGCTTCGGAATAGGCCCCGCGGGAACCGGAAAAACCTTTCTGGCTGTGGCAATGGCTGTTGAAGCCTTCCGAAAAAAGGAAGTGAGCAGAATTATTTTAACCCGCCCTGCGGTGGAAGCAGGAGAAAAGCTGGGCTTCTTACCCGGAGATTTGCAGATGAAGGTGGATCCTTATTTAAGACCTTTATATGATGCGATGTACGAAATGATGGGTGTTGAGGCATATCAGAAATATCAGGAGCGCGGACAGATTGAGGTTGCCCCCCTTGCATATATGAGAGGAAGAACATTGGATGATGCCTTCATCATTCTTGACGAGGCGCAAAATACCACCCCCGAGCAGATGAAGATGTTTTTAACCAGAATCGGCTTCGGCTCAAGGGTTATCGTAACGGGAGACATAACACAGATTGACCTTCCCGACGGAAAAACCTCGGGACTTAAGGAAGCTATGAAGGTGCTTCGCAATATTGAGGGAATTGCCTTCTGCGCCCTTTCGGAAAAGGACGTTGTGCGGCATCCCCTTGTTCAGAAAATAATAACAAGCTATGAAAAATACGAAAGAGAAAAGGCGGCAAAGGCTGCCGAGAGGAGAAAAAATGAGAAAAATTAAAAATAATCTTAAGGTTTCTCTGGCACTTTTGATATCCTTTGTTTTATCATTTCTGATAATTCTCATATCTGCCGTTCCCGAAAGCTATGACTATAATACGGGGGATGTGTGCACAGAGGATATTTATGCTACCCGGGAAATTGAGGATAAGGTTACAACCCAGAGGAGAAGGGATGCGGCGGCCAATCAGGTTGAAAATCAGTATTCGGTTAATTTCCAGGTAAATGAGGATCAGCTTACGAAGCTTCAGAACAGCTTTGCGGCAATAACCGAGGCAAGAAGCATGGAGCTTTCCCTGGCAGGAAAGGTGAGCTTTATAAAAGAGGATATTGACATTGCACTTTCAGACGACAGTATCTCCTATCTTATAACAATGACCGGAGCCGATTACAGCAAGTTTTCCCAGAATGTCCGCGAGGTATTTTCCGAAATAATGGATAAGGGAGTAATTGACCGCGGAGAAGCGCTTTCACAGATGGAAGCACTTTTCCTGACAAAGGAAACAGAGCTTGCCAAAAAGAAGGTGGCTGACGAATTTTTCGAAGGATATACAAGAATCAATGAGGAATTCAATTACGAGCTTACCGAGGCGGAAAGAGAAAAGGCGAGAAAGCTTATTGAACCCACTGTATACAAGAAAAATCAGATTATTGTAAGACGCGGCGAAGTAATAAGTGATGCTCATATAGCCCTTCTTTCTGATATGGGCGTATTAAAGGGTGCAAGCCACATTAACGTAAAGTACGCCATCGGAATCCTTATTTTAATGATGGCATCCTATGCACTTTCTGTTTACTACATAATGCTTAAATCAGAAAGAAATAAATTTTCACAGGAAAAAATCATTATGGCAAGCATTCTTCCCGTTCTTATGCTCTTAATCGTATTTCTGATGCGGGGAGTACCCAAGAATTATGTGTATCTTGTGCCGCTTCCCTATTGCGCAATACTTATGGCGACCTTTGTAAGCACACGCCTTTCTTCTATTGTAAGTATTTATCTTTGCTTTGCGGCATCGATTATGCTTGGACAGCCTGAGGAATTTATCATAATGATGATAACACTCTCAACAATAGCATCCATGATATTCAAAAAGGTGGAGGGTGTATCCGGCTATGCCAAGGCAATGGTTTATACTATGGTGGCGGGAGCTCTTTGTGCGGCAATGGCTATGCTTATGACCGGTAAAACGGCGGATATTGTGGTAAAGACGGCAATTTTCGGGGCAATAAACGGTCTTGTTTCTTCTGTACTTACAATAGGAACAACCCCGGTTTTTGAAAACATATTCAACATTATAACCCCCTTTAAGTTAAACGATCTGGGAAATCCCGAAAAGCCCCTTTTAAAGAGGCTTATGTTCGAGGCTCCGGGCACATATCATCATTGCCTTATGGTAGGAAACCTGGCGGAGGCGGCTTGCCTCAGAATCGGGGCAAACAATCAGCTTGCGCGGGTGGCAGCTTATTATCACGATATAGGAAAGCTCAGAAGGCCGGACTATTTCTTTGAAAATCAGATGGGGGATAACCCTCACGATGTACTTATGCCGGCAGAATCTGCAAAGGTTCTCCGAAGTCACGTCGAGGACGGTCTTGAAATTGCAAGACAGTACCGCCTTCCCAAGGATATAAGAAATGTTATTGCACAGCATCACGGCGAAACTCTGACGGGATTTTTCTATAAAAAAGCACTGGAATTGAATCCGGATGCGAGGGAAGAGGATTTCAGATATCCCGGGCCCAAGCCGGAATCCAAAGAAGCGGGAATTGTAATGCTGGCTGACTCCTGCGAGGCGGCGGTAAGAAGTCTTGACGACAAGACGGAGGAATCCATTCGTGCAATGGTAACAAAGATAGTAAAGCACAGAATGAATGAAGGGGAGCTTGACGAATGCGACCTTTCCTTCCGCGAGCTTGGCGATATAATTGATGCCTTTGTTTCAATGCTTGGAAGCCATTTCCACAAGAGAATCAAATATGATGAAAAGGAGCAGAAAGCTGATGAATCTTCTGATAGAGAGGACAATTGAGGAAAACGCCTTTGACGAGGTTATTGAGCTTGCCGTAAAAGCGGCATTGGCAGAGGAAGATATGGATGAAAACTGCGAAATAAGCGTAACGCTCTGCACAAATTCCGAAATTGCTGAGCTGAACGAAGAATATATGTATAGAACAGGCCCCACGGATGTATTGTCCTTCCCTCAGCTTGCCTTTGATGAGGATAAGTGCATATATGAGGAGAGCTTAACCTATAACGGAGACAACCTCCTTCTCGGCGACATAGTAATCTCCCTTGAAAGGGCGAAAGAGCAGGCAGAGGAGTTTGGCCACTCCGAAAGAAGAGAAGTGGGTTTTTTAACGGTACATTCAATGCTTCATCTTTTAGGCTATGACCATATGGAGGATAGCGACAGAGAAGAAATGCAGGCAAAAGAGAAAAAGATTTTGGCGGCAATGAACCTGCCGAGAGAATGAGGTAAACTATGGAAGATAAAATATTCAAGTCAGGCTTTGTTGCAATAGTGGGCCGTCCTAACACAGGAAAAAGTACATTGCTTAATAAAATAACAGGGGACAAGCTGGCGATTGTTTCAAACAAGCCCCAGACAACGAGAAATTCCATTCTCACCATAAAGACAACAGATGATTATCAGCTTGTATTCGTGGATACTCCGGGCGTTCATAAGCCGAAAAACCGTCTCGGTGAATTTATGAACCGTGTTGTAACGGAAACCATCGCCGATGTTGATGCGGCGGTTTTGGTTGCAGAGTGCGACAAAACACCGGGCGAAACCGAAAAGGAGCTTATTGCCCAGCTTAAGACAAGAAAGATTCCCGCCATACTGGTACTTAACAAGGCGGATGCGGCTTCAAAGGATGCAATCCTTCCAGTAATTGCCCAATATACTTCTCTTTGTGACTTCGAGGCTGTAATTCCCATGTCGGCGCTTAAGGAAAGTGCGGACAAGGTTATTTCGGAAGTATTGAAATTAGTTCCCGAAGGGCCTATGTACTACCCTGAAGACCAGATGACCGACGTTCCGGAAAAGGACATTGCATCAGAAATGATAAGAGAGAAAATTTTGAGACTTTTCGATAAGGAAGTTCCCCACGGCACCGCGGTGGAAATTGAAAAATTTTCCGACGGAGAAGACCTTCTCAGAATTGAGGCGGCAATTTACTGCGAGAAAAATTCCCATAAATCCATTATTATCGGCAAGGGAGGAGAAGCCTTAAAGAGAGTGGGAAGCTATGCGAGAAGCGATATGGAAAAGTTTTTCGGCAAAAAAGTATTCCTTAAATTATGGGTAAAGGTTCGCTCCGACTGGCGTAACAGTATGAGCGATTTAAAGACGCTGGGCTTTGAAAGGAAGTAAATTCCTTAAATAGTGACGGTGTATTTTCCGTAAAATATATATGGAGGTGCACCATGGAAGAAAAAAATTTTTACAAAAGCGGAAAAATATCCGATTATCTTTTTATGAAGGAAAAGGGCAAAAGGAGGGAAGAGTGTGGCAGAGCCTGTAAAAGTGAAAGGCCTTGTAATAAGGCAGGTGAACTTCGGGGACTATGATAAAATGCTTACTCTTCTTACTGCCGAATTCGGAAAAATTTCCGTAAGCGCCAAGGGCGTAAGAAGTATGAAGAGTAAAAACAGAGCAGCTTCTGAGCTGCTCTGTTTCGGCGAATTCGTCTTAAATCCGCCAAAGGGCGATGTTTATTCCTTAAGCTCAGCTGAGTGCATCGAAAGCTTTTATCACCTCCGGGATGACTGCGTTCGTCTTGCCCTCGGAATTTATATGGCGGACCTGGCGGGGCATCTGGCTCCGGAGGATATGGGAATGGGGCTTAAGATTTTGTTAAACTGCCTTTATATGCTTCAAGATGAGGAAAAGGACATAAACCTGCTTAAAATAATCTACGACCTTAAGATACTTAAGGAGTCCGGATTTGAACCGCGTGTTTCCTCCTGCGTAAGCTGTGAAACGGAAGAAGGCCCCTTTGCTTTCAGCCCTGTTCAGGGCGGTGTTCTCTGCAGAAGATGTGCATCTCTTCTTGGATTGAAGGCGGAAGGGACAAGGGCGGCTTCATTTATGGACTACATAATAAAAGCACCATTTGTAAGCGGCCTTTTCAAAACGGAAGTGGATGAGCCTACTTTGAAAAAGGCAACCGCCTACACGGAAAGCTTCATAGCCTGCCACGTGGCGGAGCATATGAAAACCCTTGATTATTTTAAAAAATTGGTGAAAATGCAATAAAAAAAGACAAATATTTGGTAAAAGATGATAAAAAAGATACACGGATTAAAAAAAGTTTTGTCTTTTTTCAAAAAAGGGTGGAAATTTTTTTGATTTTAGTGTATTATTGATATGTTAAATTATAATTAGGAGGTAAAAACCAATGACAAAGTTTGTTTACTTGTTCAAAGAAGGCGACGCGTCTATGAGAGAGCTTCTCGGTGGTAAAGGCGCTAACCTTGCTGAAATGACAAAGATCGGTCTTCCCGTTCCCCAGGGCTTCACAGTTACAACTGAAGCTTGTACTCAGTACTATGAGGACGGCAGAAAGATCAACGATGATATCAAGGCTCAGATCCTTGAATACATCGCAAAGATGGAAGAAATCTGCGGAAAGAAGTTCGGCGATAAGACTAATCCCTTACTCGTTTCCGTTCGTTCCGGTGCAAGAGCTTCCATGCCCGGTATGATGGACACAATCCTTAACCTCGGTCTTAACGAAGAAGTTGTTGAATATATGGCAACTGCTTCTGGCAACCCCAGATGGGCTTGGGACTGCTACAGAAGATTCATCCAGATGTATTCTGACGTAGTTATGGAAGTTGGTAAGAAGTACTTTGAAGAGCTTATCGACAAGATGAAGGAAGAAAAGGGTGTTAAGCAGGACGTTGAGCTTACAGCTGACGACCTTAAGACACTTG
>JAFQQJ010000063.1 GCA_017411325.1 Clostridia bacterium | reverse complement strand
ATGTGAAAAGAGCCTTTTGCTCTTGAACAAAAAACTCCAACTCGATGTTGGAGTTTTTTAATTATTGCAAGGCTTTTTGACACAGTAATGTGCCAAAATCGTGGATTTTGGGCGATTTATCCCTAAGAAGTACCGCCGTTTGGACACCTTTTTTATTGCAAAGCCTGAAGTTTTATGCTATTATGATTTTGAGGTGTTTTTATGTTACAGACAATGATTGCGGTAATATTAATCGTAATTTCTTTTTTCTTATTTTTCGCTTTCAAAAAAAGCGACCTGCTGTTCCCTACATTGCACACACTTTTCACAATAACTGTTTTCCTGGTCAGCCTCATCGGCAATTTCGGCCTCATCAGACTTTTATTTATTCTTCCTATATTTGCCCACCTTATAGTTTTTATTGCCGCAAATGTAAGCTATTATCCTTTTTATAAAAAGCATACAGCACCTGCCAGGCTCAATGCTCTTTTGAATATTTCATTTATGACAGGTTATTTATTTCTCCCGGAAACCGATGAAGTATATTCTTACGCATTATTCGGCTTGATTAAAGAAAACACAGACATCGCTTACATAATTTCCGGAATATTTCTCACATTAAACGTAATACTGTTAATATGGCAGTTTATCCATAATATATTAACCGGTCGCAGAGCCTCCGATAAAGAAGTATTAAAAGAGCCTTCGGATTAAACCGAAGGCTCTTTTTTGTTCCTTTTTGCAGTAATAAGTGAATATACCGGGAGCAGATAAAGGAAAAATGCGGTTATTGGCGATGCTGCCGGCGCTCCCGACGAGAGAAGCGACACACTGCAGGCGATGGACCAGGGAACAAGGGGCGCTATTACAACTGCGCTGTTTTCAAGGTTTATCGCCAGTTTTTCTTTATCCTTTTCAATATGTCCGCACATAAACTCCGTAAGCATTATGGCTAAAGTCTGATTGCAGGACACCATACTGTTGATAACCGAGGTTAAAAAAATAACCGTATAGGAAGGAAGGCGCTCCCCCGCCCTTTCAATCAGCTTTTTAACGCCGTCAAGAAGTCCCGTCTCGCGGAATATTCCCGAATAGCAGGAGGAAAGGCAGACAATGGATGCAACATTTATCATTGATAAAAGTCCTCCGCCGTCAATCATTTCACTTATGGCGGCGTTTTCCGCCTTAAAGCCCGTTACGGCAAACTTAAGTATATCCGAAAAAAGCATTTCTTCCCTTGAAATACAGATTAAAATTGCACCAAGGATACTTGATGCCATGGTGATTTTCACCTTTACCTTAAAAAGCGAAAGAATGAGCATAACTGCTGCGGGAAGAAGCGACAAAATGCCGATATTGAATTCTTCCTTGAATAATGCCGCCGCATCAACGCAGCTTATGCTCCCCTTTCCTATTAAAACGCCGTAAACTATGTATATGATACAGCTTATTAAAAAGGGAACTGCCGCCGTTTTCATCATATTTTTTATATTTTTATAAATGTCCGTTTTTGTGATTTCCGAAACAAGGAGTGCACTTGTGGATACCGGCGAGCATCTGTCCCCGAAGTATGAACCCGATAATACCGCACCGCCCACCATAAGGGGATTTATTCCCATAGCGTATGCAATGGTCATACATATTGCGCCCATTGTTGCTGCTGTACCAAAGGCTGTTCCTGTAAGAAAGGACACGAGGCAGTTAAGCAAAAACGCTGCAATCACAAAGGTTTTCGGGCTTATAAGCTTCTCTGAATAGCTGATTATCGCCCCGATTGTACCGCCTGCCCTCCACAGTGCCGTAAGAACACCGATAAGCATAAAGGTGATAAGAATGTTTTTGGTGGTCTTTATCCCTTCAAAGGACATTTTAAGAACGCCCTTTACAGAATAACCTTTTTTCAGGGCATAGGCTGAAAAAAGCAGATATCCGAAAAGGAGAGCATAAATTATCGGAATTTTGGTGCTTACCGACGCCGTAAGCCCCAGTATAAATATTATAAGAATTGTAATTTCCATAGCTCACCCTTTATATAACGGGGATTTCGGTTTTCTTTCCGTCAAGTACCAATGTTCCGCCCTCGCGGTCACACTCAACTTCCAGCTTTTCACCGTCATAATCAATGTACAAAATTCCGTCCTTTACGGGAATTTCGCATTTAAGAGAGTCAAAATAGGAAAGTTTTGGCTCGACATTAAAGGTTTCATAGCCTGCTTTTGTGGGATATACGCCGAGGAAATATCTTCCGATTAAGTAAATGGGGCTTGCGCTCCAGGCGTGGCATAAGCTCTTTTCATAGGGCCCGCCGTACATTGAAAGGTGCTCCTTCCCCTGCTTTTTGGGATCATACTCTTCCCAGAAGGTGGTTGCGCCAAGTGAAAGCATTCCGCCCCAGTAGCTTTTTATCTCTTCCATTACCTTATCAAGATAGCCGTATTTTGCCAGCATATCCATTTCAAAAAACTTAAAATAAGGCGTTGTTATGGCAGGAACGCTGTCTGAAAGAATAACCTTTTCAAGGATAGTTTTCTTTTTATCTTCAGAGGCTATATCATAAAGAAGGGCGAAGATGTTAGGATGCCTTGTAACATTCCTCTTTCCCGACTCAAAGCAGTTTATGTATGCGCCCTTTTCCTCATCCCAGAAGAATTTGTCGATGTTTTCCTTAAGCTTTTTAGCTTCGCGGACATATTTTCTTCCGTCCTTTTTAAGTAGCTTTGAAAGCCTTGCCATTACATTGAGGCAATTTAAGAAAAGCATCTGCTCACTCGATAATGCTCCGTCCTTATCCATATCTGCCCAGTCGATAAATATCCAGTCACCGGGGCGCTTTACTATAAAGCCGTTTTTATCTCTCTGTGAGAATAAAAGATTCATCATTGCTTCCGCTTTATCGTACATTGAAGCAACAAAATCAACGTCGCCCGTCATTGTATATTCGTTTTCGATGGACATAATCCAGTACATCGAATAGTCAACGATTGTGTTAAGGTGCTGGTCGGTCAGCTTGTTTCCGCGAAGCGCCCTTATGGTACGCTTGTTTATCTCCTCATCAAAGAAAATATAGGGATTTACAAAATAGCTCTGATATGCATCCCCCGACCATATCCAGCGGTCGCGCTTTACGCCGTCGATAAAAAATAAGCCGCTGCACATTTTGTAGGTTTCCTCCGCCACGGACCATATTCTGTTAAGAAGCTCGTCCCCTGAGCGGAAACGTCCTTTTACCTTAATCGGCACAAACTGATGCTTTGCGCTTATGCTCACTCTTATGCCCTCTGTTTCGGGCACATAGATATAGCGAAAGCCTCTTCGTTTGATTTTCGTATCCTTACCCACGTTTTTCTGATAGAGATAACAGCCCGAAATATCCGTTGCTTCCGCTTCCGTTTCTCCGAAATAAAGGTCAACCGCCTTTTCGCAGATAACCTCGGGCACGCCGTTAAGCAGGCATCCGAAGTCGAAAAGATGGCCGCCGTTTACCATTTTCGTAAGCCCCGGAAGATACTTTGTTTCCATATAGGGAATGTTTTCGGGCTTTATGTTTTTATCCTTGTAGAGTGAGGAATATCCGACGGGGAGATTTTCCCTGAAGTTTGTTGCCGTCCAGCTTTCGTCAGTATGAATCACTTCACCCTCAATAAAAAGTGCAGGCAGGGTTTCCATACTTCCGATGTTTACCGATATATTAACCTCGCCGGGACCGATTTTTATCTCCTCGCCCAATGGCAAAAGCCTTCCGTGGGCATTTACATAGCCGTCGCCCTCGGCATAGGCAGTAAAGGTTGTCTCCTCTTTTAAGTTATATGTCTTTTTAAAAACCACATTGGTGTTCCATGAATCCATTTTCCAGAACGCAGGCCAGAGCATATTTCCGGGTCTCTCGCGGTCAAAATTCTGCTTCATTCCGTGGTAAATTTCAAAGTCGTCACGATACCATATCCACATACTGTCAGCTCCCTAAAATTCTTTACTAAAGTCTATCACACATACCCACCCAAAGTCAAGCACGTCCGTCAAAAAAATCCACCTTTATTTTATTGACTCTTGCCCTTCTGAGTTGTATAATTAATTAAAAGGAGATGAATTTATGAGAAGAATTTTTCTGTGTAAAAAAAGTGGCTCTGCCACAATTGACCTTGCAATAAACGAACTTGCAAAGTACATAAGAATGATGGATGCTGAAATTTTAATTGACCAGGCTACAGTTTCCTCATTTGACGAAAAAACCGAAATTATGCTTTACGTCGGTCTTTTATCAGAAGAAACAAGCAAGGATGACAGAGTAATCATAAACGTAAACGAAGGAAAAGGCTATATAAGCGGTTCAAACGAGCGCTCCGTTCTTTTCGCCGTTTATAAATATCTTGAGCATCTTGGCTGCCGCTGGTACCGCCCCGGCATCGACGGTGAATTTATCCCCAAAAAGGCACTTACCAAAGAGGACCTGACTTATTCATATGACTATACCCCTTCCTATCATCACAGAGGAATATGCTTGGAAGGCTGCGTAAACTATGAGATAATTACAAACATCATAAGCTGGCTTCCCAAAATGGGTATGAACGAATATTTCATTCAGTTCCACAACCCCTGGCACTTTTTCAATTACAACACCTTCTACAATCCCGAATACACCTTCTCCAAGGAGGAAACCGCTTTAATCACCCGCCGTGTTGAGGAGGAAATCGCCCTCCGCGGTCTTTCCTATCACAAGGTTGGTCACGGCTGGACCTATCCCTTAGTCGGCGAAGAGGGCCACGGCTGGAGCAACTATGACAAGGAAGTTCCCGCGGATGTCAAAAGCCTCTTTGCCGAAATCGACGGTAAAAGAGACCTCTGGAAGGGCAATCTTTTTAACACAAACCTTTGCTATTCAAATCCCGAAGCAAGGGACCGTATGACAGACGGAATTGTAAATTACTTAAAGAAAAACCCACAGGTTAATTACCTTCACTTCTGGCTTGCAGATGCAATAAACAACCACTGCGAATGCGAAGAATGCCGCAAGATGAGACCATCCGACTATTATGTTTTAATGCTTAACGAGCTTGATGAAAAGCTTACAAAGGAGGGCATTTCCGCCAAGGTTGTATTTTTGCTTTACCTTGACCTTATGTTCCCGCCGGAGCACTATACAATTAAAAATCCCGACCGCTTTACCTTGATGTTTGCCCCCATTTCCCGTAAATACAACAAGACCATGAAGGAAATTCACAAGGACGAAAACCCCGGGGCAATCGAATATGTAAGAAACAAGGTAAGCTTTAACGACGCTCCCACAGGCTATTTAGTTAACTTCCTTTCTGACTGGCAGAAGATTTTTAAAGGCGACTCCTTTATCTTTGACTATCACCTGATGTGGAACTATCAGACCGAGGCAGGAAGCTACCGTAACGCCAACGTGTTACACGACGATATGAAAAACTTAAAGGATTTCGGAATTGACGGTATGGTAAGCTGTCAGCTTCAGAGGGTGTGGGCTCCTGTCAATCTTTCCATGTACGGAATGTGCCGTGCGCTCTGGGACAGAGAAAGTGAATTTTCCGATGTTTCAGAGGAATATTTCCGTGGCACCTTCCACCGTGACGGTGACAAGATATCAGGCTATCTTAAAAGGCTTTCTGACCTTTACTATTCCGATGATGACACTAAATACGACAAGATAGTTTCTGAAATTGATGCTATGCTTCCCTTTATTAAAGAAGGACTTTCCGAAGCTACCCCAGGCACTCCCAACGAGATGTCCTGGAAGTACCTTCTCCGCCACGGAGAATATACCCGTCTTGCCCATATCGCTCTTTCACTTTATGCAAAAGGCGATGAAGGTGCAATAGATGCGAGAAAGAAATGTCAGGACTATGTGGTAAGCTTAGACCCCGAAATAAGGGACGGTATGGATATTCATCAGTATGCCCGCCTTACCACCACCCACGGAATCCCCGCAGGACTGTGGTACTTACCCGAGAAAAAATAAAAAGTTATCAAAAAAAGAGGATGCGTAAGCATTGCTTCTTAGGGAGCTTTGCTTACGCATCCTCTTTTTGGTTTTCGGTATAACATTCTTTTCTATTATGTAAATAACTTAATTAAAGTAAATGCGGTATATATGATAAAAGAGAACATAGCCACACGTTGCGCCTTTTTTTGTGTCTTCAGATATAAAAACAAAATATATCCTAACCACACTGCAACCAGACAATCGATAACAGTAAAAACTACTTCTTCTATGGTATAATTTTGCAAGCTCAAGCCTTCCGATATCAACCTTGCGATTCCCAATATAAATTCAGACGCTGTAAAAAATGGAAAAAAAATTCTCCACGCATCTCCATATCGTATTTTTATACCGTTGACCAAAGCTATTATATATAAAGCACATATTTCCAATGCCACGCTTGCAAAAAATCCCAATGTTATCATCGGAAAACTCATTAATATATTTCCTGTTTTAATCGCCAAAGCCGTTCCTGCCAATAATATGTCCAGAAAAGCTATAACCATTACGATATTTTTTCTTTTTCCCGAATTTTCCTCAAATAAATTCTTAGGATGAAAAAATATATCTGCAATATATCTTATCATACCATCGCTCCTCTGTATTCACTCATTTTCTTATAAAAGGAAGGCCGTCTCCGGGGCCGTGTCTTCTTATTTCCTGATCTTTATACAAACACAAATAGCCTTGGGATTTCCAGACATTCAAAGTCATTTCGGCTTCTAATCTGAATATGCCCCATTCCTTTTTTTCACTATTGGTAGTTAACACATTTACCGCATCATCAACATTTTCATTTAAGGCAAGACAATATGCGGCGGCGTAATTACTAATAACAACACTTTCGTTATGCAACATTTCTTTTATGCATTCCATTGCAAACTCTGTGTTTTTTTCAAAATACTTAAATATTTTTATTAATTTAGCACCTTCTTTATTGCATGTCTTATAGTCTCCTGTCTCATCGGCGCGATATATTATATCGCAACTTAATTCAAACTGCTGTAAAACCTCTTCTTTTGTATATGTCTTCATTATATCACTCCATAAGCTTTTAATGTACCATTTACTATCGTACATTTAGTATTGTTTTATCTTACCACATTTTTGCTTTCTTGTCCATATTTTTATGTTATCACAGCTAAAAATGCGGTCAAAAAAAAGAGGATGCATTAATGCTTCCTCTTTTTTATTGATTAAAGTCCGTTTACAATGTTTTCAGGTCTCTCTCCCTTAAGATATCGCACTGCATTATCAGCAACCTCCCTGTGAAGGTCACTCATTGCCTCAGGTGTATTTCCTGCAACATGGGGTGTAAGAATGGCAAGCGGAACATTTGTAAGCCGCTTGTCCATTCCGCCGCTTTCGTCCTCAAATACATCCAATCCCGCACCTGCTATTTCTCCGGCTTCGAGAGCATCGATAAGCTCTGACTCATTTATTATTCCGCCTCGGCTGGTATTTATAAGAACCGCCGTTTTCTTCATCTTTTCAAACTGCTCTCTGCCGAGAGTATGGAAGGTTTTATCATTAAGCGGAAGATGACAGCTTATTATATCGGCACTGCATAAAAGCTCATCCATAGTAACCCTTACGGCGCCATACTCCGCGATAACCTCGTCGCTGACATAAGGATCATACACAATGGGTGTCATTTCGCAGGCGTTGGTACGCTTGCATACTGCCCTTCCTATATTGCCGAAGCCCAAAAAGCCGATTGTTTTTCCCGCAAGGCGGAATGCCTTTCCAAGCCCTCTGCCGCTCCAGTTATTTTCCCTTATACGGTCGCTCATTTCAACCGCGCGCTTTGCTGCGGCAAATATCAGCATAACGGTATGCTCGGCAACATCCGTAACCCCGTATTTAGGCGAATTGCAGACATATATTCCAAGCTCCTTTGCTGCCTGTGTATCAACATTGTCATAGCCTATACCGTAACGCACAAGCAGCTTTAATCGGGGAAGCTTTTCAAGCAAGCTGCGGGTAAATTTTGTGGCGGTAAAAAAGATAACCTCCGCATCGCAGCAAAGCTCAACTATTTCTTCCTCCGTTTTCACAGCTTTGCTTATATATTCCACGTCTGGCAAAGCGGTAATGACGGCACTCTCATAAGAAGGCTCCGGAGCCATAGTTGTAAGATTTACGACTTTTCTCATATCTTGTCACCTCAAAGTTTATCAATAAACTGCTTGGTACGTCTGATTTCTTTGCTGAGCATGGTTATCTCAGCTCCGCACCAGAATATATTCATCCCCTCGCCATGCCACTTTTCTATATCTGCATCGCTTCCCATCATAATACCGCAGGACTTACTGTGTTTTTTGCAGATAGAAATAAGACGGCGCAGATGATTTTCCATTTCTTCGTTCATCGTAAGTCCGATTCCCATAGACACACCGAAATCCGACGGGCCCACAAGGATTCCCTCAATCTGATCACCGTATTTTGTCAGCATTTCGTCAAGTAAATCCACGCCCTGAACCGATTCAATCTGAATAAACAGCATTCGGTTATTGTTGAACTCTCCGATTTTTTCTCCCGCGCGGAGAAGATTACGTCCTCCAACACCCTTTTTGCCGATGGGAGGCATACGCAGAGAGCGAATTGCCGTTTCCACCTGCTCCATAGTTTCGGTACGGGGAATCAGCACACCGTCACATCCCATATCAAGACATTTGGAGATGCAATGATATTCACAGTCCTGAACTCTTGCTATTGTGGGAAGGTCTTCTTTTCGCATGGCATAGCATAAATCGCCTACCGCTTCGGGATAGAATGAGGCGTGCTCCATATCAATAATGAGAAAATCAGCCCCGCTGTTTTTGTAGATAGCGGCAAGACCGGCATAATTTACGAAGAGCAGAGTGCTGCCGTAAGTTTTTTCGCCGTTTGCAAGCTTGGATTTTAAATTTTCAAGTCCGTTCATTTAATATTCCTCCTTATATTGACATTTTTATTTCTCTATGGTACATTAAAATTGTACTCTTAAGCTGATTATACATCGTAAGCGGACGTTTTCCCATAGAATATCCTTCAGCAAACCTGCACTATCTTTCACAAAAAAATATACATACGGAGAAATATATGTCAACTCAAATTCATATCAAAAAAATCACAGCCATAAATTGCTATGAGCTTTCGCCCTCCTTTGATTCCAGAAAACATACCCACGATGCCTGGGAGCTCTTTTACTCTGACAGCGGCACTATGAATGTATGCTATGAAGGAAGCGAGCCCTTTACCCTGAAGGCAGGAGAGATTTTGCTGCACAAGCCCATGATCCCTCACGTCACAGTTTGCGACGGAAAGCACAGTGCGGTATTTTTTAATGTTATATTTAAGAGTGCTTCGCCTGCACTTGAAATGCTTTCGGGGCATCCCATAGCCGTTCCCGAAAGGCTTACTCCGCTTATTTCCGAAATAATAAAGGAAGCCAGAAGCAATTATGTCTTTTCCGTTCAGCCGATAAAAAAAGCCTCCGATGCTCCAATAGGCGGCGAGCAGATGTTTAAAAGTTATCTTGAGATGTTTCTCATCCATATTCTTCGTTGCTGTAAAGTCAAAAACGAAAACCGGAGACAAGGCTCCGGAAACAATGTCCCGGAGGACGATGTTTACCGCTTCCTTTCGGAAAACATATGTTCCGGACTTACGCTTGATGATATATGCGAGCATTTTCATTTCGGAAAAACCCATATTTCGGTGAGCTTTAAGAAGAAATTCGGTCTTTCAATCATAGATTGCTATCTGAACTTAAAGATAAATGAGGCAAAACGGCTGCTGAGAGAGGAAGGCTTAACCATACGGGAGATATCGGAAAGGCTGTGCTTTGACAGCCCCGAATATTTCTCCCGATGCTTTAAAAAGCGGACAGGTCACACCCCTAAATCCTATAAAACATTGCTTATTGATGGAAAAATAGAGAAAAAATAATTAAAAGGCGGAGTTTTAATGTACGATGCTACAAGAGACCCGAATGCATTTAGGCCTATAACGGAAAATCCTATTGTTCTGGACTTTACAGGATGCAAATATTTAGGTGAAATTCATTTGATTTTAAAAACAAAATTCGGTTTACCGGATTATTACGGAGAAAACTGGGACGCTCTATGGGATTGCTTAAGTGGATTATTTTACCGGAGAGGTAATTTTAAGGTGGATATAGTCGGCTTTATGGCTCTTCCGGAGGATTTAAGAGAATATTGCCACACCATGCTTGAAATTTTTGATGATGTTCACGAAGAAACACCAAATGTGGTTTTCGAGCTTATTTCCTAACACATAAAAGCGGATGCACTGCATCCGCTTTTACTTATTTATTGGACAAAAGGTACGTTCCTTTTATCTGTGAAAAAACTTTAATAACGAGAAAACGCCAACATTTATTTCTTTAAAACAATCGCTCTGAAACCGAAAGGCTCTATATCCTCCAAAACAGCCTTATCGCCTGAAAGAGAGCCTTCGCCAAACAAAAAATCAGCATTTTTATATTCTCTTCCAAGGAAAATAACAGGTTCTATTGCCTCATCCTCAAAGAAATTCCATATACCGATAACCACACTTTCTTCGTCTTCCTTGCACTGTATATAAAGGTTTGGATTTCCATAGCTATAGGCAGGAAGCTTTTCTCCCGAAAGCCAAAGTACATTATCTGCGATAATTTTCCCGTTGCCGTGCTGCTTTAAGAAGCCTTCTCCCTCTCTTGCAATGCAGGTGAAAACAAGAAATCTTTGTCCGCTATCGTTTTCGTATAAGTAACATAACGGTTTTCCCTGACTTTCAAAATTGCCTGTGGCATAGCTTAATATTTTGCAGGTTTCTCTGAGCTTAACATCCGAAACAATGCAGTTTGGTGCAATGATATAGTTTCCGTCTTCCTTAAAATACTGATACTTCATTTTTTCTCTTTCGCCGAATTCTTCTATGCCGACGTCTATCCCCTTGCCTGTTAAAATCTTTGCCGCAAGCGCATCTATGACAAGACCTTTTTTGAAATTTTTTTCTGTAAGATGATATGCATTTTCGCCGAAGGCAACACCTGTAATGCCACATCCCTCATACACGGTGGGAATAGAATTGGCTGTAAGGATTTTTGCAGCCGAGGAATAAAATACGTCTTCCATATCACGCTGTCCGCCCAATGCATTTGGAAAACTCATAATTTCAGCCTTTTTCATGCTTTCATAAATTCTTACTCCAATGCTTTTTTTGCCTGCAAAGTGCTGATTAATAGCCTTGTAAACAGGCTTATTTTTTATGTACTTTTTAAGATATCCCGCTTCATACCCGGGATCTGATACATAGTCAACAGTAATTTTAAGTATTCCGTCAAGTGCGCCCGACGCCCGAAGTGCAGTATCAAAGCCTTCGATGTAGCTTGCACCGCAGCTTATCCTGGGACGGGGATATGCATCCCCTTCTGCGATTAATTCGATATCGGGATCATAATTCCAGGAGGCTTCCATTCTTTCAAGCTCGATAACACCCTGAAGCTTATGTTTATAGGGTTCCGATGCTGCCCAGTAAGGTGCACCGATTAAACGAAGCATCGGTTTTGTATTTCCCGCAAAAATTTTCGCAAGGCGGAAGGCATCCCCATCAATGTCCCAGGAAGTCATACACGCACAAAATCCAAGTCTTACCTCAGGATTTACTTCATCTACTGCCAGTCTCATAACCTTTGCATAGTTTTCAAGAGATTCTCTGTTTGCTTTCAAAAAAGCATCTCTGTATTTATTTTTACCGCCGCTTAAAATTAAATCCTTCAGCCCGGTTTCTTCTATTTTTTCGCCGAGCTCATTTTCAATCATTTCAATGTGTTTTTCACAAACACAGCCGAAACCTCCCCAGGCTCCGAAACGCAGGTCGTCATTTAATAAAATTATATCAACTCCGGTTTTCGCCACATCCTTTAAGCAGGAAGCAAAAAACTCCAAAAAGCGCTCATCCGTCGGGCAGGCAAATCTATCTACACTTCTTCCCTGCAGGGTTTTAATTTCACGAAATCCCAGGCCCTTATCAAACTGCAAGCCCCAGAACCACGCTCCCACTTCATAGCCCTGTGACTTGAAAAAGTCGCAGGCTTCTTTCATATAGCTTATTTGCTTTTCATATTCTTCACGGCTGTCACGCGCTATATGTCCGTCCAGCATTGATTCGAAATTGAGCATTACTCTGTCCGCATCAAAGGCTTTAAGTTCATCAAGGATCGTATTTTTATCCTTCGTTCTGTGGAACTTATAACAATTTATCGGTATACTTGTAAGATACATAAAAATCCTCCCATTTCCTGCAAAATTCAATGCAGAATAATTTTACCACACTACACAGAAAAACGCAACATAAAATCAAAAAAGAGGAAGCAATGCTTCCTCTTTTACTTACTTATTTTTCAATTTTTGCACATTCTGCAAGTATTGCTTCGTAAAGCTCACTTCCGGCTTCAAGTCCGCAAAGCTCTGTCAAAATTTCGCCCTTGGACTTTGCTGCCTTCATTTCTCTCCAGGTAACATCCTTTTCGTTGTCATAGAGGAGTGCTGCAGCCGCAGTCTTTATAAGTACCTCAGGCATAATTCCGTTTTCGTAAATCATAACCATGGGACCCATAATTCTTTCGCCCTTTGCAAGCTTTCTTTCGGGGTCTCTTGCATTTCTTGCAACAGTATCAACAATTACCTTACTGCAGAACTTTTCCTTGGAAAGTGCCGCAAATTCAGCCTGGTCAGCTTCTTCATAGCCGAATTCCTTGCATAAAACCTTGTTTGTAACTTCATAGTTTTTGTCAAGAAGCTCCAAAATTTCGGGGTCGTTTGCAGCCTTTGCATAATCGGAATAGCCCTTGATATAACCAAGATATGCAATTACACAGCTTGCCGCATTGTAGGTGTAGAGCTTTCTTGTCAGGAAGTTTCCGAAATTGTCGATGGGACGGATTCCCTTAATCTTCATTTCGTAGCCGCCAAGTAAATCGGCGTTGCACTGAAGGTAGGGATAGTTTTCGGAATCTATGTTAAGTCCGTCATCTGTTGTTGTGCAGAAAACTGTGGATTCGCTTACGGAAATGTCCTTGTTTCCGATTGCTTCACCTAAAACCACAGAGGGCTTTGATGAGTTTTCGCAGGTAATGATTGTATAGTGCTTATCGTCCTTTAAGAGGGGCGAAAGCGATGCACCAACATCCTTTAAGTTCTGACCGCCAACGGAAACCAAGATAAGGTCAGAATCTCCAAGGTCAGCATCTTCCCAGGTGTATGCAGAAAAGTTTGTAACCTTAAAGTCTTCTCTTACGCCGCCGAAAAAGCGAACGGTGAATTCCTTTTTTGCATTTAATTCATCAACCAATGCCTTATCCTTATCGATGAACATAATTTCGGCGTTGTCTTCCGAGAGTAATCTTCCTATAAAGCCTCTGCCTGTTTTTCCGGCACCAACTACAACTATTTTATTCATTTTATGTACCCCCAGGACTTAAGAAGTTCTATCTTTTCCTTAACCATCATACCAAGCTCGCCGTTGGGCTCAAGTGAGCAAACCTTCTCTAAGATTGCATCGATGCCTTCGTTTTCTCTCATTTCCTTAAGCTTGATTGCAAATTCGTCTGTTTCGTTGTAATAGTACATCGCCGCAGCTATTGCAATAGATAAGTTTTCGGGCTTGATTCCGCAGGATAATACAAGACGTGCAGAGCCAACCAGACGGTCATCCTTACCTAACTTTCTGATTGGATCTCTCGCGTTTCTCTCAATAAAGTCAACGATTGTATAGTCCTGAAGCTTATTCTTGGATGTCAATGTAAATGCAAGCTGTTCCTCTAAGGGGAAGTTATGCTTTATGGAAAGTGCGCGTGCTGTTTCCTGATATACACCGTCTAAGATTTCAAGAATCTTCTCGTCGTGTGCCGCATCTGCAATCTTTTCATAGCCCATTAATGCACCAAGGAAGGAAACGGTTCCGTTTGCCGCATTGTAGGTGTAGAACTTTCTCTCCAAAAAGCCTGTGAAGGATTCAATTAACTTAAGGCCCTTGATTTCAGGAAGGCTACCCTTGATTCTTGAAGCGTCAACGGGAAGCTCCCAGAAGTTCTGCACGTTTACGATCAGGGGGTCTTTTTCAAGAAGCTCCTTTGATGATTCGATGGCAGAACGCATAATAACCGCTTCTGTGATACCAACGTTGTTTTCAAAATATTCTCTTGCTTCGTCAGAGATAATTTCGGAAATTCCGTTTCTTAAAATGTCTGCAGGCTGCTTCCAGTTTTCGCAGGTTACGAAGTTGATATAGCCGCCCTTTTTAGCCTTAAGCTCAATACCTGCTGCAAGATAGGGCACGATTTCGCCTAAGTTTTTACCGCCTACTGCATTGAATACCGCATCGGCATTGGCAATTGCCTCGGCAATTTTTTCCTTTTCGGAAAACTTTAATGCCTTTGCGCCCTTAACAACGCAGTTTTCCTTTTCATTACCTAAAATGTTTACTGTGTACTGTCCGCGCTCGTTCATAAGGTCTGTAAGACCGTCAAACTTTTCAACAAATGTAAATTCGATTCCGCTTAAGTACAAAAGATGTCCGATGAAGCCACGTGCAATTTTGCCGGCTCCGAAAATAACACAACTCATTTTGCTAACCTCCTGAATTCTTCAAAATTTTGTTTATTTGATTCATAAAGCTTTTTATAAAGCTCGAAACGCTGTCTGAGTAAGGGATTTTCCTTTGCCTCTACCCTTTTTTCTATGCGGCACATTGCCTTTGCCGCCTCTTTAATGTCTTTATATATGCCCGATGCAACAGATGCTATCATACACGCACCGTATGCCGAAGTGTCCGTCTCCTCCAAGGTTACAACAGGAAGATTCCAGAGACTTGACTTTATCTTATTGAACTTCTCGTCCTTACCTGCGCCGCCTGCGGTTATGATATACTTTGCATCAACGTTGTCTTCAAGGCTTTCGTAAATATGATATGCGCTGAAGGCAACCCCCTCTAAAACGCTGTACGCCATATCCTCTTTTGTGGTTTTATCGCTTATTCCGAAAAACATTCCCCTGGCATTGCTGTCCCATATGGGAGCACGCTCTCCCTTCAAATAAGGAAGGAAAAGCGGTGCATCGTTTGAAAGGGATTTTTCCACATCAATTCCCTCAAAACCGAACTTTTCAATTCCGAAATCAAGGCTTGTTCCTCCGGATGCCGTAACACCGTAGTGTACATTTGACACAAAGTACGGGCCCGTCACCATTTTGGTGTCAAGAGAAAGCTTGTCGGTGGTGATTCCTATATGCTCGCTGGTTCCTGTTATGTCAAAAAGCATATCGCTTTCGACAATTCCCATTCCAAGAAGCCCTGCATAGTAGTCGTTGCACCCGAGGTACACGGGTGTGCCCTCGGCAAGCCCGTTTTTTTCCGATGCTTCCTTTGTCACATATCCCGCTAAATCAAAGGGGCTTTTAAGGGGCGGAAGAATGCTTTCATCAACGCCTAAATAGGAAAGCATCTTCTTGCTGTAAGCACCCGTTTCAAGATTTGCAAGACCACGCCAGGAATATATGTCGCTCACCTGCTTGCCCGTCAGCATCTCGCAGATTTTGTCCTTTGGCTGACAGACACTTTTTGCATCATAATGCTCCTTTATGTAAAGAAGCCTAGGCATGGGATAGGATATAACCTCGGGATGAGGCATTGAAATTTCAGCGGCAAATTCTTCTTTTGAAATGTCCTTTTTTATCCTTGCAACCTCTTCTTTTCCGATTGGATCCTGCCAGGAAATGATGTCGCTTCCGTTTATTATATATGTCCCAACCTGGGAGGATAAGGAAACAGCATCAATTTTTACGCCACGGCTTATCTCAGAAAGCGCTTCCGCTACCGCCTTAAGCCAGGCATCCACACTTCTTTCGGTATATGTGCGCTTTGCCTTTTTTACGGTTTTTCCGTTATCGGTGATCAAAACCTTGACAGAGGATGTCCCTAAGTCAATTCCTGCAATCATAAGGTGAATACCGCCTTAACAAATCCGGTGGGACGCTTTCTTGCAAGTTCAATTGCCTTTTCAAAGTCTTCCAAGGGAAGCTCTTCTGTTATAAAGTCTTCAAGGTTTACAATGCCGCTTGCCATTAAGTCAACAGCCTTCTGATGCATATTCCAGTTATTTCCCGCACCTATTAAGTGAAGGTTGTTTATATGAATATCATCAATTCTGATGTTCATAATCTTGCCTCTGCCGTAGCCTGCAAGTACAACGGTTCCGCCCTTCTTGCAAAGCTTCAGGCAGTTCTGAATGCATTCTTCAATACCCGTTGCATCAATTATTACATCTGTTCCTTCGGGATGAAGCTTCTTCATTTCTTCCATTAAATCCTGCTCTTTTGTGGCGATGGTTGCATATGCTCCCATCTTCTCGGCAAGGTCAAGTCTTCCCCTTGTTGTAGCACATACAACTATTTTTGAAAGTCCCATAGCCTTTGCGACAGCCAATGTGCAAAGACCGATGGAGCCTGCACCCATAATCATACAGGTATCGCCAAGCTTTGCGTGGGATTTTTTCATTGTGCCGAGGGCAACGCCCAAAGGCTCACAAAGGGATGCGTGAGCAAAGCTTACGTTTTCGGGAAGGTGGCAAAGACCGTAAGCAGGAACAACGATATACTCAGAGTATGCACCGTTTCTCTTAAAGCCGATTTCCTCAAAGCTCTTGCAGTATCTCCATTCGCCCTTTCTGCAGGCTTCACACTTTAAGCAAACAACATCGTTGCTTCCCACAACTCTTTCACCAATCCATGAAGGATCAACACCCTCGCCTACTGCCTCAACAATACCGCTCCACTCGTGACCGGGAATAAGAGGATAGTTTGCCGCTATATTTCCGTCAATAACCTCAAGGTCGGTTGCGCAAACAGCCGCAGCCTTAACCTTAACTCTTACAAAGCCTTCGGGTATTTCCGGAATAGGAGAATCCTTGAATACCATTACGCCGGGCTTTTCAATAACAACAGATTTCATAAATTTACCGCCTCTCTTTTATCATTCTGTGATATTTTTATTTAAAATAAAATGGGAAAACCCACTTTATTTTTTCATCGAAGTTATAATATATTACTATTGAAATAGCTTATTGAAAAAATCCCTATTCGGATTTTTCTTTTACCTCCCCTTGAATGGTACAGGAGAGTTCCGTAATTTTTTTCTTTATTGAAAAAAATTATCGTTCTTTTTTTCCTTTTTATTTTATGTGCTTATCGAAAAAATCCTTGTTCGGATTTTTCTTTTGCTCTCCCTCCCCTTGAACGGTACGGGAGAGGTCCGTAATTTTTTTCTTTATTGAAAAAAATTACTTTATATACTTTAAGTAGTCTTCAATCGCAAAGATTGCCGCGCCGAAGGCTGCTCTCTTTACGTCGTATCTTCTGATATCCAGAGTCCTTGAAGCATACTTTTCCAAAAGAGCCTTTAATTTTGCCAGCTCCTCTTCCTCATTAAAAGCTGTTCCGCAAACTAAAAGCTTTTTAACGTTGAAAAGAATAATTGAGTTTGCAATTACAAAGGCAAGGGCTTCATTTTTTTCTTCTGCGGATTTGCCTGATTTGAAGTATACCCTGTGAAGTTCCTCTTCTCCCTTATCTGTTAAAACCTTGCATCTTCCTAATTCGTGCATACCGGACCCGATAATAAGATTTCCGTTTTTAATAACCGCCATACCAAGACCCTTATCGAGACGGACCAGTATAGCATCTTCCTTGTTTTCTCTTGCCGCCGCAGAAAGAATACAGTCGGGATCGTGAGCTATGTAAGAAGGAACACCGTAACGCTCTGTCAGCATATCGGCAAGGGCGATATGCTCCCAGCCCGCAACAGAAATTCCGATTGATATTCCCGCATCCGTATCAACCTCACCCTGCATGGCAACACCCAATGCAAGAATGGTGTTCTCCTTATACTTTTCGGTAACCGAGTCCAAAAGCTCATATATGGATGCAAGGAAGCTGTCCTTATCCGTAATATCGGGAGTTTTCGCCTCTTCATATATGATTTCGTTTTTAAGATTTATTACCACCGCATAAAGACCTGACATATTTACGTCAATACCAATGATATAGTTATCGGCTGCATTTATTCCGATGCATCCCGGTCTTCTTCCCGATGATATATTATCCTGACTTTTTTCTTCAACAACATAGGAAAGCTCAAGCAAGCGGGAAACAATCTGGCTTACTCCGCCCCAGGAAAGCCCCATAAGATTTTGTATTTCCTTACGGGTTACGGACTTTTCTTTTCTTATCAGCGAAAGGACTTCAAGTATGTTTGCTATCCTCATATCCTGCTGACTTATAAATTTTCTCAAAAGAATTCTCCTTTCCTATTGACATTGTATCAACTTCTTGATATAATTATTATATCGCACTGTGACACAATTGTCAATAGTGTTTTTACAAAATATAGAAAAGAAGGAGTTTTTTTTATGAATCTCAAGGAAAAAATATTAAACACCCGCCTCGCGGAAGGTCAGATTGCCTGCTTTTATTTAGGTCAGGTAGGCTTTATCGTAAAGTACAATGAAACCTACACTTTAATCGACGGTTATCTTTCGGATTATGTTGATAAAAACTGCTGCAGCGAACTGGTTAAATGGGTAAGAAAATATCCCGCTCCCATAAAGGGCGAGGAGCTTGATTTCATCGACTATGTTTTCTGCACCCACGCTCATAAGGATCACGCCGATCCCTATACCCTCTCTGCCATTGCCTCGGTAAATAAAAAGGCTGAGTTTTTTGCATCCGTTACATTTTGTGATGAATTTACAGACTACGGTATAGCAAAGGATAAAATACACGGTGTTGTTGCCGACAAAGCATACACCCTCGCAGGCGGCATTTCCTTCACTCCCGTTCCCGCCGCTCACGAACAGCTCAATACCGATGATGCCGGTAACTACCACGAGCTTGGCTTTGTAATTTCCTTCGGCGATACAAAGGTGTTCCACTCAGGTGACTGCTGTATGTACGACGGGCTCATCGAAAGAATAAAGGGTGCCGACATTTTAATGATTCCTATCAACGGCAAGGACTATTTCAGAACCGTTGTCAAAGACATTATCGGATGCTTTGATTCAGTTGAAGCTATCACCCTTGCAAAGGAAGCGGGAGCATCCCTTTTAATCCCCACACACTTTGATTTATATTCCGTTAACGAGGTTAACCCCGCATATTTTGTTGACTGTGTATATAAATTAAACCCCGCTCAGAGCTTTAAGCTCTTTACGCCCGGTGAAAGATACATATTTGAAAAATAATCCCCTCCTCCCTGATAACTCAGGGAGGATTTTTATTTAACAAAAAAGCCTTCCGGCCATATACTGATAATGGAAACGGAGGCTTTTATGACTATTGTATTTTTAACCGCGCTTGGCGTAGGCGGTGCCACCATTTTAGGCGCCATTCTCGGTTTTATATTCAGAAGAATAACAAACAAAACAAATGACTTATTTTTATCCTTTGCCGCCGGGGTTATGCTTTCGGCAGCATTTTTCGGGCTTATTATCCCCTCTCTCGGAGACGGAGACATCTTCTCCGTAACCGTCTGCATTTCGGGAATTTTTTCAGGGGCTCTATTAATAAACTTTCTTGACAAATTAACGCCGCACCTTCACAAGCTTACCGGAATTGACAATCCCGCATCCTTCGATGCAGGAAGATATGATAAGGTGATTTTATTTGTCCTCGCAATTGCCATACATAACATTCCCGAGGGTATTGCCGCAGGAGTAAGCTTTGGTACAGGCAACACCAAAGAAGCTTTAACCGTAGCCTTTGGCATAGCACTTCAGAACCTTCCCGAAGGTATGGTTATAATAGCTCCCATGCTGTCCCTCGGAATGAGCAAAACCCGCACACTTCTTTCCGCTTTTGCAACCGGCGCCGTGGAAATACTGGGTACTCTTCTCGGCTATTTTGCAATCCGTATATCGGAGACAATCCTTCCCTTTGCACTTGCTTTTGCAGGAGGAACAATGCTTTATGTAATATGCAACGAAATGATTCCCGATACCCATTCCCACGGATGCAAAAATTCTGTAAGCTATGCTTTTTTAGCGGGCTTTTCTCTGATGGTTTGTATGAATTTTCTTATATAAAAAGAGATTAAGGACTGATCAGTCCTTAATCTCTTTTTCCTTTTTGAATACCATAGCCTCAAATGCGATTGCTATACTTATTACTGCCGTGAAAATTAATCCGCCTTCGATGCCGAAATTCCCGCCCGAAAGAAGCTCTTTTCCCCGAATAATCTCCGATTTAAATAAGGTATTTTCCAAATCAAGTCCGCTTACATTTACGCCGAAAACATTTCCCATCGTAAAATTCCACGCCGTATGCACACCGGATACTAAAAATATATTGCCTTTTTCAAACATAAGAAGCGACAAGAAAATCCCGTAAAGGAAAATATTAAAAAGTGCCATAAAATCCGCGCCCGGATTATTAATATGAGCCAGTGAAAAGAACGCTGCACTAAGTAATATTCCCAAAACATTATTCGTTTTCCTTGAAGCGGAAATCTGCAAAAGTCCGCGGTAAAGCACCTCTTCCGCCATGGCCTGAAAGGCAAAAAACAAAAATGCAAATATAATTGATAAAGAAGCATTTCCGGAAAGCCCTTTGAATGTGAAGCTGCCCGTTGTAAGATTTAAAAGATATACAGCAAAAAACAGCACACTTCCTGAGATAAGTCCCGTAATGTAGTTTTTAATTGCACCTTTTTTTATAAATCCCATACTTTTTATGCTTAGCTTATCAATGCACTTTACATAGAGAAAGCTCAAAAGATAAATAATTGAAAACTTTAATATATATATGCCATAAAAGTTATTTATTCCAAGAAGCATTGCCAAAGAGGCCGCAATATCAGATATTACGCATATTAAAAAGACAGCAAACAAGCTTATAATAACAGCCATCAGATATAGCCTCTGCTGTTGTATTTTGTCGGAAGATGCTCTCCGTAAAGATGTGAGATATCCGAATGCGTTAATGTAACGGGAATAATTGGGGCTTTACTATTGTTAAATTCAATCACCGTAACACCGGTTGTTGTAATGTCAAAGTGTGTGGAATAATAAGGATAAGGAATATCAAGCACACAGCTTAAAAACGCCAGTCCGAAGCCCTGATGGGCAAAAAGAGCTATCTTTTTATCATTCGGTTCTATCGCTTCATAGCAGTTATTAGCTAAATCGTGACGGTAGCCAAGGCTTTCCAGAAAGTCATCCGTCTCTCTCTGTATGCGGCATATGCCCTCGCCGTAGCGGTCGTTTTTAAAGAATGGATGGCGATACCATTCTCTTCCGAGAAGCCTTACCTCTTCCGACATAAAAACTTTTCTTGTTTCCTCGTCCCAGAAGCACCAGGTCGAGCGTGTTCCGTCTTCACGAGTTGCAAAAAGCTCAGTTGCGGCATACTTTTCGTTTGTCCAGTCGAGCTCTTTCATGGGAAGTTTTAATATTTCAGCAGCGGGCGTTGCCGTAAGCTTTGCGCGGTTTGAAGTGGAAACATAAATCTCATCAAGGCCGTGAAGTGCCAGCCTTCTTCCCACCGCCTCCGCCTGACGCTGTCCGAGAGGCGTCAAAGAATCGGGATTATATACAGGATCTCCATGCCTTATGTAATATAAAAACATATCAGTTCTCCTTTTTCTTTTTATGTTATTATATCACTTAAAAATCTCCTTTGTCAATATATGCGCAAAAGCCGGAGACGAAAGTCTCCGGCTTTTAATCATCGTCCTAATGCTATTCTTATCTGCTCTGCGATTTTTATGTCGCTCATTCCGTACTGTTCTCTTATCCACTCCTGATGACCGATAAGAGAAACATTTACATCAGGAAGAGCTATTCTCTTAAATACCTTGGGAGAAAGTGCTTCGTCGCATATCACTTCGGCTACTGCACTTCCAAGACCGCCGGAAAGATTATGCTCTTCAATGGTAATAATTCCACCCGTATTTTCCGATGCATCCTTTATTGCCTCTTTGTCAATGGGCTTAATCGTGTGCATACTTACTATACGGCAGGAAATGCCTTCCGCCTCTAAGATATCTGCCGCCTTAAGCACGTTTATTCCCACGGGGCCTGCAAACATAAGGGTTACATCCTTACCTTCCCTTACAGTGATAGCCTTACCAATCTTAAAATCAACGGGGCCCTGATGAATATCTCTTTCTCCCTTGTACCCACAGCGGTAGTATAATGGACCGTTATATTCTATCATAGCCTTTGTTGCCGCTTCTGCCTCATAGTTATCGCAGGGAACCACAACCACCATATTGGGAAGCGCTCTCATAATGGCAATGTCCTCGGTTGAATGATGGCTCATACCCAGAGGCCCGTAGGATACGCCACCTCCGATAATTACAATTTTCACATTGGCATTATGGTAGCATACATCGTTTCTTATCTGTTCAAGACAGCGAAGTGTAGGAAAATTTGCAATGGAATAGGTTACTGCAATGTTTCCTTCCATAGCTATACCGCAGGCAACGCCCGTCATATTCTGCTCTGCAACGCCCACATTGTAATATCTGTCGGGAAAGGTATCACGGAAGGGCTCTATCTCTCCGTATCCGATGTCCGCAAGCACCATATGTATACGCGGATCATTTTTTGCAATTTCAAGCAAAGTTTTATTAAATACTGCTCTCATATTTACGCCTCCTCAATAGCCTTTATTACAGCATCCAGCTCTTCATCAGGAATAAACTTATAATGCGATTTTACCGTATCCTCATATTCCGGAACTCCTTTGCACTTTATGGTATGTGCAATAACCGCAGAGGGCTTTTTATCGTCATAAGGAACGCTGGAAAATGCTTCATAAACGTCTTCAAGATTATGTCCGTCAATCACCTTAACCGCCCAGCCAAAGGCCTCAAGCTTAGTTTTAAGGTCACGAAGGTCTATGACATCTTTTGAATGTCCAAGTGCCTGAACCTGATTGTAGTCCACAATTAAAGTAAGATTAGAAAGCTTTTCCTGCGCTGCAAACATTATGGCCTCCCAGGTTGAACCCTCGTTCATATCTCCGTCGCTGGACATACAAAATACCCTTCTCTTACTTTTGGCATATCTTGCCGCGATTGCCATACCCACAGCGACAGGAAGTCCGTGACCAAGTGAGCCGGTCGAAAACTCAACCCCCGGTACCTTATGACTTATATGTCCCATAAGCTTTCCGTCATCGCAGTAGTAAAGTCCCAGCCACTCATTCGGGATAAATCCCTTCTGTGCAAGAGCCGAATATACGGCAGCTGCCGCATGCCCTTTGCTTAATACAAATCTGTCTCTGTCTTCCATTTCGGGATTTTGGGGGTCCACATTAAGAATTTTCTCATAAAGAACCGCTATCATTTCAGCCATTGAGAGCATACTTCCCATATGACCGCTTCTTGCTTTGTTGGTCATCTTAAGGGAATCGATTCTTATCTGCTTTGCAATTTTTCTGCAATTTTCCATTTTTTCCATTCCTTTCTTTATACTTCTTTATTTACATTACCGTTTATGGTAATTCCGCCATCGCAGGGGATTACGGTCCCGTTCAAGTAAGCGCCCTCATCCGATGCCAAAAAGCATGCAAGATTTGCCACATCGGAGGGCTTTCCCCATCTTCTTAAAGGAGTAATCTGCTTTAAGAAAAATTCGTTATCAAAAGCCGGGTCGTTAAGGTTACTCTCTTTTACCATTTCCGTTTCAATCGCCGCAGGTGCTATGCAGTTTGTACGGATGTTATATTTTCCGTAATCAACCGCCATTGAACGTGTAAGTGTAACTGTTGCGCCCTTGGTTGCCGTATATGCGGCACAACCCGGGATTCCGGAAACTCCGGCACTTGACGCCGTATTTATTACGGCACCTCCCTTTTCCTTCATAAGGGGAATAGCATATTTGGAGCAGTAATATGTACCGTCCAAGTTTATGGAAAGCACCTTTTTCCAGATATCCGTTTCAAGCTCTGCAATGCCGGAATCCCTTCCGCCGAGAAATACCGACGCGTTGTTGTAAAGCGCATCAATACGTCCGTATTTTTCTCCTATTTTTCCGAATGCACTTTTTACGTCCTCTTCCTTTGATATGTCGGTTTTTATAAACCACACCTTATGTCCTTTTGCGGAAAGCTCTTTTGAAAGGGCGTTTCCCGCCTCTTCATTTACATCAAGTATAATTACGTCTGCCCCTTCTTTTGCAAAGATTCTCGTGCCGGCTTCCCCTATGCCCGAAGCCCCTCCGGTAATTACTGCAATTTTGTTTTCAAGTCTCATTTAATCCTTCCTTTCATTAGGAGAAACGTTTCTCCTATCGTTAAAAAAATATTGTTTTTCCTGCTTCCCGTAAATTCGGGAAGCAGGATGTATAACCAATCATTCCACATCGGAAAGCAAGTAAATACACGGCCTTACAGAAATTTTATCAGGCGATTTAAAGTTCTCGTTGCCATAGCTGCTTTTCTGCACCAGATATTCATATGCCGTCATCACAGCGCTTTTACCCACTTTTTTCTGATTCTGATAAATCGTTCCCTTAACAATGCCCTTTTGCATATAACGTAAGATTCCTTCTGGGACGTCTGTTGCAATAAGAGCAATATCCTTATCTTTTAAGTTTTCTTCAATATATCTGCACACAGGCTCAAAGGTTGCCGTTGTAACATAAACCGCATTTACCTGAGAATCTGAAAGGCATTTTGCCATTTCATAGGTCTTTTCCCCGTCATCCGATGTCTCATTAAGAAAAGAAATTTCTCCGCCAAAGCTCTTAATACGCTCCGAAAAGGACATAACCTTTTCCCTATGGGATTTCACGGAAAGAGAGCCTGTAAATACCGCCGCTTTTATATCGTTCCCTTTTATACACTTAAGAAAGTCTGCCGCAATTTTTCCGGAAAGTATGCTGTCAGGCATTATTTCGCAAACGCTTTCTATTTCATCAAAGCTGTCGCCTGCAATAAATACCGGAATTTTCGATTTTTTGATTGCCGTCGCAAAAGCTTCATGCATAGAATAAATAGAAGGGCAGTAAATTATTGCATCAATTTTTCCGTCTTTAATCCATTTCAATGC
Source organism: Clostridia bacterium (assembly GCA_017411325.1). Classification (GTDB taxonomy): domain Bacteria; phylum Bacillota; class Clostridia; order CAKSNL01; family HGM11501; genus HGM11501. The sequence continues at coordinate 5,046 of JAFQQJ010000063.1, read as the reverse complement.
TTTTTCAGCTTCTTTTTCCGTAATATCGGAAGAAAGATAATAAAACGAAGCGCTCACCTTGAAGGTTCTAAGCTTTTCGGCTTCCTCAATCATACCCTCTTTCATTGATGCGAAATAGTCCTGCCAGAGCGAAGGCATTATGATTCCTATATTTATGCTTTTTCTCGCCAGAGTCTGCGCTACGCTGTTCACCTGATAGCCCATCTTCTTTGCGGTTTTCAATACCTCTTTACGTCTCTCTTCGCTTATACCGCCTTTTCCTGTCATAGCCTTATGGACAGTGGAGAGAGAAATATTAAGTTCCTTTGCTATGTCTTTCACAGAAACCTGCTTTTTCATCTTATTCCCTCCTTAAGCCGAGGGGAGTCTAACCCCACAAGCCTTAAACTTGTCAAATCCGCACACTTTCAATTTGTCGTCCTCGAAAGGCGTCAGCCTTACTTCGTCCTCCGCATTGAAATTGCACTATATTTTCCTGCGTTTAAGGTCGAAGAGCTTAAAACCATTAAATTTTGATGGAAGACAAAGAAAATTCAAAAATAATACTGGCGTATATTTGCAGAATTTTCTGCAGTATTACGCAAAATTTATGTTTTTAAGCCTTATGGGGTTCGACTCCCCTCGGCTTAAGCGAACAGGGTTAGAGAAACGTTTCTCTAACCCTATTATACATAATTTTTTCCTTTTGTCAAGCATGTTTTTGTTTTCTGTCGTGAATAAGAATTCCCACAACGTCAAATGTCAGAAGAATCAAGTGACTGACTAACGGCTCGTAAGATTTGGTTACAATATCATATGTACACCACAATGATGAATTAACAACGTGCCAGGTCCTGTAGCTTTTTCCGTTTTTCTGTGCAATCCCGCCTATGAATGTAAGGCAGGCCACAATGGAGAGAGCGGAAAACCAGGATATTTCGCCAAGGAGATTTGCCGTGATAAACATAAGGGCATAAACGCCGAGCAGCCACCTCGGGATTTCTTTATTTTTTCTTTGGAAGAAAAAGTTTATTCCCGCCTGAAGGCATCCGATATAGCAGGAAATAGCGCCGTTGATTCCGCCGCCTCCCACCAGATAGCTTGTTGCCATAAGGAAATTTGAAAGCAGGACGCAAATTAGTATAAGCCCCATTTTCCTGCCTTTTATAAGCGATGCCGAAACGCCCATTATAAGTCCCGATATACTAAGTATAAATGCTAAAGTTTCCATAGATGTCCTCCGATAAATATTCGTTCTAAAGAAGTATACTACACGATTTTATTTTTTGCAACACCAAAAACATAAAATTGATATATTTTTACTTAAATGTCGTAAACGAATAAAAACGGTGCTTTGCACCGTTTTTATTTTGTAAGCACTTCAGCATTTTCGTCACTGAAAATTTTACAGATATTCTCTTTTGCATCTTTATCAAAAATTATAATATCGGGCTCTTTTCCTTCATTTCCTCCGTACTGTCCGAGCATTCCTCCGCTGTTCTGAATGTACGTGTTACCGCTTAATGTCGGGCAATATTCATCCTTTTCTGCCACAAGGTGCAAAAGGCGGTAAGCCGAAGTGTCGAATATATTGTTTTTAATAACAAATTTCTTTGCAGGATTTTTATAGCTCCAGCTTTTAATCGCCGCAGGCGTTTCCTTGTTATGGCGCTGCTGCCCCCATCCAAAGCCTGTATCCTTTATGATATTTCCTTCAATCTCAACATTTTCCATGAAGCTGTCTTCTCCCCCGGGAAGAATATCCAGGAAATATTCAATTCCGTAAACACACTTTTCAATTATGTTATTTTTGTAGCTGATATTTTTCATTTCAAATTTACGCGGTGCATTCACCTGGTGGGTAATTCCCGCATCGTAGGACTGATAAATATGGCAGTTTTCAACCTTATATCCGTCGCATCCGCCGTAAATTTCAACTCCGTTTCCGTATCGGGTGACACTTCCCCGCCTTCCCTCAGGGAAATTGGGATCGGTCCCGTCATAGTGTTGTATGTTTCCGCCAATCCAACCTATTTCGCAGTTTGTTACCGAAAGTCCCTTTATATTGCCCGCTCCCTGAACACCGAAACAGTAATATTTAAGGCATAGGTTGTCTACAGTTACATTGTTTTTATTTGTTACATTAAAGGCAATTTGTCTTACAACGGCTTCTATTGACGAAAAGATTTTGCCGGGATTTCCTTCATCGCATCTTAAATAAAGCTCACCTTTGGTGTTTCTTACCTCGGGAACAGGAAAGCTTTCTCCCTTCGACACTCCTTCAACAAAAGTTTTTTCATAGTGCCAGTAAATATCGAGATTTTCCGTCATTCCTTCTTTAATCTCAAAGGCTTTGCTTTCGTCATCTCTGCATACAAATCTGCCATTTATATAAGAAGGAATAAGCTTTCTTGAAACTTTTTCACCGTCATTAAAGACAAGAGTCCCAACATCAAAAATTTCTTTTTTATATTTCCATATTCCCCGGTGAACCTCTTCCCACAGCGATGCATTCGCAAGATTTTCAGACCAGCCGTAAAACTTTGGTTTTTCTCCTTCGCCGTAAGCACCATAGAAAACTCCGCTTACCACGGAAACCTCGCCACGGAATAAGCTGCCGCGGCAAAAGAGAACCGAATCTCCTTCTTTTATAGGCAAATCCAAGAGTTTTTCAAGGGTTTTTATCGGAGTATCAGGCGTTTTTCCGTCAAAAGCATCGCATCCGGAATCGCTCACATAATAGGCATTGCCTGAAACCTCTCTGCCAGGTGAGCATTTTATTTCTTTTTTTCTTTTTTCAATCAGCTGATTCATAAAAATCACTTCCATAAAGCTTTGCTTTTATTATAACACATAAAAGCTTATTTTTTAAAGCACAATATGTACTACTGTTTTCTGCCCTTTTCTTCGGGTTGATGTGGGCATCAACCCCTACACTTTCTCTGAACGCTTCTGTAAGAACCCACGAGAATACCGGATTTTCTCGCATCCGATAGCGTATGTAACTATTTATTATCGGCAGACTAATGTATTAAATTTTGTAGACTTGACATAAATAAATATTAGTGTGACAAAATATAAACAGAATTGTTCTCCCACTTTACATCAAATCCGAAAAACTCTGACAACGCTCGCACAGGAACCATTGCAGTATTGTTTATCAACCTACTGCCAACATCTATATCTTTTGTGTTTCCATTTTCAACTATATAATCTTTATCCATAACAAAAATAATAGAATTTTCGTCTTTTATAAGTTCGACTGATTTATTTTCGTTATCCCATATAATCTCAGCCCCCAATGTTTCACCAATAATACGCACAGGAACCAACGTTCTATCATTCAATAGCACAGGACTAACATCAGGCTTTAATCTTTCATCATCACAAAACAGTTTAATATCATTCTTTGTTTTTAAATCATAAATTAAATTAGTCAATTCAATATAATCTTCTTTATTAAATTCATAGCTTTTATCCCCATACTGGCAATTTCCTGATGAAACATCAAAATAAATTTCAAGCTTTCCATTCATATATATATACATATAAACTCCATCAGAAGTCCCCCAATAATAATGATATTGCGTTCCTTTTATGTCATTAATTGCATCTACTATTAACTCTATTTCATTAGTATCTGTTGTGGTATAGTTATAGTTTGGTCTTGTCCATGCCGGACCTGGGAATCCTTGTCCATGGGTGTATGTAATTTTCAATTCACTATATAGCGAATTATCAAATTCAAAGCACGTATCTTCCGTTGCAAAAACAAATTGTCCCGATAAAAGCATAAACAAACACAGTATAATTCCAATAATTTTTTTCATACAAGATACTCCTTTCAAAGTTCGTGTTAAGGCAGGAGAACAGTGAATAATAAGAACCATCACCCAACACGAAATCACAGATTTCTGTTGGGTACCCGAGAACCTTGTTATGCTAAAGCATAATATGGACCTACTATTTTCTGTCCTTGTTTCGGGTTGATGTGGGCATCAACCCCTACAATTTTCCTTTAACACTTTTTATTAGAACCCGCGAGAATACCGGATTTTCCCGCATCCGATAGTATATGTAAATATTTAAATCGGCAAACTATTCTTTTAATTTGTATGGACTTGACACAAGTAAAAATAAACCATAATGACATTCAGGCTTTATATTCCAACATATATATCTGATTTGGAAACTTCACTTAATAAAACTTTCTTTGACACTCTTTGTCCTAATTCTTCAACATTTTCCAACGCATCAGAATATTCAACATCGTAGCAGACAAACCATTCATCATTTTCTTTTCGAATGTCAATTTCAATATCTAATTCCGAAACATGCCACCAATTTGTTTCAAAGCAAATTATGGACAAGTCCACATTTCCATAACCAATAAACCTTTCGTCTTTTGTTAATTCGTGTAGTTTTTCATCACTTATAACAAAACCAATTTTATATGGACCATATTTGCCTGCTTTAATTTTAAAGTTTTCAGTATCATTTTCAAGCCTGATTTTACCGCCATTTTCATACTCATAATATTCTTCAATGGCATTTACTTCTTTACCATTTACAGTAATTTCATATTCTCCTGTAATTCTATCAAAAGGGTAAAAACGATAATATATCCATTTATAATTAAATGCACATATTACTAAAACAAAAGCCAAAACAATAGAAAGTATTAAAAATGTTTTCTTCATATTTTCACACCTTTCAACATCATTCAGCATCATTCGACATAATTCTTGCTCGTGTCAAGTCAGGAGAACAGTGAATAATAGAACCTACTATTTTTTCCTTAATTTTTCACTGCATTTTTCTCAAACACTTTTCCTTAGACCCCGCGAGAATACTGGATTTTCTCGCTCCCGATAGTATATGTAAATATCAAAATCGGCAAACTAATTTATTAAATTTTACGAAGCATCGCGTTAAATTAGAATTTACAAAGCCTTTCCACCAGATACTTTGATTACTTGTCCTGTAATCATTCTTGCCTGCTCACTTGCAAGGAACAAAACAGTTTCTGCTATATCCTCTGGCTGAATCAATTTTCCCATTGGAATT
>JAFQQJ010000062.1 GCA_017411325.1 Clostridia bacterium | reverse complement strand
TATCGTGATACATATACTCTCCGTCAGCATAGCACCATTTGCAATAGTCTTCGATGAAGATCCCGTCATTCTCACGGCTGATGCTGCTATCTTCCAGAGGCATACCACAGCATTGGCAAATCAGCTCTCTCGGAGAGCCGAGGAGCGTGTTGATCGAAACATTGAAGAGTTTTGACAGGAGCTTCAGCGTTTCGGTGTTGGGTACCGTTTCGCCATTCTCCCAACGGCTGACAGCTTGACGGGTGACAAACACCTTTTCGGCAAGTTCCTCTTGGGAGAGTCCGTGTTTTGTTCTGAGTTCAAGAATAATATCTTTCGTTTCCATATTCTTTACCGCCCTTTGTTTACTATGGATATATTATAACAGATTGCGGTATGAATCACAAGCAACGTGCTGTTGCTATCGCATCTTTTTCTTTGTCTACTGCGGTGCAAAATTTGTTCTGCGAAAGGCCTTGACTTTTGGCGGAACAAGAGTTACCATACAGCAAAAACGAGCCGTTGAAATAACGGAAAATGTATGATATAATCATTCAAAAAGATTGTTAAAGGAGGTTCGGTCATGCTTGAAATGAAAAAGTGCTGCAAGGTGCCGTTTCCCGAAAAGCTTTTTGAAGAGTACGAAGTAAAGGATACTGCCATTTATGCCAACGTCAACGCTTCAAAGGTTGTTGATATGATGAAGCGTTTTATCGAAATGCATGACGAGCCTATGTTTTTCATTTTGGAGCTTCCTTGCAAAAACGAGGACGGGATCACGTCAGAAAAAACCATTACGAACGCAAACGACGACTATGACGTTTATTTCATCGACGGTCTTAATGCCCAACAAGCAATCGATTGTCTGAATTCGCTCGGTAGTTTTCTTGTCAAGGACGGAATGAATAATTTCGGTTTCGGTTGTCACGAATCCCACGAAGAAATTCTGCTCGGCAAATACAACGTTATGACGATCTATACCAAAAGAGCGGATTCGTATCGTAAGTTTTTCGAGGAATTCGGGATTAAAAAGGTTAAGAACCTCGTAACCGCTTGGGATACATTTGATCCATTGCATCCGGGAGAATGCGAGCGTTACGTTTCGGAAGAAACGGGCAAAACAATTTACGACATTCCCGAAACCTACAAAGAATATGGAATGTATTTATACGAAGCCAGAAAGGAATACGACGAAGAAGCCGAAAAAGAAATAACCTTTGATGAGTTGATCGGCAAAGTCCTTTTGGTAGGTATCACTTATTACACTCATGACAATGAATATATCGAACAAAAGCAATTTTACGGAACGGTCACAGAAGCAACTGATGATTTGATCCGTGTCAAGCAGAAGGACGGAACGGATTTCACTTTACCTCCCGACCTAAGCTCCACCAAAAGAGCACGTCAAGGAGAGTATAAGCTTCGTTCCACGGGAGAAGTTGTTGTCAATCCGGACTTTCTTGCTACGTGGAATTTGAACAAAGCCAAGGAAGAATAATACAACAAACACCTCGGATGCGGCGAGAGCTGCATTCGAGGTGTTTTGCTTGACCACAGTTTATCCCACAGACACGACCGGAGTACACGGAAACAGTGGAGGTAAGAGTGCCGGAAAGGATGTGTTTGGGAGCGGAAAGGGGCGGAAATGCCCGGAAATAAGCGGAAACAGGTACTCCGGATTTCTTTGGGAACTAGATGCCGCAGGTTCGAAACCCGTCACCTCGACCATCAAAAGGCTACAAAAAAGATATAGCCACAGAAAAACTCTGATTTTATCAGGGTTTTTTCTGTTTTTATGGACGAAATTTTAGTTTTCGATTTGTCCATACAAAAAAGATATTTTTCTCAAGTTAGACTTGAACGCTATAAAGAAATAGAGTATCTTTCTCGTATTAGAAAATTGTTTCACTGTAATTTGTTTAAAAACTGAAAGGAATAAAGATATTATGATATAATGTAAAAAATAAAGCGTTTTAGTTTTCAAATAATTTTTCAAAAAGTTCCAACCTTTTCAGATTCGCGTGTCTATATGGGTGAAAGCTTTCAACGAGGTGCAAACAAGTGAACAGACAAGACGTAGAGAAAACCATAACTGAATACCTGAAGCCCATATTCGGATTTGCTCTGAAGAGGTGTAAAAGCATCCACGATGCAGAGGATCTGTCGCAGGAGATTGCGATAAGAGCGTT
>JAFQQJ010000061.1 GCA_017411325.1 Clostridia bacterium | reverse complement strand
TTTTGTGTATGCTATCCTTAAATGTATCTCTTGAAAAGTTGTCCTTATAGGCTGCTTTCAGTTCCGCTTCCGCTTCTTGCTCGGCTTGCGGTCTTATCCGCAGCCTTTCCTCTATAAGCTCCATACTATCCATATCAGCAGTTTGCATATAAAGCTCGTCAAATTCCTGCAAAGCATTTTTAATGCCGCTCTCGCAATTATCGGTATATCTTTCCATTTTAGCAAGTGCATCTGTGATGTCATATATACGGTCATTTATCTTTGATATGTCTTTATCATCAGCACAGCCTAATTCTTTGAGTAATATAGATTTTTCAGATTTCAATTCCTCTATCTGCTCGGACAAAGTATTTATTTTTCCTATCAGTTCACTTCGCTTGAAAATCTGCAATTTAGGTATTTTATCAAGCTCTGCTTTCAGCCTCGTGCGTTCTGCAACTTTTTCTTTTATCTCCGTATATAGCTTCAAATGCTTATTAGACTTACTTTTTAATGCACTAACCTCTGCCTTTTTAGCAAACTTCCAAAAACTCGTTGCCTCTATGTTATACCGATAACAAATCATATTTTTACGCAAGGTTTCAAATACTTTTGAAACAGATGCGACTGTATGCTTGACCGCTTCAACAAGTTTAGCATACTGTTTTTTAAGCTCACGGAGCAGTTTGTTATCTGCTTTAATCTGTCTGTTGATTTCGCAACGCTCGGAAGTGCCGCCTTTTTCCTCAATTATTCTCGCATTAACACCTTCGTGTATGGTAGGCTGTTCGTCAATTCCTCGTTCCTTATGGCTTCGGTGGTCTATGCGTTCATCAAGGTTTTTTCGCTCTAAATACAGATTATTTATATCTGCCCAATTTTTACGCCATATCAAAAGCTGTTCTTCGCTGTTCCACCTTTCAGCGATTGGGTTTTGTCTGCCATAGCGTGTGCTTTTGGGATATTTTGAAGCTCGCTCATATCCTTGTGCTTCTGCCTGTGATGGTGGCATATATACTTTCTTTTTGCCGACTATGTACTGATATTGTTTTTCCCAACCGTCAAGCTGTGCGGTCTTGAACTCCGCAGATGTAAAACCTTGTTCCTCTCCGTCCTTTACGCACAAATATTCTTTCTCTGTCTTGTTCTGCCATCTGCCGTTTTCGTCAAGTGGTCTGACCGTAAGCATAATATGTGCGTGTGGGTTGTGTCCGTCTGTATCGTGTATGCCGAAATTGGCACACATACCGTCATTAACAAAATTCTCCTGCACATACTCTGTAAGCAAGGATATATTTTCCTCTTTGGATAACTCCGTAGGTAACGCAACAACAAACTCCCTTGCAAGTCGGCTGTCCTTTGTCTTTTCCGTTTCCTCAACTGCGTTCCATAATATGCTTCGGTCTTTCCACTCCGGCGGTGCTTGTGGCGGTAATAGCACTTGCTCATAGACAAGACCTTGTTTTCTTGTGTAATCGTGCTGTATTCCGTCATAATCATTATATATACGGGAACAGCTCATATATGCAGAAGCAGCAACGGCACTTCTGCCGATACCTCTTGATATGACCTTTGCTTCTAAATGGTAAATTGCCATAGCGATTTACTCCTTTCTGTCTGCATCGTGCAGACGGTTTTTGTTTCTTTTTCTAAAAAAGAAAGTGGGCGGAAGATGCAAGGCAGATAACGCACATTTGAGATAAAAGCTATGAAATAGGTTTTATCTTTGGTCGGCGGTACAACCTTGTACCAAATTGAAATAAGGTTATTATTTCAATTTATCTGCAAATTGCAGATGTGCCGACCTATGCAGACAATGCGTTTTAGTATTGTCTGCTTGCCCTCCGCTAAAGGAGCGCACGACTTCCGCAAGGAAGTACCACCGCATCGCCTCAGGGCTCCCGAAAAGTCGCAGACTTTATGGGAAGGAGGAAGAGCAACAAAACGAATGAGCTTTCGCATATATGCGGAAGAGAATGATGTGGCGTTTGCTCTGACGAGGTGGTGAGTAAGTGCGCCCTTCGGGATAAAAAAAGAGGAACGCTCCGATTTCTCGGAACGCTCCATTTGCTTTTTACTTTAGCTTCTCTGTGAGATATAGGCTCAAATCTTCAAGCTCCATATCACAAGCCTTCGGAAAT
>JAFQQJ010000060.1 GCA_017411325.1 Clostridia bacterium | reverse complement strand
TTTTTCTTTAACCGATTATTTTGACGTGTGTTTTTTATGAAAATTTGTAAAATCAGCCGTAAAAATTCTCTATTTTAAGATTGTTTTGCAACATAATTTCGATTATGTTAGATATCTCAGATACATAATTTCGATTATGTGTGCAGCAACCCCAATTTTTGAATATTTCTGAGGTGTATATCGCCGGTCTCCATTGTATATATTCTGGTTGTATTGACATTGGAATGTCCCAGTATATCAGCCAGTCTTACTATATCCTTTTGCAGCGAATAATATGTTCTTGCAAAAAGATGGCGGAGATTATGCGGGAATACTTTTTCGGGGCTGACACCCGCATCCTCGCAGAGTGACTTCATCATTTTCCATATTGTACTTCTGTCAAGCGGCTTTCTGTTTCGTGTTACGAAAACGGGGCCGCTTGTTATTTTTTGTCTTTCGGAATACTTTTTCAGTATTTTGCAAAGTTCTGCAGGCAGAAGTATTACCCTGAGTTTCCCTTTATTTTTAATTTCAGCCTTACCTTCCTTAAGAGCCTCCAATGTTATAAATCGCAGCTCCGAAACCCTTATACCTGTGCTGCATATCGTCTGCATAAGATAATATAGTTTCATATTTTCCCGGCTTTTCGCAGCCACCAGAAGCTTTCCGTATTCTTCTTTGGTAAGTTCTTTTTTGCTGTCAGAAAATATTCTTCGCTGAATTTTAAGCGTTTTTACCTTAAGCTCATATCTGTTACAGTAATCAAAAAAGCTGTTGAGCGAAGAAAGTACCGAATTTACTGAAGCCGGTGCATATTTTTCAATCAGATAATCCTTGTAAGAAAGCACCTTACTTTTATCTGCCTCTTCCCCGTCAAGCCATAAAAGAAATGCCGTCACATCCCGTAAATATTTTTCCGCAGTAGCTTTGGATTTTTCCTCCTCCCTCAGATAAATCACAAAATCATTTATCAATCCTTTTGTTATTTTCATACAGCCCATCCTTTCATCCGATTAATATGTAAGTGAAAAACCATTTGTTCCCTGTGTTTATTTAAAATACAAAAAGCCACACAAGCGAAAAAATCAAAAACGTCATATTTCAGCTTATGCTGCATATTCCGCTTTAATAAACCGCCGTAATGGCTTTATTTGTGTTGTTATATCCCGCCCCGCGCATTTTTGTATTTTTGCTCAATGTGTTATTAAGCTGCACTCTTCCTGCGGGCTGATTACCTTCTCAGGTTTTTCCTGATGACTTTTTTATTATCAATTATAACGGGAATCTTTTCCGTATTTATTTTCTCCCGCCTGGGTTTCCAGGGCACAAAGAACCAGAATAATTATCGTTCCCACATCGGGAATTAATGCGAGCATATAAAACCACCCGCTTTTACCGGTATCGTGAAGCCTTCTTATATGAAGGGCAATGCGGGGAATCATTGTAGCAAGCGCATATATAAACATCAGAACGACAATAATAATTCCTGCAATTCCGAAGCCTTCACTTTCAAGACCAAATGCCACTCCAAACATAACTATATAAATAATACCGAAGATTGCGTAAATAATAAAATCCATAAGATATGCATACCAGAATTCGCTTCTGGAGCTTCTACCGTCAAACTCTGAATAGCGGTTAAACATTTCGGCATAAGCCGTAAACAAATTGTACTTTTTCGGTGTAACCGTTTCTTTGCAGGGCCCGTAAAAGCCATATCCTGTACTTTCTTCACAATCGGGGCAGATTCCGTTTGTGCCATCTAAATTTTTTCCGCATTTTGTGCAAAAACTCATTACATACACTCCTTTTCTTCTATTTTTTCGCCCAGCGCATTTTTGTAGATTTCGCTCTGGGATTTCTGAAGCATTCTTCGCCCGACGGGCGTATTACTTCCTCGGAAATTTCCGAAAACACGCCTTCTCTAAGATACTTTTTAAATGCTTTTTTCACCAAACGGTCTTCCCCGGAATGGAAGGTTAAAACTGCAACCCTTCCCTTGTCGCTCATAACTGAAGGAAGCTTCTCAAGAAAGGAATAGAGCACTTCAAACTCGGAATTAACATCAATTCTGAGTGCCTGAAACGTCCTCTGACAGCTCTTTTTAATATTTTCTTCTCTCTCCTTTTTGGGAAGGTGGCTAAGTGCTTTTTCAATTATCCTGCGAAGGTCGGTGGTTGTTTCAATACTTCCGCCGGAAGAATAGGTCTTCATTATCTCCGATGCAATTTCCTCGGCATAAGGCTCGTCTGAGTTTTCTATCAGCATACCGATTATTTCATCCTCTGAAAGCTCTGCTAGCCTCTCTGCCGCGCTGACTCCGCTGCTCTGGTCAAGCCTTAAATCAAGGGGCCCGTCAATTTTATATGAAAAGCCGCGCTCCGGATTATCAATCTGCATGGACGATACGCCAAGGTCAGCCAGTATAAAGTCAAACTTTTCCCCATCCGAAACTTTGTCGATTTCAGCAAAATTCATATTCTTAATTGTAAGAATTTCTTCGCCGTAGCCTTTTTCTTTAAGTCGTGCCTTTGTTTTAGCCGATTCTTCCCTGTCAACGTCGGTGGCATACATATGTCCTTTGCCTTTAAGGCATTCCAGCATCTTTTCAGTATGGCCGCCATAGCCGAGTGTGGCGTCATACCCGGTTTCTCCGGGCTCAATTTTAAGAAAATCCAAAATTTCGTCAACCATTATTGATATATGCATACCTGCGGGAGTTTTACCCTTGCTGATGATTTTTTCTATATCATCTTTGTACTTATCGGGCTGATGCTCCTTATATTTTTCAGAAAACTTTCTGGGGTGCGTTCCTTTATAGCGCACTCTTCTTTTATGTTCTTCCATAATAATACCTCTGCTTAATTTTGTATAATATTATTATAGCAGAACTTTCTTTTATATACAAGACCAAAATAAAAACGCCCGTCGGGCGTTTTTATTAATCTTATTTCCATTTCGGAATACTGTAGTTATTGATTCTTGCTCTGTCAAAGTGCGCTCCTTCGCTCATTTCTTTTCCGTAAATTTCCTGAACCACTCTGTAAGCACGCTTGGGACGGCGGTATTCATCCACAATACCCTTATTATTAAAGCTTCTGGGACGGGCAAGTTCTCTGCCAAAGGGAATATGAATATCACAATACTGCCAGATATAGGTTCCCGCAATTTTAGCATTCGAAAGAAGCTGATTAAGGGAAAATTCAAGATAGTCCGCCTGATAGTCCTCGGTCCAGCGCTGTGCTTCAAAGGTGTTAACTCCGGGAATTGCCCCTGCACCGAATTCCGTCATAAGACGGGGCTTATCAAGAGAATTACAAGCTTCAATGTGCTTTTCCCATCGCTCAATAAATGCATTCCAGTCGCCTGATTCAACCCCCTCGTACCAGCCGATATACTTATTCATACAGATGATATCGTCAAACTCATAACAGATATCGGGGCATACATCTCCTCCTCTGTTGGTAACATGGGTAAAGAGTCTGTTGTTATCCAGGCTTCTTGCCTTTTCCATCATCATCTTTGTAAATTCATAGCCGCCCTTGGTGTCGGTTGCACACTCGTTATGCATACTGATAATCACAATACTCGGATGATTAAAGCCGGCATTTATCATTTCCTCAATCATCGGAAGAACCCTTGCCTTGGTAAGATCTGTCACCATTGCAGCCTCAGGTCTTCCCCATAAGGGCAGCTCCTCCCAGAAAAGCATACCGACCTCATCGCAGTAGTCGGCGGTAAGCTGAGAATTGGGATAGTGGCTTGTTCTTATGGCGTTGCAGTTTAAGTTTTTAATTATGTCAATATCCTTCTTTATAAGGTTAAAGGGCATGGTAAAGCCCCAGTCGGGATGGATTTCGTGACGGTTGATTCCTAAAAGCTTAATTTTTTCGCCGTTTAATAAAATGTCCATATGTTCGGTTTTTATTTCACGGAAGCCTGTTCGCTCGATTAAGTCTTCTCCTCCGAATTTAACCTTTATGTAGTATAAATTAGGTTTGAAGATTCCCCAGAGAGATGCATCCTTTATTAATATTTCGGGAATTTCAATTTCTTCTTCTCCGTCTAAGGTAAGCTCTTTTTCATATTCAAGCTCGTCATTTATATAAACTTCAAGCTTGTCTTTTACACTTCTGAAGGTTTTGATTTTTGCGCTCAAATCAAGACGGACATCCTTGTAGTCGTTTTCAATTTTATATCTGACGCGGCAATCCTTTATAAGTACATCGGAAAGCTCTCTTATCTCAACTCTTCTTGCAATTCCTCCGTAGTTAAGCCAGTCAACGTCCGTCAGAGGATAGGTATCAACCGAGTTACTGTCGTTGTTTACCCTCACCGTAAGAGTGTGCTTTCCCGTTGAAAGACCTTTTATCTCATAACCGAATTCCAAAAATGCCCCGTAGTGATTACCGAGGTGCTCACCGTCAAGATAAACGTCAGCCTCGTTATTTACTGAAAAGAATTTTATCGCTATATTTTCGCTTTCCGTCTCAAAGGTGGTGCGATACCACGCCGTTCCGATATATCGGAACAAATCAATTTCCGTATTCCAGCAGGAAGGCACATTAATCTTCCGGCTGTCATCGGGAAAAGACAAAAACCATTTTTCCTCAACACCCTTGTTTTCGGGATCAACTCTGAAATCCCACATTTTATCAAGCTCTATACACTTTGCAGTGTTGCTTCTCTTGAATAATCTATCCATTTTCATTTCTCCTTGACTAAAGCTTTTCTTTATTATATAATAAAAAAGAAGTAATTTCAACACACTATCGTACAAAAATTGTAAAATCGTACAGATTTTAATAAACAGGAGGTGTATTCTTGAAGGTAGCATTAAAAAACATTGAATACTACAAGGGCATCGGCTATTCCGGAGATAAAAAAATCCTGCATTCACACACCTTTGATGAAATTTCACTGGTCGGAAGCGGAGAAATCACTTATATCTCCGACGACATAATAACCAAGGTTTCGGGAAAAAGCCTGATATGCTCCAAGGCATATCAGCTTCACAACCCATATATTGCTCCGGACTGCCTTTATGAGAGGCATCAGATTTTCGTACATTTTGAAAATCTGTATGATGCTATCCCCGCCGTATATTCCATGAGTACACCCTCATTTATCGCACCCTTGTCGGACGATGAATATTCAGAGCTTTATCATTATTTTTCCATTCTGAAATCGGTCTATGTATCCCCCTTCACCGAAGATTCTGTTTTAAGAGCAAAGCTTATACTCGGCACACTCTACATGAAAATATATGATATTTTTTCAAAAACAGACCTAACACCGGTAAAACTAACGGGAACCTATATAAACGATGTTATATCCTATCTGGAAACTCATTTTGCCGAAAAACTCACCCTAGAGGATCTTGCTTCGGAATTTTTCATAAGCCGTACAAAGCTTGCGGGGGATTTTAAGAAAACCACGGGAATGACAGTAAATTCATTTCATACACTAACCAAACTCAAGCACGCCAAATATCTGCTGGAATCGGGTTTTTCAGTTACAGAAACCGCTGAACGATGCGGTTTTACATCAAGCGCATACTTCATCAACACCTTCGTTTCACACAACAAAATAACCCCGTATAAATACCGTCAGCTGATGAAACAAAAATAATTTTAATTTTTTTCAAAAAAACTATTGACAAAACATATGTTCGCATTTATAATATAGAAAAACACGAATATTTGTTCTTATTTTCAAGGAGGTTAATATATTATGAAAAAGACTGCTGCATCAAAAGTTGATAATCTTTCCAAGGCGGAAGCACTTAAAAGCACCCTTGCCCAGATAGAAAAGGATTATGGCAAAGGAACCATTATGAAATTGGGAGATTCCTCAAATTTAGAGGTTGAAGCACTCTCCACAGGCATTTTAAGCCTTGACATCGCTCTTGGCATCGGAGGCATCCCCAAGGGAAGAATCGTTGAGGTTTACGGGCCCGAATCTTCCGGTAAAACCACCCTCACTCTCCTTCTTGCGGCACAGTGTCAGAGAGAAGAAGGCGTTGTTGCTTTCGTTGATGCCGAGCACGCTCTTGATCCCGAATATGCAAAAACCCTCGGTGTTGATATTGATGAGCTTTTGGTTTCTCAGCCCGACACAGGTGAGCAGGCTCTCGCAATAGTTGAAGCACTGGTTCGAAGCAGCGCCGTTGATCTTGTAATAGTTGACTCCGTTGCAGCCCTTGTTCCCAAGGCAGAAATTGACGGAGAAATGGAAGATCAGCAGGTTGGTATGCAGGCAAGACTTATGTCCAAGGCTCTCCGTAAGCTTGCGGGTGTAATCAATAAAACCAACACCATAGTAGTATTTATCAACCAGCTCCGTGAAAAAGTCGGCGTAATGTTCGGAAATCCCGAAACCACCACCGGTGGTATGGCTCTTAAATTCTACTCTTCCGTAAGAATGGATATCCGTAAGGGCGAACCCATCAAGGAAGGCGCTAACGTAATCGGTACAAAGACAAAGGTCAAAATCGTTAAGAACAAGGTTGCTCCTCCCTTCAAGAAGGCTGAATTTGATATGATTTTCGGTAAGGGCTTTGCTCCCGAGGGCGTTGTTCTCGATATGGCTGTTGAGCTTGACATCATCAATAAGGCAGGTGCCTGGATTTCCTATAACGGTGAACGCATAGCACAGGGAAGAGAAAACGCAAAGCAGTACCTGATCGAACATCCCGAAGTATTCAGCGAAGTAAAAGAAAAGGTATTGGCACACTACAAGGCTGAAACCGCACCCAAGAGCAAGGATGACGATTTGTCAGAGGACTTCCTTGAAGGTAATGAGGAAGATTAAATTACCAATCCCTTCAAAGCCCCTTACCCCAATTGGCTTTGAGAGATATAAACCCTTTTATTCAATGATTTTCTAAACGAAAAACGGAAATGCTTCTGCATTTCCGTTTTTCGTTTGTTTTTGTTATTTTTCAAGTGTCTTATAAAGACACTGAGCATATCCTCTTATAAGAAAATCATTGGGGTGATTTACGTTATTTCCCGTCATATCCTCAAACTTCTTGGTTTCAAGCATAGCCTTATGATATTCCGTCATATTGCAGACAACCATATTATCAAAATCCTCTGCAATTTCATTAAGCACATATTGCTGATACATCTGATTTCCCCAGAAGCCTGCAAGAAGCTTATTAGGAACCATTGTTGCAAGCAGAACAATATCCGTATCGCTCTTCCCTTTGCGAAGCGCTTTGCATATATCTTCAATATCCTTCTTAAAATCGGGAAGCGGTGTACCACTGTTATTCATTCCAAAACCGATAATCGCAAGGTCGGCATTATATCTGACAGCATTATCCTCAACGGTTTCTACACCCCATCCGCTCGCCTTTCCGCCAACGGAAGTATTCACGATTTCAATATCGTCATATCCGTATTTCTTTTTAAGCTCACGCACCAAAAGTGCATCCCACATAGGAAGACCCGGCAGCATATCCGCCTTTAAGGATGTGGCATTTGCACCTGCCGATATACTATCGCCAAATACAAGAATTTTTACAGGCTCCCTATTTTCAAGTTTTTTAATGAAGTTTGTAAGAACAGCACCCTTTGACTCAGGAATATATCTTTCCCATTTTTCCGAATGCTCATAAGTAACCGCAATCTGATAAGGATACATAAGCACCCATTCAGCAAAGGCAAGAAACTTTCCGTTACGGCGCATAAATGACTTTCCTTCAACCTTTTCCTCAAGAAAGAAATCCTTGCTTTTCATAACCGGAATCCTTCCTTCGGGAATAATGATAATTTTCCCGTCTTCCACCATGTAGTCCTTTCCTTCTTCATAGGTGACAGTAAGAGTATAGTCTGTAACCTTAAGAACTTTATCCGGCTTATATAAAAGGCTTACGGGAATAACGCAACCGTCTTCGTCCTCCATTACAAAGCATGCTTCGTCCTCAACCACATCACCTTCCCAGAAGGGAATCATATATCTGTCCAAATCAAACATAGTTATCCTCCTAACAAAAAAGCCCGGATATCCGGGCTTTTATAATCTTACTCTAAGTCGGGCTTCTTAAGGAAGCTGGGGATGTCGGGATATGTATCATCAGAACCGCTTAAATTAAGTGTTCCGAAAATAGAATCCTCCTTCTTCTTTTCCTTTCCTTCAAATCCTGTAGCAATGATTGTAATGGAAACATCGTCGCCCATTGCCTCATCATTAATCATACCCATCTTGAAGAATACGTTGGGGTCAGCATAGCTCTGAACAAGCTCTGCAGCTTCGTTAACTTCAAAGAGAGAAAGATCTCTGTTACCAGAGATGCACATAAGAATACCTGTTGCACCTTCAATGTTTGTTTCAAGAAGAGGAGCTTCAATAGCAGCCTTAGCCGCAAGCTCTGCTCTGTTTTCACCGGAAGCACGTCCGATACCGAAGTGTGCACATCCTGCATCCTTCATAACGCTTGTTACGTCAGCAAAGTCTGCGTTCATGAAACCAACGTTTCCGATAAGCTCTGTAATACCCTGTACACCCTGACGGAGAGCTTCGTCAGCCATCTTGAATGCATCAAACAAAGTGGTCTTTGCACTTCCGATTGTAAGAAGCTTGTCGTTGGGGATAACAACGATTGTATCAACATTTGCCTTAAGGGCTTCTATACCCTCCATAGCCTTGTCCATTCTTCTCTTTCCTTCGAACTGGAAGGGCTTTGTAACGATACCTACTGTAAGGATACCCTTATTTTTAGCTATACCTGCGATAACGGGAGCAGCACCTGTACCTGTTCCGCCACCCATACCTGCAGCGATAAATACCATATCCGCACTTTCTATTGCCTTTTCAATTTCTGCAACAGATTCTTCAGCAGCCTTCTTACCTACTTCGGGATCAGAACCTGCACCCTGTCCCTTTGTTACCTTGTCGCCGATCTGAAGAGTTCTGTCAGCCTTGGAGCAAGCCAGCGCCTGAGCATCTGTGTTAACAGCTATAAATTCAACGTGCTTAACCCCTGCATCTACCATTCGGTTAACAGCGTTGTTTCCGCCGCCACCTACACCTATTACTTTTATAACCTGTGTTTCTTTCATATCAATTCTATCCTCCGGCATAATTATTGCCTCCTTATCCAATTTTACTATTATATATTATACTATTTTTTGCAATTTGTCAATGACTAAAGTGAAACTTTTTCGCAAATAATGCGATTTTTATCCCCTTTTTCTTTTACGTATCCGTTGTTTCGGTTTCGTCTGTATCTGATAAGGTTTCTTCACCGCCGCCGCTTATTTCTTCCTGCTCTTCCTTAATATCTCCGCTATCGCTCTCCCGGTCATATTCTCCGGTTCTGTAAGATATTCCCGCCTCAGGATTCGTGGCATCTATGATGCCGCTTATTCCGTGGGGCAACGAATCAATAACCTCTTTGATATACGCCATTTTATAGGACAGCTCATCCTCGTCTCCAAGCTCTCCTATCTTTACCGTAAGAGTGTCCTCCACAGTGAAAACAATATCATCCTTATCCGCCATATCTACCTTTGTGACATCCGAAAATCCGTAATCCTCTATGGCGGCAAGGCATCTTAAAAGTGTCCCCGTTTCCTCTTCATCCTTAAGCTTAACATATCCGCCCATATCATAAAGTCCCTCTTTGCAGCCGGTAAACTTTATATATTTTCCTATGTCTTCATCCTTTGCAATCCTTATGGTTTTTCCGTATTTATCGCATATTACTCCGACACCCTGAAAATCAATTACGGCATATTCATATTCTTCCAGGATTGTTATATGAATTTCTGAGGGAATTTTCTTTTCCACCTCCACTGCACTTACATACGGCAATGACAGGATTCTTTCCTCATAATAGCTGCTTAAATGATCAAAAATATTCTGCCCCTCAGCAATACCGGCAACCTTAAGAATATCTTCCTCCGTCACCAGTACATCACCCTCAACAGTTATATTTTCCACATCAAACAAAGGTGTTTTTATAACAATAAGGCACGCACACAAAATCATCAGAATAATGAAAAGAAAG
This sequence comes from Clostridia bacterium, assembly GCA_017411325.1. Taxonomy (GTDB): domain Bacteria; phylum Bacillota; class Clostridia; order CAKSNL01; family HGM11501; genus HGM11501. Next base: position 40,321 of record JAFQQJ010000060.1, on the reverse strand, counting down.
CTTATAAAACGATTTCTCCTCCGTCTTTTCCGCCGTCTTATCACCTTTTCGCTGTTTTCACCCGTTACACTTTTCTTTTTTGGTGCTCCTCTCCTTTTGTTTTCCGCATCAGGCATTCCATCACATCCTTTGTATGTCTGCACCAAGCAAACCAAGATTTTCTTCAAAGCGTTCATATCCTCTGTCAATATAACAAAGATTATCAACAGTGCTTTTTCCTTCTGCGGCAAGAGCCGCAATGGTAAGGGCAGCACCGCCCCTTAAATCACCTGCCGAAACAGATGCTCCGAAAAGTTCTTTTTTTCCGCGTATTATCGCAACATTTCCGTCGGTTACGATATCCGCTCCCATTCTTACAAGTCCGTCAACGTGACGGAATCTGTCTTTGAAAATGTTTTCGGTTATGACGCTCGTTCCGTCGGAAAGTGTCATCAGACTCATAAAAACAGACTGCATATCCGTAGGAAAGCCGGGATAAGGCTGTGTCCTTATGTGCTTTACTGATTTTAATCTGCTTTTATATTCCACCAAAACATTTCTGTTCTTTATTTCAATACCTGCCCCGCAGTCCTTAAGTGCCGACAAAAACGCCTGCATATGCTCAGGACATACATCGCAAAGCTCCGCTTTTCCCCCGGTCATAAGTATTGCAGAGGCGTATGTGGCGGCTTCAATACGATCGGGAATGATGGTGTGCTCCGCACTTTTTCCGGCAGTTGCCCCTTCTATGTAAACAGTATCCGTACCTGCTCCCGATACCCTAAAGCCCGCGGCATTGAGATATTTCTGCAAATCGACTATCTCCGGCTCTTTTGCCGCATTGGTAATTTTCGTAATTCCCCTGGCACCGGTTGCCGCCAGCATTACATTTTCGGTTGCTCCCACACTGGGAAATTCAAGATGCACATGGGCACTTTTCATATTTCTCGCATCGCAGGATATTATCCCTCCGGAATCCTCAATTTCAATACCCATATCCCTCAGTGCTTTAAGATGCAGATCAATGGGCCTTGGCCCTATTTCACAGCCTCCCGGAAGAGTTACTCTTCCGCTTTTGCACCGTGCAATAAGCGCCCCGAGAAAAATCACGGAAGAGCGCATTTTAAGCATAAGCTCTCCGGGAACTTCATTTGTTATAAGATTTCCGGAGTCTACCGTAACAGTTCCGCTGTCCATTTTTACCCTGCATCCCAGAACCCTTAATATTTCGAGAGATTCTGTCACATCACTTAACTCCGGACAGTTATGTATCAGGCTTTCTCTTCCGCTTACAACCGAAGCCGCAAGAACAGGAAGAACCGCATTTTTTGCACCGTGTATTTTGATGCTTCCTCTCAAAGGCTTTTTTCCGTTAATTATGTATTTGCTCAAAGCTATCGCCCCCTATGCAACATTTTATGCAAAGGGGAATGTTTTTGTTAATCTCCTATAAGCTTTTTAGCCGTCTGATAAATTTTATCCGTTGAATCGTAAATTGCCACTGTTTTCGCATTTTTGCTCATATTAGAAAGAAGTTCTTTATTATTTACAAGTGCAAGAATTTCAGCATTGAGTTTTATGCCCGTAAGTTCATCGTCGTGCATAAGAACCGCCGCACCTCTGTCGGAAAGATATCTTGCATTATATTCCTGATGATTGTGTGCAACATAGGGACTTGGAACAACAACAGAAGGTTTTCCCGTTGCAGCAAGTTCACTTACCGTAACCGCACCTGTTCTGCACACAATAAGATCGGCAGCCGCAAAAGCCACATCCGTATTATAAATATAGGGTGCTATTGTGATATTGGCAGGAATTTCATCAATATTCTTTCTTATTTCCGCCATAACTTCTTCATAATTTTTCTCGCCTGTGGATGCTATTATATTATAATCCTCCGCCATTCCTTTTGAAACAATTTCAACAAGAGCATTATTAATGCTTTTTGCGCCGAGGCTTCCGCCCATAATAAGAACCGTAGGCTTTTCGTCAAGATTGAATTTTATTCTTGCCTCAAATCTCGTAACCTTCAAAAGATCCGCCCTCACAGGATTTCCCGTGAGCACAATTTTCTTATGCTTCTTAAGATAGCTCTTGGTTGTATCAAAACTTGTGGCAACCACATCCACCTTATCCGCAAGCATTTTCACCGTAAGACCGGGAATTACATTCTGTTCGTGTATAATGGTGGGAATTTTAAGTTTAACGGCTGCCTGAAGAAGCGGCCCGCAAACATATCCTCCCGTGCCGATTACCACATCCGGCTTGAATTCCTTTATAATCTTTTTGCTTTCTGCAATTCCCAAAAATGCTTTTACTGCCACATATATATTCATCGGGGACAGTTTTCTTTTAAATCCGTATACGTCTATATACGCAATGTCGATATTCTGTGCAGGAACAAGTTTTTTTTCAAGACCGTGCTCGGTTCCGACATACAGAATTTCCGATTCCGGCTCAACCTCTTTTATATATTTAGCTATAGCTATAGCCGGGTTTATGTGCCCTCCGGTTCCGCCTCCCGAAACTATTACTCGCATAAAAACTCTCCGTTCTTTATTTTATTTTATGAATTACTCCCGCTCCCCTTTTCTGATATCTGGAAATATTAAGCACAATTCCTGTTGCTATCAGCATAAACAGAAGCGATGTTCCTCCCGAGCTGAAAAAAGGAAGCTGCATACCCGTGGAAGGAATAAGATTTGTTACTACGGCAATATTTATTACCACCTGCATACCAATCATTACCGATACGCCGAAAGCAATCAAGCTTCCGAACATTTCTCTGGCATTTACCGATATTTTTACACCACGCCACACGAAAAGACCGAACATTACAATAACTGCAATTCCGCCGATAATACCGAGCTCTTCGCAGATAATCGCAAAAATATAGTCGTTTGATGCCTCGGGAAGCCAATTGTATTTCTGTCTGGACTGACCGAACCCCACTCCGAACAGCCCACCTGAGCATATTGCATATAAGGATTGCAGAATCTGCCATCCGTTCCCCAAAGGATCCGCCTCCGGATTTCTGTATCCCAAAATACGTTCCATTCTGTAGGGCTCCAGCACGGCAAGCGCTACCCCTGCTGCCACAACTCCTCCTCCGATTCCTGCTATATGGCTTACGGGCATACCGTGAGCAAACAGCATTATGAATCCGATGGCACAAATTATTACAGCACCCGAAAGATGTCTCTGAAGCACTGCACCCAATGCCGGAATCAGTATGATAATTTCTGCTCTGAAGCTGTATAAAATCCTCTGAAGCAAATTCATTTTGCTGACATCGCGCTTTTTCTCGCTGCTTAAAACATCCGCAAGATACAGTATAAGGGCAATCTTCATAATTTCAGAAGGCTGTACCGAAACAGGGCCTATATATATCCAGCGGGTTGCTCCGAGGCTTTCCCGTCCTATGACGGGTGTAAGAAACATAAGTATCACACAAATGATATAAAAAAGCTTTACATATCTTCTGAAAAGCATATAGTCGGGAGCATTTGCCACAATGAGCATAAACACAAAGCTTACCGCAGCAACAATGCAGTTTTTGATAATTCCCGAATAAGGGCTTTTCGTTCCGATGGAGTCGGGAGTGCTGGCACTTATGAGCATAAGAAGTCCTGCGCACACCAGGGCGCAAAGCAAAATGAGATAAACTCCGTCCAATTCCCCTTTTTTTCTTGCTCTGCCTCTATTTTTTCCTTTTGCAACTTCCCCTGCCTTATCCATTAATTCTATCCTCCAGACTAAATGCACATTTTAACATATATTGCACTGATAATTCCCATTACGATAGTTACCGCCGATGCAACCACTACTATTTTAACCTCAGACCAGCCTTTTTTTTCAAAATGGTGGTGTATGGGAGTCATAAGAAAAATTCTTTTTCCTCCCGTAAGTTTGAAATATGTAACCTGTATAATTACAGAAAGAGTTTCTATAAAAAATACTATTCCTGCCGTTATAACAGTAAACTGAAGTCCTGACGCACAGGCTGCCGCACCAATCAGGCCGCCGAGGAACAAGGATCCTGTGTCTCCCATAAATACCTTTGCAGGATGGCGGTTATAGAAAAGAAATCCCAAAACCCCACCCATTACCGCCATAAGCACAATTCCCAGGGCGTTCATTCCGGTGCAGTATGACGCAAAAGCAAAATACGCCATACAGAAGAATGTGGTGCTTCCCGCAAGAGCATCAACTCCGTCTGTCAGATTTACCGCATTATTCGCAGCAAGCAGCACAAGTATATTCAGCGGTATGACAAAATACGACCAGTTGTAAACCTTTGTCAAAAACAGCACCTCTCCGCCTTTTATGTAATAAAGTATCAGAGAAAAGGCTGTGCTCACAAGAATCTGAGCAAGGAATTTCTGTCTTGCGGTAAGACCTAAATTCCTCTTTTTGATAACCTTTATATAATCGTCGGAAAAACCGATGATGCCGAAAAACACCGCGCACAAAAGCACAATCAAAGCTGTAATATCAGCCATTTTCGAAAGCAGAAGCATAAATACCGATGCAGGAATAAGCCCTGCGAAAAATATGAATCCGCCCATTGTGGGAGTGCCGCTTTTTTTCTTATGCCAGGCGGGGCCATCCTCTCTTATTTCCTGTCCGAAGCTGGCTTCCTTAAGCTTTCTTATTATACTCCTTCCGCTAAGAAGAGATATAAAAAGTGCCGTTAAAAACGCAAGTATTCCCCAAATAAGGCCTGTCATAATAAAATCCCCTTAATTCTCAAGTATTTTCTTTATTATTTCCCTCTCATCATAATGGATTTTCTCTCCCATTATATCCTGATAGGTTTCGTGTCCCTTTCCCGCAAGAAGCACCACATCGCCTTCTGCAGCGATAGAAAGAGCATAGCGTATAGCTTCTGTCCTGTCCGTAATCGCCTTATACCGGTCTTCATATCCGGAAAGACCGGGAAGAATTTCCCTGATTATAGCATCAGGATCCTCTGTTCTCGGATTGTCGCTGGTTACAACGCAAAAATCCGCAAGACCGATTGCCGCCGCCCCCATTTTCGGGCGTTTGTCGCGATCTCTGTCTCCGCCGCATCCGAAAACAATTATAATTCTGTTTTTAACAAAGCCCTTTATCGCTCTGAGTATATTTTCAATTCCGTCGGGCGTGTGAGCATAGTCTATCATAACCGTGTATTTTTCGCCCACAGGAACGACCTCTGCTCTTCCCTTTACTCCCCTCACAAGCAAAAGTCCCTTCATAAGACTTTCGTCACTCAATCCCAGTGCTGCACAGGCTCCAAGACCTGCAAGAGCATTGTAAACCGAAAATTTTCCGGGTATCGCCATTCTCATGGGAACCTTTGAGTTTCCGAAGCTCCAGGTGAAGCTTACTCCTTTTTCGGAATACTCTATGTCATTTGCCTGCATATCTGCATTTTTTTCTATTCCGTAGGTGTAAGCTCTGGAGGCATTTTTCCTCATCGTTTTATGCCATGAATCGTCGGCATTAAGCACCGAAATTCTGCTCATTCCGAAAAGCTTTGACTTAGCCTCTGCATAGCTTTCCATATCATTATGATAATTAAGATGATCCTGAGTAAGATTTGTGAATACGCCCACGTCGAATGTAAGACCGGAGCATCTGTCAAGTGCAAGTGCATGGCTGGAAATCTCCATAACCACATATTCGCAGCCCGCCTTATACATTTCGCTGAATATCCAGTGAAGCTCCATTGCCTCCGGGGTAGTTCCTGTAGACGGAAGCTCCTCATCTCCGACAAGATAATGATTTGTGCCTATGAGTCCTGCTTTTGCACCCTTCATATCAAGAATTTTCTTTATTATATGTGTCACCGTGGTTTTTCCGTTAGTTCCCGTAACACCTATAAGTCGCATTTTATCCGCCGGATGGCCATAATAGTTGGCAGAGGCATAAGCCAGCATCTTACGGGAATTTTCACACACGATCAGTGTTGCACCGAAGCTGTCGCATTCCTTTTCCGCAACAACTGCCACGGCACCCATACTTACTGCTTTTTCTATATAATTATGCCCGTCTGCGCCAAGACCGGTAAGAGCAAAAAACACATCGCCCTTTCCGATTTTTCTTGAATCAATTTCAATTTTTGCAATTTCAATATCAGCACTGCCCGATGCAACGCTGTATTCTCTGCCCTCTAACAATTCTCTGAGTGTCATTTTAGCCATTCCTTTCTGAAGTCTTTATTGTCAGTCCACATCCTGTAAAACGAATTTCACATAAATAACAGTACCCATTTCCACAACCTCGCCTGCCGCAGGGCTCTGCTCAGAAGCAATTACTCCTCCGCTCATTCCGGCACCCATATCCGAGTTTCTGAAATTAAGGTTAGCGCCCTTTATGGTACTTTCTGCATTTCCTCTGCTCATACCCGTAACTGACGGTACGGTTGTAAGCTGAACTTCTGTTGTTCCTTCCGTATAAGCTATAATAGTTGAGCCCTCGGAAAGCATAATTCCGCTTAAGGGCTGCTGATCCGTTACTTTTTCTCCGCCGCCTATAATATTAATATTAAAGCCGTTTTCTTTCGCCCTTTCTTCCGCTTCTTTCCTGGTCAGCCCCGTAAGATCGGGAATATATGCCCCGGAGGAAAGAATCTCGCTTTCACTGTACTGAGGCTCAATGCCGAGATATCTCAAAATGTCGTCTATTATAAGTCCCGCCGTGGGAGCTGCTATCTGTCCGCCTCCTGCATTGATGTTTCCCTCCCCGACTCCGGGAGTAGGTTCATCAAGCATTACAAGGACTATTATTTCGGGATCGTTGGCGGGTGCAAAGCCGCAGAAGGATGCAATTTTTCTGCCGTCTCTAGGCTGTTTCTCGCTGGTTCCCGTCTTTCCTCCCACTCTCTGTCCGGAGATTTTGGCACCGCTTCCGGTTCCGTCCTTTACTACTCCTTCGAGGTAGGATTTCATCTTTTCGCTGGTTTCTTCCGATATAACTCTTCTCACAACAGTTTTATCAAAGCTTTCGGCAACCTTGCCGTCCTCGTCAAGATATTCCTTGACAATCATAGGCTTCAACAGTTCTCCCCCGTTGATAACCGAGGAAACAGCCGTTATCATCTGTATCGGAGTAACATTTATATTCTGCCCGAACGCCGCTGTTGCAACGTCGATATCCGCATACTTATTTCTCACTATGGGCTCGGATTCGCCGGGCAAATTCACTCCGGTTTTTTCCTCAAATCCAAAAGCCTTTACATAATCCCTGAATCTTTCTCCTCCAAGATCAAGCCCCAGAGTCATAAACACACAGTTACAGGAATTTGCAAGTCCTGCCCGAAGATCCTGCATTCCGTGGGGATTATAGTATCTCCAGCAATTTATATCCCATCCCGATACATGCATATGTCCCGGGCAGTTAAACAAGGTGTTTTCGTCGACTATTCCCTCTTCAAGGCATGCCGCCGCTGTAATTATCTTGAATACAGAACCCGGCTCGTATGTATCAGAAACAGCTTTATTCCTCCATTGCTGATACTGTGCCTTCCCGGTTGCCTCGGTTTTTTCTTCTCCCGTAAGGCCTTCTAACCCGGCTTTTATTTTTTCATCGTAAATCTCAAACGGCGAATTCGGATCATAACCCGGAGTTGCCGCCATAGCAAGGATTTCAGCGGTGTTGGGATTCATTACGATAACGCAGCCTTCCTGCTTTACTCCGTATTTTTCAACTGCTTCGATAAGTCTTGATTCCGCTATATGCTGAATTGTTTCGTCAATTGTAAGCACTAGACTTTTTCCGTTTTCCGGATCCACATACTGTTCATATGCGTAGGGCAATTCAACTCCGCCGTTGGCAACAGCCACGCTTTTTCTGCCGTTTTTACCGGACAGCACACTGTCATACATACTTTCAAGCCCGTCAAGCCCCTGATTGTCATATCCGGTAAATCCAAGTATATTCGATGCCAGAGAGCCGTAAATATAGTTTCTTCTGGTATCCTCCTCAAGCATTATACCGCGTTTATCCTTAAGAGCCTTGATAGCCCTGCTTTCATCCTGAGTGATTCGTTTTTTAAGAATTTCATAGCTGCTTTCTTTCTGTGTAACCTTATAAACATCCTCATAGGACATTCCGAGAATCACAGAAAGCTCCGATGACAGCTTTTCCGCCGTGTCGTTTTTCTTTATCACAGCAGGATCGAGAATAACGGTGTCTGCCGAAACGCTTACCGCAAGCTGTCTGCCGTTTCTGTCATAAATAGTGCCTCTTTTCGCCGCAACCTCAATATCCTTTGTCTGCTGTCTTTCCGCAGCCTCTTTATATCTGCTTCCCAGGCTTATGCTCTGATAGCACAGCCATACAATAAGCACAAAAAGAACCCCGATAAATACAAAAGCAAGATTTTTCATTCTCTTTTTTACAGAAAGCATACTCATATAAACCCCTCAATTTTACAAAAAACGGCATGTTTCAAAAAACGGAAAAATGCCGCAATAATAAAACGTATAAAACATTTTATCAATAGCAGCAATTTCATTATTCCGATCAATTAAAAGTTGTTTGTCCCCCGAAGAAGGATGCTATCCCTCCGGATTTTTCCACCCTTACGTTGTCGCCTCTCTCAACGCTGATATACACCACCTGATCCTTTGTAGGCGTCGTCATACCGTAAGTGTTAACAGCAATGTCCTCAACATTGGACAAATCAATTATTCTGTCTCGCTCTATTTCCAGATTTGTGTATTCCGTCCTCGCCTCTTCCAGAAGCTTTTTAGTGGACTGCACTTCCGAATTAAGCACTGAAATCTGAGCATATCTGAGTATTATCATGAGTGCTACTGCCATAATTATAAGCATAGAGCCTATAATTTCTTTTCGTTTTGCCCTCACAAAAGATTCATATTTAGGATTGTCACGTCTAACAAGTCTCTGCTCTTCTCTTTCCTGTAATCTGATTCTGTAAGCATTGTTACCGTTATAGCGTTCCATCTATCCAAATCCTTCCCTTTTACAATTTTTCCGCGATTCTGAGCTTTGCGCTCTTCGCTCTTTTGTTTTCAATGATTTCTTTATCTCCCGGCAACACCGGTTTTCTGGTTATTATCTTTATTTCCGGTTTCTTTCCGCATACGCAAACCGGGAATGACGGTGGGCAGGTGCATCCCTTTGCCATAGTCTGAAATGCCTGCTTTACCAGTCTGTCTTCCAAGCTGTGGAAGGTTATTACCCCAATCCTTCCGCCGCTTTTAAGGAGAGACACCGCTTTTCCGAGAGCTTCGCTTACCGCATCAAGCTCTCCGTTAACCTCAATTCTTATTGCCTGAAATGTTCTTTTCGCAGGATGCCCGCCTTTTTCTCTTGCTCCGGCGGGAACTGCCGCTTTTATTATTTCAACCAGCTCCAGTGTGGTTTTCACCGGGCGGTTTTTAACTATAAACTCCGCTATTCTTTTCGCCCAGCGTTCTTCTCCGTAGGTGCCTATTATCCTTGTAAGCTCAGCTTCGGAGTATTCGTTTACCACATTGTATGCCGAAAAGTTGCTTGTGGTATCCATTCTCATATCAAGCGGCGCATCGTGCATATAAGAAAATCCACGCTTTGCATCATCAAGCTGCGGGCTTGATACGCCAAGGTCCGCCATTATGCCGTCAAACGCCTCAATCCCGTTTTCAGATGCCGCAATATCAATTTCAGAAAAATTCCCGTGATAAAGCTTTACTCTGCCGGAAAAGCAGGAAAGCCTTGCTTCTGCAACCTCCAGGGCAACAGGATCTCTGTCTATTCCCAGAAGCAGCGCATTATCGGTAAGCTCCAAAAGCCGTTTGCTGTGTCCCGCACCGCCAAGTGTCATATCACAATATATTCCGTTTTTATCGGTTATTATTCCGTCGGTAAGCTCTTCCTTCAAAACCGAAACGTGATTAAACTCAGACATTGCGCTTTATCTTCTCCACTTCCTGTGCAGAATCTTCAAGTGTGTTTTCCTCATCAAACACGTACTTCTGCCATTCTTCCGTAGACCATATTTCAATTTTATTTACAGAACCGATAATGCTTACCTCCTTATCGATTCCCGCATGTTCTCTTAAAAGCGGAGGTATTAACATTCTCCCCTGTTTATCTATGTTGATATCCATACCGCCTGATGAAATGATACGATTCACTCTTCTGAAGTTTGCATCGGTTTCGTGCTCCAAGTTTTTCATCATATCCTCAAGGCACTTCTCCCAGCCTTCATCGTCATAGATGGAAAGACATTTGTCGTAACCTCTTGTAATGTGGCAATGATCTCCCAGCATATCCCTGAACTTGGCAGGAAGTATAACTCTGCCCTTTTCATCCAGCGTATGCATATATTCGCCGTAGAAAATTTTCATATCCATATTCCTGCCACCTCCTTTTCAGGTTTTCGAACCACTTTTTACCACAATTCTGCCACTTTCTTACTACGTTACCACTATTATAAACCACTTTTCACAAAATATCAATACTTTTTTGTAATTTTTTTAAGTTTTTTTCAAATTTTTTTGACTTTTTTTCTCTGGTGTCCTATAATATAGAAAGAATCCACAGGAATTGAGGTTTTCCCATGAAAAAAACCCTGTTTTTCAGACTTGTAACATTGATTATGATATTATTGAATATGTTTTTCATCTTCCGCTTATCCGCCGAACAGGCGTCGGTTTCCAAAGACACCAGCCGGAAAGTCACGGAAAAGGTTCTTGAGATGACTGTTTCGGATTTCAGAGAAAAGCCCGAAGAAGTGAAAAAAAGTATGGTAAAGTCCCTTGACGGGAAAATACGTTCTCTTGCTCATTTTTCGGAATACACTCTGTTGGGCTTTCTCGTTTCGCTCCACCTTTCCCTGTATAAAATCAGCAAAATAAAAAATGCATCCCTTGCTTTATCGGGATGCACTGTTTATGCAATTGTTGATGAAATCCACCAGACCTTTGTTCCGGGCAGAAGCTTTCAGTTTATCGATATTTTAACCGATTTTTCCGGAATTCTTCTGGGAATCGGAATTTTGGCATCGGTTATCTTCCTCATAAAAAAAGCAACAAAAAAATCTGCTGTCAGCTGACAGCAGATTTTTCTTTTTCCAAAGCATCTTCCTTCGCATCCAGCATCCCCCACGCCGTTACGGCAAGGATGACTACGATGCTTCCGAGAAGGGCAAATTTACCGGGCTTTTCTCCAACGAAAATCATAACAAGCACCGGATTTAAAAGCGGTTCTATAACGCCGATAATCGAGCAGGCAAAGCCCGATATCTTATCCACCGCCAGGCAGAAGAATATGTACGCGATTCCAAGCTGAAATATACCGAGAATTGCCATATAAAACCAGTCGCTTCCGCTTATATCAACGGGCGACGCCGCATAAAAACCTATTCCCACTGCCGATGTTATTATATGTCCCATAAGCATTCCGCTGAAGCGCTCTTCCTTTGTGACGTGACCGTATATCATAAAGGCAAGGGCAATTGCCGCGCCCGCCCCTATTGCCACGAAATTTCCGAAAAGCTTTTCTCCCGATATGTTGTCGGCAAAAAACAAGGCTATTCCGAAAAGAGTGGTAAGAGCCACCGCAATATCCCTTTTAACAAGCTTTTCCCTGTAGAATATCCATGAAAAAATCAGGATAAAAAGGGGCTGTGTATACTGAAGAACAATGGCATTTGCCGCATCGGTAAGCTTATTCGCACTTACAAAAAGCAAAAATGTTGCCGCCGTACAGATGCTTCCGAAAAGCACCCTCTTATTTATCCGGAAGTTTATTTTCATAAATTTCATATAAATAAAGGTGCAAAGGGCAGCAAAAGCGCTCCTTATGCCTGCTATAACGATGGGCCCAACAGAAATTTTTTTAATAAAAACTCCCGCAATGCTCCAGAGAATTGCGCATATTGCCATCTCCAGCATACCTATATATTTTTTATTCATGATGCCATATCTCCAATTCGTATTTTTCGTCAATTCCGCTTATTCTGCCCTCTAAATCCTCCGATATAATCATACGGTTATCATCGGTAATAATCACAAGACCGAAGGTGTTTTCATTCAGGAAATCCCTTGCCTTATCCTCTCCCATAACAAAAACCGCCGTGGAATAGGCATCGGAGCGCATACCGTCTTCCATTATAACAGTTGCGCTCACTATCCCGCTTTTTGAGGGATAGCCTGTCTCAGGATTTATTATATGGGAATATTTCTCTCCGTTCTCAGTAAAAAATCTTTCATACCCTCCGGATGTGGATATGACATTTTCCCCGCATTCTATGTACGCAGCATACCCTTCTCCGTCAGGCGACGCTATTGCCACCTTCTTTTGGTTTTTACCGTGGATAAGAACAGTTCCGCCCAGGGAAACAACAGCTTCCCGTACATTATACTTTCTCAGTATCTCTCTTGTCCTGTCCGCACCGTAACCCTTGGCAATTGCTCCGAAATCAAACTGTATTCCTTTAAGCGAAAGAGCTTCTTTTATTTCCGCATCAGACGGCACATTAAAATTCCCTGTCGTAAAGCCCCAGAGTTTAGTTGCAGAGTAAATTCCCGCATCAAACGCACCGCCTGTTTCTCTCCTTATGCGGTCGCTTTCGGAAAGAAGTTCACGAACTTCTCCTCCGCAGTATTCCCCCTTATTATAACATGCAAGAGCTCCATTTCCGTTTACAGACAGCTCTTCATGAAGGCGCAGTATTTCCTCTTCAATTTCTTCCGCACACTTTTCCGCCTTGATGCCGGTAATGTTCAGACTTATCACCGTATCCATGGCAAAGAAATCATTTGTTACTGTTTTTTTGCCGAGGGAAATAAAAACAAGTGTAATAATCGCAAGCAGTAAAATCACTGCCAAAATCTTCTTTTTCATAATAATCAGAAATTCATTCCGTTCCAGCCCCAGAGGTCGGCTTCTTCATACTTTACATAAATTCTGTCCGCCGGGATTGAAAGAACAGAAGAATAAATTCTGCATATTTCCTTTGTAAGAGCATCGTACGCCTTCTTTTCGGCTTTGCCGAAAATCTTCACATCTATATAGGCAGTATCGGCAGAATCGTCGCCCTTGAAATACATTTTAAGGTTGTCGGAAAAAGAAAGCATAAGCCAGCCTTCATTTTTTCCGGGAATAAGTTCTATAGCTTTACCTAAAAGAGTTTTTAATTCCTCTCTTTTTTCATCTGTTACATTTACCGTGGTTTTTGTTTCTATAAACGGCATAATATCACCCTTTCTGAAAATTACACTAATTTTATAACACAAAAAAGCCTGTGTCAAGGAAAAACATAAGAAAAAAATTCATATTTTCCGATATTTATAATAAACTATATATACCGTATATATAAAACGCAGAATTTTTTTCGATTTTTTTGGAAAAATACTGGATTTTGTAACATTTATGTGTTATACTTATTATGATTATTTCTACCTATTTAAATATATCACAATCAAAGAGGTGAATTTAAGGTGAAATCAAACAAAGTTTCCTTAGGTGATTTTTTATCGGAATTCAATCAGGGCAACTCAACAAACGCCTATGAATTTATGGGCTGTCATAAAAGTGCCTCCGGCGGCTTCACCTTCAGGGTATGGGCACCCAACGCCCGCTCCGTAAGGCTGACCGGTGATTTCAATTTCTGGGACAAGGATGCCTTTATGGACAACATAGGCTACGGGGTTTTTGAGCTTACCGTTCCTTCCGCAAAGGTATATGACTCCTACAAATACTATGTGGAAAAATCCGACGGCACCTTTGTTTACAAGTGCGACCCTTACGGATATCATATGTGTACCCGTCCCGACAACGATTCCAAGGTTTATGACCTTGACGGCTTCAAGTGGACGGATAAGGCGTATCTTACTAAAAATGCAAAAAAGGACACGCTGTCATCACCCGTCAACATATATGAGATGCACTTAGGCTCCTGGCGCAAGCACCAGGACGGAAACTTTTTTTCATACCGCACCATAGCGGACGACCTTGTTTCTTACCTTAAGGAAATGAACTATACCCATGTCGAGCTTATGCCGGTATCGGAATACCCCTTTGATCCTTCCTGGGGCTATCAGGTAACAGGCTATTATGCCCCTACCTCCCGCTACGGAACCCCTCACGACTTTATGTATCTTGTAAACAAGTGTCACGAGGCGGGAATAGGTGTTATAATCGACTGGGTCGGTGCCCACTTCCCCAAGGATGAATACGGTCTTATTGAGTTTGACGGCACCTGCTGTTATGAGTCAAACGACTATGTGATGAACGAGCATCCCGACTGGAATACAAGAATTTTCAACTACGGAAGAAACGAAGTGCGCTCTTTCCTTATCTCAAATGTTTTATACTGGCTGGACAAGTACCATGTGGACGGAATAAGGGTTGATGCGGTTGCTTCAATGCTTTACTTAGACTACGGACGCGGCGGCAGAGAATGGCATCCCAACTATTTCGGAGGCAAGGAAAATTTAGAGGCTATAAACTTTATGCGTAAGATGAATGCCGCAGCCTTTGCCTTCAAGCCTTCCGTTATGATGATTGCGGAAGAATCCACCATCTTCCCCATGGTCACAAAGCCCGATTATATGGGCGGTCTCGGCTTTAACTATAAATGGAATATGGGTTGGATGAATGATATGCTTAAATACATTTCAAACGATCCTCTGTTCAGAAAGAGCATACACGGAACATTAACCCACTCTTTTTCCTATGCTTTTACAGAAAACTATATTCTCCCTCTGTCACACGATGAGGTGGTTCACGGAAAGTGTTCTATGATAGGAAAGATGCCCGGAGTTTATGAGGATAAGTTTTCAAACCTCAGGGCCTTTTACGCATATATGATGGCGCACCCGGGCAAGAAGCTGACCTTTATGGGCTCCGAATTCGCTCAGTTCATTGAGTGGGACTTCAAGAAGGAGCTTGACTGGTTCCTGCTCTCGGTTGATTCCCACAGAAAAACACAGAGGTTCATAAAGGACTTGAATAAATTCTATCTTGAAAATCCTCCCCTTTATGAAATGGATACAGATCCCGAGGGCTTTTCCTGGATAAGCGGAGATGATGCGGATCAGAGCATCATAACCTTCAGAAGAATTGACAAAAAGGGCGATGAGCTCATCTGTATCTGTAACTTCTGCCCCGTAAGGCGTGACAGGTACAGAATCGGCATACCTTACGGAAAGAAGATAACCCCCGTATTTTCATCGGACTACAGGAAATACGGCGGAACGGGAACACCCCTTCGCACAGTTCCCGTAAAGGCAATACCTTATCACGGTCTCGAAAATTCATCAGAGGTAACCATTCCCCCGATGTGTGTAACTTTTTATAAAATAGTCAAATAATGTTAGGAGGGCTTTAAATGTTAAACAAGAGCAAAGAATGTGTAGCAATTCTCCTCGCGGGAGGACAGGGAAGCAGACTTATGGTTTTGACCGAAGAAACCGCAAAGCCTGCAGTTCCCTTCGGAGGAAAGTACAGAATCATTGACTTTCCCCTTTCCAATTGCGTAAACTCCGGCATTGACACCGTAGGTATTCTGACACAATATCAGCCTCTGGAGCTTAACGATTATGTGGGCACCGGTCGCCCATGGGGACTTAATCGTAATTTCGGCGGAGCACATATCCTTCCACCCTACTCCAAGAGCAAAAAATCCGAGTGGTACAAGGGTACTGCAAACGCCGTATATCAGAACATCCCCTTTATCGAGCGCTATAACCCCGAATATGTTCTGATTCTGTCAGGCGATCACATCTATAAAATGGACTATTCAAAGATGCTTGATTTCCACAAGGCAAAGAATTCCGAGTGTACCATTGCGGTACTTGACGTTCCGATTGAAGAGGCAAGCAGATTCGGAATAATGAATGTAAATCCCGATTCTTCCATTTACGAATTTGAAGAAAAGCCGAAAAACCCCAAGAGCACAAAGGCTTCCATGGGTATTTACATTTTCAACTGGCAGCTCCTTCGTGATTACTTAATCGAAGACGAAGAGGATGAAACCTCCTCCAACGACTTTGGTAAAAACATCATCCCCAAGCTTATCGAAAACAACAAGAGACTTTTTGCTTACGGTTTTGAAGGCTACTGGAAGGATGTAGGAACAATCGACAGCTTGTGGCAGGCAAATATGGATCTGCTCGATCCCGAAAGCGGTCTTAACTTAAAGGATTCCAAGTTCAGGATTTATGCAAGAAACTATGCTCAGCCCTCAAGCTATATCGCAAAGAGCGCCGTAATCGATAATTCATATGTTGCAGAAGGCTGCAGTATAAAAGGAACCGTTAAGAATTCCATCATTTCCACAGGCTGCACCATTGAGGAGGATGCCGTTGTTGAAGACAGCGTTATCATGCCTAACACCGTAATAAGAAAGGGTGCAACCGTTAAATATGCAATCCTTTCCGAAAACGTTGAAATTGACAAAAACGCCCGCATCGGCGACAAGCCCGAATATTATTCCAAATCAGAATGGGGCATTGCGGTTGTGGGAAAAGGCAACATAGTTGCGGCAAATACCGTAATTAAGCCCAAGGAAATTATATAAGGAGGCGTGTAACCATGAATATGGCAGGTATTATATTTTCAAATCTTTTTGACGAAAATTTCGGTTTACTTACCAAAAACAGAACGGTGGCATCTCTCCCCTTCGGCGGAAGATACCGTCTTATCGACTTCGTTTTATCAAATATGTCAAACTCCACAATCACAAATGTGGGCATCGTAACAAAGTATAACTATAATTCCCTTATGGACCATCTCGGCTCCTCTGCAGAATGGGACTTGAACCGTAAAAACGGCGGAGTTTATCTCCTCCCCCCCTTCTCATCGGGACAGACCACGGTTTATCAGGGCAAGCTCGAAGCGCTTTATTCCGCTTTTTCCTTCCTCGACAAGATAGACCAGGACTATGTGGTTTTATCGGATTCAACCGTAATCTGCAACATCGACTATAATGATGCATTGGAATCTCACATAAAGTCAGGTGCCGACATAACGGTTATTGCCAACAAGGTTAAGGCTGACAAGCAGAGAAATTATGCTATGATTACGGAAATGTCAAAGAAAAAGGTGACAGAAATTTTAGTTGACTATCCCGCATTGAAGGAT
Organism: Clostridia bacterium; assembly: GCA_017411325.1. Taxonomy (GTDB): domain Bacteria; phylum Bacillota; class Clostridia; order CAKSNL01; family HGM11501; genus HGM11501. Next base: position 23,257 of record JAFQQJ010000060.1, on the reverse strand, counting down.
GGCACCCTTGCCTCCATGGGTATGTACATAATGGAAAAGCAAAAATTGGTTACCGCCATAAAAGAGTCTGTGTCCAAGGGAAGACATCACTTGGAGCGCGACCTGATACAGCGTGAATTCAATAAAGGCACATTAAATGTAAACGTATTTGAATTCAAGGGTAAGGTCATAAGAAACAACAGCATCGCAACATATTTCAACAACAACTTGGCACTTATCTCAGACGAAGAATTAAGACGCGATATCTTTAATCCCGCACGTCCCATTTACACCAAAGTTCGTGACGAGGTTCCCACTTTTTATGCCTCCACTTCTTCAGTAGACGAGTGTCTTGTTGCAGACGGCTGCAGAATCAAGGGAAATATCGAAAACTCTGTTCTTTTCCGTGATGTCAAGATAGAAAAGAATGCATCCGTTAAAAATTCAATCATCATGCAGGGCAGCGTAATAGGCGAAGGTTGCGAAATTGAATATGCAATCATCGACAAGGATGCGAAAATTTCTGCGGGCACCGTGCTTAAGGGTGCCAAGAACGCTCCCCTAATTGTAGAAAAAGGAGAAATAGTATGAAAATACTTTTCGCAGCAAGCGAAGGCGCACCGTTTATAAAATCGGGCGGCCTTGGTGACGTAATTGAAGCACTTCCGTCGGAGCTTTCAAAGAATCCAGAATACGAAGTTTCGGTTGTGCTCCCCTACTATAAATCACTTAAGGAAAACCCCGACTTCAATCCCGAATTTATAAAAAGCTTTTATGTTTCCATTGCTCACAGGGATACCTATGTCGGAGTATTCACTCTTAAGAATAAGGATGTCACCTATTATTTTATCGACAACGAATTTTACTTCCTTCGTGACGGAGGCTATTACGGCCATTTCGATGACGGTGAGCGTTTTGCTTACTATTCAAAGGCAATTCTTGCCTCCTTTGCCGAAATCGGATATTTCCCCGATATCATTCATTTGAATGACTGGCAGACGGCAACAATTCCGGTTTTCTTAAAGGCGTGCTACTCTCACATAGAAGCATATTCCAAAATAAAAACCGTTTTCACCATCCATAATATTGAATATCAGGGCAGAATGCCAATGGAATTTTCCGAAAACATTATGGAGCTTTCGGGAGAATGGAAAAATGTTTTAACCTATGACGGTGCCATCAACTTTATGAAGGGCGCAATCGTGGCAGCAGACAAGATAACAACGGTTTCAAGGACATATGCTCACGAAATTAAATATGCTTACTTCTCTCACGGGCTTGATCCCATTTTAAGAGAGAACGAGTATAAGCTTACGGGTATTGTAAACGGAATAAATACCGAACTTTTCAACCCCAAGAATGACAAAAATATCCCGAAAAAGTTCTCCCCCACCAATCCTTCCGGCAAATACATCTGTAAGGAAGAGCTCCAGAAGGAATTAGGTCTTGAATTAAGAAGCGATGTACCCATAGTTTCTATGGTTTCCCGTCTTGTTTCCCATAAGGGACTTGAGCTGGTTGAATGTGTGATTCACGAAATGATGAAAAACGATATTCAACTTGTGGTGCTCGGAACGGGAGATTCCCGTTTTGAAGAAATGTTCCGCTTTGCGGAATATTACTATCCCGGCCGCCTGAAAGCATTAATCACCTTCAACAGTGCTCTGGCAAGCCGTATTTATGCGGGAAGTGATTTATTCTTAATGCCTTCAAAGAGCGAGCCCTGCGGTCTTTCACAGCTTATCGCAATGCGCTACGGTACAATTCCGATAGTCCGTGAAACAGGCGGTCTTTTTGATACGGTACCCGCACTTAACACAGAAACCCTGGACGGAAAGGGCTTTACCTTTAAGCTTTTCAATGCTCACGATATGCTTAATGCAGTAGAACGTGCGGCAGAATTCTGGCGCGATGAAGCCAAACGCGAAAAGCACATAAAGGCCCTTATGAAATATGACTCAAGTTGGTCTGAGCCCGTTAAGGAATATGGAGCAATTTATAAGTCATTAGTGTAACTTATGAAAAAACTTGCTATTAATAATCAATAAAGGACGATATCAATGAACTTGAAAAAAGACGAATTTAAGAAATTGCTTGAATCTGAATCCTTAAGAGGTTCGGGCTGCAGCCTTTCCGAGGCTTCAAAAATCCAGGTGTATAAGACACTTTGCACCGTTCTTCGTGACCTGCTTGCGGAAGAGCGCAAAAACTTCTCCGACGAGGTTACCGCAAAGGAGAAAAAACAGGTTTTCTATATGTCAATGGAATTCCTTGTTGGAACATCCCTTCACAATAACCTCTTTAATATGGGGCTTGAGGCAAAAGCAAAGAGCATCCTGGCAGGTGTTGGAATTGACCTTGCCGAGCTTTACGAAATGGAGCCGGATGCAGGTCTCGGCAACGGCGGTCTCGGCCGTCTTGCATCCTGCTATATGGATTCAATGACTACACTCGGTCTTCCCGGAACAGGCTTTTCCATCCGCTATGAATTTGGTATATTCCGTCAGAAAATAGTTGACGGCTGGCAGATGGAATTCCCCGATGACTGGCTTTCTCTCGGTGACTCCTGGCTCCGCCCGAGACAGGATGAAGCCTTTGAAGTAAAATTCGGTGGCGAGGTTAAAGAATGGTTTGAAAACGGAAACTTCAAGTCAGAGCATATAAACTACAACTCCGTAATGGCTGTTCCTTACGACCTCTTTATATCGGGCTACAATTCAAAGGCAGTTAATCCCCTTGTACTCTGGAGTGCAAAATCTCCCTCCTCCGCATCCATTGACCTTAACTATTTCGTGCGAGGAGAGCATTTAAAGGCCCTTGAGAGAAACACAATGGCGGAAGTTATAAGTAAGGTCTTATACCCCGCCGATGACCACATTGAAGGTAAGCGCTTAAGATTAAAGCAGCAGTATCTTCTTGTTTCCGCATCCCTTCAGAGCATCCTCAAAAACCATATGAAGAATTACGGCACTCTCCGAAATCTTCCCGATAAGGTTGCTATTCACATCAACGATACTCATCCCGCACTTTGCGTGCCCGAGCTTATGAGAATATTGATGGACGAGTATTCCTTCGGATGGGATGAGGCGTGGGATATTACCTGCCGTACACTTTCTTATACCAACCATACCGTTATGAGCGAGGCGCTGGAGCGCTGGCCCGAGCATCTTTTCTCCGAGCTTCTTCCGAGAGTTTATAAAATCGTTGTTGAAATCAACCGCCGTCTTACATCCGGGCTTTATGAAAGCTATCCCGGCGATGTTGCAAAAATTGACTATATGGCGGCAATTTCAGGCGGAGAGGTTAAAATGGCAAACCTTTGTTTAGCTGCCTGCCACAAGATAAACGGCGTATCAAAGCTTCACTCCGAAATCTTAAAGGACAGCATCTTCCACGACTATTATGCCTTAACGCCCGACCGTTTCACCAATGTAACCAACGGTATCGCCTACAGAAGATGGCTCTGCCAGGCTAACCCCGGTCTTACCGCACTTCTTAAAAACTTAATCGGCGACGGCTTTATGAAGGATGCAAATAAGCTTGAAGAGCTTTTGTCCTTCCGTGAGGATGCAACAGTTCTTGCTTCCCTTCGTGAGGTTAAGCGTGCAAACAAAATTCGTCTTGCAAACTATATTTCAAGTGCAAACGGTATAAATGTTGACCCCGATTCCATTTTCGACGTGCAGATAAAGAGACTTCACGAATATAAGAGACAGCTTTTGAATGCACTTCAGATCATCCATATGTACCGTATGATCAAGGAAAATCCCGAGCTTGATATTCCTCCCCGCACCTTTATCTTTGCAGCAAAGGCATCCAGCGGTTATTTTATGGCAAAGCAGATTATAAGACTTATCTGTGCCATTGCCAATACCGTTAATGCCGATCCTGTCGCAAGAGAGAAAATAAAGGTTGTATTCTTGGAGGACTACAAGGTATCCTTAGCCGAAATCATCATCCCCGCTGCTGAAATTTCCGAGCAGATTTCCATCGCCGGAAAGGAAGCATCGGGTACCGGTAATATGAAGCTTATGATTAACGGTGCCGTAACACTTGGTACTCTTGACGGTGCAAATGTTGAGATTCACGAGCAGGTGGGCGACGACAACATGTTCCTCTTTGGTCTTAAGGCTCCCGAGGTTGAACAGCTCTGGAGAAAGGGCTACGATCCCTTAAGCTATGTAAGACGTGACAGAGAGCTTTCCGCAATTCTCGAAATGCTCACAAACGGCTCCTTCGGTTCAAACTTTGATGATATTGTAAAATCTCTCCTTACAAATTCCTTCGGAACAGCCGATGCTTATATGACTCTTGCCGACTTCGGCGACTATGTAAGAGCGCAAGGATTGGTTTCCGAAACCTATAAGGACAGAGAGAAATTCACCAAGATGTCCCTTACCAACATTGCAAAGGCGGGTATATTCTCAGCCGACCGTGCAATAGGAGAATATGCTAAGAACATCTGGTATATGAAATAAGTTATTTAAGGCGAGGGGATTTCCCCTCGCCTTAATGAAAGTGAGACAATATGCGCATTTTATACGACAGTAAATCAGAACTTCATAAAAAGCCCTTCGGTTGCCTCAGGAAAAATGAGGAATGCACAATCACCATCCACATTCCGGAAAGCTGCAAAACAAAAAGGGCATATCTTTTAATAGAATCGGACGAAGGAATGAAGTTAAATCTTCCCCTTTCCCTTATAAAGACGGAGGCTTCCTACGAACATTATTCCGAGACCTTTTCTCTTTATAAAACAGGGCTTTACTTTTACCACTTTTTAATAGAAACGGAATGTTCAACCTTCCATCTTTATAAATGCGGTGACTGTGACACCAATATGGAAGAAGGCGCATCCTGGCAGCTTTCCTGCATTCCTTCCGATTTCACTGTGCCTTATGATTTCAAGGGCAGGGTTTATTATCAGATTTTTCCCGACCGTTTTTATAAGGAAAGAATTCTTCCTGCCGCGGATAAGAAAACTCCCTATCACCTTCACGATAACGAAGGCGATATTCCCGTTTTCCTTCCCGATGAAAAGGGCATAATCCGGAACAATGACTTTTTTGGCGGTAACATAGAAGGCATAATAAAAAAGCTCCCCTATCTTAAGGATTTAGGAGTAGGCGTAATTTACTTAAACCCGATTTTTTCGGCATATTCCAACCACCGCTACGATACGTCCGACTATAAAAAAATCGATCCGCTCCTGGGCACGGAAGAGGATTTTAAGCTTCTTTGCAAAGAAGCTCACGAACTTGGAATTAAGATACTTCTTGACGGGGTATTTTCTCATACGGGCTGTGACAGTGTGTATTTTGATAAATATAACCGCTATGGCACAGGTGCCTTCCACAATCCCGATTCACCCTATAAAGACTGGTATCAGTTTAATGATTATCCCGATTCTTACACCTCCTGGTGGGGTATCGACACTCTGCCTTGTGTAAACGAGCTTTCCGAATCCTTTCTTAATTATATTATAGAAGATTCTGACAGCGTAGTTGCCCATTGGCTTAATTTGGGTGCTGACGGATTCCGATTGGATGTGGCAGACGAGCTTCCCGACGAATTTATCATAAACTTAAGAAAAAGAGTCAAGGAAATAAAGCCCGATGCTCTGGTTCTTGGAGAAGTGTGGGAGGATGCATCAAATAAGGTAAGCTACAGTGTAAGGCGTCGCTATTTCACCGCGCCGGAGCTTGATTCGGTTATGAACTATCCTTTCAGGGATGCCATACTTTCTTTTGTTAAGGGAAATATGGGGGCAAGGGATTTTGCCGCATCGGTTATGAGTATATGCGAAAACTATCCGAAGGACGTTTTGGACGCCCTTATGAACAGCCTTTCAACCCACGACACACCGAGAATTTTAACTCTTTTATCCGATGCTCCCTATATGGATAAAAGAGAGGACAGAGCATTTTTCCGCCTTTCGGGCAAAATGAAGGAGACGGCTATTAAACGTCTTAAAACAGCGGCATTTTTGCAGTTTTGCCTCCCCGGTTGCCCCTGTATCTACTACGGCGACGAAGCCGGAATGGAGGGCTTTGAAGACCCATTTAACAGAGCATTTTACCCCTGGGGCAAGGAAAACACTGAAATACTTGAATTTTTCAGAGTTCTTGGCGGAATCAAAAACTCACACGATGCTTTAAGGCTTGGCGATACCCGCTTTATAGCGCAAGATGAAGGAAGCTTATTGATGGAGCGCAAAACGGATTCTGAAACCCTTTATGCATATGTGGGAAATGATGCAAAAGCTTTGTCCGGGGAAAAAGAAGTATTGCTTTCGGGCGAAAACTTTGCATTGTATAAGGAGAAATAATATGGATAAGAAAAAGAAGATGTATTTATACATTATTTTAATTATCGCGTTAATAATTTTCGCCCGCTGGGCTGTTGCCATGATGGGAAATATAATAAAATAAAAAGAGTGTTCGCTTCGGCGAACACTCTTTTTTACTTTAATACCACTGCAAACATACCGTAGGGTGCAATCTCACTTGTTATTTTTATTTTCCTGCCGCAGAGAATTCCCTCTGCGCCGAAGAAGGAAACTTCTTTATACTCCCTATCGAGCTCAATTTCAAAATCGAAGAGACTATCCTCCCACAGGTTTTCAAAAAATACGGATGTTTCGTTTTCATCTTTTTTGCAAATCTGATAAACAGCAGGCTCTTTTCTTATGTAGCAAAACTCATCGCCAAGGAAATCCTTTATAGTCTTTTCCTGGATATAGGATGTAAAAAGTCCGCTGTCGTACTTATTTATAAATCCGTCAAAGGAGAATACCAAAAATTCAGTATCTCCGTTTTTATAGGTGTATGCACCGGGAAAAACTTTATCCTGTGCTTCAAAGTAATATTTAACCTCTGTGCCTTCCTTAAGGGAAATATTATAATATTCAGCCCAGGGATTGGTAAGTGTCGTTCTTTCCTTTCCGCAAATCATATGGGTAGGAACGTCCATCGGTGTAAGGCTTTCAATGCCCGTATCAATCCCCTGCTCTTTAAGGATTTTTGCACCGGTTATATCAAGAATAAGCTTCTTCGGCATCTTTTCTATCGCCTTTACATTTTCGCCGAAGGCAATGGCACATTCGCTGTCCTCGGCATAAACCGTGGGCACACCCAGAAACGCCAGCATTGATGATGCAGGAGAAAGAGAGCGCATCATAAGCATATTCGCCCCTGCATAGCGCTCAGGCAGAGTCATATCCGAAAACTTATGCATCTTTTCATAAACCTTTACGCCGTATGCCTTTTTATCGGCAAAATGCTTCTCTAAAAATGCATAAAGCGGTTTGTTTTTAATATGGCGCTTCATATAGCCCGTTTCATATTCGGGTGATGCATAATAGTCAAACATATATTTAAGCTGTCCCATATTTCCGCTTGCGGTAACAGCTGCGTCAAAGCACTCAAGATAGCTTGCGGGAATCATATATCTGGGGCGTGGGTATGAGTCCGCCTCGGCGAAAACCTCAACGCCGCTTCCTCTGCTCCATCCTTCCTGCATTCTTGCCATTTCACACACACTCGAGAGGTTTTGCCCCGGAAACTTGTTAAGCCACTTTGAAATCCAGTAAGGCGCTCCCGTAAAACGAAGGAACGGCGCATTGTCCCCTGCAAGGATTTTTGTAAGTTCAAGGGCATCAACTCCCTCAATGTCCCAGGAGGTGTAGCCTGCACAAAAGCCCACACGAATATTTTTATCCGTTTCGTCTACCTTTGCACGCACCTTTTTCGCAAAATTGCGGAGCGTGTCGCCAACGGTTTTTTCCCATACCTTTCTGTAGCGGTTTGTCTTTCCCGTAAAGAAAAGTTCCTTAAGGTCCTTCCCCTCCAAGCTTTCGCCGAGTGCATCCTCCATAAGCTTTATATGCTTATCGCAGAAGCATCCAAGTCCCGGTCTTGCAGAAAGGCAAAGCTCATCATCAATCATAAGCATCTTAACGCCTTTTTTTACAATCCTGTCCACCCAGGCGAGATACTTTTCCATATAAGCCTCATCTTCGGGACAAAAGCCATCACCGTAGCATATAGTTTCTACGCCCTTAACTTTTGTATAATCCTTTATATAAGGAATGTATTTCGGCGCAATGGGAGTTCCGTAGCCGAGGGATGTTATCCATACGCCAACCTCATAACCCTTATCTTCAAAATATTTTATGTTTGATTCAAGATTTGCCGTTCCCTCGCCGTCTGTATAAAAATTCGTTCTGTCTCCGCTGGCGAGAAATATGGTGTCTGCTCCGCATTTTTTCACCATATCAAGATAGGTTTCCCTTGTTTCTTCAGTTACCGCTTTGTTCATAAGCGGAACGTAAAGCTTCTTTTTCATAAGCAACACCCTTTCTTATATTTCGGAAAATGCGTATATGTACCTTTCCGAAACTTCTTTCATTTCATCCACATATGAATCTGAGGACTTATCGTAAATGCCCCAGGCGTGCATTCCCGCTTTCTTCGCTGTTTTAACGGCATTTACATTATCGTCAATGAATATGCATTCAGAAACAGTTGTGCCAAGTCTCTTTGCCGCCTCAACGTAGATTTCGGGTTCAGATTTTGTCATAGAAAAATCGTCGCAGGACCATACATTTTCAAAAAGGTCATATAGGCCCAGCCTTTTAAGACAGGGGTCAAGCGTAACGTGAGGGCTTGCGGTAAGTACATTTAACGAATGGCCTTCCTTTTTAAGCCTTAAAAGCGTTTCCGTCACCCCTTCCTTTTCAGGGATTGTTTTGGTGTAAGGCTCTATCATATACGCTGTAAAATCCGTGAGCATTTCGGGAATGGACTTTTTGCTTCCCAATGTAAGGAAATATTCCGCCGAGCCCTTAAAGCCAAGGGGCGTTATTATCTTAACTATGTCGGAAGGGTATTCTATGTTATTATCCTCTAAAAACCTTATCATGGCACCGCCAAATGCATCCATCGAATCAATCAGCGTGCCGTCCATATCAAATATAAATTTCATTTTATCACTCCGCTTTTGCGTATTCTACAAGTTCACCTATAGCCTCTTTATCCGTAAAATCCCCGAAGGTGTCGCAAAGCTTTATTAAAAGCTTTTCTATTTCCCTGGGGTTTTCCTTGGCACTCATTATCTTTTTAAGGGTTTTTATCGCCATACGGTGTACAGGAGTAAGCTCCTCTAAAATCATTTTCCCAAGGAAATTATACACCTTTATATTACCGGGCCCGTTTTTGAAATTTTTTTCAATTACTTCGCCGTCATAATACTCTCTGCAGTCGGGAGGTGTAATTCCCGTTGTGTATACAATAAGCTTTTTATCTTTAAGCTTTTCATAATTTTTCGTAATGAGGGTTACGCCGTTGATTATTTCGGCGTAAAGCCCGCCGCCGTAAATTATTGTGTCGTATTTAAGTAATTCGTCTGCCTTTACTTCCCTTGCCTCTTTAATGTCGCAGGAAAGCTCCTCAGCTATCCACTCGGCATAGGTTTTCGTGCTTCCGTATTTGGTTTTGTAAATTACAATTGCGTTCATATAATCAGCCTTTCTTTATGTCAGGTAGCATCTTTGTAAGCCCTATAAGTTCATCGGGCTTTGATGCTTTTTTAATTGCCTTTGTTATTTTCTTTTCGTCGGGAAAATTAAGGCTCATATAGCCCCATAGCTCCTTAAGCTTGTAGAGAGTGTAGGTTTCGGACTTTAATACCTCATACCACCCGTTTGCCATTTTTTCGGTAAAGGTGCAAAGTTCCTCTGTGCTTAATGCTTTGCCCCCCTTTATTTCTCTGAAGATGGCAGGATTTTTAACCGCTCCCCGCCCTATCATAACGCCTGAAAGATTCGGGAATAATTTCTCTATAACGTCAAAGTCCTCTTTATTCCATATATCTCCGTTATAGCAAAGCCTTCCCATATAGTTATTATATGCATAGGAAAAAGCATCCATGTCAGGCTCGCCTTTGTAAAACTGCTCACGGATTCTTGGATGAACTGTAAGCTCTGAAATCGGATATTTATTGAATATTTCAATAAGACGCGAAAGCTCCTCCGCCGAATAAAAGCCGATTCTGGTCTTTATCGAAATTTTCATATCACTTACAGAAAATATTTCAGAAAGGAAATTATCTAATGTGTAAGGCTCTCTTAAAATACCGGAGCCTCTTCCCTTTTTCGTAACCATCTGAACGGGGCAGCCCATATTTATGTTTATTTCATCATAACCAAGCGCTTTTGCGTTTTCAGCAAAGCGCAAAAACGACTCTGCATTTCCCGTAAGCACCTGAATTTTGGGCTTAACTTCTTTGTTTTCCTCGGGTGCAATATCCCTCATACCTTTTCTGTTTACCCGCTCCTGATCTCCCGGGCTTATGAAAGGGGCAAAATAGGCATCAACGCATCCGAAAACTTCGCTGTGAACACGCCTAAATACCCGAAGGCTTATCCCCTCTAAGGGTGCATAATAAAGGTTCATAAAAACTCCCCTTCCAAAAATTTCAGTCAGATTTAATTAACAAGCTTATCAAATTTAATTCTTAAGTTTCTTATAAATTCCGAAAGTTCACCCGGAGCATTTGCCTCAAGACAGCATAAGGCTTCTCTGAGCAGCTCGGCTTCGTTCTTGCTATCTGCCTCTTCTATCCCGATTTTCTTTGCCATTTTCAAAATATCTTTATAGCACTCATTTCCTCTTACATAATGCTTGAGGTTTGCTGTCCATAGCTTTAATATATGAGTGTATTTTTCGTTTTTACCCATTACTTCTTCTTTCGTAACAGTAGTGCAGTGTGGATTTGCCACAATGCACAAATCAAGAATAAGAAAGGGATTTTCCTTATCTATTGCAAGGGACACAATGTATTTATCGGGAACAAGGCTCGGTGCATAATCGGCATAGTAAATATCGAGCTTGTCCTTAAGAAGCTCTGTAATATCAAGCATAAAAAGACCGTTATCCATCCCGGAAACATCTATCTCTATGTCAATATCGGACAACTCATCATATGTTTCTTTTGCAATGCTTCCGTAAAGATTGCACTTTTTAACGCCCGGAATGTCATTGAGCAATGCCATTATTTCGCTTGCTTTTTCTTTTAACATCGTGCTATTCCTTTTTGTTTTTTGCAGTAGTAACAGATGCAATCAGCTTTCTTCTTATTGTTCCGCATTTGTTGAGCAATGATTTATATGTGGATTCATCAATCTTATTCTTACGATATAATAACTCCAGCCAATACTCAGTTTCAAAGCATTCTTTTAAGGCTATTTCCAATTTGTTTATAAAATCAGCTTTACTCTGAGCGTATTTTGCCTCATGAAGATTTGCACCAATAGATGAAGAACATCTTAAAAGTTGATTGATATATACTGAGCAACCTTTGATATTGTCGCAAATGTCGGATATTTCTATCGCCAAATTTATGGTGTCTTCTCTTAATAAGTTTTTCTGTTCCATAATCTTTTCTCCTTTGTCGATATACACGCTTTGCGTGTCCGATATATTTTGCTACGCAAAATCCGATATAACCTCGCTTTGCTCGGTTTCGATATGATATAAATCTCGTTTCCAAAGGAAACATATCGAGTATTACATATCGAATCCGTCAGGATATATCGAAAATCTCGCAAGAGATTTATATCGCTGAAACTGTCCGCACCAAAAGTGCGACAGTTTCCACATGGTGCGTAAAAGGAAACATATCAAAAGGATAAGCCTTCTCAACCTTATAGCCATGTTCGGATAAATACTTTGCATCCCTTGCCAAGGTTGCAACATCGCAGGAGACGTAAACTATTCTTTCGGGCTTCATTCTGGCAATTGCTGAAAGAAGCTCCTCTCCGCAGCCTTTTCTCGGTGGATCAACCACAACAACGTCCGCCTTCTCTCCTTCTTCTATAAGCTTTGGCGCCACCACTTCCGATGCGCCCTCGTAAATTTCGGCATTGGTGATGCCGGCGCGCTCTAAGCTGTATTTTGCGGACTTCACGGCAGATGGTACAATTTCAACACCAATCACTTTTTTTGCGCCCTTTGAAAGTGCCGCAGTTATTGTTCCCGCTCCGCAGTAAAGGTCGAAAACCGTTTCCCTGCCCGTTAAATGACAGAGCTTTACAGCCTTATTGTAAAGCTGTTCCGTAAGATACTTATTCACCTGGAAAAATGAGTCGGGATAAATGTCAAAATCCGTTCCGCAAAGGCGGTCAGTTATAAAGTTTTTACCAAAAACCGTGATGGATTTATCCCCGAGTATGGTATTGGTATGCTTTTCGTTGATATTTAAGACAAGACCTGCCACATTCATCTTTGTGAGGGGTGCTTCAAGAGCCTTAAGGTCGATTTTTTCAGTTGCTATGATGACTGCCAGTATTTCTCCCGTGGATTTTGAAACCCTTGTATAAACGTGGCGGACAACGCCCCGTCTTTCCGTAGGCTCATAGGGCGGAATCTTTTTCTCTTTAAGGTAAGAAAGGATTATCTCTGTCACTTTTTTTGCCGATTCATCCTGAATCACGCAATGGGGCACGCTTACCTTGGTATTGGTGCGGTTTTTATACATAGCCTGGGTATAGTCGCTTGCCACGGGCATCTGTGTTTTATTGCGGTAGCCCGTTTCTTCCGCAGCAGCGTTCTCGGCTACCTCAATATCCATCCCTGCTATATGGCTAAAGGCGTTTTTAACCTTGTCCTTTTTGAAATACGCACGCTCTTTTTCCGACATATGCATAATGGCACATCCCCCGCACTCATAAAAATGGGGGCAGATCGGCTCTGTCCTTTCCTCCGAGGGCGTAAGGATTTCCATACACTTACCCCAGGCAAAGGTTTTGCCGGGTTTTACGATTCGGCAAAGAATATAGTCTCCTCTCACAGTGTTCGGAATAAACACAGGATATTTCCCGATTCTTCCCACGCCTGCACCCTCCGAGGTATATCCGTCTATATAAATTCTCACTTCATCATTTTTGTTTATTTCCATAAAAATCCGCCTCATTATATAATCAATCTATTTTACCATAAAAAAGCTCTTTTGCCAACCTTTTTTTACCTTACATCAAAATAAAATATCCGCCCTTTCGGGCGGATATTTCATTTTTAATTAAAGTCAATTTCAATCCATTCAATTTTTCCGTAGCCAAGAGCTTTATCGCCTGTCAAAAGATTATCACCTATGAGACCGCTTACCGTAACAACATCCTTCGTTTCTATTTCCGTTACCGCAAGGTTGGGAACTTCATATATTTTCTTTTTCATCATCAAAATCCCCCTCCTCATTTCTTAATAAGCTTCTTTGCATTTGCATCAATTGCCTGACTGACCGTAGCAAAGTACAAAGGTGTATCAATGTTTTTAAGCGTTACGAAGCTTATGCCGTAAATTGTCTCTTCGGTGTCTGCGGGAATATCAGTTACGTCTATGATGTAGGATTCACCCGAAGTAATCTTATCGGTATTTTCCGTAAGTGTTTCGGCAGAATTAATTCCGCCAAACTCATTTGTGTCTGCTCCCAAAGCATAGCTTCCGTAATTTACAATGCATCCGGAAGACGGAGCTTCTGTAAAGGTTGTTAAAAATCTTACAATTCCGGGATTTTCTGATGCATATTCTGCATAGGTGTTATCTTTATAATACCATCCCGCATCTGTTTCAACAGTAACAACGGGGATAAGCTCCCAGTTTATTTTCTTTTCTGCTGTAATGTCAGGATATTTCGTTGCATCCTTATCAAGAGTCAAAGAGTCAACGGCTACAAAGGAAGCAAGTCCTTCTTCCAAATTGATTGTTGAGTCTTTTGTAAATCCGATATTGCCGGCAAATCCTTTGGCTATAGTAAGCGTACCGTCATTTGTGATATTGCTCTTTATGTTATTGCTTCCTGCAGTATTATCTGTGATTTTGGTGTTTCCACCTATTATCACAGTACCGCCTTCCATATTCCAGAGTCCTGCATTATCAGCTGTGCTATGGCAGTTTTTAATTTCCGTATCACCGTAAAGCTCTAATGTACCTTCAACTACACATACGCCTCCGCTGGCATCGCCCGTGCAGGAATCAATCACAACGTCTGTAAGTGTTGCTTTTGAGCCTGCCTCCCAGACCATAATTCCGCCGCCGTTTGTATCTTCACCTCTGGAAATCGCATTTTTCACGGTAGAATCGCTCATTACAAGTGTTCCGTTTACACGGATTGCACCGCCGTTTGAACCGCGGATATCCTCAAATGTGCTTCCGGTAATAGTAGCTGTAGCGCCCGACTGTATATCGATGGCACCGCCTGATGAACCGCCGGCATTCCTAATTATGGAATTTTCCATTACAAGCTCAGACTTACCTCCGCTTACCTTGGGTGTGCCCATATAAATTGCGCCGCCGTTGGTCGAACACTCACTCTTTTCTATAACCGTATTCTTTATTGTAATTGTTCCGTCTCTGCCAATTATTGTACCGCCGGCATTTGTCTTTAAGCAATTTTTGATGTAGCAGTTATCAAGCGTAAGATTTCCGCCCAGGTTAGATGCATTTACATATTCGGCATTCACAAAGCTCATAAGATTTCCGCCGTCGTAAATGAAGTTTCTGAATATGGCATTTACCTGATTGTAAAGTCTGAATACGTGCTGTTTTTTAGTGTAGTTTCCGTCTGCTATCTTAAGTTCAAATCCGTTTCCGTCATATGTGAATACCGCATCCTTTGCAGCGATATTTACATGATAGTGACCGAGACTTCCGGAGGCACCTTTATTTGCAACATCGGAAAGTCCGATATCTCGAAGGAGATAGGTAATCATTCCGTTTTTTGATGCGCTTTCAATTATCTCGGCACCAACGCCTTTTTTAAGGAAGTCCTCGCCTTCTGCCGCATAAGCGAAGGGATAGTCGAAGATAACAGCTGTTTCTTTTCCTGCATTTCTTGCTTCAACCGTTGCTTTTGCCGTGTCATTGGGATACTTTGTTCCCGGCACATAATATCTTCCGGTGTAAGAAGTGCCGTCACGGAAGAATCCGTCAAGGCCTGTAAGGCCTGTTGTGCTTGCTATCGCAAACTGTACACTATCCGATGTTACTCCGACTTCACCTGTAAAGTTTGAGTTAACTCTTATATATGTTCCTGCAGGAAGATATACGTTAAGAGGAAGTAATCCGGTTTCTTTTCCGTCCACTATATTGCTCGGCGTTATGTTATCCTTTATTACGGCGTTGCCGGAAATCGTAAGTGCTCCGTCAGCCTCAGCCCATACAGCTCCGTTTTTAGCCGTGTTATTGATTATCGTTCCGCCACTTATTGCAATGCTTTTTCCCGCTCTTGCCTTTAAGATACTTCCGCCGGTGCTTGTGCTGTTTTCAATGGTTCCGTTTTTAATAGTAATCTTTGCAGAGCCGTTATATGCCGCGATGATACCGTGGCCGTAAGTGGTGTCGGCGTTTCTTATTGCAGCGCCCTCACCGTCAAGCACGAACTCAGCCGCACCGGAATCCATCCATGCAACAGATCCGTTCGCACCTGCTGCGCCGTCAATAACTGCTTTATCGGAGAATATTACCTTACCGCCGCCTTGAATTACGAAAAATCCGTTTACTCTTCGGCATGCAGTACCGCTTTTCCATGCACTAAGGTTTGTCTGCTTAAGAGTTATGTTCTTAAAGGTTACATTTGTATTTGCCTGAACCAGCATAGTCGATGCTCCGTCATTATTGGAGCCTGTATCCGTATATGTATATCCGTTTCCGTCAACGGTTATTGCTGTACCCTTATTGAATGTAATACGTGCGGAATCTTCAATGTCTTTAAGAAGATAAATCGTGCTTCCTGTAGCAGCTGCATCTGCCGCTTCCTGAAGGGATTTATATCCGGTTTCACCGATAAATGCCACATTTCCTGCTGCCGCAAGAGCATTTTCGCCTTCTGCGCTGATGGTTGCATCCTTGCTTCCTGCAGTATAAACCGTTTTAAGTGCAGTTTCATCAGAAAAGCTTCCGCTATCGGCACTCCAGCCTGTAAGCTCGTGTCCGGCAGCAAGTGTTGCCTGAAGGGGTACCTTATCGCCCTCCTGCATGTATATATAAGTGTTGGTATATGTTGAGGATTCTGCCTTATTCATAAAGCTGATTCCGGTAACACCGTCGCCTGCACTTAAAGTTACTTCGCGGATTTTAGTATCCTCCAAACGCCTTACACCAAAGCTTTCCAGAATGAAGGATCCTCCTGCCTTCTGTAAAAGTGTAAAACACTCAGGCACTTTAGTATTTAAGAGGTCATGGGAGCCTTCGGTGGGAACAATACCGGAAAAGCCGTCCATTACCACATACTGCTTTTCATTTGCAATATCCAGTATAAATTCTGCGTCGTGATGAACACCGTCGTCGAGCTGTCCTAAATTGTAAATATACTGCGCCGCTCCGTCTGCATACACTCTCATATAATTGCTGGTATGGTAAAAAATCGCCACAGTATCGCCGCCGCGCTTAAAATGCCCGTCAAAGCCGCCTGTATTTGCCGTTTCTGTAAAGCCGTAGCTTACTGATAATGCATTTTCCGTAACATCGGTTGCCAGAGGAATATCATAGGTAGCTTTTGCGCTCTTTGAGAGCTGAACACCCACACCCTCGGTAAGAACGAAGTCGCTGTCCGTTCCAAACGCAGTAAGTTCAAATTCATCCTCTGTCATTGTTGTAAAGTCATAATCGCAGGAAGTGATTGCCGTCTCTCTGAAGTATGCCAAAACTTCTGTGTTTGCCGTAACCTCATATGAAAGAAGCTCTTCCTCTGTAAACCTGACATCCCCTATCTTAAAGTAAGCAAACTCCGTATTTGCCTTTGTTTCATATGAAGGAAGTTCAACAAGACATTCGCAATCCATAGCGCTCATAACAACATCCTCGTCAAAAGGAGCAAGCTCATTTCCGTTTTTGAAGGTAACGGAATAGTCGCCTATTGTTACATTAACACTTCCTGAAATTTCAAGATAATTTTCGCTTTCCTCTGCTTTATAGTATACTGTATAGTTGCCGCTTTCTGTTGCAGTTGGAATTTCAGCTGAATAGTCCACGTCATCGGTGGAATATAAAAATTCACCTTCTGAAACGCTTCCTGCTTCTATGAGTTCCTGTTCTTCACCTGTATAGATAAGAGCCTTTGCAACGGGAGCAGTAAATTCAGGCTCCGCCTTTGCAATTGTAACTGTAACGGCTTCTTCCACTAAAACACTACCGTCGGTGATTCTGTAATATACAGTATATTCACCTGCATTTACAGCTGTGGGAATAGCTTCTGCATAGTCTGCTCCTTCAATGCAGTATTCCATAGTACCGATATCGGTACTGCCTTCTGTTATAAGCTCCTGTTCTTCACCTGTATATTTAAGGTTTTTATTCGCCTTGGGTGCAGTATAGTTTGCATCTTCGTTGGTAAATGTGATTTTCATACCGGGAAGCGCCTCTGCCCAGTCAGCGACAACCGTAGAATCATCGGGGTATACATCATACATACCCGCAACAAGGTCGTTTTCACGAACCTCTGTGTAATCTGCTCCGGTTATCCACGTACGCACATCGTCAATGGCATAGCTGTCCGGATTAGTCCATATCCATTTTGGGGTAGGCCATAAGAAAAAGTCCGCATCAACCGCATCATAAACGTTCTGCTTTGTTCCCGACTGCCCGTGATGAGCCATCTGCACATAATCGCTCTTCAAATTTTCGCCGTAAGTGTCAACAAGGCGGTTACCCGAGTGTATGTATGCGTCATTAAGGAACATCACGGTTTTATCTGCCGCATGCATTCTTAAAATCAAGGAAGTGTTGTTTAATTCAGTCGTTCCGTCAACTTCATCCCAGGTCTGCATTATTTCAAATCTTACATCGTCTATATTAATGTCAAGCCCTTCCCTTATGGCAGTTGAATTTACCACTTTGCCGTTAAGTTCATCATAGTAAGTCTCAGAATCAAACTCAATTTCATTGACCTCGGCATAGTTGTCAAGCCCTGATTTAAGTTCTTCAAAAAGCTGATTCCCCACAAGGACATTTTCCCATATAGTTCCGGTCTTTCCGTAGGGCGGGAAATCGAAATAGAAGTTGTTTATCTTGTAGTTAGATTCCTCGTTGTACTCATTGAGCATTTTTGCAAGCTCATAATAGTGGTCCTGATGAGCGTGGGATAAAAACCAGGCTTCAACCTCGAAGTATTCGCCCTCTCCTACCCCTGCTATGGCACGAAGTGCCGAGGGAAGATACGGATCTGAATCCTTTCCCGCTCCGTCAATACCTCCGTCAATAACGATGAGCTTATCGTTAGTGGTCTTGATAACGTATGACTCCATCAGGCTCTGACTTTCGGGTGCAAGCTGATAAAGCTCTACATTAGTGCTTGCAACAAGTTCATTTGCCGATACATTTATAGAAACGCAGGACAAAATCATAACAATTGCCAGCACCATTGAAATGAATTTACGCATATCTTTTCTCCTTCCTTTGGCTATGCAGCCTCACATTGATTATATTTTAACATATAAAGCAATCCAATTCCTTAATTTTTTTGTCATCTTGTCTTTATTTCTTAGTTTTTTTGTCTTTTACAAGAAAAGTGACAACCAAACCTTACCGGATTTTATATTTATTTTTTAATTAATTCTACATTTTCCCACTTTTTGCTTGATTCTTTTTAAAAAAAGGTTATACTGTTATTAGTATACCATAATAAAATGTCCTTTTTCAAGGACGAAAGGACATTTTTCCGGTACTTTTATACACAATATAAAAAATCCCGAAAGGAATGATAATATGGATTTAGGTTACAAAAACAAAAACGGCTGGGCAGATGCCGATCACAGTGCCGTATTCGACTTTGCCGAAGGCTATAAGGAGTTTTTGAACAGTGGAAAGTCCGAGCGTGAAATAGTAAAGGAAGCTCTCCGCATTGCAAAAAACGAAGGCTTTGTTGATATTACTGAAAAGAACGAGCTTCTTCCCGGTGACAAAATTTATTCCGTTAACCGGAACAAAGGACTTATGCTTGCGGTGATGGGCAAAGAGCCCTTAAGAAAAGGATTTAACCTTGTGGGCGCCCATGTAGATTCCCCCCGTCTTGACTTAAAGCCCAATCCCTTGCTTGAAGAAAGCGGCCAGGCTTTAATGAAAACCCACTACTACGGCGGAATTAAAAAATATCAGTGGACCACCATTCCTCTTATGCTTTCAGGTGTTGTTATAAAGAAGGACGGAACAAAAATTGATGTTTCCATCGGTAAGGATACCGACGATTTCTGCTTTACCATTTCAGACATTCTTCCCCACCTTGCGGGCGATCAGATGAGCAGAAATTTGGGAAATGCCATAGGCGGTGAAGATTTAACTGTTTTGGTCGGCGGTATTCCTCTTGTTGAAGGCGATTCCCAGAGCGTAAAGAAAGCTATTTTAACTATCCTTCACGATGATTACAACATAGACGAAGAAGAGTTTTTAACAGCAGAGCTTGAGTTTACTCCCGCATTTCCTGCAAAGGACGTAGGCTTTGACAAGAGCTTTGTGGGTGCATACGCTCAGGATGACAGAGTTTGCGCCTATGCCGCACTTCAGGCAATTCTGGACATCAATTCTCCCGATAAAACCGCAATATGCCTTCTTGTTGATAAGGAGGAGGTCGGTTCTATGGGCGTAACCGGTATGAAATCAAAGTATTTTGAAAATATGATTGCCGATATGATTGATATGTCCGACGAATATTCAGAGCTTTTTGTCCGCCACGCATTTTCAAACGCAACCTGCCTTTCAGCAGATGTATGCGCCGCATTTGATCCCAATTTCCCCTCTCCCTTTGAAAAACAGAACACTCCCTATGCAGGATGCGGTATTTCCTTTATGAAATACACAGGCTCCCGCGGTAAGGGCGGTTCCTCCGATGCCACGGCAGAGCTTTTTGCCTCCATCGTAAAAATTATGGATGACAACAAAATCTGCTGGCAGACAGGCGAGCTCGGTAAGGTTGACGGTGGCGGCGGCGGTACAATTGCGCAGTACACCGCAAACCTCAATATGGATACAATCGATGCAGGCGTGCCCGTGCTCTCCATGCACTCCCCCTTCGAGGTTATTTCAAAGCTTGACCTATATGAATCCTACAGGGCATACAGGGCCTTTTATCAGAGTAATTTAAAATAAGCAAAAAGCCGTCCGCAGGACGGCTTTTCTGTTTTCTTTAACATTCATTTATGTAAATATATCTATAAGTACTGCAAAAATAAAGGTGGCTTTTGCCACCTTTATCAAAACAGCCACGAAGGCATATTCCGTTCTCTTCTTTCCTCTTTTGGCTCTTCTTTTTCTTCAGGAGCTTTGGCTATTTCCTCTGTTGCTTCTTCATAAGTTTCGGAAACAACCTCAATAGCTTCTTTCTTCTTTTCCGTCTTTTTCTTCGCCGGCTTCTTTGTTGCTGTCTTCTTAACCTTTTCAGGCTTTATTTCTCCGGCTTCTTCCGTAAGAATAATATCGTCTATATCAAATGAAGGCACATATTTTCCGCCAAGCAGAGAATTTATAATATCAAGCAGTTCCTTCTTTCCTTCTTTTGAAATGCTGTAATAAGTCCACTTTCCTTCTCTTCTGGCATCAACAATCCCCGAATCGCATAAAATCTTCATATGATGAGAAAGCGTAGGCTGAGTTACAGAAAGGCTTTCTAAAAGCTCCCCTGCATTTTTTTCCCCGTTCTTCAATTCATTTAAAAGCTTTAAGCGGTTTTCGTCTCCAAGCGCTTTGAACATTTCCGCCATAAGAATATATTTCGATTTCAAAAAAATCACACCCTTTACAATATAATACACCATATATTCAAGTTTGTCAATATGTTCTTATGCGTATTTTTTTATTGCAATTAATCTTATTTTATGGTATAATAGGAAAATATTTATGAAATGTCTTAAAACGGAGGTTTTATTATGTCAGATTATAAAATAGAAACCAAGTGTATCCAGTCAGGTTACACTCCCAAAAACGGAGAGCCCAGAGTTCTCCCCATTTATCAGAGCACCACATACAAGTATGATTCTTCGGAGCATTTAGGCAAGCTTTTTGACTTAAAGGCTGACGGCCATATGTATTCAAGAATATCAAACCCCACTGTAAGTGCGGTTGAGGAAAAAATCGCAGACCTGGAGGGCGGCGTTGGTGCGCTCTGCACCACATCCGGTCAGGCGGCAAGCCTTATGGCGGTATTAAACATCACTTCTGCAGGTCAGAACTTTGTATGCCTTTCCTCCATCTACGGCGGAACAATCAATCTTTTCGCAGTTACCATAAAGAGAATGGGCATTGAGGTTCGCTTTGTAACCCAGGATATGACAGATGAGGAAATCGAAGCTAAGTTTGACGAAAACACACGCCTTGTTTTCGGTGAGACAATCGCAAACCCCGCATTGACTGTCCTCGATATCGAGCGTTTTGCAAAGCTTGCCCACAAGCATAATGTTCCCCTTGTTGTGGACAACACCTTTGCAACCCCAATCCTTTGCCGTCCCTTTGAGTTTGGCTGCGACATCATCACCCACTCTACCACAAAGTATATGGACGGTCATGCTTCCGTTGTGGGCGGTGTAATCGTTGATTCCGGTAATTTTAACTGGGATAACGGCAAGTTCCCCGAATTGTGTGAGCCCGATGAATCCTATCACGGCGTTAAATACGTTGCCGATTTCGGCAAAGCCGCATACATAACCAAGGCGAGAGTTCAGCTTATGAGAGACTTCGGTGCACTTCCCTCTGCCATAAATGCGTTTTTACTCAATATGAATTTGGAAACTCTTCCCCTTCGTATGGAGCGTCATTCAGAAAACGCTCTGTCGGTTGCAAAATATCTTGAAGCAAACGATAAAATTTCCTGGGTTAACTACCCCAAGCTTCCCTCAAGCCCCGACTATGCTCTGGCTGAAAAATATCTTCCCAAGGGAAGCTGCGGCGTTATCTCCTTCGGCATAAAAGGCGGAAGAGAAGCGGCCGTTAAGTTTATGGACAGCTTAAAGCTTGCCGCAATCGTTGTTCACGTTGCTGACGCAAGAACAAGCGTGCTTCATCCTGCATCAACCACCCACCGTCAGCTTACAGATCAGCAGCTTATCGATGCGGGCATCAGCTCCGACCTTATCAGAATGTCTGTAGGTATCGAAAATGTTGACGATATAATAGCCGATATAGAGCAGGCTTTGGCTCAGTTGTAATGAGGTGAATTTATGCCTATTAAAATACCAAACGGGCTTCCGGCAACGGAAACACTCCATAACGAAAACATATTCGTTATAAACGAAACCCGTGCCGTAACCCAGGACATCCGTCCCCTTAAAATATTGCTCTTGAACCTTATGCCTACAAAAATTGTTACCGAAACACAGTTTGCAAGACTGCTCGGTAACAGCCCCCTTCAGGTGGAGATGGAGCTTCTTCAGACAGCAACCCACAAAGCAACTCACGTTGACAGTGCTCATATGCTTAGCTTTTACAAGACCTTTGACGAGATTAAAAATCAGAAATTTGACGGAATGGTGATAACAGGCGCTCCCGTTGAGCTTATGGCTTTTGAAGAGGTTAACTACTGGGATGAGCTTTGCGAAATTATGGAATGGAGCAAAACTCACGTTACAAGCACCCTTCACATCTGCTGGGGTGCACAGGCGGGGCTTTATTATCACTACGGCATCAATAAAATAAACCTTGATAAAAAGCTTTTCGGCATTTATCCCCACAGGGCGGATTATAAAAACTCAATGCTTCTTCGTGGCTTTGACGATACCTTTATGGTTCCCCAGTCCCGATATACTACGGTAGAAAGAGCAGATGTCGAAAAGGTTGATGCTTTAAAAATATTAGCCTCCTCCGAAGAAACCGGCGTTTGCATCGTAACCACCGACAAGGGCAGACAGATTTTCGTAACAGGCCATCTTGAATACGATGCAGATACATTAAAAAAGGAGTATGACAGAGATATAGCAAAGGGCGATGATATAGCTGTTCCCAAAAACTATTTTCCCGATGACAATCCTGAAAACGCGCCCAATGTATCCTGGAGATCCCACGCCAATTTACTTTTCTCAAACTGGCTTAACTATTTCGTATATCAGACAACACCCTACGATCTTGATGAAATTAAATAAGGGCAATAAAAAAGCTGAGCGTTCGGCGGTACTTCTTAGGGAGAAGCCGGTTTTGGCTTGTTATTTTCCGCTGATAGTGCGCAAAAAAACGCAGACATACGCCAGTATGACTGCGTTTTTTAACTTCTCTAAGGCGAAAAATTCCTAACCCAAAACTGCGAA
>JAFQQJ010000006.1 GCA_017411325.1 Clostridia bacterium | reverse complement strand
TCGATACAGGAGAACTAAAGGTGCGAAGACAAGTCAAACGGACAAAAGGCAGATTGGTCATAACAGAGCCAAAGACTGAAGAATCGGTAAGAACGATAATACTACCCAAAAGCCTTGTAAACATCCTAAAGGAATATAAGGAAACAATAGACTCAGAGTGGATGTTCCCATCACCAAAGGTCGAGGGAATGCCAAGAGATCCCTCAGCAGTATATGGAATGATGCAGGTAATATTAGAAAGAGCAGAATGTAAAAAGCTCCGATTCCACGATCTCCGCCACACCTTCGCAACTACATCGGTAGCAAACGGAATGGACATCAAAACCTTATCCACCATCCTCGGACATGTATCAAGCAAAACAACACTTGATATATACCTGCATAGCACCGAGGAAATGAAGAAAGAAGCAACAGAAAGGATTAACGCACGATTCAACAAGGATACAGGCGGTAACGAAGAAACAATCACGGATGAACAAGAAAAGTCGTCACAAGCCAAATTTGAGCCTAAAAAGGGCAAGATGAGAAAGCCCGGCACAGGATGCATCAGTAAGATAAATGACCATATCTATGAGGGTAGATACTCACCAAAGGATGCCTACGGCAAACGAATGGCACGAAACATATATGCACCTACAAGAGAAGAATGTGAGGAAAAGCTCGCCATACTGATAAAGGAAATGAAAGCCGAAATCACAGAACAAAAAGCGAAACTCAAAAATGCATAATAACACAGATGGCACGGACATAAAAAATCCGTGCCACAGCTTTTTGGTATATTAAATTTTGATACGCCTTAAACAAAGAAAAGGAGTTTTATAGATGTATTATGTATGAGTTTTGTTAACCTATAAAACTAAACAGTATTTCAAGAGTGTTGTTTGTTACCATGTATAGTGTTTTGAAGTTTGTCGTGTGGTAAATTTTCGTAATATTTATCTATTAATTTGCATTGTTCGCGTAAAATAGATAGATGTTCCATAGAAACTCTAACGTGCGGATTTTTCTCGGGAGAAAGTTTTTCCGTGTTCATTTCATTGATATAAAAAGCCTCGTTAATAGAAAAGATAGCTTTGCGTAATACAGATATTTGTATATCAATTGTTGTTGCGAGATCATAGTATTCATTTAATGCTTTAATATCATTGGTTTCTAAAACATCGATAAGTAGTTGACGATATTTTTCCCATGAATTATTACTAATAACAGTATTAAGCTTAAGAACATTAGTTATTAAGAAATTAGGGGAATCTCCAATGCATTCTTGTGCCAATTTCATCTTGCCTTTTATCTCGTTAATTTGCAAATATATAATGGATGCTGCCTCTTTTTTTCTCTGCAAGTTTTGTTTGTTATAAATATGCCATGTCAAAAATGCGGTAATAACTAAAATAAATGTTTGAAAAAAGTTAGAATCAAGGAAAAGCCATATTCCATTAAAAAAATTATAAATACAATTGCACGGCATGGTTACATTACCTCCATAAAATTAATAAAAAACGACAAGTTTTTATTAAACCCGTCGTTTTGGTCGGGATGACAGGATTTGAACCTGCGGCCTCTTCGTCCCGAACGAAGCGCGCTACCAAACTGCGCTACATCCCGATATAAAATATTTGGTTTTTTCTATATTCCCGTGTCTGTGGGATAACATGTGGTCAAAACTGATTTGACCACATGTATTTTGTTCTCTTAGTCGCCGTAAAGTGGCGGTGTTAAAAGGTTTGTGGGAGTTCGGCGGATACTTAATGAATTGAATAGTACCGTGTCCCGAACGAAGCGCGCTACCAAACTGCGCTATATCCCGATTAACACAAAGAATATTATACAATAACGAAGCATCTTTGTCAAGGAAAATCTTATCTTTTATTCCGTATAAAAAGGGATGAAGATACAATCTTCATCCCTTTTCCCTCAGCTTTCATAAAGCTTATAAAGATTCTTATATATACCGCCTTTTTCAATTAACTCATCGTGGCTTCCCGCTTCCTCTATTCCCTTATCCGTAAGGACTAAAATCATATCCGCACCCTTTATGGTTGTAAGTCGGTGAGCAATAGTAAAGGTTGTCCTTCCCTTCGCAAGACGTGCAAGAGATTCCTTTACAAGAAGCTCACTTTCATTATCGAGAGCGCTTGTTGCTTCGTCAAGTATCAGTATAGGCGGATTTTTAAGGAACACTCTTGCGATGCTTATTCTCTGCTTCTGTCCGCCCGAAAGCTTAACGCCTCGCTCGCCCACATAGGTATTGTATCCGTCGGGAAGATTTTTTATAAATTCGTCGCATCCTGCCATACTTGCTGCCTTTTCAACCTCTTCCAGCGTTGCACCGGGCTTTCCGTAAGCGATATTTTCATAAATCGTGCCTGAGAAAAGGTAAACATCCTGCTGAACCACACCGATATTTCCTCTGAGTGAGTCCTGAGTATAGTCCCTGACATCCACTCCGTCAATTAAAATCTTACCCTCCGTAACATCGTAAAATCTCGGAATAAGATTTACAAGTGTAGTCTTTCCTCCGCCGGAAGGCCCTACAATGGCGATATTTTCGCCCTCGTTCACGGTAAGGTTTATTCCCGACAAAACTTCGCCGTCTCCGTCAGAATAGCCGAATTTCACATTTTCAAATTTTATTATTCCGCGAACCTTTGTAAATTCCTTGGCACCTGCCTTATCTTCAATCTCAACGGGAGAATCCATAATTTCCGTAAAACGCTCAATACCTGTCATTCCGCGCTGGAACTGCTCAGTAAATTCAACAATTCTTCTTATTGCCGCAATCAAAGTGGATATGTACAAAAGGTATGCCGCATAGTCGCCGGGGGAAAGCAATCCCTTAATCATAAAGAGCGCACCAGCTACCACGACAATTATATACATAAGTCCGTCGAAAACCCTTACAGAGGTCTGGAAGCCCGCCATATATCTGTAGGTTTTATACTTTATACCAAGGAAGGTCTTATTTCCCTTATCGAACTTATCCCGCTCTATACTTTCGTTGGCAAAGCTCTTTACAACCCTTATGCCCAGCATACTGTCTTCCACCTGGGAGTTGATCTCGCCTATCTGTTCACGGGATTCCTTGAACGCCTTTTTCATTTTCCTGTTGTAATAGGTTGATACGATGAGCATAAAAGGCAGTACCGCAAACATTATGAGTGTAAGCGGAAGATTCATTGATGCAAGAATTAAAAACGCCGCAACGATTTTTATTCCCGCTATGAAAAATTCTTCGGGGCAATGGTGGGCAAATTCCGTAACATCAAACAAATCCGAAGTGATTCTCGCCATAATCTGCCCCACCTTGGTGTTGCTGTAATAGGAAAAGGACAGCTTCATAAGATGAGAAAACAAATCCGTTCTCATATCGGTTTCGATTTTCGCGCCCATTATATGACCGTTATATGCCATAAAATAGTTGGCAGAGGCATCTATTATACGAAGAAGGAGATAAATTCCTCCCGCCTTTAAGACGAGACTTACGGTAAGCGATGCAAAATCGTCAATCGCCCTGTCTGTTATCTCCCTCACAATTAAGGGCAGGATTATTTCGCATACTGTTGTTAATGCGGCGCAAAGCAAATCCAGCACCATTATCCATTTGTATTTCTTAAAATACGGCATAAACCGCTTTATCAGCTGTGTGGCTTTCATCCCCAGATATCCTCCTTAAGTATGTCCATTACTGTTCTTGCACCGATGAGCTTTATCCCTACGTCCCTGAGTCCCTGAATACTTCCTTCAGGAACCACGCAGGTCTTGAATCCGAGTCTTTCAGCCTCAGATACCCTTCTTGAAATGCCGGGAACACTTCTTACCTCGCCCGACAAGCCGACTTCTCCCAAAAATACCGTGGCAGGATCGATTGACTTGTTTTTAAGGCTTGAAATTATGGCTGAAATTATGGCTAAATCCGCCGCAGTTTCATCCACCTTAAGTCCGCCCACCACATTTAAGTAGGCATCCTGATTCTGCATTGTAAGGCCAAGCTTTTTCTCGATTATGGCAATAAGCATTACAACCCTCGAAAAGTCCACACCCTCTGCCGCACGGCGGGGCATACCGAAGCCCGTGGGTGATGTTAATGCCTGAATTTCAGCTAAAATCGGCCGAGTTCCCTCCATAAGGCAGGTAACGGAAGAGCCCGATGCATCAAGGGGCCTTCCCGAAAGAAGTGCCGCAGACGGATTATCAACGCAGATAAGTCCCTCACCTGTCATTTCAAAAACGCCCACCTCATTGGTTGAACCGAAACGATTTTTTACACCTCTTAAAATTCTGTAGCTCTGGTTTCTGTCTCCCTCAAAGTAGAGCACCGCATCCACCATATGTTCAAGCATTCTGGGCCCCGCAATATTTCCGTCCTTGGTAACGTGCCCAACGATGAAAAAGGCACAGCCCGATTCCTTTGCCTTTCGCATTATCTTCATCGTAACGTCTCTTATCTGTCCGACGCTTCCGCCTGACGAATCAACGGATTCGGAAAACATAGTCTGAACAGAGTCTATTATGCAGACGTCGCACTTCGTTTCATCCACAAATGAAAGGGCTTTATCGATGTCGGTTTCGGGAAGGATAAGAAGGTCATCCCCCGTCACGGAAAGTCTTTCAGCCCTCATTTTAAGCTGCATTTCAGACTCTTCCCCCGACACATAGAGGATTTTCCCTTTGCTTGCAACATTCCGGCAAACCTGCATTAAAAGAGTGGATTTGCCGATTCCCGGCTCTCCTCCGACTAAAACAAGGCTGCCTTTCACAAGTCCTCCTCCAAGCACCCTGTCAAGCTCCGTAATATCCATTGTTAAGCGCTCTGACATATCGGTTTTTATTTCAGAAAGTGTCATCGGGCGGACTGATGTCTCCCTGCTTAATGAAATTTTCTTTTCGTCCTTAAATACCTTTTGTTCCTTAAGAGTGTTCCATTCTCCGCAGGACGGACACTTTCCGAGGAACTTAGCTGTTTCATAGCCGCACTCACTGCAGCAAAAAACTGTTTTACTTTTCATCGGTATCTCCTTTAAAATAATCATCAATTCCGGAGGCTATAGCCTCCGCTATTTTTTCCTGATATTCATCGCTCATAAGAAGCGCTTCATTTTCCGCGTTGGATAAAAATCCGCACTCAACCAAACATGCGGGAATTTTTGCTTTATTCATAAGATAAACACTCTTCGGTGCTTCTTTCAATATACGGTCGTTTTTTTCGTACAGCGGAATAAGACGCTGTCTTACAGCTTCTGCCAGAGCAATCGCTTCTACTCTGTTAACAGAGTAGAAAACCTGGGCTCCTGAAACTGAGGCATCGGAAAAAGAATTCATATGTATGCTCAAAAAGATATCCGCACCTGATTCGTTTATTATCCTTTCACGGTTATGCATATCTGAAAGCTTTTTTTCCTTTATACTGTTGCCTTCGGAGTATATCCCTTCCTCCGTCTCCCTGGTCATAATTACATTATAGCACTTTTCCTTCAGCTTTGCACTAAGTTTTTGGGAAATTTTTAAATTTATTTCACTTTCACCTGTTCCCGATATACCCGTTGCCCCTCCGTCAGGATTCCCGTGTCCTGCATCAACTATTACCGTATAGCCCTTTTCATCGGAAAATGCAGGTTTAACCGCCCTTTTATAAAGCGTAACCGTAAGATAAATCACCACAATAGTCATTACGACAAAAATTATTGTTGCCCTCTTTATATATATAACCAAATAAATCACCCCATATATACATATTAAAAGGACATAGCAAAAATACCGCCCGGTGGGCGGTATTTCATATCTTATTTTCCTTCTGCCTGAGCTTTAAGTCTCATCTGATGGTCAGCCTTTGCACGAAGGTCGGCACTTAAAATTTTCTTTCTTAAGCGAAGGCTTTCGGGAGTTACCTCTAAAAGCTCGTCCGCTGTGATGAATTCCAGGCACTGCTCAAGACTCATATCACGGGGCGGTGTAAGCTTTAACGCATCGTCGGAGCCGGATGCACGGGTGTTGGTGATATGCTTTTTCTTACATACGTTTACAACAACGTCCTCTAAGCGGCAGTTTTCACCGACAATCATACCCTCATATACCTTATCACCGGGATTTATGAAGAGTGTTCCCCTCTCCTGTGCATTGAAAAGTCCGTAGGTTACAGCGTCGCCCGCTTCAAAGGCGATGAGTGAGCCACGGCTTCTTTCGGGAATATCGCCCTTGTAAGGCTCATAATCACGGAGCATATGGTTTATTACAACCGTTCCCTTGGTGGCTGTTAAAAGCTCACTTCTGTAACCGATAAGTCCTCTGGAAGGAATGGTAAATTCAAGTCTTGTATAGCCACCTGTTATGGGCACCATGTTGGTCATTTCCGCTTTTCTCTTGGCAGAGCTTTCAATAACCGTTCCGGAATATTCATCGGGAACGTCGATAACCAAATCCTCGATGGGCTCAAGCTTTTCGCCGTTTTCCCCTGCCTTATAAATAACCTCGGGGCGGGAAACCTGAAATTCATAGCCCTGACGGCGCATATTTTCTATTAATACTGAAAGATGAAGCTCACCTCTGCCTGATACCACGAAGGAATCTGCCGTATCGGTATCCTCAACCTTTAAGCTTATGTTGCTTTCAAGCTCTTTATAAAGTCTTTCGCGAAGATGTCGGCTTGTCACAAAATCGCCCTCACGGCCTGCGAAGGGGCTGTTATTTATGGAGAAGGTCATAGACATAACGGGCTGGTCAATTTCAACGAAGGGAAGCGGCTCTATCTTTGAAGGATCGCAAAGGGTTTCACCGATTTCAATGTCGGGCATACCGGATATGCATACAACCTCACCTGCAGATGCTTCATTTACACTCTGGCGCTTAAGGCCTTCGTATGTGTAAATTGCTGCCGCCTTACCGGTTTTTATCTTTCCTTCTCTGGTTGAAACAGCGATGGGGCTGTTTAACTTTATTGTTCCGCGCTCAATTGTACCAACGGCAATTCTTCCTGTGTACCCGTCAAAGTCTATATTTGAAACAAGCATCTGGAAAGGCTCTGCCACATCACCTGTAGGATGCGGAACGTGCTTTACTATAAGGTCAAACAAAGGTGACATATCGCCGTCCTTCGCTTCAGGGTCCATACTCGCCCAGCCGTCTCTTCCCGATGCATAAATTACGGGAGAGTCAAGCTGTTCTTCAGTTGCATCTAAGTCCAAGAAAAGCTCCAAAACTTCGTCCACAACCTCATAAGGTCTTGCATTGGGACGGTCAACCTTGTTTACAACTATAATCGGAACAAGATTTAAGGCAAGTGCCTTTTTAAGAACAAATCTTGTCTGGGGCATACAGCCTTCAAAAGCATCAACCAGCAGAAGTACGCCGTCAACCATTTCAAGAGCACGTTCAACCTCGCCTCCGAAATCCGCGTGACCGGGAGTGTCAACGATATTGATTTTATAATCCTTGTAATTGAGGGATGTGTTCTTTGCAAGGATTGTTATTCCCCTCTCCTTTTCAAGGTCGTTTGAGTCCATTACACGCTCTTCAACCTGCTCATTCTGACGGAAGGTTCCGCTCTGACGGAGCATTGCATCAACCAGTGTTGTTTTGCCGTGGTCAACGTGAGCGATGATGGCAACATTTCTTATCTTGTTTGTATCCATAAAATCTTCCTTTCGGATTTTCTTCTGTACATTACTTTCTTTTAATCAACCTTATTATTTTACAAAAAAAACGTCCGTTTGTCAAGACAAAAGGACGTTTATTATTAACTTTTAGCCGATAACCGTTTTAATTTCGTCAATGCCGTAGTATAAAAGGGCCTCCGCCACTTCCTTTGTTATCCTCTCCCCGCTTATCACGACGGGCACCGCAGGCGGGCAGGACACTGTAACCGATGCACAGATTTTACCTGTCGCATCCTTGGTTTTTGTCACTTCACTTTTTTTAAAGGTTGCCTCTCTTACCGACATTTCACGCACAGGATAAGGAAGGGGCTTAAAATCTCTTTTGATTTCGGCTTTTATCTCTGTTTTTCCAAAGAATTTTTTAAGCCTTGAAAAATCTCTTTTTGTGTTTTTGGGAGAAATCATTAAAACAAGATAGTCATCATCGGAAAATTCCGCTTCCATTTTTGCACATCGCATCATTTCAGAAAGCTCTTTGCCCGAATAGCCCGATTTTGCGGCATTTATCACAATTTTCAAGGGCTCGCTTTCATATACTTCAAAGCCTTTTTCACTTAAAAAGCTCTTTATAGCATTAACCCGCTCTACCGTCTTTGCAAGCTCTTTTCGAAAGCTTTCCGAAAGATATCTGTTACATATATCCATAGACTTCATAATGAGATAGGACGGGCTGGTGGAGGAAAAAAGTGCAATTTTTTCCCGTGCCGTATCTATAAATTCTTTTGCCTTGTCTGAAATATGAAGATAGGCGCCTCCCGTCAAAACAGGAAGGGTTTTATGGGCTGAATCGCAGCATATATCTGCCCCAAGGTCGATGGGATGAATGCTTTCATCCAAAAACTTAAGGTACGCACCGTGGGCATTGTCCACGAGTAAAGGAATTCCGTATTTATGGCACACCTCGGAAATCCCCTTGATATCTGCCATCTGCCCAAGATAATCAGGAGACGTCAAGTACACCGCAGAGTATTTACCGTCGGACGATGAAAGAAGTGCTTCCACCTCTGACTTTTCAACCCTGCAGCTTAAAATTCCGTTTGATTCCTTAGGCATAAGCCAGTCTGCTTCAATATCTAAAAGTGCAATGCCGTGAACAAAGGCTTTATGCACATTTCTGGCAGCAAGAATATGCGTCTTTTCGCCATCCGTCTTTTTTATCATCGCAAGCATTGCGCATATCGCCGTGGTCGAGCCCTCTGTTATGTAAAAGCTTTTTCCGCTTCCGTAAAGGGATGTAAGATTTTTTTCGCTCTCCCCTATAATTCCCTCTGCCGTGCTCAAAACATCAGCTCCGTCAATTTCGGTTATGTCATATTTTTCGATTCCGAGAAGGCTTTTCCCTTTATGCCCGGGCATATGAAATCTTGATATTCCGCTTTTTGCATAGCGCTCTATGAAATCCGAAACCGGTGTTCTCATACTTCTTCCTCAGCAATGCTCATCATAACGGCACATTCAATTCTCTTTTTGAAAAGCTCGCACCCGTATTCGTAGATGCCGGTAATGCTTCCGCTTGCGTGATAGGAGTTTGCCGCACAGCCGCCGGAGCAATACATTCTTGCCCAGCAGTCCTTACATTCCGGGCGTGCATAGGCGTTGCACTTTCTGAATTCATCCTGCACCGCTTCGTTTTTAACTCCATCCCATATGTTTCCGAGGCTGTACTTTTCATCACCTACAAACTGATGGCAGGGGAAAAGCTCGCCCCAGGGGGTAACCGCCATATACTCCGTTCCGGAGCCGCAGCCTGTTATTCTCTTGTATATGCAGGGGCCGTTTTTAAGGTCAAGCATATAGTGATAGAAGGTAAAGGGACGGCCTTCCTTCTTTCGCTTTATCATTTCCTTTGCAAGGATTTCATACTGCTCCATTAATATGGGCAAATCCTCTTTCGTAAGGGCATAAGGATCACCCGGGGGACACACAACAGGCTCCATACTGAGCTCCGTAAAGCCCATATCGGCCATATGCAAAATGTCATTTGTAAAATCGGTGTTGTTGTGGGTAAAGGTACCGCGCATATAATAATCCTTGCCACCACGCTTTTCCACAAACTCTTTAAATTTAGGAAGTATAACATCATAGCTTCCTTTGCCGTTATAATCCTTTCTGAAATGGTCGTGAACCTCACGTCTTCCGTCAAGGCTTAAAACCACGTTGTTCATTTCGCGATTTAAGAAATCCATCTTTTCCTCGTCAAGCAATACACCGTTGGTGGTGAGAGTGAAGCGGAAGTTTTTGTTATGCTTTTTTTCAATGCTTCTTGCATATTCAACCAGCTTTACAACAACGTCCCAGTTCATTAAAGGCTCGCCGCCGAAAAAGTCAACCTCAAGATTTCTTCTGCTTCCGGAATTTTCGATTAAGAAATCAAAGGCGCGCTTTCCCACTTCAAAGCTCATTAAAGCACGCTCTCCCTGGTATTTACCCTGACTTGCAAAGCAGTAGGAGCAGTTTAAGTTACAGCTGTGGGCAATGTGGAGGCAAAGTGCCTTTATTACCTTGGAATTGCTCTTATATTCTTCAGCCAACTTTTCATACTTATCAACGCTGAAAAGCTTGCCGGATTCTTCCAATTCCTTTATGTCTCCGATGCACTCTTTTATTTCTTCTTCGGTAACATCGGGAAGGTCTTTGTATTTACAGAGGATTTCACTTACTATCTCCTCTTCTGTTTTTTCTTTGTACATAGCTATAATGTCGTATGCCACCTCATCCACCACATGAACAGAGCCGCTCGGCGTGTCAAGCACGATGTTATAGCCGTTTAATTTATACTGATGAACCATTTTATCAAATCCTTTATAAGCATTGGGAGGGCGTCTGACCCCATAAGCCTTAAACTTAAAAACCGCTGCCGTGCAGCGGTTTTATTAAGCATTTTATTTTTCGATGTTTTCGCACTTCTGATTTGCTACACCGCAGGATGTTTTGCAAGCTGACTGGCAAGAGGTCTGGCACTCGCCGCATCCGCCGTTTTTAACTGAAGTTTCAATATTTCTTGTTTCAACTGTCTTAATTCTTTTCATTGTATAAGCCTCCTATTATTTTTACCTTTGCCCTGCAAAAGCTTTTTTCATATTATACCATTTCATAAATAAAAAGTCAAGGCTTAATTAATATTAATGAGGGAAGAAAAAAGATTTTTTATATATCTTTTTTATTGACTAAATCACTTTTTTGGTATAAAATAGATGCATTAAGGTTTTTGAAAGGATGACTTGTATGAACAAAACCTATATTCCCGAAGGATACCGTCCGCTTCTTGACAAGTACGACACACAGCTGGCGATTTCCTACATAAAGAAAACATTCCAGTCGGAGTTTGCCTCCGCACTTAACTTAAAAAGAGTTTCAGCTCCCCTCTTTGTTACGGAAGGAAGCGGTCTTAACGATAACCTGTCGGGCGTTGAACGCCCCGTTTCCTTTGACATTCC
Organism: Clostridia bacterium; assembly: GCA_017411325.1. GTDB lineage: Bacteria > Bacillota > Clostridia > CAKSNL01 > HGM11501 > HGM11501. Next base: position 27,493 of record JAFQQJ010000006.1, on the reverse strand, counting down.
CGCAGCAGGAGTTGACGCGCAGATTGTTCACTCCCTTGCAAAGTGGAAGCGTCTTGCATTAAAGCGCTACGGCTTCAGAGTTGGTGAAGGCTTATACACCGATATGAACGCCATCCGCCGTGACGAGGAGCTCGACAACCTTCACTCCATTTACGTTGACCAGTGGGATTGGGAAAAGATAATCACCGAGGAGACAAGAACCATTGACTACTTAAAGCTTATGGTTACGGCAATAGTAAATGCCATATGCAACACCAACGAGCGTCTCCACGCACACTTCCCTCAGCTTATCAATTCCCTTTCAAGGGATGTTGCCTTTGTCACCACCCAGGAGCTTGAGGATATGTATCCCTACTACACCGCTTCCGAAAGAGAAAACGCCTTTGTGAAGGAGCACAGAACAGCATTTATTATGCAGATTGGCGGTGCGCTTAAGAGCGGAAAGCCCCACGATAACAGAGCCCCCGACTATGATGACTGGTCACTTAACGGCGATATCTTCTTCTGGAATGACACCTTAAACCGCGCAGTTGAAATTTCCTCTATGGGTATAAGAGTAAATCCCGAGGTGCTTGACCGTCAGCTTACTATCTCCGGCCACGACGAGAGAAGAAGTCTTACCTTCCACAAGATGTTACTTAATGGTGAGCTTCCCTTAACTGTCGGCGGAGGTATCGGGCAGTCCCGACTTTGTATGCTTATGATGAACTGTGCCCACATCGGTGAGGTTCAGTCAAGCATATGGGATGAGGAAACTTTAAGAATCTGCGAGGAAGCAGGCGTTCCCATTTTATAACATTAAACTGCCACCGGGTAGTAAATGCAAAAAAGCATTTGCCATGTAGCGTTAGGTCTTTGAAGCTACATGCAAATGCTTTATTTTTTGGAGGTATTTATGATTAAAAAATCAAAAGGCTATTTTACAAAATCAGAAGCTTTACTCTGGGCTGTGTCCGCCCTTTTTATAACCGTCTCATTCATCATTTTTGACAGATGCAATTATCTTACATTAATCGCATCCTTAATCGGCATAACTTCACTTATTTTCGCATCAAAGGGCAATCCCGTAAGTCAGATACTGATGATTATATTTTCCCTGTTGTACGGCTATATTTCCCTTGGTTTCGCCTACTACGGTGAAATGATAACCTACCTTGGAATGACACTTCCGATGGCGGTCATCTCACTTATCCAGTGGCTAAAAAATCCCTTCAGGGGGAAAAAGAGCGAAGTAAGTGTAAAAAGTGCAGGCAAAAAAGAAATAATTATAATGCTTGTCGCAACCGCCCTTGTTACATTTATTTTCTACTTTATATTAAAGGCGCTTGAAACAGCAAATCTTTATGTCAGCACATTATCCGTTGCAACAAGCTTTGCCGCGGCATATTTGACAGCACTCCGATGCCCTTATTTTGCCCTGGTTTACGCAATGAACGACCTTGTGTTAATCATCCTCTGGAGCTATGCTTCGTTTTTTGATATCACATACCTTTCCGTTGTAATATGCTTTTTAATGTTTATGATAAACGATTCCTATTGCTTTATAAGCTGGCGGAAAATGCAAAAAAGGCAGGCGCTTTAAGCGTCTGCCTTTTTTGTTACTGTTAATTGCCCATAGAATTCTGAAGTTCACTTGCAGCATCTTCAAGACCGCCGAGTATAGCATTTGTAAACTCTCCGTCCATTTCAACGCTCCATTCCCCTTCAACATTGACAACGCTTACCGTATCCTCTATGGTAATCATTGCCAGGTCTTCCTTGTTTATGCATTCTGCGAGAATCTCTGCCATCTTCGCATTTGTTTCCTCTTCAGTAGGCGCAGGCTCTGCATTCATAGTGGAAAATGCATACTGTAATGCTGCAACGAAAAATTCCCCGAGTACAGGCTTCATATCAATATTAGTTATGCTTACGCTGACATTTACGGTATTTTCATCAACCACTTCTGAGCCTGTGATTTCGTATTCCATATTTTCAAGTAAGCTTCCAACAAAAAGCTCTGTTTCCGAATCGAAAAGCGAATCCTCGTTTACTCCTCCGGTAACGTACTCTGCTACTTTTTCAAAGTCCATTGCTTTTAATCCATCAAGCAAGGATGCCACTGCGTTCTCCGCTTTTTTTGCAGGCGAGCAGCCTATAAAAGCAAAAAGCATAATTCCTGCCAACAATACCGCCATTAATCTTTTCATTGTGTTTTTCATAATATTACTCCTTTAATTAAAATTTTTTCTCACCTGATAAAATCATCATCTTATCCGCTTTTTTCTCAATTTCGGGTTTTACCACTTTTTCTTCCCACTCCTCGGGCGGGAAGTTTTCCATAGATATGGAAATCGCCTCGGGAGGACAGCCCCAATATTTAAGAAAAATTTCGTTTATCTCGGAAACCACCTTTTTCTTGGTTTCCTCATCCTTGGGATAAGCTTTGATTGCTATATACGGCATAACATCCTTCCTTTCTTTATCTCTTTTTATAATCCTTCGGAGATACTCCGACGGTTTTTTTGAATACTGTTGAAAAATACAATGGATCGGTAAATCCCGAAAGCAGTGCCACATTCTTGACCGAATCTATCCCGTGCTCCAAAAGAGACACCGCATATTTGATTCTCAAATTACGGAGATGTTCGGAATATCCTATCCCCATCTTTTCCTTGAAGAGATGGGAAATGTATTTTGCGTTGTAGGAAAGCTCTGTTGCAAGAGATGTAACCGAAAGCTCCGGGTCTGTGAAATTTTCCTCCGTAAGTGTCAGGATTTTATTTATTATGGTATTTTTCTCATCGTTATCTGCCACTATGCGGGAAAAGGTGTAGAGCAAAATACCTTCCGATACAAGGTCTAAATTAATTTCCGATGCCCTGCATAAGGAATCGTGCCAGAGCGGAATAATTCCTTCAAAGCCCGTAAATATGCGATTTAACTTATTTATGTAAAATCTCGTAAAGAGAGTTTCCGCTCTTGCTCCGCCAAAGTCGATATACATATATTCGGTATCTTCTCCCGCATTGACGCTGAATGTTTCTTCGCTGAAGGCAAATATAAGGCTTCCCGCATTGAAGGGATATTCCTTCCCGTCAATTTTAACCTTTCCGCTCCCCTGTCTTATGAGTGTCATACGGTGGTATTTAAGCTCCAGCTCTCTTTTCATAACATCAGGAGATGTTTCGTATATAAAACGGTGAGTATCTATCTTTTCCACAGAGGATTCTTCAATGAATTTACATATGTTTTTCTTTTTCATAGTCCACCTCCTTTTTAAGTATAGTACAAAGTTTCTTCAAAATCAATATGTTTCAAACTTTTTCACATAAAAAAATAGATTTTTTCTATTGTTTTAACCGTGATTTGTGATATACTTAAATCATAGAAAGTTGAAAGGAGCTTAATTATGAGTAAAATTAAAGTTGGTATTTTCGGTGCCGGCAGAGGTATGGATATTGCAAGAAACTTTCTCTTGCTTAACGCCGATATCGTAGCAATATGCGATTTCCACGAGGAAAGACTAAAAAAGGCTTCAAAAGAGCTGGGCGACACCGTCAGCACATACTCCGATTTCGATTCCTTTATTGAGCACGATATGGACGCAGTTATCCTTGCAAACTTCTTCCATGAGCATACTCCCTATGCTATCCGCTGCTTTGAAAAGGGTCTTCACGTTTTTTCAGAGTGTATAAGTAACGGCACAATGGCAGAGGGAGTTGAACTGGTCCGTGCCTTTGAAAAGAGCAACTCCATTTATTTTTTGGCAGAAAATTATCCCCAGATGATATTTAACCGTGAAATAAAAAGAGTGGTTGACTCAGGTACTCTCGGAAAAATCCTTTATGCAGAGGGCGAATACAACCACCCCGGCGATCCCAGGGAAATAGGCTTCAAGAAAACCTACAACTACTTTCCCGGTCACTGGAGAAACTACCTTCCAAGAACCTATTATGTAACACATTCGCTCGGCCCCATTATGCACGCAACAGGCGCAACTCCAAGGCAGGTTTCCGCTCTTGCTGTATATGACCCCTTCCTGGAGGACGACATTCCCACAGCATCAAGAGTCGGTGACAGAGTGGCGATAATTACCACACAGAATGATGACGGTTCGGTTTTCCGCTTTACAGGCTGTGCCACATTCGGCGGACATCACAATGCATACAGAGTTTGCGGAACAGAAGGGCAGATTGAAAACATCCATGGTTTGGGCGGAAAAATGGTGCTGCACTACAACGGATGGACAAAGCCCGAGGGTGCAGATGAAATTTCAATGTATGATGCCAAGTGGCACGATAAGGATGAAGAGCTTATAAGAAAGAGCGGCCACGGCGGTGCGGACTTCATAACCGCAAGAATGTTTTTAGAGTGTGTTAAGGAAGGAAAGCAGCCTTGCCATCCCTTTGATATCTATTCTGCCGTTACAATGTCCTCAGTTGCAATTTTAGCGCACAGAAGTATGTTAAAGGGCGGCGTTCCCTTTGAAATCCCTGATTTCAAGACAGAGGGCGCAAGAGTAATGTATGAAAACGACCGTCTTTCTCCCTTCCCCGGCAAAAACGGAGAAGAGCCCACACTTCCCTGCTGTTCAAAGTTCGACTTCAGACCCTCGGAAGAACAGATGAAGCTTTTCAAGAAAGAAGTTATGGGTATAGAAGAATAATTAAAAGGTGTGATGCTATGCATCACACCTTTTTCACGCTTCATTGATATCTTTTTTAAGCCACTCAAAAACGTATTTAATATATTCATCCCAGAATACCCAGCTGTGAGTTCCTTCCGATTCTCTGAAGGTATAGTCATAGGAAAGATTTTCAAAGCATTCCTTAAGGCGGATGTTTTCAGCATAAAGTCCGTCCTTTGTGCCCACACCCATAAATATTCTGGGTTTTATTTCGCATTTATCTGTTTTCTTTGCAAGGCAGAATAAATCGTCGTCTTCGGGAATGTCTATATTTTCGCCGTAAACAGCCTTAAGCGGAACACTGAAGGTTTCCTTTCGCATCATAATATCCGCAACACTTGAAAGCCCTGCGGCAGCGGCATAGCATTCGGGATTTTTAAGGGCGATTTTAAGTGCCCCGTATCCGCCCATAGAAAGGCCTGCAATGAAATTGTCCTCTCTTTTTTCTGATATGTTGAAGAAGCTTCTCATAAGGAGCGGAAGTTCCTTTGCTATATAGGAATAATACTTTCCGCCGTGAACCATATCAGAATAAAAGCTTCTGTCACCGAAGGGCATAACAACCGCAATGCCGTGGGCTTCGGCATAGCGCTCGATAGAGGTTCTGCGAAGCCATATTGTATGGTCGTCGCTTAAGCCGTGAAGAAGGTATAAGCACTTGAATTTGCCCTTTGTTTCAGCCTTTTCCACACCGATTTCGCCTGTTGTAGCATTCTGCGGAATTATAGCATAAACCGTGGTCTGAAGCCCTAAAGCTCTGCTGAATAAATGAAGTTCGCAAAAAGCCATTTATATCACTCCTTTGTATCTGCGGGATAATGTATTTTACACTGTTTTCTTATTTCGTCCATCTGCTCTAAAATCCTTATGCTTGAAGCTAAGGGATGAATGTCGCTTTCGGTCTTTCCTTCCCTTATGCATTTGCAGCATTCCGCAATTTCTTCTTCAAATCCTTCGCCAATCATAGGGGCGGAAATTTTGTCTCCTGCCACGGTAAGCTCACTTGCTCCGTAAAAGCAGGGCATATCAATTCTTCCCTTACTACCGTAGATTATTCCGTCGGCAGGCTTTGAAAGCCTTGTTGCAGAAGAAATTTTCGCAATAGCCCCGCTCTCATATTTTAACAGAACTTCCATAACTGTGTCAACATCGTCTTCAATTTTTGCGGCAGATTTTATTTCAACGGGATTTTCTCCGAAGAAAAGTGATGCGAAATGAAGTCCGTAAACTCCCACATCCAAAAGGGAGCCTCCCGCCATATTGCGGTCAAACAGGTTGGGCTCATCCTCCTTTTCGGTGCGGTAGCAAAAGTCCGCTGAAAGCACCATCGCCTCCCCGATTTTACCATCAGATACAGCTTCAATGGCCAATTTTGTTGCAGGAAGGAATTTTGTCCACATAGCTTCCATTAAAAATACGCCGTTTTTCTTTGCACAAGCGGCAAGTTCTTTTGCCTCATCGGCATTTACGCAGAGGGGCTTTTCGCATAAAACGGGCTTTTTCGCATTTAAGAAAATTTCCGCACAGCTTTTATGAAAAGGATGTGCCGTCGCAACATAAACCGCATCAACCACACCTGACGATGCCATTTCCTCATAGCTTGTAAAAACGTTTTCTATGCCGTATTTTTCACCGAAGGCTCTTCCTCTTTCCTCACTTCGGGATGCTACTGCAGCAAGGGTTGCACCATGTACGTTTTTAACTGCTTTCGCAAATTTATTTGCAATTCCGCCTGCACCAGCGATTCCCCAGCGTATGTTTTTCATAAAAATTCCTCCTTGCCAAAACAACCCGGCTGTTGCCGGGTTGTTTTATTATATTTTAGCGAATACCATAGTTCTCAATAATATAATCCATATCCTTGTCACCACGGCCGGAAAGGTTAATTAAAACGGAGCCGTGATCCATTCTCTTTGCAAGCTTCATACCAAAAGCTACTGCATGGGCACTTTCGATGGCGGGGATGATACCCTCAAGGCGTGAAAGCTTGTAGAATGCATCGATGGTTTCTTCATCGTCTATAACATCATACTTAACTCTGCCCATTTCCTGCAAAAATGCGTGTTCGGGGCCGCTTGAAGGATAGTCAAGACCGCTGGCAACAGAGTATACGGGAGCGGGCTCGCCGTTTTCGTCCTTAAGCATTATGCTGTTGAAGCCGTGCATAATACCCTCTGTTCCGTACTTTAAACTTGCCGCATGATCGCCAAGCTTTTCGCCTCTTCCCAGGGGCTCGATTCCGTAGATATCAACCGGATCGTTCAAGAATCCTGCAAAAAGACCTGCCGCATTGCTTCCGCCGCCTACGCAGGCAACGATGGAATTGGGAAGGTGACCTGTCATTTCAATAAACTGTTCCCTTGCCTCAATACCCACAACGCTCTGGAAGTCTCTTACCATCATGGGGAAAGGATGAGGGCCAAGTACCGAGCCGATACAGTAAATCGCATCGTTATATTCCTTGCTGTATGCATCAAACGCCGCGTCAACCGCTTCCTTAAGAGTCTGAAGACCTTCTTTAACTTCAATTACGTTTGCACCTAATATCTTCATTCTTGCAACGTTGGGAGCCTGTTTCTTTATGTCAACCGCACCCATATAAATATCGCACTCAAGCCCGAAATATGCCGCAGCAGTTGCAAGGGCAACACCGTGCTGACCTGCGCCTGTTTCAGCAATTACCTTTTTCTTGCCCATATAGGATGCAAGAAGAGCCTCTCCCATACAGTGGTTTAACTTATGAGCGCCGGAGTGGTTCAAATCCTCTCTCTTTGCATAAAGCTGAACCTTGCCGCCGAGAGAATCGGAAAGTCTTTCAAGGTGGGAAATGGGCGTAGGACGGCCCTGAAATTCCTTTCTTATTCTTCTGAGCTCCGCAATGAACTTTCTTGACTGGCAGATGGAGAAATATGCCTCTGTAATTTCAGCCATTGCAGCCTTTAATTTATCCTCTACAAAAACGCCGCCGTATTTACCGAAATAGCCGTTTTTGTCGGGATAATTGTTAAAATATGTATCGTAATCTACACCGTTTAATTTCATTTTAATTACTCCTTTATATAAATCATAGTTGTTTTCTTATTTATTACTTCGCTTTTCGCCATCGCCTTGTAAGTATAAACATATGTAGCCTCCAAATAAAAAATCCCTGACAGTAAACTGTCAAGGACGAATAAACTATCCGCGGTGCCACCTTGAATTCACGGTTTTCCGTGCACTTTTAAGGATACCAACATATCCCCGACTTCTTACGCGAGTCCTGCGTCAGCGCATTTAACACTGCCCTATAGCAGCCCATATTACTCAGTGGAACTTTGCGGAACTCACACCGTAATCCGCTCGCTTTAAAAGCCCTTTCTGCCTTTTTTCTGCCTCAACGGTTTTATTTATTTTTGATATTATAGCACCCTTTTTAATTTTTGTCAACTGTTTTTTTGAGCTTATTCTCCCTTAAAACCCTTGACAATCAAAAGACCTTATGCTATAATACATTGTGTTTTCAAAAAAGATATGCAGGTGTGGCGGAATTGGCAGACGCGTACGGTTCAGGTCCGTATGAGAGCAATTTCATGCAGGTTCAAGTCCTGTTACCTGCACCAAAGAAGAGAGCACACCCTTCGGTGTGCTCTCTTTTACAATACTTATATTTGAAAGGATAAAGACATGAACAAAAATCTTTATAAAATCCCGTTGAAATTAACCGGGGACAGGCTTTTATTTATCATTATAACCTGGGTGTTTTCCGTTACACTTACCGTGGTTTTAGATTTTATAACCGGCGGAAACAGCTTTGCTATCGGAATTTATTATTCCATTGTTACGGCAATCCCCTATCTTATGCTTATATATTATGAGGCATTTGATGCAGGGCATCTTGAAAGAGTCAAGGAATCCGCATCAATGAAAAATGCGTTTTTATACTGCCTTATCTGGCAGAGTCCTTCGCTTATATTCTTTGCGCTTTATCTTTTAAGCTTTGCAGGGCTTCTTTCAACACCCATTACCTCCTGGCTGGTCGGCGGCATATGGCTCGCTCCCTTTATGGGCCCGAGATGGAATACCTTAGAAAACGCAAACCTTATCCAGTACATCATATTTATAGCTTTAGAATGGGGATTTTTCCTTGTTTCATACTATATGGGAATGAAGGACATAGTTTTAATAAAACCCAAAAAGAAAAAAAGTTCCGGAACAATGAAAAAGTAATAAAAAAGTGCTTGTCCAAAGGACAAGCACTTTTTTTATATGCTCATTTCGCCTCTTATATTTTCTTCCATCATATTTTTTACCGTAGATGCGTCATAGCCTTTACTGAAGAGATAGTAAAGCTTACAAACCGCCGCTTCGGTTGTTATGTCGTGTCCGCTTACGGCACCTGCTCCCTTTAAGGCGCTGCTGGTTTCATATGTGCCGAGCGCCACACTTCCTTCGGGGCACTGGGAACAAACCGTAATAACCGTTCCCGACTTAAACGCCTTTTCAATAATCGGAAGAAGCTCATTTTCCGATGCAGGAATGTTTCCCGCACCGAAGGTTTCTATTACTATGCCCTTTAATTTTTCTGTCATTATGGATTCAAAAAGTTCAAACTGTATGCCGGGAAAAACCTTTATAACGCCTATAGGCACAGGTCTGAAGCGACATGCCTTGAACTTTCCCTTACAAAAGCTTTCGCGTAATGACTGACTGTACTTTATTTCTATTCCCGCCTCTGCCAAAAGAGGGAAATTCGGGGACTTAAATGCAATAAGCCCGTCGGCAGAATATTTTGTAGCACGGTTTCCCCGCATTAATTTTCCGCCGAAATAAAGGCACACTTCGTTTACAATGCCGCCTGCGGCAATCATTAAAGAGGTAATTAAGTTATCCCTTCCGTCGCTTCTTATTTCGCAAAGAGGTATCTGTGAGCCCGTGAGAACAACGGGCTTTGAAAGATTTTCAAGCGAGAAGGACAAAGCCGATGCAGTATACGCCATAGTGTCTGTTCCGTGAAGGATAACAAAGCCGTCAAAATCATCGTAGCGCTTTTCAATTTCCTCAGAGATTTTGTTCCACTCGTGCAAGGTCATATTTGATGAATCAAGAAGCGGATGCATTTCCACCAATTCAAAGTCAGGAATTTCTTCCCTCTTTAAGTCATCAATTTCCTCCAGCGCTCCTTTGAAATACCCCTCCTTCGGGGCATAGCCCTTGTCCGTCTTAGTCATTCCTATGGTGCCGCCCGTATAAATTATGCACACCTTTTTCATATTACTTCTCCTTAAATTCAGGAAGAGCCTCAAGGCTTCTTTCAAGAATTCCGTTCATATAAGCAATTGCCGTTCCGTAGTTTGTCATCGGCACATTCTGCCTTTTAGCCGCGGAAAGCCTTACTGCCATTTCGTGCTCCGTTGCCATACAGCCTCCGCAGTGGATGATAAGCTTATAGGGCGTCAAATCCTCCGGGAAATCCTTTCCCTGAGTGTGGGTAAAACTTATTTCCTTACCGGTAAAATCGCATATCCAGCCCGGAAGCTTAACCGTTCCTATATCCTTACACTGTCTTTTGTGGGTGCAGGCTTCGCATATCAATACATTGTCCCCATCCTTAAGACCGGAAAGCATTTTTGCCCCCGAAACCGCATCGGAAAGAGTCCCCTTATATCTTGCCATTAAAATGGAAAATGATGTAAGGAGAATACTTTCGGGTGTTTCCTTCCGGATTTTCCCGAACACCTGGCTGTCGGTTATTACAAGGCGGACATCTCCGCTTTTTTTAATGGTTTCGGCATATTCAGTATCCCTTACGCAAATTGCGTGCGCTCCTGCTTCAAGCACATCCCTTATAACCTGCTGCTGAGGAAGAATAATTCTTCCCTTCGGGGCTGACTCATCTATTGGCATAACCAGAATTACCCTGTCGCCCGCATTCAATATATCGCCTACTATTCTTTTATCTTCGCCGTCTTTTTTTGTCAGGGAGGCGATTTTTTCACTTAAAAGTTCCATCCCCTCACCGGTTACGGAGCTTACCGAAAGCCCGTCTGCCTTTTTAATATCGGCCTTGGTAAATACCTCGATGTACTTTGTGCCCTTTTCGTTGAAAAGAGAAATAAGCTCCTTCTCTGTTTCGGTTATACCTTTTTCGGGATCAATTGCCAAAATTGCAATATCGCATTCACCCAGCACCTTTTTTGTCTGCTCTACCCTTAAAGCCCCGAGCGCTCCTTCATCGTCAAAGCCCGGAGTGTCAATTATAACAACAGGGCCGAGAGGCAGAATTTCCATTGCCTTTTTAACGGGATCCGTTGTTGTTCCCGGAACATCCGACACAACAGAAAGTTTCTGATTTGTAAATTTATTTACAAGGCTGGATTTTCCCACATTGCGTTTTCCGAAAAATCCTATATGTATTCTTTCGCCCGAAGGCACACTGTTAAGTCCCATATTATTCTCCTTTAACGAGGCTGTCGCCTCTTCCCATATCAATAGTGCATCCTGCTTCCTTTACGCATTTTCTGAGCATTTCAAGCCCCTCTGCGCTTTCGGCACCGCTATGCACCTTATTGTCGTAAAGGGTATATTTATCCCTGACAGAAGAAGGCGAAAGGTTTGGCATAACCACGTTTGCCCCTGCCCTTATTCCCTCTATTCTGCCGTCTCCCAATGCGGTTGCAAGGGCGGTTGTTGCAGGAAGAAGCACATTTTTATTCATTATCCTTATTAACGAAAGCATCATAAGTGTTTTTTCAACGCTTCCCGCACCGAAGGAATTAAAGGGCGTATCCTTATGGGGTAAAAACGGCCCGATTCCCACCATGTGCGGCTTGAATTCCTTTATAAACAAAAGCTCGGAGGCTAAATGTTCATCCGTCTGATAGGGACTTCCCACCATAAAACCGCAACCCACCTGAAATCCTAAATCTTTAAGGTCATAAAGGCATCTGATACGGTTATCGTAGGAAAGGGAGTCAGGATGGATTTTCCCGTAATGCTCCTTATTGCAGGTCTCGTGGCGGAGAAGATATCTGTCCGCTCCCGCGTCCTTATAACGTTTATATGTATCACGGCTTTTTTCGCCCAATGAAAGGGTTACGGCACAAGCCGGGTAAAGCGCTTTTATCCTTCCCACGGTTTTTACCATTTCTTCGTCGTTATCAACCTCTCCGCCCTGAAGAACAAAGGTGGAAAAACCAAGCTTATATCCCTTTTCACAGGCAGATAAAATTTCGTCGGCACTTAAGCTGTAGCGGCTTACATTTTTGTTGCTCTTTCTTATACCGCAGTAAAAGCAATCGTTTTTGCAGACATTGCCGATTTCGATAAGCCCTCTAAGATACACCTTGTTTCCGTAGGTTTCGCTTCTTGCATCAACTGCCTTTTTTGCTGCATAAGACCTTATTTCATCATCAAAGCCCGACAAAAGAGCCGTAAGGGCAGAAAGCTCTGCCCCTTCGCCCTTATATAAATTATCTATAAGCCTTTTCATATCTTTGCATAGGCGGTTTTGGTACTTACACCGCTGAGTCTTCCGATTTTTCCCGAAAGAGCACTGATTTCATCCTCGGGTGCATCCATAGCAATGCTTATGATGCAGATATTCTTTTCTCTGTAAGGAAGCCCCATTCTTCCTATGATATAGGGTGCATAGGCGTGAAGAATGGCATTTATTTCATCCACCTTTTCTCCGTTTTCAACGATAATACTTACTGTTGCAACTCTTGTTTCCATAAAAATTCTCCTGTTATTATTTTATAAAAAAATGCCCTTTAAGCTAAACGCCTAAAGGGCATAAGAAATGCACTTCGGCGAAGGATGTTCCCACACCTTAGATTATCTCTCATTATATATTTTTTTATTCATTTTGTCAATAATCAGCGTGACAGTAATTATCCGTATATTTCAACAATTGCGCCTGTGCTCTGTGCGATTACTCTTGATTCAACATAAGCAAAGCCGTCCTTTACACTAAAGGGAGCATCGCATTCATTCCATACGTCGTAGAACTTTGTGCCTTCCTTGTAGGGAACTTTAAGTACGGTTCCTTCGTAAGTATGATAGCCTCTGTTGAAGATTGTATACATACATCTTCCGTCACCGGGGTACTTGTTTACACAAACGGAATCGTGACCTGACTCAATCATTGTTTCGGGATAGTCCGATGAGAAGCAGTCTGCATATTCCTTCTTTATATGGAAGGATTTTGCCATAAAGCGTCTTCCTCTTGATTCCTCCACATCCCAGAAGGAGTCATAAATTGCTTCACCGTTGAAGAAGGTTGCCTTTAAGGGCTGCCAGGTAAGATGGCGCATAGCCATAGGAAGAATAAGCTGAACAATTTTCGGGAATGCGAAACGGTAAATATCCGTAAACACTCTGCCGTAAATGTCCGATCCGTCCTCGGAATGTCTTCCCTGTTCAATCATATCGTTTATGGAATCCAAAATATAATAGCTGATATTACAGTCAATATAGCGGGCGTTGATGTCAGCCGCATAGTATTCACCGTAGAGAACCACATCCTCGGGAACTGTATCCTTAAGCTCTGATATAAATGTTCTGTCGGTCTTCAAAAGGTTTGACGGAATTTCGTGACCGTGCCCGTCTGCATAGCAGCGGTTGTCAACTCTTAAGCTGAATTCGTCAACATATAAAAGTCTTACGCCGGTTTCCTCGTGAACTCTGGGATACATCTTAAGTGCGTGGTCTCTCCAGGTTTTATTGGCGTGGCACATTCTGAAGGAATCGTTATGAATTCCGATAAATCTTCCTGCGGCGTTCTGCACACGGAGTGTGGGAAAATATTCCTTTGCCTCGGGATAAACCTCAGACAGGAGTGTGGGATGCATATAAAGGGAAATTTCAGCACCTGTTGCCTCGGAAACATCCTTTAATGCCGCCTTGAAATTTTCAAGTCCTCCAAGCCTGTCATAGTCATACTGACCGAAGTTACCCCAGAGCATATGCTTATATTCTTCAGACCAGGTCCACGCCCACATATGAAGGATGTCGGGAGTTTCTCCGTATATCTTTGTCATTTCGTCCATAATCATACGGAAGTTGTACTTGTTATTTTCCTTTTCATACCATACGGGGAACTTATAGATAAGTCTTGTTTCTATGAAGTCGGGAATTTCCGCAACCAGCCAGAACTTCTGTCTGTACCATTTCTTATTCTGACACTTATAGGGCTCATACCAGGAATCAAGCCACTCCTTATAGCTTTTGTAGGATGCGTGCCAGTCCCCCTTATGAACGTAAAGCACGGTTTCCGTACCCTTAAACATTGAATCGTTTTTAATCTTCACATACATCGAAGGATATTCAACGAAGGCATCTGTTCTGCCGTTTTGCTTGATTAAAGCATATTTTCTTACCTTAAGGTCACGCTCTCTCGTATTAAGAGCAAAGCCTGCGCCCTTCTCGGGTGAGAAAATATCCATAAACTGCATGGGATATGAGGGTGCGGATTCTTCATATACATAGCAGGAACCGTTACTTTCGGTGTTCTGATATTTGGGAAGGAAATACCAGGTGTCTTCACTCGTTCCGTACTTAATGTCGGAAATTACGGGGAAAAGTATACCAAGGGTTATTTCCTCACCCTTATTTTCAGCCTGCATATTAAGCTTTATTCCGTCCTTCTGGCCAAGGGAAATTTTAACGGTTATGTAAAGGTCCTTATGGCGATAGGTAATTTTTGCTTCATCGGAAACTGAGATAGCAAATCTTTCAAAGTTTTCGATTAGAGAATCTCCCTCTCTTACCTTAAGAAGAGCACCCTTAATTGTCATAGCATCGGAATATGCGGATATTACCTTTTCTGTAAAGAGACCGCCCTTTGTATTGAACTCGGCATAAAATCCGCCGTTTTCCACCTTTAAGATGTCGCCCTCAAGGGTTATTTTTCCTTCATAGTTAAAGTCAGCTTCGTGGCCCTTGTTACGCTCAGGGAAGGCTTCTCCTGTTAAAAGCGGAGCATCCGTATTTAATGTAAGTGCACAAAGGGAAAGGTCTGTTTCAATCAGTCTGTCCTCAAAGCCGATGCTCTTTATTTTCTTACCGTTGGTTCTTACGCCGTAAACGCCGGTTTCACCCGTAATTTCGTGGCGGTGATTTTTGATATTTTCGGGGAAGCACTCGTCAACGGTGCCGTCCTCATAATTGATATAAACCGCATAGCGCTCGATGTCGTTAATCTTTATGGGCATCATAACCTCACCCTGGCTGCCGCCGAGAATGGTGGGATCGGGTGCACAGAAGCCCCAGCGCTCGTGGATTTTCTTATCCATATATAAAACGAAGTAAATTTCCTTCGCTTCGGAATTTACGGGAATTTCAAAGCGGCTTTCGCGGCTTTCGGGACGGCAGAGCTGTCTCTTTACGCCCTCTTTATTAAAGTTAGTGATTAAGTCCTCGTTTTCCGCAGGAGGAGGTGTTGGACGAAGGATTTTACCTGTAAGCGCAAAGGGAATTCCCTCTACGCCGAAGGTTCCGCTGGCAAAGCCTACGCCACCGTCAACCTTTCCGGGTTCATCAGCGTAGGTGTCATTTACATAAGAAGAAAGGTCAATTATCTTAAAGCCCTCTTCATTTACTGCAGTTTCTGCAAATCTCTTCGGAAGCTCATCATAGGAGCAAGTGTAAAGCTTATATATATTAAATTCAACGTGGGGCGCCCTGCTTCTGAGGCGAAGGCGGAGTCTCTTATACTTGCCCTTTTCGCACTTTGCAATAATTCTGTGCACCAAGCCGTCCGTCATCATTTCGTTTGCGGCAAGAATACCCTTTTCAACCTCGTTACCGTCCTCCCCGTCTGTTATGCCGAGGAGCACGTTCTGACGGAGCATAAAAAATCTCTGAAGGTCAGGCGCGGAATATTCCATAACAACATAGTCGTCAAGCTCTATTTCGTTTTCGCCATCCAAAGTAAATTCTCTGTGCATAAGGGGCTTACCGTCGATTATATATCGAACGGCTTCATCGTCAACTTTTTTTACAATTTCGCCGGAAACCTTAAATTCGTAATTTTTAAATTCAAACATAAAAATCCCTCCGTTTTTTCTTTATAATACAATAAAAATCAAAAGCTGTCTATCATTATAAAGTGTTTTTATAACAACTTTCCGCTAATTTACATAATAGCCTATTATTTTATTTTTTTCAATGGAATTATTACGCTTTTTTGCCTAAAATACAAAAATATTGCACTTTTATAAAAGTGCAATATTTTTCTCAATAAAATGTGGCTACTTCCTCAACGGGTGCTTCTGCCTTTTCAATTTCTTTGAGTACCAGTACGGGAGCCTTCTGGGTGTAGAGCTTATGCTGTTTCATTATTATTTTTGCGGTAAGAGTATACCAGAGGGCATTTTCCGCCTCTATCGCCTTATCCGATTCGCATGCGATGGGACGGAAGGCAATATCGTCAGCACAGCAGGTCATTACCTTGCGTCCGATAAGAAGTCCCTTTTCGTCAAGCTCCTTCGGGCGTGCAACCATACCCTTGAACTTAACGGTTTTCCCTTCGTATTTTCCGGGCTCCTCCATCATATCACGATACCAGATGGCATAATCCTTGTCTTCGATTTCGATGATGGGTGCGTTTATATCAAAGGGCAGGGGGTCTTCTATGTTGTCATACTCAAGTTCGCCGTTTATATATTCGTAAATTATCTGCGTACGGCGGTTTGTACCACGGATAATTTTATGAATCTGCTCCTTGTCGGTTTTATCCGTCACGCGGTTTATTGCCACAAGCTCACAATCGGTTAACTTGTCCACCATAAGCTGACGCATATTGGCATTGTAGGTAATGAAGGTTTCGCTGTCGGCAAACATAATCTGCTGATAGATAATCCAGTTGTCCGGCAGGTTTTCGTAAAGGTCCGTCAGGTTCCACATTCCGTTATATTCTATTACAACACGGTCAACCTTGTGCATTCTCGCAACCTTGGAAAGGGTGTTCTTTTTAAGTTCATCGGGAGAGTTTACAATTTCCATAAACACGTTTTCAATAACGAATTTGTCCTTGTTATACTCCTCTTCTCCCTCTTCGCAAACCAAAAGGAGCGTTCTTTCCTTGGGGTTGAACTTTTCATCCTCAAGCGTTCCCTGAATAAACTGGGTTTTGCCCGATTCCAAAAATCCCGTAAAGAGATAAACCGGTATTTCCTTTTCCCTAAGCATAGTCTTACTCCTTAACTTTGAAAAGCTCAGCAAGGGCTTTCTTGTTGATATTTGAACCGATAACACAGATTCTTCCTATGATGTCAGCTCCGCCTTCTCTTACATCGCTTTCTCCGGGGATATAGTCATAGTGAATCCAGGAGCTTTCGCCTGCCACTATTCCCTTGGCTCTTAAAATTATGCCGAAGCGCGCTTCTTCGGAAAGTGATGCAAGGGCGTTTTCAATTTCTTCCTTGGTGTACTTTCTGCCGGTTTCTGCGCCCCAGCTTGTAAATACATCATCCGCGTGGTGATGATGGTGGTGTCCGTGTTCGTGATCATGGTCGTGGCATCCGCAGGTGCAGTCTTCACCGTGGTCGTGGTGATGTTCATGCTCATCGTGGTCGTGGTGATGCTCGTGATGGTGCCCATGCTCCTCGTGATCGTGGTGATGCTCATGATGGTGCTCATGCTCCTCGTGATCGTGGTGGTGTTCATGATGGTGCTCATGCTCCTCGTGGTCGTGGTGATGCTCATGATGCTCGTGCTCATCGTGGTCGTGGCATCCGCAGTCGCAATCTTCATCGTGTTCGTGGTGATGTTCGTGATGATGTCCGCAAACGGGGCACTCATCCTCTTTTTCAAGCTTTTCAAGTGCTGCTTTTAAGGTGTTCTCGTGTTCCATTGCGGAAAGAATAGCCTCACCCGTAAGCTCGTCCCAGGGAGTGGTCACGATAACCGCATCTTCGTTGTGTTCGCGGAGAAGCGCAATACTCTCTGCGATTTTTTCCTCAGTTGCGCTCTGTGTATGACTTAAGATAATGCAAAGTGCATTTTTAATCTGGTCGTTGTAAAACTCACCGAAGTTTTTCATATACATCTTGCACTTTTTAACATCGGCAACCGTTGTAAATGCATTAAGCTGAAGCTCGTCGCACTCTGCTCCTTCAACAGCCTTTATAACATCAGAAAGCTTACCGACGCCTGAGGGCTCGATTAAAATTCTGTCAGGATGAAATTCATTTACAACCTTAACCAATGCCTCGCTGAAATCGCCTACAAGGGAGCAGCAGATGCAGCCAGAATTCATTTCGGTAATTTCAATGCCCGCTTCCTTAAGAAAGCCGCCGTCAATACCGATTTCACCGAATTCATTTTCAATTAAAACAACCTTTTCACCTTTGTAGGCTTCCTTTATAAGCTTTTTTATAAGTGTGGTTTTTCCCGCACCCAAAAAGCCTGAGAATATATCAACCTTTGCCATAAAAATCAATCCTTCTTTTTTATTTTCATAATAAGCTATTATATAACTATCAAAAGAAAAAGTCAAGGCTGATAACAAAAAAACTGACGGGCAAAGCCCGTCAGTTTCTATGTATCAATTATTCAAAAAGATTAATTGTAACAGTCTGTGTTTCTCCGTTCCAGTCAACCTTATAACCAAGGTTTTCAGAGATGAATCTTAAGGGAATTAAGGTTCTTCCGTCCTGAATGAAGGGAGGTGCGTCCATCATAACACGTCTGCCGTTTACACGAGCCTGCTTGTTGTCGATTGTAACAACAACAGTCTTATCGTCTGTCTTAACGGTAGCGGCTCTTGTGTCGCCGTTCCATTCGATTGTAGCACCTGCGATTTCAAAGATACCTCTTACGGGAACGAAAGTACGGTCATCCTTGATGATGGGAGCAACGTCGAACTGTACGGGAACCTCGCCGTTCTCTGTTACCTTTGTAATTGTATTCTGTCCGATAACAAGCTTGATTGCGCTTGCTTCGTCCTTCCAGGTGTCGCCCTTGGAAACTGCAACGAAGTCAATGTTGAAGCTTGAGGGATAGTCAGCCTTGTCGTACTGAAGTACGATGGTGTTGTCGCCTTCGTTAAGAGTAACGTTTAACTTGATCATACCATAAGCAGCCCAAACGTCCTTCTTAACTGTGGGGAAGTAAATCTTCTGTGCAGCAGCGCCGTTAACTGTAAGGTTTGCGCTCTGTGCCCATGCATGACCGTTGTCATAACCGATGTAAATATCCTGTGCACCTGCAACAACTGCCTTTACGGTGAACTTGATACCGGGTGTTGCATCGGGGTTTGTCTTCCAGCAGGTCATAGCTACGCAGCCTGTGCCGTTATAACCTTCGTGGTCAGAGTTAACCTTTGCGCCGTCGATAACTTCTGCATCTTCAGCTTCAAAGTAAGCCCACATTCTCTTGTCCTTGCCCTGGAAGTACTGAACTACAGACGCAGAGTCGTTAGGACGCTTTGTTTCTTCGCCTTCGCCAGGTTCTACTACTGCGGGCTTTGCTGCGTCAGCCTTAGCTTCTTCTGCCGCAAAAATAGCAGTTCCCATAGCGAAAAGCATTGCTACTGTTAATACGATTGCCAAAAACTTTTTCATGATGATTCCTCCTAAAAATTTCTTTTATATCAGCATAATCGCTTATATGAATTTTAACATAAAAAAACTCTTAAGTCAATAATAAATTAGAATAAAATACAAAAAATCTCTACTATCACACACTGTAAAATTGTCCCTAAATGATTCAAGTATATAAATCATAAATAACTCAATCCGCTTTTTCTTCCGCAGAAAAGCCAAACGAAGACAATCGTTTGGCTTTTAGTATATAAGAATGTGTTCATTTTTATGTTTTTATGCTTAAACTTTTCTGAAATTATTGTGCTACAGTTTTCACATTGCTTAAAGGTTTAAAAGTACAAGTTGGTCCATAATAAAGCCAACTCGTTGAGCTATCCCATTTGCTTCCAAGAGTCTTTCCTATAGTTGCTGTCTTCCATGAATAGACACGAACTTTATATTGTGTATATCCTGACATTTTAAGTGTATCAACAGCCTTACCTTTTATATTTTTTTTGGATATCTGTGTCCAGCTTTCACTAGTACTGTTTCTTCCATATATTAAAACTTCAACATAGCTAGCTTTAGTTTCTGTAGTATCTTTATCTGCCAGATATGCTCTCAAGCTGGTATACTGAAGCTTAGTGGTTAATTTATTTTTTGCATTCACATAAAAAACCGTCACATTTCCGCCTTTTTCGTTAGATTCATGACTAACGTCTTTCACTGTCTTTGCCGATATGCTTAAAGCTGAAGAGAAGCACATAATAAATGCCACTATAACAGCTACACATCGTTTTAATGTTAATTTCATAATAATCCTCCTATAATATTTTCGTACGAGCAAATTAAAGCTTTCATAGATATTATCGAACACATTCTTTCTACTTAATAATATTGATAATAATTAAAATATCACAAAGCCTTAGTCCGCCCTAAAATATTATAGCGAATTTTTCGCTAAAAGTCAATAGCGAAAAAATTTCTAAATATAATGGATTCCGTTAAACAAAAAAATGGATGGTGATTTTATGTCGCATTATCAACGTATAAGGGATTTAAGAGAGGATAAAGATTTAACACAAAAAAAAATGGGCGAAATTTTATCTTGTAGCCAAAGGGTTTACAGTAATTATGAACGTGGAGACATAGATATTCCTACATGCGTTCTCATAAAGCTTGCCGACTTTCATAACGTCTCTGTAGACTACTTGTTAAATCGCACAAATAATCCAAACACAGCAATTTGAATAAATCTATAAAGATATATAAATAATAAAAGCCAAACGAAATTAACCGTTTGGCTTTTAACTTATGTATGAACATATCAATAATTTCCGGAAGGCTTTTTATATCCTGTTCTTCTGTTTTCAGCTGCCTTTTTCACGTCCTGCATACGGTCTGTTGAATCCTGCTTGAATTTTGCAAGCTTATCCTCAAATGACAAATCCTCGCCCTTGTCCGTACCAAATGAAAACTCCGCAGGAACTCCCGAAAATACATACTTTTTCTTTCTTTCTTCTTCCTGTGCCTTTTTGATGGACAATCCTATTTTTCCGTTAGGATCTATGTTGGTGATTTTAACCTTGACAGTGTCTCCAACCTTTAAGTGCTCATTGATATCCTTTACATAATCCCTGGAAACCTCAGAAATATGTACAAGCCCCGACTTTCCGCCCGGAAGCTCAACAAATGCTCCAAATGCTGTTATTCCGGATACCTTTCCTTCAACTATTTTCCCCAATTCCAACTCCACGGAAACTTCCTCCCCATTAATTATCTCGTGTATATAAACGGTGTCAGCCGTTTGAATCAACAAACTTTCGCTCATCGGGATAAACCAAGCCCAGTTCTTCTCTGGCTATAGCTTCGATAGTTTCCCTGCTTTCAGCGTTTTCAATTTCTTCTCTAAGCTTTTCGCTTTCTTTTGTTATCTCGTCTATCTCAGACTTCAGAATGCCGATTTCCTCTTCCCTCTCATTTATTTTTATCTGCTGAGAAATAAGCATTCCGACAAAATAAATAAGCAAAAGACCTGTAAGAATATATATAAAAAAACGTTTTTTCATAAATTCTCCTCAGTAAAACTCTGAAATTTTCCTATAATAAAATTATTATATACCACCAAAGTCTTCTTGTAAAGCATTTTTTTTAAGTTTTTTATATTTTTTTGTCTGATGATACCGTATCATCCTCCGATGATGAAAAATCTTTAAGCCCACAACAATTTTTTTCTTTATTTTTCTTATCGGCATTACTGCAAAAATCCATACTTTTCCTGTGATTTTAAGTATCAGCTTCAGCGGAAAAAGCAACACTTTCAAAACCATTCCCGCCGCTTTTTTCAAAATTTTCACCAGAAAAACTCCCGACGGCACAAAAATGCGGCTGAGCAAAGCAAAGTAGAAAGCCCCTCCAAGGCTCATTCCGGCAAAAACAAACCAACGAAGTTCTCCGTCGTTTATATTGAATATCCACCACGCAAATACCAATGTATACACAGACCAGAAAAGAGCATCACACAGATTTGTAATATCGTATCCGGACTTAAAGCTTTTCCTTATTATTCTGAAGACATCAAAAATCATCCCGGTGCCGACACCCGACAAAAGGCAGTTTCCGAAAACCCATATTTCTTTTTGTTCCATTTCGATTACTTAAAAAGCTTCCCGAAAATTCCTTTCACGCTGTCGGCTTCCTCGGTCTTATATGTACAGGAATTTATTTCTCCTTCAATGTCCGCATCGCCCGTTTCCACACTTAGCTTGTTGATTTTGAGCTTGTTTCCTCTGACCGTGAGTGTTCCCATAGCGGTTTTCAGTGTAACCGAGCTGTCATCAAATGCGCCCACTTCTTCCACTGCGCTTACCGAAAGCTTTTTGCGTCCTTCCAAAATCACATTATGATTTACCTTCTGAAGCATTCTTTTTTCTTCCATTTAATCTCCTCCTTTACCTGTTTAATATTATGCAGCACATAAAAAAATAGTACAAAAACCTCTAAGGGTTCTTGTACTATATCTTACGCTTTAAGTGCCCTGACAGAATTCAATACCGCGAGAACCATCACTCCCACATCTGCAAAAATGCCAAGCCACATTCCTGCATATCCCATTGATACCAGAATGAGGCATAAAAGCTTTACTGCAAGCGAAAAGATTATATTTTCCCTGACTATCATCATACATTTTTTTGATATTTTCATAGCCTTTGAAATTTTAAGCGGATCGTCATCCATTATTACAACGTCGGCAGCTTCAATCGCCGCATCGCTCCCTATGGCCCCCATCGCAATTCCTATGTCTGCCCGTGCAAGTACCGGAGCATCATTTATTCCGTCTCCCGCAAAGGCAAGCATTTCTCCGCTTTCAGCCTCCGAAATGAGTTTTTCAACCATTTTCACCTTATCAGCGGGCATAAGCTCGCTTTCATAGCTGTCAATGCCTGCTTCTGCTGCAATTTTTTCCGCAGCCGCTTTTGTATCCCCGGTCAGCATAATGCATTTTTTCACACCAAGCTTTTTAAGTTCGCAAACCGCCTCTTTTGCCGTTTTCTTAAGACAGTCTGTTACGGATATTGTCCCCATATATTCGCCGTCTGCAAAAGCATATATCCTTGTTTCTCCATTATCTTTCAAGGGAACTTCCATTCCCATCCTTTTTGCAAGGCGGCTGTTTCCGAAGGCAACCTTATGCCCCTCAAATACTGCCGTAACCCCTTCTCCGCTTATTTCAGATACATCACTTATCTTTGATAAATCAAGCTCCTCTTTATATTCCGATACAATACTTTTTGCTATGGGATGATTTGAAAAGCTTTCCGCATGGGCCGCACAGCATAAGAGCCATTCTTCGTCAACGCCCTCGGCTTTAATCTCGTTTACGGAAAAACTGCCTTCGGTGAGTGTTCCGGTTTTATCGAAAACCACATACCGCATTTTTTCCATTGCCTCTATGAACGAAGCCCCTTTAACCAAAATTCCTTCCCTGCCCGCACCTCCTATTGCCGCAAAAAAGCTTAACGGTACACTTATTACCAACGCGCAGGGGCAGCTTATTACAAGGAAGGTAAGTGCTCTGTATATCCATGTAATAAAATTTGCTTCTCCCGTTACCATAAGCGAAAATAAAGGTGGCAGTGTTCCAAGCACAAGTGCCGAAATGCAGATTATCGGAGTATACACCTTCGCAAACTTTGAAATGAATTTTTCAGATTTTGCTTTTCTCACAGACGCATTTTCCACCAGCTCAAGTATCTTTGAAACCGTAGATTCACCAAAGCTTTTTGTTGTACGGATTTTTAATGCTCCCGTCAAATTTATACATCCGCTTATAACACTTTTTCCTTCTCCTGCACTCTTCGGCAAACTTTCCCCTGTAAGTGCGCTTGTATCAATTTCACTTTTGCCCTCTTCAATAATTCCGTCCAGAGGGATTTTTTCCCCCGGAAATACCGTTATAATGCTTCCGGGCAAAATTTCCGTCGGAGATTTTTTTACAAAATTCCCGTCAGTTTCAATATTCACATAATCCGGGCGGATATCCATAAGTGCTCCTATACTTCTTCGGCTCTTTGCCACAGCCAGCCCCTGAAAAAGCTCACCTGTCTGATAGAGCAGCATAACGGCAATTGCCTCGTTATAGTCACCGCTTTTTTCGCAAATTGCAATTAAAAACGCACCGAGAGTTGCCACAGTCATAAGGAAATTTTCATCCATAAATCTTTTGTTTAAGATTCCCTTAAAGCATTTTATTAATATGTCGTAACCTATCAGAATATAAATTCCGGAAAAAAGCAGCATTCTTAAAATTCCTGCAACCGGAAGTATATTAATAATCCCCGTGAAAGCTGCAGAAAGAAGAATTCTGACGAGCATCTTTTTATGTTTTTTCTTCATATTGCACCCGCTTAAAATTCAATTTCGCAATCGGGTTCTATTTTTCTGCAGGCCTTAAAAACTTCCTTCATCACCTTTTTCTCATCTGCACCTTCCGAAAATTCCACAGTCATTTTCTGAGTTATGAAGCTTACTGAACACTCCTTTATACCGCTGACCTTTCCTGTTGCTTCCTCCATTAAAGATGCACATGTTGCACAATCCACTTCAATATTATATGTTTTTTTCATAAAACTCCTCCTTTTAACAATTAAATGCTTGCTTAATTGTCAATTTTATAATATACTGTTTTCAGGATAAAATCAATGCTTTTAACTCACCTTCGTCCAAACAGGCTAAAAATTTTTCTAAAAAGGAGAAAAAATCATGTCTTTCATTCTTCCTCACGACCACGGCGAAAAAGAGGATGTGGCTAAAATATACACCGAGCTTTCCGAAAGCAGCAGTTTTCTCCCTGCATCAGAGCTTTTCAAGATAATATCCGATTCCTCACGACTTAAAATTCTGTGGCTTTTGTTTCATCGTGAAGAATGCGTGATAAATATTTCCGCCCTTACAGAAATGTCAAGCCCTGCCGTTTCCCACCACCTCGGAATATTAAAAAATGCAGGACTTATCGAAAGCAGACGGTGCGGAAAAGAGGTTTATTACAAAGCAGCAGACAGCGAGACGAGCCGCCATCTTCATAAAATAACGGAAGAAATGCTGGAAATTGCCTGTCCTTCCGAAAAAACGCCTTATGAAAAAACACCGGAGGAAATCATAGAAGATGTCCACGGATATCTTCTTTCGCACCTTGATAAAAGAATCAGCATAGACAGCCTTTCGAGAATATTTTTAATCAACAAAACGACACTTAAAGAAGCCTTCAAAAGAGTGTACGGAACCTCTCTTGCTTCACACATCAATGTCCATCGTATGGAAAAGGCTGCATCAATGCTTGACGTCAGCGATAAAAGCATCTCTGAAATTTCCCGCTCCGTAGGTTTTGCAAGTCAGAGCCGCTTTTCCGAGGCTTTCAGAAAACACTTTGGTGTTTCACCGAAGGATTACCGCAAAAATCATTGACAAGCGGATTCATTTATGATAGTTTTATTAATAGCTCATTAAAACAAAGGAGGATTAATATGCGAAACCACAATCCCAAGGTTAATTATATGCGCCTCGCAGAGTCTATTGTTCCCGAAATGCGCTATGACGGGAAAGAGGATTTTTTCGCCTGGCAGAAAAGGTCAAAGGACAAGCTTTGCGAGCTTTTAGGCCTTCCGCTAATTAAAAAATGTAATCCGGATTTTCTCATCGAAGATGAAAAGGAAACCGAAGAATACAAAGAAGTACACTTTTCTTTTCAGAGCGAAGAAGGATATTACCCCATCTGCGTAATAAGAATCCCCCACGGAATAACGGATAAAATCAAGCCGATGATCTGCCTTCAGGGACATTCTACGGGAATGCACATTTCCCTCGGCATTTCAAAATATCCCGGTGATGATGCTTTGATAGGGCGGGATGAACAATATTTAGCAAAATATGCTCTTGATAACGGCTACTGCCCAATCTTAATGGAACAGCGCTTTATGGGTGAGTGCGGAGGAACTGAGAAAGGCCCCGGCTGTCACACCGACTGGAGTGCCGAGTATAAAATGTCTGTTTTGTCTTATCTTGCCTTAGGCAGAACCGCCATCGGTGAAAGAGTGTGGGATGTTTCAAGGCTAATTGATGTATTAGGCGAAAACTTCCCCTTCCTCGATATGGATAATGTCTGCGTTATGGGGCACTCGGGAGGCGGAACGGCTGCCTTTTATTCAGCCTGCCTTGATGAGCGCATAAAGGCGGTTATGCCCTCCTGCGCAGTTTGTACCTTCCGTCATTCGATAATAGGCTTAAAGCACTGTCCCTGCAATTATATAGAGGGAATTGCCAGGTATTTCGATATGGGTGATTTGGCGGGACTTATTGCACCAAGAAAGCTTGTGGCTGTTTCAGGTCAGCTTGACTTTGGTTTTTTAATTGAGGGGGCTGAAGAATCAATGAAAATTGCGACAAAGCTTTACGAATATGCCGGATGCCCTGAAAACATTGCTCACGTCGTAGGTGAGCACGGACATAAATTCTACGCCGAAAAAAGCTATAAGGTATTTAACGAAATGGTAAAATAAAAAAGACGGTTGAAAGCATTGCTTTCAACCGTCTTTTTTATCAATATTCTTCCGAAGGCTCTGTTTCTATGAAAATGCCTTTTTCCTCTGACCAGTCAACACGGAAGCCAAGAGTCTGTCCAAGATCGCGGAGCTTGTAATAGGTATATCCTCCGCCAGATGCATCGGTTATTACGATAGCACTCAAAAACGGCTGGGGAGTATCATAATGAAGTGTAGGCGCAGTTGCATAAGTGAAAGTCTGCTCGCCGCTGAAGGGTACGGTAAATTCAGAGCCGTTTGCCTGATATGCTTCACCGCTCACCAATTCTACAGCATTGTTCCATCTGACATCAAACTGTGCGGAAGTTCCGTTTACCAATGCCGCTATATCACGGACTCTCACATAATTTGTAAGACCGCCGTTTGCATCTTTAAGTGCATATGCAGTAAGTTCGTGCTTTTCGCCGTTTACGGTAATTGTCTGCTTCTGCTCATATGCAATGTTGCTTTCCTTTTCGGGCTCGGGTAAAGAAGTGCCGTTTATCATAAGCATATAATACTCACCATTGTGACGCATAAGAAGTGCTCTTCCCTTGCCTATTTTGCAGTGTATGAAAAGTTCATCCACAGTGCATTCATATTTTTCTTCAGAAAGAGGACTTCCGCAATACTGGGGGTTACTCATAGTGTCGTTTACATAATTCACTCTTATGAAAGAAGGCGGCATAGCATATCCGTCACCTCCGCCAAATGAACATTTTGATCCGCTTTCCACATAAATGCAGTTTACGGTTTCAATTCCGAAAGGATTGCTTCCAACGCTTCTTACTCCGGCTTTTTCGGCTCTGTCAAGGAAAAATACACTTCCGTAGGACGGAAAATCCATAAATCCATACTCCGCCGATACCGGGATAATAAGCCCCATACATAAAATCGTAATTAAAATAAGTGCCACTGTCTTTTTCATTTTGTCTTTCTCCTTTAATTTATTTAAGTCCGTCAATTTAATTTCCGGACGGTTCTGCGATAACATATATTCCTATCCGGAAATCTACGGGTTTAATTATATATATTTCGGAGGGAAAAGTCAACCGTTTGGTAAAAAAAGCAGGCAGCGGAAGCTGCCTGCACGTTTTTTCGGATTACTCCCACTCGCTCCTGATAAAGAAATCTTAAACAATTCTGTTTAGAGATTTTATCACGAGGTATTGTAGTTATCTGTATTATCCACAACCTATGGACTATCCGATTTTTTGTTGCCATATTGTTGCCATTGGACAGTT
>JAFQQJ010000059.1 GCA_017411325.1 Clostridia bacterium | reverse complement strand
TCAATGAACGCCTTTGCTCATCTTTACACAACATTTTACTCAAATGAAAAAGATTTGTCAACTATAACAAATAAAAAAATGAAAAATTTTTTTGAAAAATGATAAAAAAATTGTTGACAAATCAGTTTTGAAAGAATATAATTATGGCATAGAAAGGAAGGGCAATGGCGTCTTTGAGAAAATTTTCTCATAGGCGTTTTTCTTTTTTATCGTTATAAAAAAACAAAAAGATATTACTTTGTAAGACAAAGGCAATGGCGTCTTTTAAGAAATTCTTGAAAGCGCCATTGTCTTATTTTTTATAAAGGAGTTAGAATTATGAACACAGTAACAGAAACTTTTGGCAGCCTAGTATTTGACGACAGAGTAATGAAGGCGAATTTGTCCGCTAAAGTATATCAATCTCTTAAAAAGACGATAGACGAAGGGACGGAACTTGATCTTTCCGTAGCAAATGCAGTTGCCTCAGCAATGAAAGATTGGGCTGTAGCTAACGGAGCAACACATTTTACGCATTGGTTTCAGCCGCTCACGGGTATTACAGCCGAAAAACACGACAGTTTTATTACTCCTGCACCCGACGGCAGAGTGATTATGGAGTTTTCCGGTAAAGAACTTATAAAAGGTGAACCGGATGCGTCAAGTTTTCCTTCGGGCGGTATAAGAGCGACGTTTGAGGCGAGGGGTTATACCGCTTGGGATCCTACTTCTTATGCCTTTATTAAAGGCAAAACGCTTTGTATTCCTACGGCTTTTTGTTCGTATGGAGGCGAAGCGCTCGATAAAAAAACACCGCTTCTTCGTTCGATGGAAGCGCTTAATAAACAGGCTTTGCGTATTTTGAGACTTTTTGGGAATAACGACGTTAAATATGTTCGCACGTCGGTTGGACCTGAGCAGGAATATTTCCTTATCGACAAAGAAATGTTTGATAAGAGAAAAGATCTCGTATTTACCGGAAGAACGCTTTTTGGGGCAAAAGCACCGAAAGGGCAGGAAATGGAAGACCATTATTTTGGCGTAATCAAACCGAGAGTTGCGGCATTTATGGCAGAACTTAATGAAGAACTTTGGAAACTCGGTATTCTTGCAAAAACCGAACATAACGAAGTGGCGCCCGCTCAGCACGAACTTGCTCCGATTTATACAACGACGAATATTGCTACCGACCACAACCAACTTACTATGGAAATTATGCAAAAGGTTGCACTTAAACACGGTCTTGTATGCGTACTCCACGAAAAGCCGTTTGCAGGAGTAAACGGTAGCGGGAAGCATAATAACTGGTCAATGGCAACGGATACAGGAGTTAATTTGCTTTCTCCGGGCGAAACGCCTTATGAAAACGCACAGTTCTTGATTTTCCTTTGCGCAGTAATCAAAGCGGTTGATAATTATCAAGATTTACTGCGTATCTCTGTGGCAACGGCAGGGAACGACCATCGTTTGGGGGCAAACGAGGCGCCTCCCGCAGTGGTTTCTATCTTCCTTGGGGACGAACTTGCTGCGATTTTGGAAGCAATTGAAAGCGATAAGCCTTATGCGGGAACAAAGAAAACGACGTTAAAACTCGGCGTTGACGTTCTTCCTAAATTTGCACGTGATACGACGGATAGAAACCGTACGTCTCCGTTTGCGTTTACAGGCAATAAGTTTGAATTCCGCATGCTCGGTTCTTCCAACAGTATTTCCTGTGCAAATATTATGCTCAACAGTGCAGTAGCGGAATCACTCAAGATTTATGCGGACAGATTGGAAGGGGTAGAGAATTTCGAGCAGTCGCTTCACGAAATGATAAAAAAGACAATAAAAGACCATAAGCGTATTCTGTTTAACGGCAACGGTTATGACGAAACGTGGATTGAAGAAGCGGAAAAGCGTGGGCTTATGAATTATCGTACCACGCCCGATTGTATGCCGCATCTTCTGGATAAAAAGAACGTGGAAATGCTGACGTCGCATAAGGTATTTACCGAAACCGAACTTAAATCCCGCTGTGAAATTATGCTTGATAACTACTGCAAAACGGTTGTTATCGAAGCGAATACTATGGTGGATATGGCGAGAAAGCAGATATTGCCAGCTGTGGAAGCTTACGTGAAAGAAGTATCGAAAACAGCGGTTGCAAAGAAACAATTTGCTCCCGACGCGTCTTGTGAATATGAAAAGAAAACGGTCACGAAACTGTCGCTTCTCATGGAACAGATTTTGGATAAAACAGAAATGCTTGAAGACGAGATAATGAAACTTAAATTTATCTCCGACGTAAAACAAGAAAGCTATGCAATACGTGACAGTATTCTTCCGAAGATGGGCGAGCTTCGTGCCGTTGCCGATGAGGCGGAAACGCTTACGGCGGATAAATATTGGCCGTTCCCGACCTATGGCGAACTGCTTTTTGGGGTAAAATAAAAATATAATAAACAAAGACGTTTGAGAAAAGAGAAGTAATACTGGTGTCCGCGCACAGAGAGTATAGAAAGGTGAGAACTATACGGTAGGGCTTGTACGAATAACACTTTTCGAGTTGCAATCTGAAAAAGGAATTTTAGTAGGTGCGTCGTTCGGTCGTGCGTCAATCGACACAGCCTTGATGGAGGCGAAAATGAAGAACAAATATAGGTGGCACCGCGAGTACAGCACTTGCCCTATAGGATGCTGAATTTACTAAATTAGAGGTATTTTATATGTGTTCAATTATAGGTTATTGCGAAAGCGGTGCCACTTTTTCTACCTTTTGTGACGGTTTTTCCAAAACGGTTTCTCGTGGACCTGACGATATGAAGATTGTAGATACAGGTAAAGGTTTGCTTGGATTTCACAGACTTGCAATTATGGGACTCACTCCCGAGGGTATGCAACCGTTTGAAATGGATGGAAGCTACGTAGTATGTAACGGTGAAATTTACGGATTCGATAAGTTGAAAGAACAACTGATTAAAAAAGGATATTCCTTTAAGAGTGAATCGGATTGTGAAATAATCCTTCCCTTATACCGTGAATACGGAGTAGAAGCGTTCAAAATGTTAGATGCTGAGTTTGCGTGTATTATTTATGACGGCAAAAGTAAAGAATATATTGCAGCAAGAGATCCGATAGGTATTAGACCTCTCTATTACGGTTATGACGATAAAAAAGTAATTATATTTGCGAGTGAGCCAAAGAATCTCGTCGGTTTGGTTGACAAAATTATGCCGTTTCCGCCAGGACATTATTATAAAGACGGTAAATTCGTATGTTATAACGACGTTACCAAAGTTGATAAATACTGTTATGATGACTTGGAAACTGTTTGCAAAAACATCAAAGAGAAACTTATTTCAGGCGTTGAAAAACGGCTTGTCGCCGATGCAAAGGTAGGATTTTTATTATCGGGTGGGCTGGATTCTTCTCTTGTTTGCGCTATTGCACAAAAAAAGAGTAAAGAGCCTATTAAAACGTTTGCGATTGGTATGAGTGAAGATGCCATAGATTTGAAATATGCCAAGCAAGTAGCGGATTATATCGGTAGCGAGCATATGGAGGTTATAATCACAAAACAAGAGGTTTTACAAGCGTTAGAAGAGGTTGTTTATCTACTCGGTACTTACGACATAACGACGATTAGAGCAAGCATGGGTATGTATTTGCTTTGTAAAGCTATTCACGAGAAAACGGATATAAGAGTGCTTTTGACAGGGGAGATATCGGATGAACTTTTCGGATACAAATACACGGACTTTGCTCCGAGTCCCGAAGAATTTCAAAAAGAATCAGTGAAGAGAATAAAAGAGTTGCATATGTACGACGTATTGCGTGCTGATAGGTGCATTTCCGTAAACTCGTTGGAAGCGAGAGTACCGTTCGGGGATTTGGATTTTGTCAAGTACGTCATGAGCATCGATCCTGAAAAGAAAATGAACAAATACGGCAAAGGTAAATATCTATTAAGACACGCGTTTGAAGGGGAGTATTTACCTCACGATATTTTGTATCGTGAAAAAGCTGCTTTTTCCGATGCGGTAGGACATTCCATGGTGGATTATTTGAAAGAATTTGCGAACGGTTATTATTCCGACCGTGATTTTAAAGAAAAAGTAAAAAAATATAAGCACGCAACGCCTTTTACCAAAGAATCACTTTTATATAGGGAAATGTTTGAAAAATATTATCCAAATCAAAGCCATATGATAGTGGATTTTTGGATGCCGAATAAAGCATGGAACGGCTGTAACGTTAACGATCCGTCTGCAAGAGTTTTATCAAACTATGGGGCAAGCGGTCAGTAAAAATATAAAAAGCACTTTCAATACAAAAAAGTTGGAAGTGCTTAAATTTATTTTAGAAAAATACAATCAATGCGATTGACATTTGCTTATGAAAGTAATATAATAGAAAAGTAAAAAAGGCAAAGGGGTCTTTTGGTTAATATTTGACCGATTTGTTTCTTTTTTATTCGCACGGGTAGCGAAAATTAAATAAAAGATAAAGGCAATGGCGTCTTTAATGTGTGAAACATTAGAGTATCATTGCCTTTTTTTGTTGCTCTATACATATAAAAAATTAATTTTTGGAGGATTCTACTATGAAAAAAATAAACCAACTTTATGAGGGAAAAGCGAAAAAAGTTTTTACAACTGAGGATAAGGACGTATTAATCGTATCCTATAAAGATTCGGCAACCGCTTTTAACGGCGAAAAGAAAGGGATAATTGCAGGTAAGGGAGAAATCAACAACCGAATGAGCAATTATCTTTTTCAAGTATTGGAAAAAAAAGGGGTTCCCACGCATTACGTCAAGGAATTGAGCGGGCGAGAAACCGCTGTAAAAAGAGTGGAAATTGTTCCTCTTGAAGTCATAGTAAGAAACATTGCTGCGGGTAGTTTTTCAAAACGTTTAGGGATAGCGGAAGGAACTGTTTTGGCTGAACCCACTATTGAGTTTTCTTACAAGAATGACGCATTAGGGGATCCTTTTATTAACGATTCCTATGCAAAAGCATTAGGATTGGCAACGGAACAGGAAATTGAAACGATTAAAAAGTATGCATTCAAAGTCAACGAGGTTCTTAAAAGCATGTTTTTAAATGCAAATCTTAAACTTATTGATTTTAAGATCGAGTTTGGTAGATTCCATGGTGATATCATTCTTGCGGATGAAATTTCCCCCGATACTTGCAGGCTTTGGGACGTGAACACGAACGAGAAATTGGACAAGGACCGTTTCCGTAGAGACTTGGGGAACGTAGAAGAAGCATATCAAGAAGTATTTAGAAGAATTTTTGGAAAGAAATAACAATAAGGAGTGATTATGTCAAATTGTGCAATAGTCGGAATTAATTGGGGTGACGAGGGGAAAGGAAGAATGGTCGATTTGTTGACCGAAAAATATGATATTGTTGTTAGATTCCAAGGTGGTGGCAATGCGGGACATACCGTAATAAACGAATATGGTAAATTTGCTCTTCATTTGTTGCCGTCGGGGATTTTCAGACAAGGCGTAGTCAACGTTTTAGGAAATGGCGTTGCGCTCGATCCAGAAAATTTATGGAAAGAAATAGAAGAAACGACGAAAAAAGGTGTTATAATTACTTCGGGAAATTTGAAAATTAGCGATAGAGCGTCACTATTGTTGCCTTGGCATAGAGATATGGATGCTTTAGAGGAAGAACGTTTAGCTAATAAAAAATACGGTTCAACCAAGCAAGGAATTGCGCCGTTTTATTCGGATAAATATCAAAAAAAGACAATTATGGCGGGTGAACTCTTTTATTCAAACGAGTTAAGAGAACACTTGAAAGATTTACTTGAATGGAAAAATTTAACATTAACAAAGGTATATAACGCTCGACCTTATACGATGAGAATAATTGATGAATGGCTTGAAAGATACTGTGAAAGGATAAAGCCTTATATATGCGATACTGGTAAATATCTTAAAACAGCACAAAGGGAAGGAAAAAATATTTTATTTGAAGCACAACTTGGTGCGCTGCGAGATCTTGATTACGGTATTTATCCCTATACGACATCTTCGAATACAACTGCGGCTTATGTATCGATTGGATCAGGTCTGCCATCGACAAAAATTAACGATATAGTTGGTGTGGTAAAAGCGTATTCAACTTGCGTAGGAGAAGGTCCATTTGTTGCGGAAATATTTGACAAAGAAGCTGAGGCATTGAGAAATGCAGGAGTGGAGTTTGGTGCAAAAACGGGGAGAGCTAGAAGGGTTGGCGCAATTGATTTGGTTGCAACACGTTACGGGGTGGATGTCCAATCCGCGACAGAAATCGCGCTAACGAAATTGGATGTTTTGAGTTATCTTGATAAAATTCCTGTTTGCACCAAGTATATAATAAACGGAAAAGAAACGGATGAGTTTCCTTTCCCTGCGATGTTGAAATATGCAAAACCCAAAATAGAATACGTTGAC
This sequence comes from Clostridia bacterium, assembly GCA_017411325.1. Taxonomy (GTDB): domain Bacteria; phylum Bacillota; class Clostridia; order CAKSNL01; family HGM11501; genus HGM11501. The sequence continues at coordinate 14,591 of JAFQQJ010000059.1, read as the reverse complement.
GGATGGAAGTGCGATATTTCTTCTATTAAAAAATGGGAAGATTTACCGAAAGAAGCAAAAAATTATATTCTTATAATAGAGAAGGCAATTCGTTGTCCTATAACCTATATTTCAGTAGGACCAGAAAGAAACAGTATAATTATCAGAAAATAAAACAGGAAGGCAAAGGAGTTTTCTTACAATGACAAATATTTACGAATCACCATTATCAAGCAGATACGCATCAGAGTATATGAAGGAGTTGTTTTCTTCAGATACGCGATATAAAACTTGGCGTAAACTTTGGGTTGCCCTTGCAAAAGCAGAAAAAGAATTGGGTATACCGATTACCGATGAACAAATAAAAGAAATGCAAAATCATATTGACGATATTGATTATGAGTGTGTAAGCGAAAGAGAAAAGGAAGTTCGCCACGACGTAATGGCGCACGTCTATGCGTTTGGAAAAGTAGCACCGAGTGCAGCGGGTATTATTCATTTAGGTGCAACGAGCTGCTTTGTTACTGATAACGCCGATCTTATACTTTACCGTGATGCACTTACTTATATTCGAGACGAACTTTTAAAAGTAATTGCTAATCTTTGTGATTTTGCCGAAAAGTATAAAGAAGTTCCAACGCTTGGTTATACGCATTATCAACCAGCTCAACTTGTAACGGTTGGGAAGAGAGCAACTCTTTGGTTACAGGATTTTGTATCGGATATTGAAGAAATAGATTTTGTGTTGAGAAATATCAAATTTTTAGGTAGTCGAGGAACTACGGGAACAGAAGCAAGTTTCGTTGATTTGTTTAACGGTGATACGATAAAGATTGATGTGATGAATAAGAAAATTAGTAATGCATTTGGCTTTACTGAGTGCTTTGATGTGTGTGGACAAACTTATCCAAGAAAGGTTGATAGCAGAATATTAAATTGTTTGTCGTCTATTGCACAAAGCGCGTATCGTATGGCTAATGATATAAGACTTTTGCAACATGATAGGCAAATTGAGGAACCCTTTGAGAAAAACCAAATCGGATCATCGGCAATGGCATATAAGCGAAATCCTATGAGAAGCGAACGAATTTGTTCCCTTTCAAGATATTTGATAACAGACGCATTGAATGCGCATATTACGGCATCTACCCAGTGGTTAGAGAGAACGCTTGACGATTCCGCAAACCGTCGTTTAGCTTTACCTGAAGGCTTTTTATGTGCTGACGCAATTTTAAGACTATGCCACAACGTTACAGACGGAATTAGAGTTAATGAAAAAATTATTGAAAAAGCCGTAAAAGAATATATCCCGTTTATTGCAACCGAAAATCTCATGATGGAAGCGGTGAAACGCGGGGGTGATAGACAAAAAATTCACGAAATTATTCGCAAGTGTTCAATGGAGGCAACGACAAGAATGAAAGAAGGGGCGGAGTGTGATTTGCTTTCTAGACTTGCTAAAGAACAAGAAATCGGAATGGTAGAAAATGAACTTAAAGCATTGCTTAATCCTCAATTTTATATCGGTAGATGTATAGAGCAGGTTGAAGAATATATTAAAACAATCAAGCCTATATTGTATGGACTTGAAAGGAGTAAAGTGGAGATTGACTTATAAGGAGAAAAATCCGTGGTAAATCAAAAAGTTTTAATTTTAAATTTCGGCGGGCAATACGATGAGCTTATAGCAAGACGGGTGCGAGAGTGTAGCGTTTATTCGGAAGTTAAACCGCATACGGTAAGCATTCAAGCAATCAAAGAGTTTAATCCTATCGGAATCATTTTTACAGGTGGACCGCAGAGCGTGTACAAAGAAAACTCGCCGCATCCCGATGAAGCGATTTTCCGATTAGGAATTCCGATTTTAGGTATTTGTTACGGCTGTCAGCTTTTAGCGCATCATCTTGGTGGCAAAGTGGTGGAAGCGCAAAGCGATTCTTCTCGAGAATATGGTAAAACACTCACTTATTTTGACACGACGTGTTCCATATTCCAAGGTGTAAAAGAACGCAGTATAACGTGGATGAGCCATGGTGATTATATGGCGGAAGTGCCTCAAGGTTTTTCACTTGTTGCAAAATCCGCTAAATGTCCTAACGTTGCTATTGCCGATGAAAAGAGAAAACTTTACGGCGTGCAGTTCCATCCCGAAGTAAACCATACCGAATACGGAAAAGCGATTATTAAGAATTTTCTTTACAAGGTTTGCGGTGCGGTCGGCGATTGGAATATGGAAAGTTATGCTCGTATTGCCATAGAGAATATTCGGAAAAAAGTCGGCAAGGATGAAGTCTTGCTAGCACTTTCGGGTGGTGTAGATTCGTCTGTCTGTGCGGCGCTTTTTGCCGAAGCGGTTGGAAAACAGTTAACTTGCGTATTTGTTGATCACGGTTTGCTTCGTAAAAACGAAGGCGACGAAGTTGAAGAAGCGTTTAAGAAATGGGATATAAACCTAATCAGGGTGAATGCGGAAGAAAAATTTTTGACGGCACTCAAAGGCGTAACCGAACCTGAAAGAAAACGCAAAATAATCGGCGAACAATTTATAAGAGTTTTTGAAGAAGAAGGAAAGAAAATCGGAAGCGTTGATTATTTGGCGCAGGGTACTATTTATCCAGACGTAATAGAATCGGGCAAGGGAGAAGCAGAAACAATAAAAAGCCACCATAACGTAGGTGGACTTCCGGACTTTGTGGATTTTAAGGAAATAATAGAGCCGTTAAAAATGCTTTTTAAAGACGAAGTACGTGCACTTGGTCGAGAGCTTGGGCTTCCCGAATATTTGGTAGAGCGTCAACCGTTCCCAGGTCCAGGTCTTGGAATACGGATTATTGGAGAGATAACCAAAGAAAAGCTTGAACTGTTGCGAGAGGCAGATTATATTTTCAGAGACGAAGTGGCGAAAACAGGTATTGAAAAAAGCATGAATCAATATTTTGCTGCACTTACGAATATGCGTTCGGTCGGCGTTATGGGTGATGGTAGAAGTTATGATTATGCAATAGCTCTACGCTCGGTAACGACGGACGATTTTATGACGGCAGATTGGACGCGAATACCATACGATGTTCTTGATAAGGTGTCGAGCAGGATTGTCAATGAAGTAAAAGGAGTAAATAGAGTACTCTATGACATTACTTCCAAACCACCTGCAACGGTGGAATTGGAATGAATATATAGAATAGGAGATAATTTATGTGTGGAATAGTTGGTTATACAGGTTCTCAGAAGGCTGCACCAATACTTTTGGAAGGACTTAAAAAGCTTGAATATCGCGGATATGATTCAGCGGGAATAGCGGTGCTTAACAATAAGGTGATTGAAGTTAATAAAGTAACGGGACGAATCGCTAATTTATGCGAAAGAACTGCTGATGGTAAGAACTGCCCTGGCACGGTTGGTATTGGACATACTCGCTGGGCTACTCATGGTGCGCCTACCGATACCAATGCGCATCCCCACATGAGCAATGACGGTAAATTTGCGGTCGTTCATAACGGGATTATAGAAAACTATATTGCCCTGCGTGAAGAACTCATACAGAAAGGGTATCGTTTTGAAAGTCAAACGGATACAGAGGTAGTCGTGCATTTGATAGAAATGTACTATAACGGCGATCTAAAAAAGGCGGTCATTAAAACATCCGCAAGGCTACAAGGCTCTTATGCGCTTGGTGTTGTTTGTACTGACGAGCCTGAAAAGGTATACGTAGCGAGAGAAGCAAGTCCTTTGATACTCGGTGTTGGTGTGGGTGAAAATTACTTCGCCTCTGATGTTACAGCACTAGTTTCCTACACGAGAAATGCGATATATATGGACGATGGTGAGTTCGCAGAGATCACGCCCGATTCCATAACGGTTTTCAATCCTGCAGGGCAACCTGTTGAGAAGAAAATCAGCCGCATAACCTGGGATGTCGGGTCGGCAGAAAAGGGCGGATACGAGCACTTTATGCTCAAGGAAATTATTGAGCAACCCAGAGCAGTGAAGGCAACCATAGCACCGAGAATCAAGGATGGTGAGATTATTCTTGATGAAACCGAGCTTACTGCCGACTATTTGACAAGTATTAACAAAATTGTTATTACCGCTTGCGGTTCAGCGTATTATGCTGGGTGTGCCGGTAAATATGCGATTGAAAAGTTATGTCGTATTCCTGTTCAGGTCGAATTGGCAAGCGAACTGCGTTATAGCGATCCTCTTATTGATGAGCATACGCTATTGATTGTTTTATCTCAGTCCGGTGAAACTGCCGATACCATAGCGGCGATGAAGGAATGTAAAAATCGCGGTGCAACAACGTTGGCTGTTGTCAACGTTGTTGGTAGTACGATTGCGAATACTGCGGACTTCACGCTTTATACTTGGGCGGGTCCGGAAATCGCGGTGGCAACAACGAAGGGTTATAGCACACAAGTTTCGGTCTTATACTTGTTTGCTTTGTATGCGGCTAAAAAGATGAACCGTATTGACGACAAACTTTATAACGACCTTTTAGAATGCTTAAAGACGTTACCCAAGAAAATTCAGGAAGCCATAGATATGAACTCGGCAATTTCAACTTTGGCAAAAAAGTATCACGGTGTAGATTCAATGTTCTTCATCGGCCGTAATACGGACTATGCCGTGGCGCTTGAAGGTGCTTTGAAAATGAAAGAAATATCTTACGTACACGCGGAATCTTATGCGGCCGGTGAATTAAAGCATGGAACGATTGCTTTGGTTGAAGAACATCAGCCGGTTATTGCACTGTGCTGCAATGAAGCCATTATGGAAAAGACCATGAGCAATATTGTCGAGGTGAAAGCAAGAGGTGCTGAAGTTCTCGCCGTAACCTTTAAGGATAATCATAAGATCGTGTCTTTGGCAGATGACGTGATTTTTGTGCCGAAAATAGAGATGATTTTCTCCGCAGCAGTTGAGATCATACCGTTGCAGTTGCTTGCGTATTACGTTGCCAAGGAGAACGGATGTGATATTGACAAACCAAAAAATTTGGCAAAATCGGTTACTGTAGAATGAACGGTTAAAGGAAGTGATTATGACGAAGTATATATTTGTTACCGGAGGAGTTGTTTCCGGACTTGGAAAAGGTATAACAGCCGCCTCGCTTGGCAGGCTTCTAAAAGCAAGAGGATTAAAAGTTGCCGCTCAAAAGTTAGACCCGTATATCAACGTGGATCCCGGCACGATGAGCCCTTATCAACACGGTGAAGTTTACGTTACCGAAGACGGTGCGGAAACCGATCTTGATTTGGGGCATTATGAGCGTTTCATAGACGAAGATTTGAATAAATACTCAAATTTGACTACGGGCAAGGTGTATTGGAACGTTTTGAATAAAGAGCGTCGGGGCGAATATTTAGGCTCTACCGTTCAGGTTATACCACACGTTACGAATGAAATAAAGGAATTCGTTTACCGTGTCGGAAAACAAACGGATGCCGACGTTGTTATAACCGAAATCGGTGGAACGATAGGCGACATAGAAAGTCAGCCTTTTTTGGAAGCGGTAAGACAAATATCTTTGGAGGTCGGAAGAGAAAACAGCTTGTTTATTCACGTTACGCTTGTTCCGTACATAAAAGGTTCCGACGAACACAAATCAAAACCTACGCAGCACTCTGTCAAGGAATTACAGGGTATGGGCATAAATCCAAATATTATAGTGCTTCGTGCGGACGAGCCGCTCGAAAAAGAAATATTTAAAAAAATATCGCTTTTTTGTAACGTCAAACCAGATTGTGTTATCGAAAATTTAACTTTGTCTAACCTTTACGAAGCACCACTCATGCTTGAAAATTCTAATTTTTCAAGCGTGGTATGCAGAGAATTGGGGCTTGAAACGAAAGAACCTGATTTGACGGAGTGGACAAACCTGATTGAAAGAATTAAGAACAGGGCAAAAACCGTGACGATTGCGCTTGTAGGAAAGTACGTAAGACTTCACGACGCTTATCTTTCGGTCGCCGAAGCGTTAAGACATGCAGGCTACGAATACGGTGCACGTATCAACATAAAATGGGTTGATTCGGAAACGTTAAGTCAAAAAAATGTAAAAGAAGAGCTTAGCGAAGCGGATGGGATTATCGTTCCAGGTGGTTTTGGCGGTCGGGGAATAGAAGGAATGATTACGGCTGTAAAATATGCAAGAGAAAACGCTATTCCGTTTTTCGGGATATGTTTAGGGATGCAGATTGCCGTAATCGAATATGCAAGAAACGTTCTGGGTATTTTAGATGCAAACTCGGGCGAATTTGACGAGCTTTGCAAGAATAAGGTGATAGATTTTATGCCCGGACAAAGCGACGATATAGATAAAGGCGGAACGTTAAGGCTCGGCAGTTATCCCTGCAAAATAAAGAACGGAACGACGATGGAAAGATGTTACGGTAAAAGAGAAATATCCGAACGCCATCGTCACCGTTATGAATTTAATAACGAATACAGAGAAGCGTTCGAAAAAGCAGGATTGAAACTTTCCGGAACGTCGCCGGATGAAAGATTGGTTGAAACGGTGGAAATAACAGTGCGTCCGTTTTACGTCGGCGTACAGTTCCATCCGGAGTTTAAGAGCAGACCTAATAACGCACATCCGTTATTCAAAGGGTTTATAAAAGCGGCAATAGATAAAAAGGAGAATAATGGATAATGAGTATACACGAAGAATGCGGAGTGTTCGGTATTATTTCCCCACAACCCGAAAATGTTGCGAATATTGCTTATTACGGACTTTATGCACTTCAACACCGAGGACAAGAAAGCGCGGGAATCGTGGTCAACGACGACGGACTTTTTTATTCGCATAAAGATATAGGGCTTGTCAGCGAAGTTTTTTCTAAAGAAAAGTTGGCTGCCTTTCCCATGGGAACAATGGCTGTGGGACACGTCAGATACGGTACCACGGGAGGAACAACGAGAAATAATTGTCAACCCATAGAAGTAAATCATCAAAAAGGGAAATTAGCACTTGCGCATAATGGGAATTTGAGCAACGCATTTGAACTTCGTGACGAATTAGAACTCTCGGGCGCAATATTTCATACTACGTCAGACACGGAAACGATTGCGTATATTGTAACCAAAGAGCGACTTAATGCGCCTTCTATCGAAACTGCCGTAAGTAGGGCAATGCAAAAATTGGAAGGAGCGTTTTCGCTCGTTTTAATGTCAGCGACAAAGCTTATTGCTGTGCGTGATCCGCACGGATTCAGACCGTTATGCTACGGAAAAACCGATGAGGGAGGTTACGTTGTCGCGTCTGAAAGTTGCGCCTTATCTGCCGTAGGAGCAGAATTTATAAGGGATCTGCAACCGGGTGAAATGCTTGTGTTCAATAACGAGGGGATAAAATCGTTTACCGATTATTGTGATACGAAAGAGAAGAAAACCTGTATTTTTGAGCACATTTATTTTGCCCGTCCCGATTCTATAATCGACGGTGTTTCGGTGCAAAGCGCAAGAATAACGGCAGGTAAAATTTTGGCGCAAAAGTTTCCCGTAAATGCGGACGTTGTAATCGGCGTTCCCGATTCGGGACTTGACGCTGCACTCGGTTATTCGCAGGAATCGGGTATACCATACGGAATAGGACTTATCAAGAATAAGTATATAGGCAGAACCTTTATATCGCCAGGGCAAAGTGACAGATTTGATAAAGTTCGGATAAAACTTTCGCCCGTAAATACGGCAGTAAAGGGGAAAAGGGTTATTTTGATTGACGATTCAATCGTTCGTGGAACGACGAGCGGCAGAATTGTAAAACTTCTGCGTGATGCAGGCGCAACCGAAATTCATATGCGTGTTTCCGCTCCGCCTTTTTTACATCCTTGCTATTACGGGACAGACATAGATTCCGAAGAACATCTTATTGCTTGTCATCATACGGTAGAGGCTATTGCCAAGATGATAGGCGTTGACAGTCTCGGCTATTTACCCAAAGAAAGTTTATCACAACTTATCGGTGGCAAAAATTTCTGTTCGGCTTGTTTTGACGGTCAATATCCGACTGAAATACCGAAAAATACTTGTAAAAATCGTTTTGAACAGAAATTGTCAGAGAGAAAGAAGTAAGCGAGGTTAACATGAAAAGACCGTATGACAGAAAACTGATTTTAGAGGATGGCACGGAATACTACGGATATGCGTTCGGCGATGGGGAAGATAAAGTAACGGAGATAGTATTCAATACTTCGCCTGTTGGATATCAAGAGATTTTATCCGATCCTTCGTATACGTATCAAACGGTAGTGATGAGCTATCCGCTCATAGGGAATTACGGAATTAATTCTGATGATTTTGAAACGCAAACGCCCACCATAGGCGGATTTGCGGTAAGAGAATATAATGATTTTCCGTCGAATTGGAGAAGTGAAAAAACACTTTCTGAAGTAATGAAAGAGTATAAAATCCCCGGTATTTACGGAATCGATACGAGAAAGCTCGTGCGCTCCATTCGAGATTACGGAAGCAGACGCTGTTTGCTTACAGGAATGGAAACGACATCGGAAGAAGGCGTAAAAATCATAAGCCGTGCGCCGATTTTGACGGATGCGGTTGCAAAGGTGAGTAGAAAGAAAATAACGGAATATCCCGCAGACGGAGAAATAAAAATTGTTGCCATTGATTGCGGAATGAAACAAAATATAGTACGTTCCCTAAATAGGCGCGGCGTTTCGGTTACGGTCGTTCCTTTTGATACAAGCAGTGAAGCGATAGAGAGTTTGAAGCCTGACGGCATATTTATTTCCAACGGGCCCGGAGATCCAACGGATGCAGTTCCCGTAATCAACGCAATCAAAGATTTGAAGGGAAAATATCCGATTTTCGGCATCTGCTTAGGGCATCAGATTATATCGCTTGCATACGGTGCAAAAACGTATAAATTAAAATTCGGACACCGAGGCGGAAATCATCCAGTTAAAAACTTGGCAACGGGAAAGATAGAAATAACTTCGCAAAATCACTCTTATGCGGTTGAGGAGAGTAGCCTTAAAAATACGCCGCTTACGGTTACGCACGTAAACCTTTTAGACGGGACGATTGAAGGGATAGAATGCAAGAAAGATAAGATTTTCAGTGTTCAATATCATCCCGAAAGTGCCCCTGGACCACAGGACAGTAGCTATCTTTTCGATAAGTTTATCAATATCATCAAGGAGAACAAAAATGCCTAAAAGAAACGACGTTAAAAAGATACTTGTCATTGGCTCGGGACCAATCATTATCGGTCAGGCAGCGGAATTCGATTATGCAGGCACGCAAGCCTGTCTTGCTCTTAAAGAAGAGGGATATGAAGTGATTCTTTGTAATTCCAACCCTGCAACGATAATGACAGATACGACAATTGCGGATAAAGTTTATATGGAGCCCTTAACGCTTGAATATATTGCAAAAATCGTAAGATACGAACGCCCTGACGCAATCTTGCCGGGGATAGGCGGTCAAACGGGTTTGAATTTGGCAATGCAACTTGAAAAGAAAGGCGTTCTTAAAGAGTGTAGATGCGAACTTTTAGGTACGAAAAGCGAAAGTATTGAAAGAGCGGAAGATAGAGAACTCTTTAAGAAACTCTGTGAAGACTTAGGAGAACCCGTTTTGCCTTCCGAAATCGCTAACACGATAGAAGAAGGATTACAAATAGCAAAGCAAATCGGTTATCCCGTTGTTTTACGTCCTGCGTTTACGTTAGGCGGAACGGGCGGTGGTTTTGCTGATGATGAAAAGGAGTGCGCTGAAATTCTAAAAAACGCCCTTACATTGTCTCCCGTGCATCAGGTGCTTGTTGAAAAGAGTATAAAAGGCTTTAAGGAAATAGAGTACGAGGTAATGCGTGACGCAAACGATACGGCGATTACCGTTTGTAACATGGAAAATCTCGATCCTGTCGGGATACATACGGGTGATTCTATTGTAGTTTGTCCGTCGCAAACGTTGACGAATAAAGAGTATCACATGTTGCGAGATAGCGCATTAAAAATTATAAGGGAACTTAAAATTGAAGGCGGTTGTAACGTTCAGTTTGCGCTTGATCCAAAATCTTTTCAGTATTATTTAATAGAAGTCAATCCCAGAGTATCCCGCTCGTCCGCACTTGCAAGCAAAGCAAGTGGATATCCTATTGCAAGAGTATCTGCAAAAGTTGCAGTCGGAATGCGTTTGGAAGAAATAACGCTTGCAAATACTTCGGCTACGTTTGAACCCGCGCTCGACTACGTTGTCACTAAAATGCCGAGGTTTCCTTTCGATAAGTTTACCGATGCAAATAACAAACTCGGCACGCAAATGAAAGCAACGGGCGAAACGATGAGTGTGGGTAGGACCTTTGAAGAGAGCTTATTGAAAGGAATACGTTCACTTGAAATCGGTGTTTACCATTTGTATATGAGTAAGTTCGACGGCGTGGCAACGAAAGACTTGCTTGATTATATTAAGCACGGCACAGACGATAGAATTTACGCCATTGCCGAACTTTTAAGAAGAAACGTATCGCTTGAAGAGATAGGAGAAAAAACGCAGATTGACAATTTCTTTTTGCGCAAATTAAGAAACGTAATTGACGAAGAAAGAGAGATAAAAAACAATCCCTTAGATATTGAAACGCTATTCGACGCCAAAAAGACAGGCTTTTCAGATAAAGAAATAGCAAAACTTTGGAAAAAGACAGAAACTGAAGTATTCAATTTGAGAAAGCGTGAAAATATTTTCCCCGTCTACAAAATGATAGACACTTGCTCGTCGGAGTTTAAGAGTTACGTTCCGTATTTTTACTCAACGTACGAAGAAGAAAACGAATCTATCGTATCCAATAAGAAAAAAATACTTGTATTAGGCAGTGGTCCTATCCGTATAGGACAAGGGGTAGAGTTTGATTATTCCACAGTCCATGCAGTAAAAACCATTAAAGCGGCAGGATATGAGGCGATAATTATCAATAATAATCCCGAAACGGTTTCCACCGATTACACGACAAGCGACAAACTGTACTTTGAACCCTTAACGCCCGAAGACGTTATGAACGTAATAGCCCTTGAAAAACCCGAAGGCGTAATTGCCTCTCTCGGCGGGCAAACGGCGATAAATCTTGCGGAGCCGTTACGAGAAAGGGGTGTTAAGATAATCGGCACAGATTGCAACGCTATCGAAAAAGCAGAAAACAGGGATGCGTTTGAAAAATTGCTTAAAGAACTTAATATTCCGCAGCCTAAAGGCTATGCTGTTACAAATATAGAAGACGGCATAAAAGCGGCAAAAGAAATCGGATATCCCGTTCTTGTTCGTCCATCCTTCGTTTTGGGTGGTAGAGCAATGCAAATAGTCGCAAAAGAGCAAGCACTTCGTCATTACTTAAAAACTGCGGTAGAAATTGATGAAGACAAACCCGTTTTGGTGGATAAATATATCCGTGGAAAAGAAGTAGAAGTTGATGCGGTTTGTGACGGAATAACCGTGTTCGTTCCTGGAATAATGGAACTTGTCGAACGCACGGGTGTGCATTCCGGCGACAGCATAAGCGTATATCCTACTTTCAGTATTTCTGACAAGGTAAAAAAGACAATTCTTGAATATACGAAAAAACTTGGGCTTGGTATCGGTATAATTGGTCTTTTCAATATTCAATTTATCGTTGATGAAAAAGAAGACGTTTATATTATCGAAGTCAACCCTCGCTCATCGAGAACGGTTCCGTTCTTGTCCAAAGCAACGGGGTATAGCTTGGCTGATATTGCTACGCTCGTTATACTTGGAAAATCGTTGCAAGAACAAGGTATAACCGAGATTTATCCAAAAGAAAAAGAGCGCTGGTACGTAAAAGCACCTGCATTTTCATTCTCTAAACTAAAAGGAATGGACTCGTATCTTTCGCCCGAAATGAAATCTACGGGAGAAGCGATAGGCTATGATAAAAAATTGCATAGAGCGATGTATAAGGCTTTCATAGCGTCGGGGGTTCATATGCAAAATTACGGAACTGCGGTTGTAACGCTTGCCGACGAAGATAAAGAAGAGGCGCTTCCACTCGTTAAACGCTTTTATGATATGGGCTTTAATATTGAAGCTACAATCGGCACGGCTAACTTTTTGAAAGAACACGGAATCAGAACAAGAGTTCGTAGAAAACTCAGTGAAGGGAGCGAAGAAATTCTCGATTCCATTCGTGCGGGATACGTCAGTTACGTAATAAATACACGCGCGATTTTGTCGGGTGTTCATTATGAAGACGGTGCTGCGATTAGACGTTGTGCAATAGAGAACAACGTCACTGTTCTTTCGTCGCTTGACACGGTTAAGGTTTTGCTCGACGTTTTAGAAGAAGTAACGATAGGAATATCTAAGATAGACGATTAAAGGAGGGAAATTATGCATTTTACAAAGATGCACGGACTTGGAAACGATTATTTATACGTATACGGAGAAGTCCCCGAAAATATAGAAGAATTGTCCATCCGCCTTTCGGAAAGACATTTCGGCGCAGGTTCGGACGGGATGATATATATTTCGCCGTCAAGAATGGCCGACTTCAAAATGCGAATATTCAATGCAGATGGAAGCGAAGCAAAAATGTGTGGTAACGGAATCCGTTGTGTTGGAAAATACGTTTACGATAAAGGATACACGGATAAAACGTATTTAGAAATAGAAACGCTTTCTGGTATTAAAACGCTTCAACTTCACGTAATATGCGGAAAAGTAAAGCAGGTATCCGTTGATATGGGCAAAACCGAATGCTTTGAAGATATGAGCGTTATTGTAGATGGAAAACAAATTGCGTTGACTCCCGTATCAGTTGGAAATCCGCACGCTATTATATTTGTTAACAATGCGGAAAAAGAGCCTATAACCGTTATAGGACCGATCATTGAGCACGATAAAAATTTCCCCGAAGGCGTAAACGTTGAATTTGTACAGGTGCTTAACGAAAACACTTTGCGTATGCGTGTTTGGGAACGCGGTAGCGGCGTAACGATGGCTTGCGGAACCGGTGCATGTGCCTCGGTTTCAGCCGCTGTTAAAAAAGGATACGTAAAAATGAATGAATTTGTGACCGTAAAACTTGACGGCGGAGACTTAAAAATTAAAGTGAATGAAGACGGTTCGGTTATAATGAACGGTCCTGCTGAATTTGTTTATGAAGGAGATACGATAGAATGATTCCAAATAAAAATTACAACAACTTAAAGGACAGTTATTTGTTTTTCGGTATTGCACAAAAGACAAAGAAGTATTTAGCGGAGCATCCTGATAAAAAATTATTGAGACTCGGTATAGGAGACGTTTCTTTACCTCTTGCGCCCGCAGTAATAAGAGCCTTGCATGAAGCGGTTGACGATCAGGCAACGAAGGAAAATTTTCACGGATATATGCCCGAATGCGGAGCACCGTTTTTGCGAGAAACGATTGCCAAATATTATAATGGGCGTGGCGTAGAGCTTGTTTCCGATGAGGTTTTCGTTTCAAGCGGCGCAAGCGATGAACTCGGAGATATTCTCGATTTGTTTGGTCGGGATAAGACTGTTATGATTTTAGAACCTGCATATCCCGCATACGTTGATGCAAATATAATTGGGGGGAACCGTATTATTCGTCTTGCGGCAGGTCAAGAAAACGGCTTTTTGCCTTTGCCATCCGAAATTCCGCAAGAAGAGGATATGTATCCTGATTTGATTTACATATGTTCACCAAATAATCCAACCGGTGCAACGTTTGATTATGCAGGATTGAAAGAATGGGTAGACTATGCAAACGCCGTTGGTGCAGTTATACTTTTCGATGCTGCATACGAAGCGTTTATTGAAGAAGATATTCCGCATAGTATTTTTGAAGTAGAAGACGCAAAAAAATGCGCCATTGAAATTTGTTCGCTTTCAAAAACCGCAGGATTTACAGGTACGAGACTTGGATATACGGTGATACCTAAAGCGCTTGAAAGAGGTGGAATGAACTTCAATGCTATGTGGGTAAGGAATAGGACGACAAAAACGAACGGTGTTTCATACATCATTCAAAAAGGCGGCGCTGCAGTATTCAGTGACGAAGGACAAAAACAAATACATGAAAATATTAACGTATATAAGCGGAATGCGAAGTGTATAATGTCGGTACTTGACGAACTTGGTATTTGGTATACTGGTGGTAAAAATGCTCCTTACGTATGGATGAAATGTCCTAATAACATGGGCAGTTGGGAATTCTTCGATTTGCTTTTAAACGAAATTCAAGTTGTAGGCACTCCGGGAGAAGGATTTGGTAAATGCGGAGAAGGATATTTTAGATTTTCTACGTTTGGAAGTATAGAGGATACCGAAGAAGCGGCAAGAAGATTAAAGGAGTTATTAGGTGATAAAAATGAGAAATTATAAAGATGAATTTGACAATAGAGTAACTTTTATAAAAAAAGTATTGACAAACAGCGGAGCAAAAGGAATTGTTTACGGTAATTCTGGCGGTAAGGATTCTGCACTTGTTGGAATTTTGTGTAAGGCTGCTTGTAAAAATACAATAGGAATTATTATGCCTTGTTCTTCTAAAAGGAATTATGAAGAAGATATGCAAGACGGGCTTGCACTTGCAAAACAGTATGATATAGAAACGCGAATTGTGGATTTAACTCC